>DATDHW010000047.1:0-8899 GCA_036521375.1 Candidatus Cybelea sp.
ATCGCCGTCGACGACGAGGGCGACGTCTTCGTCAACGGTTGGGGCCCGCGCAATCCTCCCAAAGTCGTCGAGTACGCGGCCGGCACATCGAGATGCACGAAGCTAGCGCTCAAGAGGCCGGAGCAGGATCAGGGCGTCGGCGTTGGGGTCGACCCGAAGACCGACGACCTCATCATCGAGGATGGGGCCGGGTGCGCCGGCGGCGACGAAGGCCGGATAACCATCTATCAGCGGCCGTACGGCCCCAGGATCCTCGCGCGCCATCGGCTGCACGCAAGCTGCCCCGCCGGATTCCGTCTCGACGCAACCTCGTCACATCTTCTCGTTCTCGACGGTTACTCGGGGCTGCGCACTCATGGCGGCGTCCACGCCTGCGGATTGCTGTGGGTGGATCAGCGCCTCTATCCCAGCGCACGCGGCCACAGCATGTACACCGCTGGATGTGCCCGCGCCGTTACGACGATCCCGAATACGCTTCCGAACTGAGGTGGCCGCGATGCGCGTACTTCTTCTCGCTTCTGTTGTTGCGATCTCGCTGGCCGGCTGCTCGCACCCGGGCGGTGGAGCGCTGCCGATAACCGCCGGGGCAGCGGGCAGTGCGGCAGGAGCGGGGTTGAGCGGCCTGCGCGTCTCCGGCAACGAACTGGTCGATGATTCCAACAACGTCGTGCACCTTCGCGGCGTCAACCGATCCGGAAGCGAATACGCCTGCGTCCAAGGCTGGGGCATCTTCGACGGACTCAGCAACGCCGCGTCGATCGAAGCGATGACGGCCTGGCACGTCAACGTCGTACGCGTACTGCTCAATGAGGACTGCTGGCTGGCGATCAACGGCATCAAGCCGCGGTACGCGGGTAAAAACTATCGCAAGGCGATCGTCGACTACGTGAACTTGCTGCACCGCTACGGTATGTATGCGGAGCTCTCGCTGGCTTACGGCGCGCCGGGAAAGTACAAGGCCACCTACGAATCCGCCGCCCCGGACGAGGATCACTCGCCGGCGATGTGGTCGAGCATGGCCTCCGTCTTCAAGAACGATCCGAACGTTATTCTGGCACCGTGGGGCGAAACGACCGCCGGCTGGGCGTGCTTCATGCGCAAAGGCTGCGACGATGAGGCAAAGTTCGGTCCGTACGATCGCTTCTACCGGACCGCACCCATGAAGCAAGCCGTACAGGATATGCGCGCGGCCGGTTATCACGGCATCATTTCGCTCCCGTGCATTAATTTCGCGAACGCTTGCGGCAAGATCAACGGCCAGGAGTTCGACGGATCGACCTGGCTAAAATCGCGACCCCCCGATCCCGACCACCAGACGATCGCAGAGGCGCAGGTGTTCGGCAACGATAGCTGCGATTCAACGGCCTGCTTCGACTCCAGCATGCGACCGATCACGAGAGTCGTGCCGATGATCTTTGCCGAGACCGGCGAGGCGTACGGCGGCGCGGGCTGCGGACCGACGTACATTTCCCAGTTCATGGCTTGGGCCGACGCGCACGGCGTCGGCTACGAAGCCTGGACCTGGGACACGTGGGGCGGCTGCGGCGTGCTCATCAAGAGCTATAACGGGATGCCCAGCTCGCGGTGGGCTAGGTGGGTCAAGAAACATTACGCGCGCAAAAGTTAACCAGGGTTATTAACCAATGGCATCAAATGCTCGGCTCAAGGAGGGTGTAAATCATGCGGAGCTTCGCATCGCGGCTGCAGTTTTTGGTTGCGGCCGTTCCTTTGCTGGCAGCGGCGTGCGGGGGTGCAGGCACCCCGCCGAACCCGGCGACGAACGCATCGTCGCACTCCTCATCGCGCACGCAGACGGGTCCCCATCTTGGAAAGCCGGCGCTGATCGCCATCGATGAGCTTTCGGGTGATCTCGTGTACTGGGAGATCAAAGACGGCCCCAGCGGTACGCCGATCACGCTGACCGGAAACCTTGGGACGTATAACGCCAACGCCATGGTGTCAAACGGTGACGTCGTCATCGTCGCCAGCCACGCGCCGCCCGAGATCATCGAATACAACATCAAGACCAAGGTGGAAACGACCGTGGCGGATCCGTTCGGCGCGCCGAACCACGTCGCGGTCGACAGGGCCGGTACCGTCTACGCACTCAGCCGGCACGAGATCGGCGTCTTTCCAACCGGATCCTCGCAGCCATTTAAGATCGGGTGCAAGGAGTTGCGCGGCGCGCAAGCACTCTCGATTGCCGTCGACGACGAGAGCGACGTCTTCGTTGCGTCCGCTCGAGCCGGCTCGACCGGCATCTTCGAACTTCCCGCCGGCTCGCCCGGCGCTTGCGTCAAGCTCGACCTAGAGAAGCCAAGCAACTTGGGCGGAATCGGCATCGATCCGAAGACCGACGACCTGATCGTCGTCGACAATCCCGGAATACTCTGCAGCTATGTAGGGCGGTTAACCATCTATCCCAAACCATACGCCGGCGGCACGGCGAAACGTCATACTTTTTATGCAAATTACTGCGCCGGAGGTTTCCGTTTAGATGCACGCTCGACACACATCTACATCTCCGACGAGACGGTCGACGAGAGCTACCCGCTCATCGACGTCCGATCGTATCCATCGGGGAGCGGCACCGAATCCTACGCCGACTATAGCGCCTATACCGGCGGCTTCACCCTCATTCCCAGTGCCTTGCCGAATTAGGGCTCTAGCGGCGCTGCTTCTGCTCTCGGGCACCGCGTGCGGCGGCGCAAGCCCGATCGCCGGTGCACCGCAGTCGAGCCGGCCGGCCGTTCGGGCGAACGCCGCGCTCACACGAGATGTCCGTCTCAAACGCCCCGCGCTCATCTCGATCGATCAGCTCACCGGCGATCTGCTGTATTGGCCTATCGAGAATGGCCCGGGCGGCCCGCCGATCACGCTGACCGGCAACCTCGGGACCTATCAAGCCAACGCCATGGCGTCAAACGGCAACCTCGTCATCATTGCAAGTTACGCACCCGCGGAGCTCATCGAGTACAACGTCAAGACGAAGAGGGAGACCACACTGCCGGACACGTTCGGTTCTCCCTCGCACGTCGCGGTCGGCAAATCGGGCACGGTCTACGCGCTGAGCGCGCATGAGGTCGGCGTTTTCCCACAGGGATCGTCACAGCCGTACGAAATTACGTGCAAAGAGCTTAGCGGCAGCGAGCCGTTCTCGGTCGCGGTCGATGACGAAAGCGACGTTTTCGTCGAGACCGGATACGGAAGCTTTACCGGCGTCCTCGAAGTACCCGCCGGCTCGTCCAATAGCTGCGTCAAGCTGCATCTCGGGCGCAAGAGCGATCCGGGCGGAATCGGTATCGATCCAAAGACCGACGACCTCATCCTCATCGATAATCCCGGCTACTGTGCCGGCGGCGATGAAGGACGGATGACGATCTATCCCAAGCCGTATGCAAATGCAACGTCGACCACGCATCATCTCCACGCTGGTGACTGCGCCGGAGGCTTCCGGCTCGATGCCACCTCGACCCATATCTACGTCTCCGACTCGACCATCGACGAAAGCTATCCGCTCATCGACGTGCGGACCTATCCCGACGGAAAAGGGCACGGCGCCTACGAGGACTACAGCGCCTATCTCGGCGGCTTCACCCTCATTCCGAGTGCCCTGCCAAACTAGAGCTATTCTTTGAGAAGAGAACGGTACGAATGACTATGCTGACTCGCCTACTGCTCGGCGCCGCGGTCGCCGGGGCATCGATCCTTGCCGGGTGTGCGCTCAACGGAACCGGCTCAAACTTTGCGGCGCCCTCCGTCCCGAGACTGGCCGGTTCGCCCGGCGTTGCCGCATCCGCTCACCGAATCCTTACGACGCCGGCGCTCATCGCGCTCGATGACGAGACCGGACGCCTGGAGTATTGGCCGCTGCACCGCGGAGGGAGCGCCAACGCGCACTGGCTCTCGCACTCGTTGGGAATCGAGTATTCTCCCGCCATGGTGGCAAATGGCGATCAGCTCTACGTCGCAAGCTCGCAACCCCCGGGCATTACGACGTACAACGTCGACACGAAGGCGACGGGCAGCCTCGCCATTCCCTACGGAACCCCCTTGGATCTCGCGATCGACAAGACGGGCACGTTGTACGCTCTTACCCGCAGCGGCGTGACCGTCTATCCGGCCGGCTCCGGACAAGCCTACCAATTGACGTGTTCGGGAATGGAGTATGGCTACGCGGTCGCGGTCGACAATGAGTCCGACGTATTCGTCAACGGCTTCTCGCCAAACAGCTCGGCAGTCGTGATCGAGTACCCGGTCGGCTCGACCGGCTGCACGCAGCTGCCGCTGCGCCCCGAAGTGGGATATCCTACAGGCATCGGCGTCGATCCGAACAACGATAATCTGGTCGTCGTCGATAACGTCTACTGCGCCGGCGGCCGGGAAGGACGAATGACCGTCTACCGCCGTCCCTATGGATCCAAGATCGAGCACGTTCGAAATCTAAATGCGAACTGTCCGGGGCAGTTTCGCTTCGACTCGACGGCAACCGCAATACTCTTCGGCGATACGTTTCCGGAGCTGCGCACCGCCCGGTGGAACAAGCGAATTTGCCACGCTTATTCGTGCATCGATAAGCGAACGTTCCCCGACGTGCGGCGAGACCGAACCTACACGAGCGGGTATCCGGGCGGTTTCACGACGATTCCCAATAATCTGCCGAATTAGCCTTCGCTAATACTTGAAACGACTGTTTCAAGTATGCTAGGATAGCCGGTGTCGAGAACCCCGGACGAAGCCCGGCGCGCCGAACTGCTCGACCGTGCGGTGGATTACGTCTGCCGTCATGGGTTGGCCGAGCTCTCGCTGCGTCCGCTGGCAAAGGCCGTCGGCTCGAGCCCCCGCGTCCTGCTCCATTATTTCGAATCGAAGGAGAATCTAGTTGTCGAGATCGTGCGGGAAGCGCGCGCTCGCCAACAGGCGATGATGTCCAACCTCAAGCTTGCCGATGTGGCGCCAGGCGAACTGGCGCGCACGCTCTGGCGCGAGTGGAGCAAACCCCAGTGGGAGGCCGTTACGCGGCTCTCCTTTGAAGTCTACGTGCTCGCGCTGCAAGACCGCAAACGTTTTCCCGGCTATCTCGACAGCTCGGTGAACGGGTGGCTGCGCGCGCTCGAGAGCTGCGCCCAAGTTCCCGGCTGGGGGCCAAAAGAGGCGCAGACGCTGGCGACGATCTTGATCGCCGGTTTCCGCGGGTTCTTGCTCGATCTGCTCGCGACGCACGATCGCGCGCGCATCGATCGCGCGGTCGATCGCTGGCTTGCGAGGATCTATGCAGCGTAGGAGCGGCCCGCGCAGCGCCGCGACGATCTTCATCTTCGTCACCGTTCTGATCGACATGTTGACGTTCGGCATGATCGGCCCGGTGCTACCCAAGCTGATCGCCGGTTTCGTCGGCAACAACTACGGGCACGCCGCCGAGATCATCGGCCTCTTCGCGACCGCCTGGGCGCTGATGCAGTTCTTCTGCTCGCCGTTGCTGGGCATGCTCTCAGATCGCATCGGACGCCGCCCGGTTATCTTGATATCGAACGCGGTCGGCGTCGTCGATTATGCGATCATGGCGTTGGCGCCAAATCTTTGGTGGCTCTTCGCCGGCCGCCTGCTCTCCGGCCTCGCATCGTCGAACATGTCGACGGCAAGCGCGTACATCGCCGACGTCACGCCGCCCGAGAAGCGCGCCGCTGCCTTCGGCATGGTCGGCAGCGCCTTTGGTTTGGGATTCGTGCTCGGTCCGGCGATCGGCGGCCTCGTCGGAACGATCAACCCGCGCTTGACGTTCTGGGCGGCCGCCGCGTTCGCACTGATCAACACCCTCTACGGTATCTTCGTGCTGCCGGAATCGCTGCCCGCGCAGCGGCGCACGCCGCGAATCGAGTGGTCGCGCGCCAATCCGGTGGGAAGTCTGAAACTGCTGCGCTCGCATCACGAGCTCTGGGGCCTCACGTGGGTGAACTTCATCACCTACACCGCGCACGAAATCTTTCCGACGGTCTGGGTCATCTACTGCATCGCCGCCTTCGGCTGGAGCACGGGAAGCGTCGGACTCACACTCACGCTCGTCGGCGTCGTCTCCGCGATCAATCAAGCAACGGCGGTCCGTCCCGTCGTCGCCAAACTGGGCGAACGCCGCGTGCTCCTCGCGAGCCTCGCGATCGCCGCAGCGGGCCTCGCCTTGATGGGCGTGAACAACGGCTACGCGTTCTTATTCGCCGCGATCGTCATCTCGTTGCCGATGTACCAAGCCTCGTCGCAAGCGCTGATGACGCGCCGCGTCAAACCCGAAGAGCAAGGAGAGCTGCAAGGCGCACTCGGCTCGGTGCGCGGCCTTTCGATGCTGATCGGGCCGTCGATCTTCACACTAACTTTCGCCCAGTTTGCCGGGCCGTGGCGATCGTTGGGCCTCATCGGCGCGCCGTGGCTGCTCGCTGCACTGATGTATGCGCTCTCCTTGTTCGTCGCCTCGCGCGCCACTTCGCGGGCTGATGACGTCGTGCTGCCGGTCGAACCAGTGCCGCCGCAGTACGCCGAGAGCTTCGAAACGTAGTCCGCTAAAAGCCTGTCGCGACTAGAAGTTGGGGTTGCTCAGTTCGTCGACGCCCGAGGCGTGAAGCAGATCCTTGGCGACGATGGGGCAGAAGGCAACGGGCTTGGGATCTTCGATTGCTGCCGAATCCCGCTGCCAGCATTTTCCCGGCAGAATCGCGCAGTAGCAGACCCGGAAATTCAGCCGCTTGTAGCCCTTGAGAAAGGGGCCGGCAAAATGCTTGCTCGTCAACGAAAATCCGACGCCTTGTTGGCCGGGACGAACGACCGAGCCGGGTGCGGAGCTGTCGATCGTCAACCGAATTCGTTCGCCTCGCGGCTTGCGCGCAATCAAGTGCTCACCCAGCAGCGCATGCAGAACCCCGGTGAAGCTGCTCTGCGGCACGCCGTCGACGAAGGCCGCTACGCTGCGAATGACCGCCGGCCCCAATCCGTCGTTGTTCACGGCGATCGTAACCGTATCGCCATTGACGCCTCCGGTAACGCCGACGTAGGGCCAGACCTGCGCGCCCAGCTGCTCCTCGAGCACGTGGGTCTGCGATTGCATGACGCGCGCTTGCCACCACGACGCCCCAGCAGCAAGTGTCGAAATCAGCAGTGCGCAAACCGCAATCGTGAGATCGAGCCGCACCCCGCGCACGACCTTTGTGACGGTATCGTCGTCGTTGCTCATCGGCGGTTCAATCGAAGCAGACGATCGGCTTGACGATGCGCGCCTGCGCAAGGTCGCGATACGCCTGCGGCACGTCGTCGAGCGCAACGAAGCTCGCGCCGACCTTCTCCGCGGTCACGACACTGCGTTCGATCAGCGAGAGCGCCTCGCGTGTATCGTTCGGTCCGCACGAGTAGCTCGCGACGAGTCGTAGATCTCCGAAATAAAACCGCGTGGGATCGAGCGTCACCGCGACGTCGGGTGGAAACGGGGTAAACATCACGATCGTTCCTCCGCCGGCGGCCGCTTGCGAGGCAGCGTGCAAGGCCGGCACGTTCCCAGGTCCGCAGATCACCGCGTCGGCTCCTTCCGGCAGCATCCCCTCGACCTCATCGGGATGAAACGCGACGGCGCCGTTGGCTTTCGCTATGTCGCGCCGCTCCTCCAAGAAGTCGCTGCCGTAGACCTGGACGCCCAGCGCCGACGCAGCGAGCACGTGAAGCTGGCCCATCACCCCCAGTCCGATGACGTACAGGCGATCGCCCGAACGAACTCCGCTGCGGCGCAGCGACTTCACGACGCAGGCGAGCGGTTCGACCAGCGCCGCATCGCGAAACGGGACGCCTGCGGGCAAGGCGAGCGTGTCGCGCTGATTCTCGCGCGAGACGCGGAAGTATTGCGCGAGGCCGCCGGGTTCGATCTTCGTCGCCCGCCAGGTGGAACATTGAACGTGCTCTCCCCGCTGGCAGGCGCGGCATTCGAAGCACGGCGCGTGATGGTGCACGAAGACGCGGTCGCCGACCGCGAACGCGGCTTCACCGGCGACCTCCGCGACCACGCCCGCCGGTTCGTGCCCGAGCACGAGCGGTGCCTTGCGCCGGATGTACCAGGCCATCACGTCGCCGCTGCAGATTCCGCTGGCCATCGTCCGCACGAGCAGCTCGCCGTCCCCCAGCCGGGGAACGTCGCGCTCTTCGATGCGGATATCGTCGACGTCGTAGAGCACCGCGGCGCGCATCGTCGAGGGGGTCACGGTTCGATCACCAGCTTGACGGCGTCACCGCGATCGAGCCGTTCGAAGGCTTGCGCGATTCGTTCGAGCGGATAGCTCCCCGAGATCAGCGCGGTCAGCGGGAGGGTATGCGAACAGATCAGCTCGTAGGCCGCGCGGACGTCATCCGGGGTGAAGTGAAAGGGCGCGACCAGCTGCACTTCGTCGTAGTGCAGGCGCGCTGCGTCGAACGACACGTTCGTCCCCGAAGGGAGCCCGGCGAAGAACGAGACGCGCCCGCCGCGCCGTGCGAGCGCCGGCGACCGTTCCCACATCTGCGCGCTTCCCGTGCATTCGACGACGGCGTCGGCCCCGCGCCCGGCGGTGCGCTGCGCGATCACTTCTCCCATCGCGATCGCGCGCGTATCGAAATTCTCCAAGCCGAGTTCGCGCGCGAGCGCGGCCCGCCGCGGATTGCGCCCAAAGAGGAGCACCTCGACGCCGCGGCCGCGCAGCAGCAGCGCGTGCAGGATGCCGAAGCCGCCGGTGCCCAAAACGGCGACGACCGAGCCCGCCTGCGCACCGAGCAGTTCGACTGAATGAACCACGCACGAGAGCGGCTCGAGAAATGCGCCCTCGATCCAGCTGACGTCATCGGGCTTCTGGAAGCAGTTGCGATCCACGACACGCTGCGGCACGGCGATCGTATC
>DATDHW010000048.1:0-96997 GCA_036521375.1 Candidatus Cybelea sp.
GAGGTCCCGTGAGCGTTGATGTAATCGACGTCCTCCGGCGCGACGTTCGCGCCGGCAAAAGCTCGCGTGAGCGCAAGGCGGACGCCCTTGCCCTCGGGATCGGGCGCGACCAAATCGTAGGCGTCGGCCGACTGACCGTAGCCGAGCAGCTCGCAGTAGATGGAGGCGCCGCGTGCACGTGCGTGTTCGTACTCCTCGAGCACGAGAATGCCCGCTCCCTCGCCCAGCACGAATCCGTCTCGCTCACGATCGAAGGGGCGGCTGGCTTTGGCCGGATCGTCGTTGCGCGTCGACATCGCGCGCATCGAGCAGAAGCCGCCGATTGCCAGCGGCGAGACCGTCGCCTCGCTGCCGCCGGTGATCATCGCGATAGCGTCGCCATTGACGATGGTGTTGTACGCGGTGACGATCGCGTCGTTACCGCTCGCGCAGGCGCTCGCGACGGCAAAGAACGGCCCTTGATACCCGTAGGCCATCGAGATGTGCGCGGGCGCCGCATTGGCCATGAGCATCGGAATGAAGAAGGGCGTGACCTTCGACCACGTTTCGTTCTCGTTGGCTTTGTCGGAGTTGAGCCAAAAGGTGATGATGCCGCCGATGCCGGTTCCGATCACGCCGCCGACACGCGCTTTGAACTCCGGGTTGTCGGGAAGCTTCGCGTCGGCGATCGCCTCGCGCGCCGCTACAAAGGCGAACTGCGTAAAACGATCCATGCGCCGCGCCTCTTTACGCCCGATCAGCTGTTCGGGGTACCAGTCCTTCACCTCGCCGGCGAAGCGCGTTATGAAGTCGCTCGCGTCAAAAGCCGTGATCGGCGCGATTCCGGATTCTCCCGAAATCAGGCGCCTCCAGAAGTCTTCGCGGGTGTTGCCGACGGGGGTAACCGCCCCGAGCCCCGTTACGACGACTCGTCGGCGGGCAGGCGGCTGCATACTAGAGAGGCTCAAAACTTCAGCAAGTTACGGCGGCGCCGGGGAGCGGTCCCCCTCACTGGGTTGCCGCCGCGCTTGCGCTGACCCGGCGCGGCGGATATAATCAGGGGCTGTCTGCCACAAAGGGTGTGGGGCATTACTCGATCACCGAAGGGACGTTATGAAGCGGACGTATCAGCCGCACAATCGCCGGCGTAAGCGCGTGCACGGATTTCTGGAACGCATGAGCACCAAGGCGGGCCGTAAAGTACTCGCGCGCCGCCGGAAGAAGGGACGCCATCGCCTCACCGTCTGATGCGGCGGTTGGCGAGTCTTCGCCGTCAGGCGGATTTTGCACGGGTGCGTCGGGCGGGGCGTCGCGTTTCGACCAAGAGTCTCACCATTTACCGCAGTGATTCGCTCGCGGACGACACTTCGCTTGTGGGCATCACGGTAAGCAAAGCGATCGGAAAGGCCGTGGTGCGCAACAAACTGCGTCGACGTTTGTCGGCGATCGTCCGCGAAGCGCTCCCATCGTGCCGGCCGATGCGCCTGCTCGTGGTGCCGCGCCCCTCGGCCGTTCGTGCCAGCTTCGCCGATTTGAAGACCGAAGTAACTTCCGCCCTGGATCCGGCGTAGAAGTGCCCGTGAGAAGCGTCGCCCTGGGGCTGATTCGAGGCTATCAGCTGGTGATCTCGCCGCTGCTGCCGCCCGCCTGCCGCTTCTATCCGAGCTGCTCGCAGTACGCGCTGGTCGCGATCCGCGAGCACGGAGTTTTGCGGGGTGCGTGGCTGGCCGTTCGGCGGCTGGGCCGCTGCCATCCCTGGAATCCGGGCGGGGTCGACTTCGTCCCGGGCGCAGAGCCGAGGTAGAGCGTGCACCTTCTTCTCGCGGCGTCGTGGCTCGATCCCATCGTCAACTTTCTCTCGTCGGTCGTCATGGCGATCGACAAGCCGGTGGGCAACCTCGGCTGGAGTCTGATCATCCTGGCGGCGCTGATCCGCCTCGTTTTCTGGCCGCTCAATACCGCGCAGTTCAAAGCCTTCATCAAGATGCAGAAGATTGCGCCGCTGCTCAAACGCGTGCAGGAGCGGTACAAAGACGATCGTCAGAAGCAGCAGCAAGAGACGATGGCGCTCTACAAAGAGCACGGCGTTAATCCGCTCGCGGGCTGCTGGCCGATGGCGGTCCAGTACCCGGTGATCATCAGCGTCTACTACGTCGTGCTCAATCACAAAGGTCTGTTCGCAAATCAGAACTGGCTCTGGATCGGCAGCGCCTTTACCAAAGGGGCGAGCGCCCCGGCGATCTTCGGAACGCCGGTCTTTGCCGCCAGTCTCGCGCTTCCCGACCTCATTTTGATACTGTTCTACGCGGCCTCGATGTACTTCAGCATCCGCTACGTCAGCCAGCCGGCGACCGATCCGCAACAGGCGCAGATGCAGCGCACCATGGCCTGGATATCTCCGGTCATGCTCGGCTTCTTCGGCTGGCGCTATCACTGGCCGTCGGCGATGGTCCTGTACTGGTTCTCATACAATATCCTAACGATGGGACAGCAGTTTTTCTTACTGAGGCGGTACCATCAACCGCTCGCGCTCATCGACAGCGAGCACCCGATTACCGAAAGCGTCGGAGCAGATGCGGGCAAGCCGAAAGAGAACGGTGCGAAGGCGATCTCGAGCGGTAACGGTGTCGCAAAATCCAATCCGCAACGCTCGGCGCGTTCCTCGCGGTCGAAGCGTAAGAACAAATAAGGCTCGTAAGAAAGCACCAATCATGTTGTACGAAGACGATTTCGAGTTCGAGGAGCAGCCCTCCGACGTCCGGGACCGCACTATTGGCGGAAAGCCGGGCGGCGGCACGCGGCGGCGCGATACCCGGCGCGGCAGCCCGCCGGCGCGGCCGGCCGCCGAGCTGCCGGACGAGGCGAAGCCGGCCGGGGAGCTGTTGCGTGAGATCTTGGAACGTATGGGCGGCGGCCCGACCGAAATTTACTACATTTCACGCCCCGAAGGCGAGTATTTGGAGGTCGCGGGACCGCACCTCGGCATGCTCATCGGGCGCCACGGCAACACGCTCGAAGCCCTCAATCTCGTCTTCAACAACGCCTTCAATAACGGCGTGCGCAACAATCGGCACTACTATACGATCGACGCCGAAGGCTACCGCGCGCACCGCGCCGAGCAGCTCAAGAGTCTGGCGCTGGCGACCCTCGAGCGATGCGTGCGCGAGAAAACGCCGCAGAAGCTCGAGCCGATGCTGCCCTCCGAGCGAAAGATCGTTCATCTGGCGCTCGCCGATTCGGAGCTGGTCCGCACGGAATCGGAAGGCGAAGAACCGGAACGGCGCGTCGTAATTTTTCCTCGCTGAACTCGGGCGCCTCGTCCGAGGAAGCAAGGTGACGGCGGCACCTGACGAGACGATCGTTGCCGTCGCGACGCCGCCCGGAACCGGCGCCGTCAGCATCGTCCGCATCAGCGGCCCGGCCGTCGACCGATTGGCGAAGCGATTCGTGCGTACCAAGTCCCCGCTTCGGCCCCGGATCGCCACACGAGCGACCCTGCTGGATGAGGACGGCGAACCGCTGGATCACGGCTTGGCGCTGCTTTTTCCAAGGCCCCATAGCTACACGGGCGAGGACCTGCTCGAGCTGCAGACCCATGGGTCTCCGGTGGTCGTGCGCGAAGTCGTTCGCGCCCTGCTCGGGGGCGGAGCCCGCCTCGCCGGGCCGGGGGAGTTCACGCGCCGCGCTTTTTTCAACGGCAAGCTGGGCCTGCACGAAGCGGCGGCGGTCGCCGACCTCATCGAAGCCCAGACCCGGCGCGCGGCGCGCGCGGCGCTGGCAAATCTCGAGAGCGGCGTCGGCGGCGAGGTTCGGGAAATTCGCGCCGGCCTGAAGGCGGTCGTCGAAGAGCTCGAGGGAGCGATCGATTTTCCCGACGAGGTACCCGAACCCAATCGCGTCGACCTCGCGCAGCGGATCGCTCCGCTTTACGAGCGGCTCGAGCGCCTGAGACGGGACGGTGAGGCGGGGCGGGTTCTGCGGGAGGGCCTCGCGGTGGCGATCGTCGGGCCGCCGAACGCCGGCAAATCTTCGCTGCTCAACGCCCTGCTGGGCACGCAGCGGGCGATCGTCTCGGAGATCCCCGGAACCACCCGCGACACGATCGAGGAGCTCCTTGCCATCGACGGCGTCCCGGTCCGGTTGATCGATACCGCCGGAATCCGCAGCCATGCCGACCGCCTGGAGGCCTCCGGAATCGCCCGAACCCAGGCGGCCCTCGAGGCGGCCGACATCGCTCTGGTGGTCATCGACGGCTCGCAGGCCCCGGGCCCTGACGTCGATCGGCTCCTCGAACGCACGTCGCAAAAGACTCGCATTCTCTATCTCAACAAGGCCGATCTGGGGACCGACGCGGCCCTTGCGCGCCGCCATCGGGGAGCTGTCGCCGGAAGCGTCCGCGAAGCTACGACGGTGCAGGCGCTGCGCGAAGCGATCGCGCAGGCGGGTTGGCGCGAAGCGAGTTTCGACGCGACGCGTCCACATTTATCGGCGCTGCACGAGTTCGAGGCCGTTAACGACGCCCTGGGCGCGCTGCGCCAGGCGCTCGAGTCGCTCGCTGCGGGCGAACCGGTCGATTTCGCTGCGACGGAGCTCGGACGCGCTTTTTCAGCGCTTGGGCATGTAAGCGAGCCGGTGGCCGCCGAAGAAATAATCGCCGGCATCTTCTCCCGCTTTTGCATCGGAAAATAACACGCTCATCCAGAAGGAGAGAAACCATATGCGCCGCCTTTTCCTCTTGGGGTTTACGCTGGGGGCACTCCTGTCGCCGTGCGTCGTTTCAGCCAAGGTCGTATCGAACCTCGGCATCACGCTCGGCAGCTGCGTCGTCAACTCCAGCGGCGGGCACACCAACGGTGTCAACGTCGTCTACTACAATACGCACGCGTCGCCCGCCACCGAAGTAGATTTCAAATTGCGGTATCGCAAGCACACCTACGTACTGGCCGATCGCGGTTCGTTTTCCCAGGGCGCTCAAATCAATCACAATCTAACCGACGCGCTGGTGGGCGAAGTTTGGGATGGTCCGCAGCCCAAACTCTGCACGGTGCAGCGCGTTCTTCTTGCCAACGGCAAAGAGCTCGAGTAACGCAATGCTAGCAAAAGGTTTAGTCGACGTCGTAGCACGCAATTGGTGGGTGCTGCTCGTCCGCGGGATCGCGGCAATTATCTTCGGTCTTTTAGCGTTCTTATGGCCCGGCGCGACGATTCTCGCGATCGGAATTCTCTTCGGCGTCTACGCGCTGATCGACGGAGTCTTTGCGATTTATGCAACGATTCGCGCGGCCGAGCAGCATCAGCCGCGCTGGTGGCCAATGTTGATCGAAGGAGTCGTCGGAATATTGATCGCGGCGATCACGTTCTACGACATCGGCATTACGCTGTTCGCGCTCTATCTCACGATTGCGGCGTGGGCGTTCATCACCGGAATTCTCGAGATCGTAGCGGCCTTTCAGCTGCGCAAGCACATCAGCAATGAGTTCTGGCTAATTCTCGGCGGCATCGCGTCGATCGCTTTCGGCGTCTTGATGCTCTGGCGGCCACTCGCCGGCGCGCTCGCGATCATTTGGCTGATCGGCGCCTATGCGATCGTTTTCGGCATCATGATGATCGCGTTCTCGCTGCGTCTGCGTTCGCACGCCTCGGCCCTCCCGGTAGCGCCGGCCACCTAAGGTCGATGCTCGACGATGCCGGCACGATCGTCGTGGGCGGCGGTCATGCCGGCGTCGAGGCGGCGGTTTCGGCCGCCCGTCTCGGCGTTCCGACGCTGTTGATCACGGGCGATCCAGCGAAGATCTGCACGCTGCCCTGCAATCCGTCGATCGGCGGCAGCGCGAAGGGCCAACTCGTCCGCGAGATCGATGCGCTCGGCGGAGCGATGGCGGGCCTGGCAGACCGCTGCAGCCTGCACTCGCGCTTTCTTAACGAAAGCAAAGGGCCGGCGGTCCGCGCGCTGCGCCAGCAGATGGACAAGCCGGCCTATCGCGAGCTCGCGACGCGGCTGCTGCACGCTGCGCCGAACCTGGAGATCGTGGCCGGGCTCGTCGAAGCGCTGATCGTTCGCAACGGAGAGGTGCGTGGCGTCCGCTGCGTCGGGGGCCGCACGTTCTCCGCAAAAAGGGTCGTTCTTGCAACGGGGACCTTCCTGGGCGGAAAGTCGTTTTGCGGAACGGACGTCCGCGCCGAAGGGCGTTTTGGTGAAGCCCCCGCGATCGGACTAGCGCTGGCGCTCCGCGAGCTCGGGTTTCCCACCCAGCGGCTCAAAACCGGAACGCCGCCGCGAATCGACAAGCACAGCGTCGACTATGCGGCCCTGACGCCCCAGCCGCCCAGCTCGACGCCGCTGCTCTTTTCGTACTCGAGCCGTGCACGCTTTGCGGGACCGCAGCTTCCCTGTTATCTGACGGAAACCAACGCACGAACTCACGCGCTCGTGCGGGAAAATCTCCACCGGTCGCCGCTTTACGGGCTCGACTTGATTCGTGGAATCGGCCCGCGATATTGCCCGTCGATCGAAGACAAAGTCGTGAAATTTGCGCACAATCCGACGCATCAGATCTTCCTCGAGCCCGAAGGGTGGGACGAGCCGACGCTCTACGTCGGCGGCTTTTCGACGTCGCTGCCGGCGCAAATCCAGTTGGCGATGCTCCAGACGCTGCCGGGACTCGAGGGCTGCCGTATGCTCCGGGCGGGGTACGCCGTCGAGTACGACATGGTGCCCCCGACCGAGCTACACGAGACCCTGGAGACCCGGCGAGTCGCCGGCCTCTATCACTGCGGCCAGCTCAACGGGACCTCGGGCTACGAGGAGGCGGCGGCACAGGGATTGATCGCGGGAATCAATGCCGCACGCGCGGCCCGCGGTGACCAGCCGCTGCGCCTGAGCCGCTCGCAGGCCTACATCGGCGTGCTGATCGACGATTTGGTCACTCGAGGGGTCGACGAGCCCTATCGGATGCTGACCTCGCGCGCCGAACACCGCGTCGTGCTGCGTCACGACAACGCCGATCTGCGCCTTACGCCGGTCGGGCGCGAGATCGGCCTAGTCGCGGACGTGCAATGGGAACGCTTCGAACAGCGGCGAGCGGCGCTCGAATCGGGCCGGCGCAGCGCCGCACGGACACGTGTCGGCCGCGAACGGATCGGCGGCGAGCGATTCGATGCCGGCCACACGATCGCCGACGCGCTGCGGCGGCCCGCACTGGGATTCGAGGACGTAGCCGCGTGTTTCGATCCGCCGCTCGAACCGCACATCGGCGAACGCCTTGCGATCGAGCTCAAGTGCGAGGGCTACGTTCGGCGCCAGGAACTGGCGATCGAGCGCGCGGCGAAGAGCGAAAATACTGCAATTCCGCCGGATTTCGACTACGCGTCAATCGCCGCGCTCTCTGCGGAGGCGCGCGAGAAGCTCGGCTGCCGGCGGCCGCGCACCCTCGGGATGGCCGGCCGGATTCCCGGAATTACGCCCTCCGACGTGGCGATCGTCGGGCTTTTCCTGCACAAGGGGCGGCGCGAGTTCACGACCGCCGCCGGCTAGGCCGGTGGGGGAGACGGCGCAGGCGCAGCTGGAGCATTTGCTCGCCGGCGCCTGCGCCGATCCCGGCGTCGTGGGGCGTCTCGCGCGCTACGGCGCGCTCGTACTCGCAGCGAATCGTGAATTCAACGTCACCGGGGCTAAATCGGAATCCGAAGTCGCCGAGCATATCATCGATAGCCTGAGCGTGGTGCCCTTCGTTCGCGCTCCCTTCGTCGACGTGGGATCCGGCGCCGGCTTTCCGGCGATCCCAGTCGCGATAGCGACGGGCTTCGAAGTGACGATGATCGAGGCGACCGTGAAGAAAGCGCGCTTGCTCGAGGAGATTTTGGACCGACTGGCCCTGAAGGGGCAGGTCGTTGCCGAGCGCGCAGAAACCGCCGGCCACCGGATCGATATGCGCGAGCGCTTCGCCAGCGGCACCTGCCGGGCGGTCGCGACGGCCTCGGCGACCGAGGAGTTCCTCCTTCCCCTGATCGCCATCGGCGGGACGGGCATTCTGCAGCGCGGCCGGCTCGACGAGGCCGAACGAACGAGCCTCGAAGACGCCGCGCTCGTTCTCGGGGGACGACTCGACGAAATCGTCGCTCTCGAGAGCGACCGCCGCATCGTCCTGGTGAAGAAAGAGCGCAGCACTTCGCTGCGCTTCCCCCGCCGCACCGGCGTCGCCCAAAAACGCCCGCTCTGTTCGTAACCGAGGATTGGCGCTGTTTCACGGGAAACCTACCGGTGAAACAAAATCGCGTGAGGAATGGCGTTGGAAGCGACTCGATCTGATTTCGAAAAGGGTTTGATCCTCGGCCTTCTGATCGCCCAGGGGCACGTCGGAGGGGACGGCAAACAGCCGCAAATCACGCTTAAAATGCACGTCCGGCACGAGCGGCTTCTGCGCTGGCTGCAGGATCGTATTCCGTTTTCCCGCCTCTACGGACCCTACCATCACGGCGGGCGGCACTACTTCCAGCTGATGATTCGCGGGCCGGCGCTGCGCTCGGAGCTCATCCCGCTGCTTCGCGAGCTGCCCTGGGAGCAGATCGACGACCACTCCTACGGCCGGCTTGTGGCCATGGTCGACCGCTATGGGCTCGCCCCAGGCGCCTCGGATTCTGTTTCACCGGGCAGTTCCACGTGAAACTGACTTCCCTCGACGGCAGGCTCGCGGCCGTGCTGCCCGCACATTCCCTGTTTGCGGTCGGCGGGCGCGTTCGGGACGAAATTCGAGCCGGCGACGGGCAGCTTGAAAGCGCGTGCGGGGCAGACTCGGACTACGTCGTCGCCGGCGTCGGGCTCGAGGAGCTCGTCGAGCGACTGCGCCGGATCGGCCGCGTCGACCTCGTGGGCGCCTCCTTCGCCGTTCTGAAGGTCACCGTTGACGGCGAGACCGTCGACGTCGCGTTGCCGCGGCGCGAGCGCTCAACCGGAGTTGGACACCGCGATTTCGAGGTCTGCAGCGGAGCGGACGTGACGCTCGAGGAGGATCTCGCTCGACGTGACTTCCGGATGAATATGATGGCCCGGGCGCTTCCTGGCGGCGAACTCATCGACCCTTACGGGGGCGTTGCCGACATCGGCGCACGCCGGATCGACATTCTTTCCCCGCAGACCTTCGTCGAGGATCCACTGCGCGTGCTGCGCGCTTCCCAATTCACCGCGCGATTCGAATTCGAGCCGACGTCGGCGCTGCGTACGGCGATGACGCTGGCCGCGCCGCAGGTCGCCAGCATCGCGGCGGAACGCATCCAAGACGAGCTCACGAAGCTGCTGAAATTGGCGAAAAAGCCCTCGATAGGCCTCGAACTGCTGCGCGAAACCAACGTCCTTCGGTACGTGTGGCCGGAGCTGCTCGAGGGCGTCGCGGTCGAGCAGAACGAGTGGCATGCCCACGACGTCTGGGGGCACCTCATGGCCACCGTCGACGCCGCGCCGCCGGGCGATCTGACCCTGCGCCTCGCGGCGCTGCTGCACGACGTCGGAAAGCCCAGAACGAAGGACGGTCCCCATTTCTACCGGCACGAAATCGTCGGTGCGGAGATGACCGAGGCGATGCTCGAGCGTTTCCGCTTCCCCGCCGAGGCGGTTCGGAACGCCACCCACCTGGTGCGACTGCACATGTACGGTGCCGATCCCGATATCGGCGGCGCCGCACTGCGCCGCTTCATTCGCCGCGCAGAACTCTCGCAGATCGAACACCTGTTCGCTCTGCGCCGGGCCGACATCCTCGGCAGCGGACTGCCGAAGCGAAGCGACGGCAACGAGCGCTTCGAGGCGCGTGTGCGTGAGGAGATCGACCGCGAGCCGGCCTTTGCGGTCACCGATCTCGCAGTGAGCGGAGATGACGTTATCGCCGCCTTACGCCGGCGCGGCGACGTTGCGCCGAACTTCCGCGGCGACCGCCGGGTGGGCGACGCCTTGCACTGGCTCTTCGAGCAGGTCACCGACGAGCCCCGACGTAACGAGCGGGCGTTGCTGCTGCACGCTCTCGAGCAGTATCTCGAGCATCCGCCACCGCCCCAAAGACTCGGAGAATAGTTCTGGGCCGCATTATCGCGCTCGTCAACCAAAAGGGCGGCGTCGGGAAAAGCACGACGGCGGTGAATCTTGGCGCGGCGTTAGCAATGCTCGGACGGCGCGTCCTCGTCGTCGACACCGATCCTCAAGGCAATGCGACGACCGGATTGGGCGTCAACAAAACACAGCTGGAGCGCGACGTTTACCACGCGCTTCTCCAGGAGGCGCCGCTCGAAAGCGTCGTCGTGCGCACGGAGGTCGAGAATCTCAGTCTCGCTCCGGCCACGATCAATCTCGCCGGGGCCGACGTCGAACTGGTCGCGGCGCTCTCGCGCGAAACGCGTCTTCGTCAAGCGCTCGCGCCGCTGGCGAGCTCGTACGATTTCGTGTTGATCGACTCTCCTCCGTCGCTCGGCTTACTAACGATCAACGCGCTGACTGCGGCACAGGATTGCATCATCCCGGTGCAGGCCGAGTTCTACGCGCTCGAAGGCCTCGCGCAGCTAACCAACGTCATCTGGCGGGTACGCGATGCGCTCAATCCGACGCTGCACGTCAGCGGCGTGCTGGTTACGATGTTCGACGGCCGCACTCGTTTGGCGCTCGACGTGATTCGCGAGCTGGAGAAGTACTTTCCGCGCGAAATATTCAAAACGCAAATCCCCCGCAACGTGCGGCTATCCGAAGCACCGTCGTTCGGTAAGCCCGTAATTCTTTTCGATCTCAAGAGCCGCGGCGCGCAAGCCTATATTGCGGTTGCACGCGAGATGCTCGAACCGGCTCGAGCTTCGGCGTGACCGCGCGGCGCGGTTTGGGCAGAGGACTGGCCGCCCTGCTCGGCGAGAACTCGGTGCCGGTCAGCAGCTCGCAGGAGATCGTACGCGAGATACCGCTCGGCCAGATCACGCCCAATCCATTTCAACCGCGAAAGCACTTCGCCGGCGACGCGCTCGACGGACTCAAAGCATCGATTGCGCAGTACGGCGTCCTCGTCCCAATCATCGTCCGCCGGCGCGACGACGGTTACGAGCTCATCGCCGGTGAACGGCGCTGGCGCGCATGCGCGGCGCTGCAGCGAAACGCGATTCCCGCCATCGTTCGCACCAGCGATGACCGCGAAACGCTCGAGCTAGCCATCGTCGAAAATCTGCAGCGCGAGAATTTGAATCCGCTCGAAGAGGCCGCCGGCTTTCAATACCTCATTGACGAGCACGCGCTTACGCAAGAAGAGGTCGCGCGCCGGCTCGGCAAGAGCCGCCCGGCCGTCGCCAACACGATGCGTCTGCTCGGCCTTTCCGAAACGATCAAGGCGATGCTGGTAAACGGCGAACTCTCCGCCGGCCACGGGCGCGCGTTGTTGGCGGCGCCCGAAGCGGCGCGAATACCGCTCGCGCGGCGCGCCGTAAACGAAGGCTTGACGGTACGCAACCTCGAGCGGCTGGCGAACGCCGATGCACCGGCGCGCGATACGGACGATCGGGTGCCGCGCCGGCTCTCTCCCGACGAAGACGATTTCGAACGGCGGCTGCGCGAGCGCTTCGGTACGCACGTTGCCCTCGTCCGCACCGGCCGCGGCGGCCGAATCGAGCTGCGTTTTCAGAACGACGGCGAGCTCGTGCGCTTGGGCGATCTGCTGCTGCCGCAGGAATCGTAGGAGTTTCATGCTCTTTCCGGTCTCGCGTATCGTCGCGCTGCTGATGGCCGGCGTTCTCTGTTTCGGAATTCTCGTTCCGCTCTCGCTCGCGCGCCATAGCATCGCGCTTGCCCTCGTCGTTGCCGTGGTTTACATCGCCTACGTAGTCGCCAACGTCGTGCTATGGCTGCGGATGCGCCCTCGCGCGTAACGCGCGCGCAGCGCGTCGCGCTCTTACACGGAATCTACGCGATTCTCAACGAGGAAGCCGGCGTCGTCGCGCGCGCCGAAGCGGCCCTGGCAGCGGGGATTCGGATCGTTCAGTATCGCCCGAAGAGCGCTTTCCGGGCAGAGACACTTCGGCGGTTGCACGCGCTCACGCGCCGGCACGACGCGCTCCTCATACTCAACGACGACTGGCGGCGGGCCGTCGAGTTCGACTGCGACGGCGTTCACCTCGGCCCCGGCGACGACGGGTTCGATGAGCCGGCCACCGTGCGCGCGGCGGCGCAAGAGCGTTTGATCGGACTCTCGTGCGGCACTGCCGGCGAAGTCGCGCGCGCCGACGCGACCGTCGACTACTTGGGCGTCGGCTCCGTCTTTGCGACCGCGTCGAAAGCCGATGCCGGCGCGCCGATTGGTCTGGGGGGCCTGCGCGCGTTCGCAGCGCAGACGCGCCTGCCGGTCGCCGCGATCGGCGGCATCGGGCCGGAGAACCTGGCGGCGGTGCGCGCAACCGGCGTCGCGATGGCGGCGGTGATCTCCGCGCTGTGCGTGCCCGATGCAAACCAAGCCGCGGGACGGCTCCTGCGCACGTGGTCCGGCAGCGAGTAGCGGCGGCATGGCGAGCATCGTGATCTCGATCGGCACGACCCACCCCTGGAACGTCGCGGGCGTCGGCCGCGATCTCGTCGTCGGCTGCGCCTTGCGCGCCCGGGTCTTCACCGCGGTGGCGGCGATCAGCGCGCAGGATGCCGGCGGCGTCGTCGCGCTGCGGGCCGTCGACGCCGACCTGTTCGAAAGTCAGATCCAGGTGCTGCCGTGGGAGAGCGCCGGTGCGGTGCGGGTCGGCGCGTTGCCGACGGCGCGGGCAGTTGCGTCGCTTACGGCCGCGCTCGCGCAACGGCCCTGGTTACCGGCGGTCGTCGATCCGGTCTTGCGCGCGAGCAGCGGCGGGGAGCTCGCCGACGCGGCGGCCGGCGAGGCGCTGCGCGACGAGCTCGCGCGCTTGCCCAGCGTCATCCTCACCCCGAACCTCGCGGAGGCGGCCTTTCTCTTGGGTTGCGGGCCCATCGGCCGCGACGCCATGGGCGAGTCGGCGCGCCGGCTGCGGGAGCGCGGCGCGGCGGCGGTATTACTTACGGGCGGCCACCTCGAGGGTGAGCCGGCCGACGCGCTCGCCTCCGGCGACGGCGTCGAGATCCTGAGCGATTCGCGAATTGCCGGTTCGATGCACGGCACCGGCTGCACGCTCGCAATGGCGTTGGCTTGCGAGCTTGCCGCAGGCGGCACGCTGCGCCAGGCGGTGCGCGCCGCGCGCACCTTCGTGCGGGCCGAAATCGCGAAGCACTGAGCGCTCCCGGAGAGGCATTGGGCGCCGGCTAGCCGCATTGACGCGCGGATGAATCCGATCAAACGGCGCGTGATGTCGGGAATGCGACCCAGCGGCCCGCTTCATCTCGGCCATCTCGTCGGCGTTCTCACGCAGTGGGAAGAGTATTGCCGCAACGACGACGCGTTCTTTGAAATCGCCGACCTGCACGCCTACACCACGCAGTTCGCCGATCCGCAGGTCGTGCGCGACGCGCGCGAAGCGATGGTTGCCGTTTGGCTCGCGGCCGGCGTCGACCCCGGGCGCTGCACGATCTTTCTGCAGTCCGGCGTCCCCGAAATTTCCGAGCTGCACGCGCTTCTCTCGATGATCACCCCCGTCTCGTGGCTCGAACGCGTACCGACGTACAAAGGGCAGATCGAGGCGCTCGGTGGGAGCATCGCGACCTACGGCTTTCTCGGATACCCGCTGCTTCAGCTCTGCGACATCGCCGTCGTGCGGGGGCAATACGTGCCGGTCGGGCGCGACCAGGTCGCGCACTTGGAGCTCGGGCGCGAGGTCGTCCGCCGGTTCAATAACCTCTACGGCGAGGGCGCTGAGATCCTCGTCGAGCCCAAGCCGACGCTCTCCGAGTTTCCCGAAGTGCCCGGCACGGACGGCCGCAAGATGAGCAAATCCTACGACAACGCGATCCTGATCGCCGACGACGAGGAAACGACCACGCAGAAGGTGCGCTCGATGCTGACCGATCCGCTCAAGGTGCGGCGCGGGGATCCGGGGCGTCCGGAGATCTGCCCGCTCTTTGCGTTATGGCGTTTCGTCAATCCGCTCCGGCTCGACGCAATCGCCGCAGGCTGCGGCTCCGGAGCCCTCGGCTGCGTGCAAGATAAGGCCGAGTTCACCGAAGCGCTCAACGCCTATCTTCGCCCGGTGCGCGAGCGCTACGCGCAGTATCGCAGCGATCCCGCAGTGGTTAGAAGGATCATCGACGACGGGACGGCTCGTACGCGGGCCATCGCCGCCGATACGCTCGCCGAGGTGCGGCGCGCGATGAAGTTTACCCCTTGAACTTGGGCAGGTTCTGCTCTATCGATGCCAGCGCCCAGTCGATGTCCTCCAACGAGGCGGCATACGAGAATCGCAGATAGCCTTTGCCGGCCGCTCCGAACGACGAGCCGCCGCCGCAGGCAACGCCGCCCTCCTCCAGGAGAAACTTGGCGAGACCGCGGTCGTCCTGCGTGATCGACGAGACGTTTGGAAACGCGTAGAACGCGCCTTCCGGCAGCAAGCACGAGACGTTCGGGATTTGATTGAGGCCGTTGACGAGCCGGTCACGCCGCTGGCGAAAGATCTCGTTCATTCGCAGCACCGGCTCGTCCGATCCGGTCAGCGCCGCAATCCCGGCCATCTGGACGAAGGTGGCGACGCAGCTAAACGTATTGTTGTTGAAGAGCGTCACCGTGCGCGCCAGGCGTTCGGGCAAGATCGCATAGCCGAGCCGCCAGCCCGTCATCGCGTAGGCCTTCGAGAAGCCGTCGACGACGATCGTCCGGTCGCGCATCCCCGGCAGCGACGAGATCGACAAAAACGGCATGTCGAGGTAGAAATTGCGGCTGTAGATCTCGTCGGCGAGAACGAGAAAATCGTACTGCTGCGCTAGGTCGGCGATAAACTCCAGGTCGCCGCGCGTCAGGACCCCGCCGGTGGGGTTGTGAGGCGAGTTGATCACGACCAGCTTGGTCTTCGCGCTCACGCGACGGGCGAGCTCGTCGAGGTCCATGCGCCAGTTGCGCGACTCGCGCAGCGGGATGGCGTGAACGTTGGCCTCCAGATAGCTCGCGGCCGATGCGTACGCAGGGTAGGCGGGATCGAAGTAGATGAAGTCGTCGCCGGGATTGAGCAGCGCGCTAAGCGTGTTCCAGATCACCGGCTTCGCGCCCGGCGAGATCACCACGTTCTCGGCATTCCAGGCCGGCGTGACGTTGCGAAAACGGCTGGCATAATCAGCGATCGTTTCGCGCAGCGAGAGCAGCCCGCTCGACGGCGTGTAGTGGGTGTGATTATCGTACAGTGCGTCTACCGCGGCCTTTTTGATTTCAGCCGGCGTATCGAAATCGGGCTCGCCGATCTCCATGTGGACGACACGGCGCCCGGCAGCTTCGAGTTCTCGAGCGCGGGCCAAAATCTCGAACGCGTTCTCCGAACCCAGCCGTGCGACGGCGGCGGCGAGACGGTCTTCGTGAACTGCGAGCATACTCTAGCGATCCTTCCTAAAAAACAATATACCGCACGGCGCGCAAGCGCGGCAGCGCCGTTGGCGGAACGGCTGCGGACGCTCGTCGTTTCGCCCGAGCGCAAGTTGGAACCTGGGGTCACGGTCCAGGCCGGCTTCACATTGCGCAACCCCGGAGGCGCAACGCCAACCGGCATTCGGATTCGAGCGCTTTTTCGCGACGGATCGCGGCGAGCGCGCTGCGCGGCTTGCGCGAACCCTCGAGTTGCTAAACTAGCGGACTAGGGCTTCTTGTTGAAGTATTTCACGAGGATCTGTCGCGCGATCGGCGCGGCGACGGTCGCGCCGTAGCCCCCGCTGCGATCGACGAAAACCGCCAACGTGAGTCTCGGGTGCACCGTCGGCGCCCAGGCGATGAACCACGTCGTGTTTGGGCCGTTCCCGCCCGCCGTTTCCACCGTGCCAGTCTTTCCAGAGTACGGCAGTCCGTCGATCGCCAAGCCGTAGGCCGTGCCGCCCGGGTCGGTCACCTTCGCCATGCCCGCGCGCACTGCGGCGAGCGCCGAATCGGTAACCGGAACTTGGCGAATTACCTGCGGCGAGAAGCGCTGCACGACGCGTCCGTCCGGTCCGCGGATCTCGCGCACGACTTGCGGCTTAAACAACGTGCCGCCGTTGATCACGGCCGAGGCCACGTTGTCCATCTGCAGCGGCGTCGCTTGCATCGCGCCCTGTCCGATGCCTAAGAAACAGGCGTCGCCCGGTTCCATCGGGACACCGAACGCGCGCATCTCCCACGCGTTGGTCGGCCAGTTCCCTTCGTTTTCACCGGGAATATCGATCCCCGACTTCGCATCGAGTCCGAAGGCGAGCGCGTATTTGCGCAGGCGTGCGTTGCCGAGCCACCATGCGAGCCGAAAGAAATAGCCGTCGCTCGAGGCGGCAAGCGCCGGCACGAAGGTCGTGTTGCCGAGGCCGCCGGCCGCAATGTCGCGCGCGTAGTAGCCGCCGCAGTCCCAGCCGCCGGTGTCGTAGACGACCTGATCGACCTTCACGACGCCTTCGGTCAACGCCGCCGAGCCGGTCACCATCTTGAACGTCGACCCCGTCGGCGTGGCGGCGGCGATCGCGCGGTCGAACAAGGGCTGCGACGCGTCGGTTAAATCGTAGGCAACTCGTTTCCAGCGATTGGCGGCGAAGTCATTCGGATTGTAGTTCGGGTAACTCGCCAGCGCGAGGATACCGCCGTTCCACGGATCCTCGGCGACGACCGCACCCGAGAGGCGGTGGCCGTGACCGGCCGCGCGCAGTCCGTCGGCAAGCGCCGCTTCGGCGATTCGCTGCAAGCGCCAGTCGACGTTCGTGATCAGCGCGTCGCCCGAAATCGGCGGCTTCGAGCCCAGCTTGATCGTCGAAACGACCGCACCGGTCGCGTCGACGACGACGCGTTGGCCTCCCGGCACGCCGCGCAGATAGCGGTCGTAGGAGAATTCCAGGCCGTCCTTGCCGATGACGTCGTTGGGGGTGTAGCCCTGATGTTTGAGGCGCTCGTACTCCTCTTGAGTGATCGCGCCGACGTACCCGATGAGATGCGACGCAACCGGTCCTTGCGGATAGTCGCGGATCGGCTGCACCTCGAGGTCGACGCCCGGCAGATCCGAAAGCACCTCGGAGAGCCGTGCGACCGTCGCCACCGGGAGACCACTTGCGAGCACGACCGGGCCGTACGGCTCGTTCGCTGCGACGGCCGCAAAGCTCGGATACGCGACGCCGCGGTGACGGAGCAGCCGATCCCAAAGCGTCGCCTCGTCGGCGCCCACGATCTGCGAGAGCGTCGCGAGCTCGGTGCGAGCGTCGGTCACCTCCGAGGGAATCAGCCCGACGACGAATGAGGGACTGCTGCGCGCCATGATCGCACCGTGGCGATCGTAGATCATTCCGCGCGGCGCTGCGACCGGAATCAAACGAATTTGATTTGCCTGCGCGGCGGCGCGGTAGCGTTCGCCGTCAACGAGCTGTACCTCGATGAGGCGGCCGGCCAGACCCGCGAGCGCGAGCACGACGATCGCGCAAAACGCAGCGAGACGCCACACCGGCAGGCGCCATCCCGGCGGCCGTGGAGTTCGCGGAAGGCTCACCGTTTGAAGGCGTCGTAGCGCCGGTACGCGATCATCGCGACGACGACGGTCGTCGCGTTGAGGAGGGCCGCGAAGAGCGCCTCGTGCAGGTGCATCGTACCGAGCCCCGCCGGATAACCCGTAAGCGCCATCGCAACCCAGAAGAGCAGCGTACGCAGAAGCGTCGCCACGAGCGTGATTCCGGTTACCAGCGGAATGGAGTCGGCAAAAAAACCGCGCGAGAGCGTGCTCGCGACAACGGCGCTGATGCCGGTTGAAATCATCCACGCGGCCCCGGTTCCGGGGGAGAGCACATCCTCGCACAGGCCGGCGGCCAAACCATAGACCGCCGCGCGCCGCGCGTCGACCCGGATGGCGTACCACACGACGACGACTAAAACGAGGCTGGGAACGACGTTGCGGATCGCGAGCGCGTGCACGACCGTGGCTTGCGCGACGACGGCGCCAACAAGCCAAGCTGCCGCCACATACCAAGGCGGTCCGACGAACGGAGCCTCGTGCGGCTTACTTCGAAACGACGACAACGCGATCGAGGGCGCCGAGATCGACGGAAGGCTTCAAGATGGCCGTCTGATAGAGCGTCGTGTTGCCGCGTTCGACCGCGGCAATCGTTCCGATGGGAACTCCCGAGCGAAACGATCGCCCTTCGCCCGTGACGACGACGTCGCCGGCGCGCAGCGGTGCGTCTTGCTCGACGTACTCGATGACGACGCTCGAGAGGTTGCCGCGGGCGATGCCCCACCAGCGCCCGCGCCGTACGACGGCGGGAATACGGCTTGCGTAATCGGTGACCAGCAGCACCGTGCTCGAGAACGGTGAGACCGAAACGATTCGACCGACGACTCCCTCGGCGGCGACAACTCCGTCATCTTTGTGGATGCCGGCGTTGGAGCCTCGGTCGATCGTCACGGCTCGCGACTCGTTCTCCGGTGGAAAACCGATGACACGGGCCTCGATGCCGTCGTAGAGCGTTACGACCGGACGAACGGCAGTGGTCGCAGCGTAGGCGGCGGCGAGTTCGTGAAGCCGCGCGTTCTCTTTGGCCAGCCGCCGGCTTTGGTTGCGGAGCTGCACGTTGTCGCTCTCCAAGCGCGGCAGCGAGATCACTGTCGTGCCGATCGTGTGCGTGGTCCGCGCCGTCGCAGCGATCGCGCTCTGCGCGACGGCAAAAATCGAACCGCCGATGTTTGCGATTGGACTGGTCGCGCCGATTCGCTGTGCGCCGATCTGAAGCAGCGCCAGCAGCGCCGCCACGATGATGATTGCGATCAGTGCAAAGAGCTTTCGTTCGGCTCGATAGGTGAAGATTCTAAATTACTCCGCTCGTGGGCGCTGTGGGCCGACGCTATTTCGGTGCAGGGAGCGCAAATCCCAACCTGCGAAGCGTTCGGACGACGCGTGCCAGCGGTAGGCCCATGACGGTGTAAAAGTCGCCGTCGATCGCCTCGACCAGTGACGCCGCTCGCCCTTGGATCCCATAGGCGCCGGCCTTGTCGAACGGCTCGCCGGTCGCAACGTACTCGGCGATCTCCTCGGGCTCTAGGCGGTAAAAGCGGACGCGCGTCGTGAGGCGCTCTTCCTCGTTGCCGTTGGGCGTCGCCAGCGCGAAGGCCGTATGCACCGCGTGCTCGCGCCCCGAGAGCGCTCCCAGCATCCGCGTCGCCTCCGCCGCGTCGCCGGGCTTTCCGAGGGCCGTCCCGTCGAGATCGACGACTGTATCGGCCGTCAGCACCGGGACACCGGGGTTCACGCCGAGTTTGTGAAGCACGCCGGCGAGCTTCTCACGAGCGTGGTACGAAGCGAGCTCGCCAGGCGTCAGATGCTCGAAAGGAGGTTCGTCATAGCCGCTGCGCACGACGTCGACCGCAAGCCCGAGCGAGCGCAGCAGCTCGAGCCGGCGAGGCGAACCGCTGCCCAGAACGACGCGCTGCAGTCTCAATAGTACATCGTGCCGGCGGCGCTGATGTATCCGTTCTCGTGGTGCCCGCGCGGATCGCGGTGCGTCCAGTGGATAACGCCGCCGAGCGGATAGTACTCGTACTCCCCCTTTACCGCGACGCGCTCGCCCGGCGAGAGCGCAATCGTCCCGGTGAAATCGGTGTTGGCCTCGACCCGAACGACGAGCTTACAGCCCGAGTCCAGCCGCAGCAGAAAGCCTTCGTGAGGACTGCTGCGCCCGGCGCTGACGCCGAGGCTGCGCGAGACCGTGCCGCCGGCAACGACTTCGACGCCCGAACGGTGCGCGGTATATGCCGCGCAGACCGCGGCGTCGTCCGGACTCTGCGTCGTGGAGCACGCGCCAAGCGTCGCGGCCGCGAGCAGCGCCGCGACCGGCACGCTACGGCGCGGCAGCGTAGCCATATAGGCGCTGCGCGACGATGTACTGCCAAACGGGTTCGGGCACCAAATAGCGGATGCTGCGGCCTTGCGAGATCAAGCCGCGAATCAACGTCGACGATTCCGGAATCTCCGGCATGTTCAAGGAACTGACGCGATCGCGCAATCCGGCTGGAACCGCCGAGATAACCCGCGCGAGCGCATCGGCTCGCACCCCGGCACGCGGCGCGATGACGAAGCGCTCCAGCGCCTCCAGCACTTCGTCGAATCGCATCCACGGGGTATTCACGAGCGAATCGGCTCCGATGATGAAGGTAAGTTCCGCGCCGAACTTCGCACGCAGCTTCGGCACTAAGTCGGCGGTATATCCGGTCGAATCGGGACGCAGGTCCGTGTCGTCGAGTGAGAACGCCTCGTTGCCGCCGATCGCGCCGAGAATCATCGCGCAGCGATGCGCAGCGTCGGTCTGCGGCTTCTCGCGGTAGTGCGCGTTGGCGGTGGGAACGAACAGGACGCGGTCGAGGCGTTCCGAGAGGCGCGCGGATTCTGCAACGAAGAGATGCGCGTTATGAATCGGGTCGAACGTACCCCCGAAAATCCCGACTCTCATGAGTAGGTAAACTCGTAGGGCCCGATGCGAACGGTATCCCCTTCCTGCGCGCCGAGCTCGACCAGCCGCTTCTCGACGCCCATCTTTCCAAGCGCGCGCTCGAATCGCGCGAGCCCCTCGTCGGATTCGAAGTTCGTCATCGCCGCCAGTCGTTCGACGCGCTCGCCGCTCACGACGAAGGCTCCGTCGTCCTGACGCTCGATCGCGAACGCATCGGGAGATCGCAGCTCGATGCGCACCGCTTGCGGCGCGACGATCTCGGGCAATGGCGCCGATTCGATCGTGCGCCAAACCTCGAGCACGAGCTCGCGCACGCCGTCGTGCGTCGCTGCGCTGATCGCTCGAACGCCCGGAAAACGCGACTGCAGCTCGACCAGGCACTCGCGCGCATTCGGCAGATCGAGCTTGTTGAGCACGAGCAGCGCCGGTTTTTCCAGCAATCGCGGATTCCACGCGCCCAGTTCGCGTTCGATCGTTTCCTTATCGGCGAGAATTTCGTCGAGCGGCTTCGAACCGTCGAGCAAGTGCAGCAGAACGCGCGTACGTTCGACGTGCCGCAGGAAGAGGTCGCCGAGGCCGGCGCCTTCGTGTGCGCCCTCGATCAGCCCCGGCACGTCGACCATGACGTACGACTCCTCATCGGAGACGCGCACGACGCCGAGCTGCGGCTCGAGCGTGGTGAAGGGATAGTCGGCGATCTTCGGTCGAGCCGACGATACGACCGAGAGCAGCGTGGATTTCCCCGCGTTGGGGACGCCGATGATCCCGCAGTCGGCGAGGAGCTTGAGTTCCAAACGCAGGTGCACGCGCTCGCCGGGCGCACCGCGTTCGGCAAAACGCGGTGCTTGACGAACGCTCGTCGCAAAGTGCTGATTGCCCAGCCCGCCGCGTCCGCCCTTAGCGACCAATAGCCGGGCACCGGCTTGCGCAAGATCGGCGACGACTGAGTCGGGTGAGTTCCCGGCGCGTCCAAAGACCAGCGTGCCGACTGGCACGGCGATCGTCAAATCCGCGCCGCTCTTTCCAGATTTATTCGAGGTGCCGCCGGTTTTGCCGGATTCAGCCGAAAAGCTGCGCCGAAAGCGAAACTCGACGAGCGTCGACAGTTCTGCGGTTGCTTCGAGGTAGATGCTTCCGCCGTGGCCCCCGTCACCGCCGGCCGGCCCACCCTTCGGCACGTACTTCTCGCGGCGCCAGGCGACGATGCCGTCACCGCCGTCGCCGGCGGCGACGTCGATCTCGGCTTCGTCGATAAACTGCACGCTCGTTACTTCGCCGGATAACGAAAAGGGGCCTAATGGCCCCAGTCGCAGATGGTCCCGAGCGCCTTACGCGGCAGGGACTACCGAAATCTGCTGGCGGTCGCGGCGCACGCTGAACTGCACGACCCCCTCGACGAGTGCAAAAAGCGTGTGGTCGCGTCCCATCCCGACGTTCGTGCCGGGGTAGAAGCGCGTCCCGCGCTGGCGAACCAGGATGTTGCCGGCGATAACGCGCTCGCCGCCGAAGCGCTTTACCCCCAGGCGCTGAGCGTTGGAATCCCGCCCGTTGCGGGTCGAGCCGGCGCCCTTCTTGGACGCAAACAGCTGCAGATCGAAATCGAACATAGCCGCGCTATTGTAGCAGAGCCCGCCCAAAAGGCAATGACCTTAAGAGCGTTTGCCCCAGCGCGCCGCAGCGGCTTTGCAGGCGCTCTCCTTGCGCTCCTCGGCGGTCAGGCTCTTTGCTCGTGCCGGGCCGCCCTTAAGGCCGCCGCGCCGCCCTAAAGCAACCGCTGCCGGGTCTTTGCCGTCGTCCTCGCCCCAGAGTTTGCCGACCGCGGCAAGGGTCGCTGCCGCCGCACCGACCAGAACCGGCGGCCTCGGCTTCTTGGGCACGAGAGCCCCGGCTAAGCCATCGTAGTCGTCAGTGACCCTGGGCGGCCGTTGCGGCGCAACGAGCCGAGGGGCGGCGGGAGGCTTGCGTGAGCGCTTAGGCATTTCTAAAGCTTAAGGCCGACGGCTACCCCTGTCAAACCGCGTTCCTTAACCGTTTTTCGGCTGCTAGTCCCCCGGATTCAAACTGACCCACCACCCCGCTTTCCACACCTGTGGACAAGGTTGTGGAGAATACGCCGCTTAGGGCCTGACGTACTGGCCCGGAAGCCTTATACCGCCGAGTAATTCCGGCACCTCGCGGAGTCCGAAACGGTCGGTACATAATTTGGAAAAAACCTCGAAATAGCGTTGCTGGCGGCCTGTGGATAAGTGGATAAGGTCGTGCATATTTCCCGCAGGAAGGCGGCTTCATTAAGCCAAGGCAATGCGCCCTCACGGGGGTGGTGCAGTACGACGAAAGAGGACGCAGAGGATGCCGCTTGCGATCAACTCGGACATCTCCAACGAGCTTTGGCAGGCCGCGCTCGATACGTTGGAACGAACCTTCTCGAAGCCTGTTTTCGAGATGTGGATCAAACCTATTCGGTTCATATCATTCCACGGTAACGAGTTGCACCTCGCGGTGCACAGCAAGTTCGCTCAGGATTGGGTCGGGAGCAAGCTTCGTCCCCAGATGAGCGGCGTCTTGAGCGAACTCTTCGGCACGAGCGTCGAACTGCGGCTTTCGGTCGCCGATCCGGTAGAGGCGGCTCGCCCGGCGCCCGTAGCGGGAACTGGGCCCCTTGAAGAGTTCCGCATTGCCAGTCTTAATGCTCGTTATACTTTCGAAGAGTTCGTCGTCGGCAATTCAAACCGCTTCGCGCACGCCGCAGCGCAAGCCGTTGCCGGCGCGCCGGCGCACGCCTATAACCCGCTCTTTCTCTATGGCGGTGTGGGCCTGGGCAAGACGCACTTGATGCACGCGATCGGCCACCGCGTCATTCAAGACAATTTGGCCGCCAACGTCGTCTACCTCACCTGCGAGAAGTTTACCAACGAGTTCATCATCGCGCTGCAGAACAACCGCACGCCGGAGTTTCGCAACCGCTACCGTCAGGTCGACGTGCTGCTCATCGACGACATTCAATTTCTCGCCGGCAAAGAGACGACTCAAGAAGAGTTCTTTCACACGTTCAACGCGCTGCACGAGTCTGGGCGTCAGCTGATCATCTCCTCGGACCGGCCGCCCAAAGAGATCCAAACCCTCGAAGCGCGCCTGCGCTCGCGATTCGAATGGGGCTTGCTGACCGACATTCAGGCGCCCGATCTCGAGACCCGCGAGGCGATTCTGCGTAAGAAGGCCGGCAGCGAGAACATCCCGGTTCCCGACGAGGTGACCTCGTTTATTGCCAAAGTGATTCCGTCTAATATCCGCGAGCTCGAGGGCGCCCTGATCCGCGTTATCGCGTACGCTTCGCTGACCAAAGCGCCGATCACGACCGATCTCGCCGCCGACGTCCTCAAGAGCGCCGTCGCCGCAGCGCCGCTGCACCGCATCACGATCGGCAAGATCAAAGAGACGGTGGCCAGCGCCCACGGGCTGACGGTCAAAGAGATGGACAACGGGCGGCGCGACCAGCGGCTTGCGGCGCCGCGCCAGATCGCGATGTACATCGCGACCGAGCTGACCAACTACTCATTGCCGCAGATCGCCCGCGAGTTCGGCAAGAAGGACCACACCACGGTCATGTACGCTCGCGACAAGATCAAAGACCAGATGCAGCGGGATGAAGCCTACCGCAATAAGATCCGGCAGCTCATCGCGATGTGTCAGAACCCTTGATCTCGGGCACAGCCTTCCACACAGGGCGGCCGTGCGAAGGGGGATAAGCGGCTCCGAGCTCGCGCGCGGTGGAAAAGTGGATAGCCGGCCTCATCCGTCCACAGCTTTATCCCACGCGGAAAACCCAAGCCACGTCGAACGAATGCCGAGTTGTCCCCAGAATGCACCGCTCTACTACTGCTGCGGCTTCCTGTTATACTTTACTAGGAAAACCTCAGCCCACGACCAACGGTGGAAGCAATGAGATTCGCCTGTACTTCCAAAGATATCGCGGCCGCAGTCGGAGCCGCCAGCAAAGTCGTCAACGCGCACACGACGGTCCCCATTCTCTCAAACGTCTTGCTGCAAGCCGACGGCGACAAGATCGCGGTGCGGGCGACGGATCTCGAACTAACCCTCGAACACGCCTTCCCGGCCCAGGTTAGCGAAGGGGGCTCGGTCACAATACCGGCAAAGCTCTTTGCGAGCTACCTCGGCAACCTGGCCGCGGGTACGCTGGAGTTGACGGGAACGCCCACGCGAGCCAGCGTGAAGTGCGACCGGAGCAACTACGACTTCCACGCCTTACCGCCCGAAGAGTATCCGCCGCTGCCGGCCGCCGCCCGCGGCTCGCACTTCACGATCGCCGGCAAGCGCCTGCGCGACGGCATCGATGCGACGATCTTTGCGGCCTCGGGTGAAGAGGCTCGCGGCGCAGTGCTGATGGGCACCCTCCTCGAGGTGGAGGGAAACGCGCTGACGATGGTCGCGACCGACGGCTACCGGCTTGCGAAGTTCGCGACGACCCTCGACGAGGGGATGAGCGGCCCCGAGAAGTTCATCGTGCCCTCGCGGGCGCTCGCCGAAGTAGCGCGTAATCTCGGCGGCGGTGACGAGATCGCGGTGAACGCGCTCGGCGCCCAGAGCAACCAACTGCAGATGAGCGGCGGCGACGTGTCGATCACGGTTCGGCTGGTCGACGGCCAGTACCCGAACTACCAGCAGGTCATCCCGGCGAAGTTCGACCGCACGGTGACCGCAGGCACCGCCCAGCTCATCGGAAGCCTGCGCCGGGCGGAGCTCGTCGCCGGCGATCGAGCCAGCATGGTGAAGCTTTCGGTCGCCAATCAAACGCTGATCGTCACGGCCAGCTCGGATGTCTCCGGCAACGCGTACGAAGAGGTTGAGGTCGAGCAGACCGGCGAGGACCTGGCAATCGCCTTCAACGCTCGCTATCTCGTCGAGATTCTCAACCACATCAAGAGCGAGAAGGTCGTAATGGAGTTTCTCGGCCCGCTCTCGCCGGCTGCGATCCGGCCGCTCGATCCGCTCGAGAGCGGGCAGCAGCTCTACGTGCTGATGCCGCTGCGGCAATGATGTGCTCCTGCAGCACTTGACGCTATCAAACTTTCGCAACTACGCGCAACTCGATCTCGAACCCGCCGGCGGATTGAACGTCTATGTCGGAGCCAACGCGCAGGGGAAGAGCAACCTGCTCGAAGGCATCGCCATGCTCGGCACGGGCAAGTCGTTTCGCACGTCGCATGAGGGCGACGTGGTTCGCAGCGGCAGTGAAACGGCGGTGGTGCGGGGAGAGGCCCTGCTGCGCGCGGGACGGGTCGAGCTGGTCTGCACGATCGAGAGAAGCACGCGCGGTACGAGAAAGAGTTACACGGTCAACGGCGGCGGCGTTCGCTATGCGGGCTATTTGGGGCGCATCCGCGTCGTTACGTTCGTGCCGGCAAATCTTCAGCTGGCGGGGGGGACCCCGGGCGTACGCCGGGCCTTCCTCAACGTCGCGCTTTCGCAGACCGAGGCGCGGTACTATCACGAGTTGGCGCGGTATCGCAAAGCAGTGCAGCAGAAAAACGCGCTTCTGCGCGGCACCGTCTCGCCCGATGCCGAACTGCTCGCCGTCTACGACCGCACGTTGATCGATGCGGGTGCCGAGATTATGCTTGCCAGAGAAGGTCTGATCGCGGCACTCGCGCGCGCGGCCGGCCGGGCACACGCGCGTTTTGCCGGACACGAACGTCTCGACGTAATCTACGAGCCGAACGTTGCCTTCGAGCGCGCCTCGCGCGAAGCGATTTCGGCGGCATTCGAACTACGTCTCGAGCAGACGCGCGAGGCCGAGCGCACGCGCAAGACGTCGCTGACCGGTCCGCACCGCGACGATATGGGGCTGTCGCTCGACGGCGCATCGCTGGCCGCGTACGGCTCGCAGGGCCAGCAGCGCACCGCGGTGCTCGCGCTCAAAATTGCGGAGTATGCGGTGATGCGCGAACGCTCGGACGAGGCGCCGCTCTTGTTGCTCGACGACGTGCTCTCCGAGCTCGACGAAGATCGCGCGGCGGCGCTGCTCGCGGAGATCGGTGAGTACGATCAAGCCTTCGTGACGGCCACCCACTTGCCGGGCGGCCTTCACGCCGGTGCCTGCGTAGCGCGGGTACAGGAGGCTCGCATCGAGGCGTACGCGGCGTGCTGAAACTCTCCCAGGCGATCTCGAGCTGGACGCCGGCCGACGCGCGGTCCGTCTCGGATCCGTTGAGCCTGCTGCAGGCCGGCTGGGGCGAGGTCGTCGGTGCCGAGGTCGCCAAAAACTCCAGCCCGTCGCGCGTCGTGGGTGGTACGTTGATCGTCGTCACGCGTTCGGCGGCATGGAGCCATCAACTGAGCTTCCTCGCCGAGCGCGTCCGCGACGCCATAGCTGCAAGGCTGCCGAGCGCCGGAATCGAACGGCTGCGCTTCCGCGTGGGAGCCTTACCCAAGCGTGCCGGCATACCGCTTCCCCATCGCAGCCGGGTTGCGCCGCAGCGCGACGCGCAGCCGCCGGCGGCGAGTGCCGATCAGGCGCTGGCGCGTTTTGCGCGCAACGTCGCCGCCGCGCAGCGGGCCAAGCGGGCAGCCGGGTGGAAGGAATGCGAGGCCTGCGGCGTGCTCGTCGTGCCTTCCCGAGAGGAGTTTTGCGTCACGTGCAGCGCGGGCCGCCTCCAAAAGCGAGCGCTCGCAACGGCGAGGCTGCTCTTCGAAGCTCCCTGGCTGGGTTTCGCTGGAACGGCCGAGCTCGTCGATGGGTTATGTAAGCCTGAGTACGAGAGCCTTCGGAGCCAGCTGCTCAAACGCTGGTGGGGAATCCTCGAGCAAGCCAGGCTCGCCGGACGCCTATCGCGCGATGGCCGCGAGCGGCAGGTTGCGAGTTCGTACGTCGTCCTGCGAAGCAAACTTCCGCCCGAAGAGATTGCCCCGGCAACGGTGCGCAACGTCCTGGGCGACGAGCTGCACGATTTACTTTACGCTAACGAATAAAGGTTTGATGTCGACGAATTATACAGGCGAGCAAATCGAGGTTTTACGCGGGCTGGAGGCGGTACGCAAGCGCCCGGGCATGTACGTCGGCAATACGGCCGAACGCGGCTTACACCAGCTCGTCTACGAAGCCGTCGACAACGCCGTCGACGAGGCACTCGCCGGTTACGCCCACAACGTGCGCGTCGTCCTGTATGCGGACGGCTCGTGCTCGGTCGAAGACGACGGGCGCGGCATTCCAACCGACATTCACGCCGAAGAGAAGATGCCGGCCGTCGAGGTCGTCATGACGATTCTCCATGCCGGCGCCAAGTTCGGCAAAGGCGGGTATAAGGTCTCCGGCGGTCTGCACGGCGTCGGCATCTCCGTCGTCAACGGGCTCTCGGAGTGGATGTTGACGCAGGTAAAGCGCGACGGCTTTATTTGGGAGATGAGGTTCGCGCGCGGCATTACCGTTCAAAAGCTCAAGAAGATCGGGAAAGTCGAGGGAACCGGTACGCTCCAGTGGTTCAAGCCGGATCCGGAAATCTTCGAGGTCAGCGAGTTTCACTGGGACATCCTGCAGAAGCGACTGCGCGAGCTGGCGTTTTTGAACCGCGGCCTCGCGATCACGCTGCGCGACGAACGTGGCGAGGCGCCGCGCGAGCGAAGCTACACGTTCGACGGCGGGATCGTTTCGTTCGTCGAGTGGCTCAACGAAAAGAAAGATGCGCTGGCGCCCATCATTTCGACCCACGCGGAGCGCGACGGCGTCGACGTCGAAGTGGCGATGCAGTACACCGACTCGTACGCCGATCAAATCTACTCCTACGCCAACAATATCGGGACGATCGAGGGCGGAATGCACTTGCAAGGCTTCCGTCAGGCCGTTACCAATGCGGTCAACGCGTACGCGCGCAAGCGCGGTCTCCTCAAGGAGTCCGACAGCTCGCTTTCGACCGACGACATCATGGAAGGGCTGACGGCCGTCGTATCGGTGAAGCTGCAGGATCCGCAGTTCGAAGGTCAGACGAAGACGAAGCTCGGCAACGCGAGGGTGCGCAGCATCGTGGCGGGCCTCGTCTCCGAACGCCTCGACTTCTTTCTCGAAGAGAATCCGAAGTACGCACGCGCGATCGTAGAAAAGTGCATGCAGGCGCAGCGCGCCCGCGACGCAGCGAAGAAAGCGCGCGACCTCTCGCGGCGCAAGAACGCGCTGGAGGGTTCGGGTCTGCCCGGCAAGCTGGTCGACTGCAAGAACGCCAACGCCGCCGAGAGCGAGCTCTTTCTCGTAGAAGGCGACTCGGCCGGCGGAACCGCAAAGGGCGGCCGCGACCCCAACAATCAAGCGATCCTGCCCTTGCGCGGCAAAATTCTCAACGTCGAGAAAGCGCGTCTGGATAAGGTCCTCGCCAACGAAGAGATTCGCACGATGATCACGGCGCTCGGCACCGGTTTCGGAGACGAGTTCAACGTGCAGAAGCTGCGTTACCACAAGATCATCATCATGACCGACGCCGACGTCGACGGATCTCACATCCGCACGCTGCTGCTCACGTTCTTCTACCGCCAGATGAAGCCGCTCGTCGAGGAAGGGCACGTCTTCATCGCTCAGCCGCCGCTCTACGGCATCCGAAAAGGGAAAAAGCAGTGGTGGGCCTTCAGCGAAGCGGAGCTCAAATCGATCGTCGGCGAGGACGGCAAAGACTACGCGATTCAGCAATACAAGGGCCTGGGTGAAATGGATGCCGAGCAGCTGGCCGAGACGACGATGGAAGTAGGGCACCGCCGCCTCAAACAGATCACGGTCGAAGACGTCGTTGAGGCCGAGCAAATCTTCACGGACTTGATGGGCGACAAGGTCGAGCCGCGCAAGCAGTATATCTTTGAGTACGCCAAGAGCGTAAAGAATCTCGATCTGTAGCCTTTGGGGCAACTCTCCTGCGCGCAGCCGGCCACCTTCTCCACTTTAGAACTGGCTTAACGTAGCGGGGCGAACCCGCGCCCAGGAGGTATAACTGCCCCAGGGCTCCACGTGCGAAAACGTTTTGCAATCGGCCTGGTGGCCGCGGCGATAATTGTCGGGCTCGCGGTCGCAAAGCGCCACGAGCTGCTTCGCGGCGCCCTCGTAGCCGGCGCCGGCATTGCCGGATACCAGCTGCGCATCGGCGGCCTGCACATCGACCGGGACGAGGCCGTGATCGCCGGGCTCTCCGTGGCGCGCGCGACGCAGCCTTTGCTTCGCGCGAAGCGCATCACGCTGCGTTACTCCCTGCGCGATCTCTTTCCGGGCAGCCGGCACCGCTTCGGACTCACCGATGTCGAAGCCGTCGGCGTCAAGCTAACGCTTACTCGATTTCGCGACGGCAGCTTCGATATCGCGTTGCCGGGGGCCGGTGCGCCGCCGCCCGGGCCGCAGCGGGTCAACCCCGTGCCGCTGCACTTCCACGCGCGCGTCAGCGACGCGCAAGTCGTGCTGCGGGAGCCGACGGCTTTCGACGAAAGCGCGCGCTCGATACGCATCAGCGGCATCAACGCCGAGGCCAGCATCGATTCGGCAGCGGTGACGAGCTACCGCGTCGCGGGCGCGTTCGAAGAGCGCCGCCGGCACGAGCCGTTCACCGTGCGGGGGCGAATCGACGTGCCGGCCGGCTTTGCCACGCATCACGCCAAGGCGGCTCGTTTTCCGCTGCGCGCCCTGTCGAACTATTTTGCGCAGAGCCCCGACGTCGTAATCCTACGCGGCGGCGCGAGCAACTTCGATGCCGTCGTTTACGCGCTCGGCCTAGAGGCCGGCGTGCCGCCGGCGTATCACGTGAGCCTGAAGCTCGACGTCCAAAATGCGCGCCTCGTTTTCAAGGCGCTCGCGATTCCTATCGAAGGCATTAATGCCCGGCTCAACGTCGTCGACAACGCGTTCTTCGTGACCGGCGGCCGCGCGACGCTGGCGAAGATCCCGCTGCAGATACGCGGGGGAATCTTCGATCTCAATGGAGCGCTCACGGGTGCGGCGCAGCTACGCCTGGCCGTATGGGGAAGCGGAAATCTCGCCGATTTGCGCGAGGCGTTTTCATTCACGCGCGATCAGCCGATCGCCGGTAAAGCGACGCTCGGCGTTTCGGTGCGCGGTCCGATCAACGATCCGCTGATCGTTGCCGATGCGTCCGCGGCTCGCGCCAGTTATCGCGCGCTACCGTTCGATGACGTAGCGGCCGGCGTCGTCTATCACTCCAACGTCGTTGCGCTCGTGCCGTTGCTCGCCCGCTACGGGGGCGTTTCGATGGCGATTCGCGGGAGGCTGCAAACCGGCGCGCACCTCAAATCGGAGTTCGGCGTTCACGTCGCCGGGCCGGCGAGCCGGCTGCCCTACCTCGACGAGATGCTCGGCGACGAGCCGATCGTCATCGATGCGGCCGCCAGCGGCAACGACCTGCGTTTTCACGTGCTCGGCAGCGCCGCTTCCGCACGTGGAGTGGATCGCGTGGCCGCGCTCGTCCAGATGAACGGCAACGGGACCGCCCTCGTCGACCCGTTCTGGCTGCACACGTCGCGCGGCACCCTCGACGGTGCGTACCTGCTCGATCGCCCGAGAGGCACGAGCGCATTTTGGATGACCGCCGACCGCCTAGCGATGCACGCGCCGCGCTATCGGGCATTTCCGAACTTGACGCTGCCGCAGATGCCGAAGATCGAGGGCGGCCTCTTCGGGATATCGGCCGCGGGCGGGGGCTCCGGCAACGACATCGCCTTGGCCGGCGTCGTGCACGCAGCGAACACGAGCATCGCCGGAGTTCCCTTCGCCCGCCTGCGCGCTTCGCTGGCCGGCACCCTGGCGAACGCGCCGATCAACCGTCTGCAAGCCGATGGACCGTGGGGCACGTTTTCTGGCAGCGGCGCTTTTTCGACGCAGCGCTTCGTCGCGACCGGGAAGTATCGCGGCACCTTTGAAGGCCTCGCACCATTTCTCGGCAGCGCCATCGACGCCCGCGGGCCCGTCAGCGGCAAGGTTGCGATTGCGGTCGAGGCCGCGCGGATCGTCGTCGTCGGTTCCGACCTTGCGATGCCCGGCGCAACGCTGCGAAGCATCCCGATCGATCGCGCCAGCATGACGCTGGCGGTCGAAGGAAACCGGCTGCGAATCTACTCGGCGCACGCGCATGCCGCAGGGGGCGACGTGGTGGCAGCCGGCACTCTTGCGCTGGGGCCGGGCGCCAAGGTTGGTGCGCTTTCGCTGGTTGCCAATCGGCTGGCAGCCTCACAGCTGCGCGGCATCGGCCTGCCGCTCGAAGGCGGAACGATTTCCGCCAGCGGAGACTTACGCGCGGGCTCACCGATCCCGAGCTTTCTCGGGGGCGTGGCGGTTAACGGCTCGCGCGTCGCGCAGTTTTCGCTCTCAGGCGACTCCGAGATCGATCTTCACGGCGACTCCGTGGGCCTTCAGCGCATGATCGGCTCGCTCGGCGGCACGTACGCGCGCGTGGATGGAAGCATCGGTTCGCTGACCTCGGGCTCGCCGAGTTACTCGCTCTCGGCCGACGTGGCCGCTTCGCAGATCGCGCGTACGCTGCACGCGTTCGGCCTTCCAAACTACATGACCGACGGCTCGTTCAACGCGCGCCTGCACATCGGCGGGCGAAGCATTTCGCCGACGGTAAGCGGCGCGATCGGCGTACCGGCGGGCGAAGTCAATGGCCTGCCGTTCGTCGACGCGAGCGCTGCGCTCACCGCGGATCGAACGGGGGTCAGCATGCGCGGCGGTTCGGTGGTCGTCGGCACGACGAAGGCGCGTTTCGATGCCGTTTCGCGTCCGCACGTGCAGGCGATGCACGTCGACGCGCCATACGCCGATCTCTCCGATTTCAATAATTTTTTCGATACCGGCGACACGCTCGACGGCGATGGCAGCGTGCGCCTCGCAGCGGCTTCGCGGCGGGCGCGCATCACGACGAGCGGCAATATCGATATCCGCAGCTTTCGCTATCGAAATCTGCCGATCGGCGACACGCGCGCCGTGTGGTCGAGCGCGCGCAACTCGGTAAACGGATCGCTGGCGATCGGCGGCAGCGAAGGCGAGCTGCACGCCCACGGCACGATCGACTTGGTACCCGGTCCGCAGTGGCTCGATACGCTCGAACGCTCGCGCTACGATCTCGCCGCGGGCGTCGGCAACTTCGACCTCGCATTCTGGCTGCCGGCGCTTGGAATGCAGGCACTTCCGATTACCGGGCGCGCCGCCGGGGAGGCGACGGTCCACGGCCGGTTTCCCCAGATCGGTGTGAGCGGCTATGCCGGCATTTCAGGCGGTACGCTCGGCCCGCTCACGCTCGATACGGCGACGGTGAGGCTGCACGCCGCGGGCAAGCGCGTGGTCGTCGACCAAGCCCAGCTGCAGACGCCGGGGCTCTCCGCAACCGCATCCGGTACGTTTGGTCTCGACGCGTCGCAGCCGCTCGATCTGCGGGTCTACGCGGCAACGAACCGGCTGGCCGAGCTCGTCTACGATTCTGCGCGAGTGCGTATTCCGGTCAGCGGCGCGTTCGAGTCCACGCTGACTATCGGCGGAACGTATCGCGCGCCGAGCTTCGTTGCCGGCTTCGACGGGACCGGCGTGAAAGCGTACGGCATTCCGATCTCCACGCTCTTTGGGGAGCTGCGCTTGCGCCGCAACTCGCTCGTACTCTCGAATGCGGGGGTGACCTTCAAAAAGGGCGAGGCGAGTCTAACCGGCGCCGTGCCGCTGCGGCTTGCGCCGCTGGGCATTACGATGGATCAGCCGTTGAGCTTCGACGTCGACGTCGTCGGCCTCGATCCCGGAATCTTCGCCGATACCCTCGGCGCGAATACGAAGATGACCGGATCGCTCGACGGGCACCTCGGTATCTCAGGGACGCTGCGCAGTCCGGCGGTCGTCGGTCGACTCTCGCTGTCAAATGGGTCGTACGTCAGCGACCTAGAACGCATCCCGATCACGCAGATGGTGGCGGACATCGTCTTCGACCACGCGTCGGCCTCGCTCACCCGGGCATCGGCGCGCGCCGGCAGCGGGATACTCTCGGGATCGGGCAAGGTATCGTTCCCTTCGGGTCTCTCCGCCAGCGGAACCACGGTTGCGCTGAAGGCCGTCGCGCGGGGGGCGCAGCTCGACCTTCCCGCCTACGGCAGCGGAACGCTCGACGCGGTGCTAACCGTGGCCAAACAGCCGGCCGCTCTGGCCCTGCTCTCGGGGAGCATAACGCTAAGCAATGCGGCGTTGCCCTTCGCCTCATTCCTCAAAGCCGCGACGCAGACGGGTTCGGGGCAGGCGCTCGCCTTGCCGCTTGCCTTCGACGTGCGTGCGACGGCCGGCAAGAATGTGAGGGTCCGGGGGAGCGGCTACGGCGCCGGACTCGACATCGGAGCGAGCGGCTCGGTTCGGCTTGCGGGCACGCTTGCCACGCCGACTTTAGAGGGTACGTTTGCGTCTACTGGCGGCACGCTGACCTATTTTGACCGCGCCTTCCGCGTTCAGCAGGCGAGCGTTCGGTTTAACGCCACCGACGGCGTGCTTCCGGCGCTTCATGCCGTTGCGAGCACGACCGTCGTGAATCCCGATCCTGACCGGGCCCGCAATCCCTACGGGAGCGCGGACGTAACCATAACGGTGAACGGGCCGATCGCCGGCCTAAAGGTCGGCCTCGACTCGAGTCCGACGGGGTACACGCGGGATCAGATCCTGGCGCTCATCGCGCCGCTCGGCGGCTTCGTCAGCGGCATCTCGTTTAGCCGCCAGCAGCTGCTGGCCCGGCAGCAGCCGGCCGGGATCACACCGCTGGGCACGCTCTCGCCGATACCGAACGTGACGCTCTCGCAGAACAGCACGATCACGGTCGGCCAGGAAGCCTTCAACATTCTCAACGCGCAGTTCACCGCTGGACTCCTGGCGCCGGTAGAGACGACGATCGGTCAAGGGCTCGGGCTCTCGAGTATCAATTTGACGCTCGGCTATTACGGAAACGTCGGGTTGACCGCCACGCGCTTGCTCGGCAAAGCCGTCAGCGCCGTCTACGCGGTAACCTTCGGTCTTCCGCAGATACAATCGTTCGGGCTGGTGCTCCAGCCCGGGCCGAGCACCTCGGCAAATCTCAACTTCTTCTACGAATCGGGCCCGACGAAACTTCTACAGCTCCCCGGCTCGCCGGTCGGTTACAGCGCCGGCTATCTCGTCGGCCAGCCGTTGCTCGGTAACAGCGGCTTCAGCCTTACCCTGCAGCACTATTTCTGGTGATCTGCCACGCCATTCGCTCCAGACGTTCCCTTGATTAAGCACGCGTTGGAGCATCGGCAATGGAGCAAGGACCCCGGCGAAGGCGGGCGGAACAGGGCGTGCCGGGCCGCAGGCGATATGCTTGCAGCGAGGTGCCCGTGCTAAACACGCCAGCCACGTCGAGAGCAGATTGAGAACAACTTTTTCAGATGACCTTTGACCCCCGACGCGTCCGCGCAAGCAGATGGCGCTTGGGCATCATTCTTCCGCTGCTCGCGATGCTTCGGCTGAGCCTCGCGCCCGCGATGGCCGCGCCCGCGCCGGCGGCTCCGAAGATTGTGTCCGTAGACATCACCGGCAACCTCCACGTTCCGACGTCGACGATCATGTCGGTGATCGCGGCGCGGCCGGGACAGCCGTACGATCCCAAGACCGTCCAGGACGATCTCGCGCGCATCAACGCGCTGGGCTATTTCGCCGCTATCGCGCCGCCGCTAGTACGCGCGCGTCCCAACGGTGTGGCCATCACCTATCGGGTCGTCGAGAATCCGGTTATTACGAAGATCGACTTCAGCGGAAATCTGAAAGTGCCGAGCGACACGCTCTCGGCGCTCATGGATCTCTCCGTCGGCCAGGTCTTCAACACGAATACTTTCCGGCAAGACGTACTGAAGATCAATAATTACTACGAGCGTATCGGCTACGGCGGCCAGGTGCCGACGCACGTCAAAGACATCAATCTCGATTCAAAGACCGGCGCCTTGACGCTGACGATTCAAGAAGGCTTGATCGTCAAGAACATCGAGATCGGCGGCGACCCGCTGCTCCCGCCGGCGCTGATTCTGCCGGCGCTGACGCTCAAAGAAGGCAGCGTCTATTCCAACGCCGTTCGCGACGCCGACGCAAAAGCGCTGCAGAAGCTCTACGAGAACCGCTTCCACCTCGAGCTGGGAAACTTCGAAGGCGGCATCGTGCCCTCGTCGATCGATCTCAAAGCCGGCACGGCGGACGTTAAGTACAACATCTACGTCGCGCGTATCTCGGTCGTGGAGATCACCGGCAACACCCGAACGAAGGACAACGTCATCCGCCGCGAGCTGCGAGAACGCCCGGGCATGGTTCTCAATACGGACGCGGTCAAACGCGACTACGAGCGGCTCAACGCGCTGAACTTCTTCTCGAAAGTCGAGCCGGACATCAAGCCCGGTCCGGACCCGAAAAAGCCGCAGGACGTTACGGTCGTCTGGCACGTCACCGAGCAGCGAACCGCTTCAGCTTCGGTGGGCTTCGGCTACTCGGGCGGCTTGACCGGGCTCGGTCTGTACGCCACCTTGGGGCTCACAGATACGAACCTGCACGGAACCGGCAACTCGGCCGGCATCCAGTTTGAAGAGGGTGCGCGGACCGGAGTCGCCCAGCTCAACTTGTCGATTCCGTACCTCGGCAATACCCCTCAGGGGCAGCGGTACACCGCCGGCGGTTCGATCTTCTTCAACCATTCGACGTACTATTATCCGGTCTACAGCATCACCGGAAGCGGAAGCTCGGTCGCGAGCAATCCAAACGTGCCGATCCCGGTCACGCTCTATCCGAGTTCGAGCTCGCAGCAGCTCGGGAATATCGTCGCGACAAGCACGTCCAGCTCCAACGGTGTCACCGGCAACGTCGGCCGCCGCCTCAGCGACTACACGATCCTGTCGCTTGCGGTCACCGGAGAGAAGATCCGGTACGACACGAACGTCCCGTCACCGTATTACTTCCAAGGTAATCAGCCGAACATCTTCGTCGGGCCCTCGCCCTCGCCGATCAGTTCTTCGCAGAATCAGTACGGAGGCTCGTTCGGTATCGCCGCGTCCTCGATCGCCAATGTCAACACGGGCTCGCCGTACAATCTCATCACGACCGGATTGAGCTTGCAGTCGATCACGCTCGACGATCCGTTTAATCCGCGCGAGGGTGTGAAGGCGCTCCTCAACACGACGTTATCCACGCCGACGTTCGGCTCAAATTTCTCCTTTACGCAGAGCACGATCGATCTCGCGAAGTTCTTCCCGATTCTGCGGGACGCGACCATCGGCGTTCACGGCGTTGGGTACCTATCGACCGGCGTCATTCCGCCGAGCTCGCTCTTTACGTTTTCAGACCAGCAGATGCGTGGCTACAACCAAGTCTTTTACGCGACCAACGCGTACCTCGGTCAGATCGAGCTGCGCCAGCCGCTGGCGCTCGACCGCCGTATAACCATCGCCCTCTTCGTCGACGAACTTGACTATCGAATCCGGGGAGCCTATCCGCTGCTCAATCCCTACACCAACCGGATCACCGGATACCCGTCGGACTGGGCACTTTTGGGCGACGCCGGCGCCGGCATCCGCTTCGACGTACCGCAGCTGGGCCTCCGAACGGTGCGCATCGATTTTGCCAAGGGTCTCTACGGTACGCACACGAGCTTCGGAATCGGGCAAAGCTTCTAGGCGCCCCGGGGCGAAGCTTCAGAGAAGGAAGATGAAAACTCGATCAATTATTCTCAGCGCCGCCGCATTGCTGCTGGCGGCCTCGCTTATGCCGGGCGCCATAGCGGCCGACCTCACCGACGTCGCCTTCGTCGATCAAGCGGACGTCGCGAATCTGCCGGTCTTTTTGAGCGCGAACCGTCAGCTCGCCGGGTTCAAAGCTCAGATGGACGGGCAGTACAACGCCCAGATCGCCCACGCCAAGTCCGATGCCGACAAGCAGAGGATAACGATGCAGTTTCAGCAGCAGCTCAACGACAAGCAGCGTGAAATCGTCGGGCCGCTTTTCCAGCGGGTGCAGCTGGCGATCGCGGCGGTTGCGGCAGCGCACAACGCCTCGGTCGTCGTCGACAAGCGAATCGTGATTTACGGGGGCCAAGACATCACCAAAGACGTCGAGACGATTTTCTCGAGCCCGCAGGCGGTCTCCCCAGCCGCGGCCTCCCCGCCGCCGTCGGAGATCGGTTTCGTCGACCAGAGCGCGCTCGACGGAATTCCGAAGGTGCAGACCGCGAATCAGCAGATGTCGCAGTTCGAGAGTACGCAGCGACAGCTCTACGCCGCGAAGATGGCCGAGGCGAGGGGCAACAGCGACAAGCAGCAAGTCCTCACCGCCTATAACAAGTTGATCTCCGATAAGCAGGATCAGCTGCTCAAACCGCTGGTCGACGCCACGAAATCGGCGACCGCCGACGTCGCGCGCAAAAAGAAGCTGCTGCTCGTCGTCGATCGCGCCGATATCGTTTATGGAGGCACGGACATCACCACGGATGTCCAGAATGAGCTCTCGAAATAGTGCCGCAGCACTGCTTGGCATGCTAACGACGCTCGGTGCCGCCGCGGTTTTGCCGTCGGGTTGCGGCGTCAACGTGCACTCGGCTGCGATCCGCGGCACGGGTTACGTCCGCCTCGACGAGGCCGTCAAACGCCACCCGCTCTATCCGCAGTTATCGCAAATCGACGATGCGATTGCGGCGATCAACCTTCAGTCTTCCGGTCCGCACGTACCGCTAACCGCACGGCAGATCGCGACGCAGACGGCGGAGCTCAATGCGGAGCTGCGGGCCGCGCAGGACCGCACCAACAAAATCCTGGCGCAAAAGCAGCGCGACTACACGCGCCGCGAGCAGCAAGCCGTGGCCTCCGCGCTGGGTGCCGCGGGGGTCTCGGGCGCTGGCGCGCTCGCCGCGCAGCAGATGAGCGGCGCCTCGGCCGCGCAGGCGCAGCAGGCCGCCCAGGCCGCGAGCGCCGACCTTTCGGCCTATCAGCAGAACGTCATCTCGCAAGACAACGCGGCCACCAACTCGATCGCTAATCAGCTCGAGACGCAAGCCGCGCAGAAGTATCGCGCGAAGGCCGAAGAGCTGCAGCAGAACGAGACCGATCTCTCGCTGCGCCTTACGCAGCAGGATGCCGGTGCGCGCTTAGCGATCAAGATGCGCCTTTCGAATCTGGCCATGGACCCCGAGGCTCGCAAACAGGCGCAGCAACAGCTCGACGCCATCAACGCAAAGGAGGCGGCGCAAGTCGGCGCTCTGCGCGGCAGCGACGCGGCAACCTTGCGGGCCTACAAGGCGCAGTTGGATCGTCAAACCTCCGGCGCAATCCGCTCGCAGGTCGGCACGATCACCGCCCAAACGAAGGCGAAACTCGAAGAGCACCGCAGCGAGGTTGGATCGCAGCTGCGCAGTCTGGCGCCGGCTACTGCCTCTCCGAACCTTTCGCCGGGCGTGCGCGCGCAGATCGCCAAGATTGCGCGCCAGTACGCAGGTCAGTTCCAAGCCGACGCGGGCAAGACGCTCGCCGAATACAATGCCACGAAAGCCGATCTCGACCGCCAGTTCGCGGCCCTTCACGGAGCCGACGTCGGCGCCACCGGAGCGGCCGCCAAGGAGCTCAACTCACTACAGAGGCGCCGCACCGAGCTGTACGGACAGATCGTCGGTCAGGTCGAGCGCGACGCGGCCCGCGTCGCCAAGGATCGCGGGCTCAGCATCGTTTTCGTTAACGTTTGGGCCGCCGCGGGCGGATACGACATGACATCCCAAGTCATCAGCGACGTTGAAAGCCAACACGAGTGAAAAAGAACAGATACGCCATCGTCATCACACTTGCAGCGATGCTCGCCGGCTGCGCGGCGCACAGCCAGATCGGGCTGGTGGACGTGCAGCGAATCGTGAACAACTGGCCCGAGTACCAGGGCTATCAAAATCAACTGGTCTCCGAAGAGCGGTCGATTGCCTCGCGACGGGAGAGCGCGGGGCGGCGAGCGCGCGATACGGCGGCGCTGGAGCGCAAATATGCAAAGGTCACCGATCACCTCTCGCAGCAGATCCGCGACGCCGCCGGGAAGATCGCCGCGAACAACCAGATGAAGCTCGTCTTGACCCGCGAGGGCGTCGGTTACGGGGGCACCGACATCACCAGCGACATCGAAAAGTCGATGAACATCACGGAGAAAGCTACTCCCACGCCGGGAGTCTAGCGATCCCGTGCTCGGCACGCTGGAGGACCTTGCGCGGCGCGTCGGCGGGCGCGTCGTCGGCGACGGCGCCGTGCCGATCGAAACGATTGCAGGCATCGACGACGCCCGGCCGGGCGCGCTGACTTTTGCGACCTCCCCAACGTATCTGGCTGCGGCCTGCCGCAGCGCTGCGGCAGCGGTTTTGATCGATGAGTCGCTCGCAGCGTCCCACGTGCTCAAGCCGCTGCTCGTCGTCGAGAACGCGCGACAGGCGCTGGCGGCGCTGCTCGAGAGTTTACGTGCGCCGCGGCCGCGTGGGCCGTTCCGGCACCCGGCGGCATTCGTCGCGCCGGACGCGACGCTTGCGCAAGACGTCTACGTCGAGGCCCATGCCTACGTCGGCAGCGGCGTCTCGATCGGAGCAGGGAGCGTCGTCGGCGCCGGCGCCTATATCGGAGACGGCAGCGCGCTTGGCGAGTCCGTCTGGGTCAAGCCCAATGCGAGCCTGATGGCGGGCTGCGTCGTCGGCGATCGGGTCGTCCTGCATTCCGGCTGCGTCATCGGCAGCGACGGCTTCGGTTGGACGTTCGTGGGCGGTCGCGCCGAACGAATTCCGCAGGTCGGCAACGTGGTGCTGGAAGAGGATGTCGAGATCGGTGCCAACACGTGCGTCGACCGGGCTCAGACGGGTTCGACGGTGATCGGCGCCGGAACGAAGATCGATAACTTAGTTCAGATCGGGCACAACTGCCGGATCGGAAAGCACTGCGTCATCGCGTCGTTGACCGGGCTGGCCGGCTCTACGGCGATTGGGGACTACGTCCGAGTTGCCGGACAAGTCGGATTCAAAGGGCACATCACGGTCGGTTCCAGCGTTACGATCGCCGGTCAAACCGGCGTCTGGCACGACGTCGAAGACGGAGCGACGATCTCTGGTCAGCCCGCGCAGAATCACCGCGACGAGCTGCGGCGACAGGTCATGATTCGCAAGCTGCCAAAGCTGTTCGATCGTGTCGACGCCCTGGAGCGCTCGTCCTCAAGAAAAAACTAAGGCACCTCCGAAGAGGCCCGCGTACCGATTCCAATGATGCAAGCGACGCTTCGCGAGAGGCTCTTCTTCGAGGGTGTCGGCCTTCACACCGGAGCGCCGTGTCGCGTCGAGTTGCGCCCAGCAGCAGCCGACGCCGGCCTATTCTTCGTCGCCGGCGGGGTCCGGATTCCCGCCACGGTCGAATACGTGGTCGACACGACCCGCGCGACCGTTGTCGGCCGCGACGGCGTGAGCATCTCGACGACCGAGCATCTCCTCTCCGCGCTCTTCGCGATGGGGGTCGCAAACTGTGAAATCCTCGTCGAAGGACCCGAAATACCGGTCTGCGACGGAAGCGCCTCATACTTTGTGGCGGCGATCGATGCCTGCGGATTAGACGTGCAGTCTCAAGAACGCAGGCGATTGGAACTCTCCGAACCGCTCTTCGTGCGCGACGGCGACAAGCTGATCGCCGCGCTCCCGTCGCCGTGCTGGCGGGTGCGCTTCATGGCCGATTTCCCCGAGCCGATCGGCACCCAGTACTTTAGCAGTGAGATCGACGGGAGCGCTTACCGGGACGAGATCGCGGGCGCCCGCACGTTCGGATACCTGCACGAGGTGCAAGCGCTCTTGGAGCGAGGGCTGGCGCGCGGGGGAAGCCTCGACAACGCTCTGGTCTTTGGACCCGACGGTCCGATGCAGCCGCTCCGCTGGCCCAACGAGGCGGTGCGGCATAAGGTGCTCGATCTGATCGGCGACCTCGCGTTGCTGGGAGCGTGGCCCCTATGCGAGATCGTCGCGGTCAAGAGCGGACACGAGCTGCACTGCACGATCACCAACGTCCTACGTACGCAATTGCGCGTACTGTCTGCCTAGGAGAGCACGATTGGCTGAACTCGATATCCGTCAGATCTTTGAAATCTTACCGCATCGATACCCGATGCTGCTCGTGGACCGCATTCTCGAGTTCGAGCATATGGTCCGCGTGCGCGGCTATAAAAACATTACGTACAACGAACAGGTATTCGCCGGCCACTTTCCGGGCAATCCGGTCTTACCGGGCGTTTACATGATCGAAGCGCTCGCGCAGCTCGGCGGCGCGATGATTCTCGAACCCGGTGAGTTCTCTCGCAAGACGCCCTATCTCGCCGGCATCGACAAAGCAAAGTTCCGCCGGCCCGTCGTTCCCGGCGACCGATTGGATATGGAAGTTTCGATGCTGCGCCACAAACGCAACATCGGCTGGGTCAACGCCGAAGCGACCGTCGACGGTCAGTTCGCGTGTTCGGCCGAGATCATGTTTTCGATCGTCTCCGACCCGCGAATGTTTGGGGTCGACTCCACCGTGCTGCACGTCTAGGGGGGCAGGCCTTCCCGTGCTGCATCCCACCGCGATCGTTCATCCGAGCGCGGAGATTGGAAAGAACGCCGAGATCGGGCCGTTCTGTATCGTCGGCGAGCACGTCGTAATTGGAGCGCGGACGATTTTGCAGGCGCACGTCGTCGTCAACGGCTGGACGAAGATCGGCGACGATTGTCAGCTCTATCCGTTCTCGACCGTCGGCGCCGCGTCGCAGGATCGCAAGTACGCTGGGGAGCGCGCCTACACTCGGATCGGCAGCCGCACCACGCTGCGCGAATACGTCAGCATACAGCGGGCGACTGGGCAAGACCAGGTGACCGCGGTCGGCGACGATTGCCTTCTGCTGGCCTACGTTCATATCGCACACAACTGCGTTTTGGGAAACAGCGTAACGATGAGCAATCTCGCGCAGCTCGCCGGCCACGTACAGGTCGCGGACTACGTTACGATCGGCGGACAGACCGGCATCCATCAGTTCACGCGCGTCGGACGGCACGCGATGGTCGGCGGGATGAGCAAGCTCACCAAAGACGTGCCGCCCTTCTTCCTCGTCGAGGGGAACCCGTGCCAGCCGTATGGACTCAACAGCGTCGGGCTTCGCCGAGCGGCCTTCTCGCCCGAAGATCGCCAAGAGATCAAGCGCTTCTATAAGCTCTTGTACGACCCGAAGCTCAACGTTTCGCAAGCGACCGAATCGATGAAGGCGCAGGTCACCACGGATCCCGGACGGGAGATCATCGCATTCCTAGAGGCGCCTTCGGAACGCGGCGTTCTCAAGTAGATCGAGCGCTCACTGAAATACTTCATCTCGACCGGGGAGCCGTCCGGAGAGGCTAGCGGGGTTTCGCTGGCAGAGGCGATTCGACGCTGCGATCCCGACGCGCAGTTCGAAGGAATCGGTGCGGCGCCGATGCGCGCGGCCCGTGTACGGTTGTGGCGCGACCACAGCGGGTGGGCGAGCATGGGTCCGGCCGCGGCGATTCCACGCATTCCCAAACTGCTGCTGGCGATGCTGCAGACGGCCGCACATATCGTCGCGTCGAAGCCCGACCTGGTCGTGCTCGTCGACTTCGGCGTCTTCAATCTCCGGCTGGCCCGCCAACTGCGGCGCATGAACTATGCAGGCCCGATCCTCGATCTTTTTCCGCCGGGAACCTGGCTGGATGACGAGGTGAAGGCGCGCCGCGTCAGCGCTGCTTGCGTTCCAGTGACGGCCTTCAAACATCAGTACGACTTTTATCGCGGGCTCGGATGCCGCATCGAATTCTTTGGCCATCCTCTGACCGGGCACTACGCGCTGCGCCCGCGAAAGCCGCCGCCGCCCCCCGACGGGGGAAAGGTAGCGATGCTTCCGGGCAGCCGGGGCGGAGAGCTGCGGCGGCACCTGCCGCTGCTGCTGGCGGCGTTTGCCCGGCTTGCTGCGCACCGGCCCAACCTGGAGGGCGTGATTGGTGCGGCAAACGCGCGCGCCCAGCAGCGCATCGCCCAGACGATCGCACGTGAAGGGTTACCGCGGGTACGGATGACGCGCGGCGTAGCGGAGGCCTTGCACGGCGCGGACGGCGCTTGGGTCTGTTCGGGCACGGCCGTCCTCGAAACGGCGCTGCTCGGCGTTCCCGCGGTCGCGCTGTACGTGATTCCGCCGGCGCTCATTTGGTACGGCAAGCGCATGATCAGGCATCGCTACATAACGCTGCCGAATCTCGTGTTGGGGCGCGAAGTCATTCCGGAGCTGCTGCAAGACGACGCAACGCCCGAGCGTCTCGCGCAGACGCTCGAAGGGCTGATGACCGACTCGGCCCGCCAGTACGCTGACTATGCGGAGATGCGCGAAGCACTCGGTCCCAGCGATGCGCTCGAACGCTGCGCGACGTTCGCGGTCGAACTCGCGCGTGCCGGTTGACGCGCGCGGGCGTGCTTCGCATCTACCATACGTCCGATCTTCACGACCATCGGGGATTCGCACCGCGTCTGCGCGCGTTGCGCGCGCAGCGTCCCGGGCTCTTATTCGACTGCGGCGATTCGCTGCGCGGCAGCCAAACCGTCTACCATCGCAGCGAGCCGGTCGTCGGCGAACTCGGCGAAGCCGGCTACGACGCGCAGAGCATAGGCAACCGCGAGTTCCACTATCTGTTTGCGCTCTTGCGCGCACGCGCGCGGATGATGGGCTATCCGCTGGTCTGCACGAACCTGCGCGACGTCAAGGGACGCGAGCTGCCCTTTGCGCAGTCGCTGCGCTTCGTCGTGCCCGACGGTATGGGCGGATCTTACCGCGTGCACGTCCTGGGCTTGCTGATCATGCAGTATCCCGTCGGCAGCCCCTGGGAACGCGTCTTCGGCTGGCGCTTTTTGGATCCGTGGGATGCGATTGCCCCGTACGCTGCCGCGCTGGGACCGCGCGAGCCCCTCGTCGTGCTCTCGCATCTGGGGCTTTCGCTCGACGTAAAACTCGCACAGCGCGTACCCCGGATCGATTTGCTTCTGGGCGGGCATAGCCACGACACGCTTGCGCAGCCGCGCTACGCCGGCGACGTGCCGATCGTTCACGCCGGCCCGTACGGAGAGTTCGTCTCGCGCAGCGAGCTCGTCTATACGCCGGGGCGGGGCCGATTCGTGCTGGCTGACTTCGCGCTGCTGCCGTTGCTGGAAGCATCGTGACGCGGCTGCTCTTCGTCTCGAACGGACACGGCGAGGCGGCCATCGCCGATCGCATCGCTCTCGAGGTGCGCGAGATGGAGCCCGAGTCGATCCGCGACCATCTTGCATTAGTGGGCGTGAGCGCGGCGGAGTCCATGCGAGAGGTTGGGCCGCGCCGCGCGATGCCCAGCGGCGGTTTGATCGCGATGGGCAACGTCGGGAATCTGCTGCGCGATTTGCGCGCGGGGCTTTTATCGCTGGTGGCGGCGCAGCGACGTTTTCTGCGCTCGGTGCGCGGATCGTACGACGCCGTAGTTGCCGTGGGTGACGTCTATTGCTTGGCGATGGCGCGGCGCGCGCAAACGAAGACGGCTTTCGTGGGCACGGCGAAAAGCGTGAGCGTCGCGCCCTACGGAAGGTTCGAAAAGCGTCTGCTCTCGCGCGCGCAGGTGTGCTTCGTCCGGGACGGCGCGACGGCACGTGCGCTGCGCGAAGACGGAGTGAACGTCGAGCCAAGCGCAAACGTGATCGTCGATCTCTTCGCTAACGCAAGGGATGCCGACGCGGCCCGCGCGCACGCCGGTTTCGATCCCGCGCTCGCGCTCTTCCCCGGAAGCCGCCCCAGCGCGTACGGCGACGCCGCCTTCTTACTGCAGGTCGTTGCAGAGGTCGCGGCCGCGCATCCGGCGGCCGGCGCCGTGCTCTCGATCGCCCCGGGGCTCGATCCGCAGTGCTTCGCAACGCAAGCGCGGCGTGCCGGCTGGGAGGTACGCGACGGACTCTCTGCGCGAATCCCGTTCGTGCTGTGCGCAAACGGACGAGCCGTCGTGCGGGCGTGGAACGGGCCGCTCGGCGCGCTGCTCGCGCGCGCCGACCTCGTTCTCGGACAGGCCGGGACGGCTAACGAAGGCGCAGCGGCGGCGGGCGTTCCGGTCGTTGCTTTCGATCGCGAACGCGACACCGGGTCGCGCTGGTACCGCCGGCGGCAGCAGGGCCTGCTCGACGGCGCACTCGCCGTTCTTCCCGGCGATCTTCCCACGGCGGTCGGCGGCGTTCTCGACCTCTTGAACGATCCCGATCGACGCGCGCGGATGGCCGAGATAGGGCGCGCGCGCATGGGGAGCCCGGGCGGCGCGCGGCGCATTGCCGCGACTATCCTGGCGCTCGCGCGCGGCGGCTGATGCGGCGCTTCATTCCCCCCGGCCTCGCGCTGATCTACTCGGCGCTTCCGCTTTTTCCAAGCTTCATCGCGCTGACCGGGGTGGCGTTTCCCGGCGTGTCGCTGCTGCCTATTCCGGCGACGCTCGCGGTGCTCGGCGGCTGCTGCATTCTTGCCGTTTACGCGATCGTCATGCTCGCACGATATCCGCTGCGCGGCTCGCAGCCGCTGTTTTTGCCGTTGCTCTCGATCTTCGCTGCGGGTTTGCTCGCAGGATGCTTGGGCTTCGATCCGCGCTCCGGTCTGCTCTTCACCTGCATCGGCGGCCTCGGCATCATTTGGCACTGCTCGATCATGCGCTTCTACGGCGATCGCTTCGCGGCGGCAGCGCTCTTCTGCGCATATCTCCTCTCGGGAGGCATCGCGGCGGCGGTTGCGATCGCAACGGTCGTGCTGCGCGTACCGGCGGCACTCTATGCGCTGCAGCACGGGCGTGCGACCGGAACGTTCATCCTGCCCGGAGAGCTCGCGGGGTACCTGATCGTGCTGCTGCCGGTCGCCTTTGCCGTCGCGCGCGTTGCGAGTCTGCCGGCGATTCGAGCGTTGGCATGGAGCGTCTTCGGCGTCGGACTCGTTGCGCTGGTGATGACGTTTTCGCGCGCCGGATGGATGGGCGCGGCGGCCGCGGCGGCCTTCCTGGTCGCGGTGCGTACCCGTCGTCCCGCGGTCGCTGCGGCGGTCGCCGCTACCGGCCTTTTGGCGATCGTGCTGCTCTTCAACGCGCATCACGATCCGAGCGAAGACTACACGCGCCTCTCGATCTGGCAGGCGGCGATCGAGATCATCAACAGATTCCCGCTGCTGGGTGTCGGCCCGTTCAACTTCTCACATCTCTACGCGCTCGTCCGCGCGCCCGACGGGGATCCGACGGCATTTCACGCTCACAGCCTCTATCTTACGTTTTTCGCCGAGTTCGGACTCGTCGGAGTCGCCGCGGTCGCCTGGACGATGTGGCGATTCGCGCAAGAACTGCAGCGGCGGCTCGCGACCGCCACGCCATCGGCGGCGCTGCTTTCCTGCAGCATCACTGCCGGCCTGGTCGGGGTAGGCGTCCAAGGCCTGATCGACACCGTGAGCGTGGTAATCTTTGGACTATGGATGCCCACGCTGGCCCTTGCGCTCGCCACGGCGGCCTCTCGCGAGGTTCCCTAGTGCGGCTCACTCGAGCGGCTGCGGCGCTCGTTGCGACGACGCTGTGCGCGTGTAACCCGCAGGCACCCAAAAGCTCGCCATCGCCCCGGCCGCGCGCAGCGCCGCATGCCAAGGGCACCCCGCTCACCCTCGTGGTCACCGGGAAAGGCACGGCCAATCGTCCGATCCATTTCATTCAGCAAGTCCACAACCGCATAAACTACGATCTGCTTGCGAGCTCGTACGAGAGCAAGGGCCCGCAGAACAGCATGCGCTCGGTCTTCTCGGATGCCCGGGTTACGTTTCGGGACCCGAAAGGCTCCAGGATCACGGCCAGCGCTCCGCAAGCCGTCGTCGATCAGACCGCGAACACCGTCACGTTGACCGGCGGCGTGGCGGCTCACACGGCGGCCGGCATGACGCTGCACTGCGACGAGCTCGTTTATCGTCGAGACAACGCTAGCTTACACGGAGACGGCAACGTAGTGATTACCGACCCCAAAGGCTTTCGTGCAACCGGGTCCAGTTTCGATTCCGATATTTCGCTGACGCACATGCGGATGCAATGAGCCACGTCCCCTCGATCAAGGTGCGCGGGCTCGTTAAACGCTACGGCGAGCGCACCGTCGTCAACGGCGTTACGGCCGGAGTAGAGACGGGTGAAGTCGTCGGCCTGCTCGGGCCCAACGGAGCCGGCAAGACGACGACGTTCTACATGGTCGTCGGGCTCGTCAAGCCCGACGGCGGAAGCGTGCTCCTGACCAACGGCGATCGCGAGATCGATCTGACCGGCGCGCCGATGTACGCGCGCGCGCGAAACGGTATCGGATATCTCGCGCAAGAGAACTCGATCTTCCGCAAGCTCTCCGTGGGCGACAACATCCGCCTGATCTGGGAGCAAAACGGCGTCCCGCACGACGAGCGCGAGCGGCGGCTGCCGGCATTGCTCGAAGAGTTCGGTTTGCGCGCTTTCGTCGACGCGCGCGGGGACAGCCTTTCCGGAGGCGAGCGGCGGCGCGTCGAGATCGCGAGGGCCTTGGCGATCGAACCGTCGTTCCTCTTGCTCGACGAGCCCTTCACCGGCATCGATCCGATTGCCGTCGCCGATATCCAAGCGATGATCCGTCAGCTGCGCGACCGCGGTCTCGGGATCCTCATTACCGATCACCAAGTGCGCGAAACGCTCGCGATCGTCGACCGCGCGTACATCCTCAACAACGGGCGAATCGAGGTCTCGGGCTCCGCGCAAGAAGTCCTCGACTCCCCGATCGCACGCCAATTCTATCTCGGCGAAGGATTCCGGTTATAGCCTTTTCGGCCGGAAGAGCCGGCTAGTGCGCTTTACGATTCTCGATCGCTATATGCTGGCCGAGCTGGGCGGACCGTTCGTCTTCGGCCTGTCGGCGTTCATGCTCATCTTCGCGGCGACCGAGATCTTGAACATCGGCAAGCTGGTGAGCAACGATCACGCGCCGCTATGGGCGGCGCTGACGGTCTTCCTTTGGTCGCTGCCGGCCGACGTCGTGCTCGTGATTCCGATGGCGCTGCTGCTCGGCACGCTGCTTGCGGTCCAGCGGCTCTCGGGCGAGAGCGAGATGACCGCGATGAAGGCGGCGGGAGTTACTTTCACCCGGATCGTGGCGCCGCTGTTGGCCGTCGGTATCGTCATGTCGGTGGTAACGTACTATCTCCAAGAGAGCGTCGTGCCGTATGCCAACGATCAGCTCACGGAGATCGAAAATGGGGTGATCAATCACATCAGCGCGTTCAACCGCGACTTGACCGTTTCGGCCCCGCTGCCCGGCGGGGGAAGACAGATGACGATCGCGACCGCGTACGAGCCGAACTCGCGCGCGCTGCTTCACGTAACGCTGATTCAATACGACAACCACAACGAGCCCCGGCAGATCATCTTTGCCGACCGGGCGGAGTTCGGCGCCGATAAGTGGACGCTGGAGAACTCCAGCGTTTATCGTTTCAGTCCCGACGGCACGACGCTCTCCGAGCCGCACATCCCGTTCCAGGAGGTCCAAATCGGCGAAAAGCCAACGGATTTGGTCAAGCGCATGAGCAACGACGATCCCGAGAATATGAGCCGATCGGAGATCGCCGACGTCGTCCGTTCCGGCCAGCTAACCGAGACCGAGCGCCGCAAGTACGTTGCGACCTATCAGGAGAAGCTGGCGCGGCCGTTTGCGAGCTTCGTCTTCATGCTCATCGCCATACCGTTTGGACTGCGACAGATCCGGTCGAGCGGCAGCACGAGCCTCGGCTTCGGGCTCTCGCTGGCAATCGTCTTCGTTTACTACGTCGTCATGACGATCTGCTCGTTTGCGGGTGAAGCCATGCTGACGCTGGCCGCACTCTGGGCATGGATGCCGAATCTGCTGTTCACCGCGATCGGATTGTTCCGGCTGCGCCGAGCCGCAATGGTATGAGCTTCGTCGAGATCGTCCGCGGGATCGGCAACGTCGCCTTCGTCATGGTTATCGCCGGCGCCGTCGCCTACGTCGGCGACCGTGTCGGCCATCAGGTAGGCCGCCGGCGCTTGAGCCTGTTTGGAATACGCCCGCGTTACACGTCGACGATCGTCGCAATCGCGACCGGTATGGTGATCGCCCTAGTCGTCACGCTCGGCGCGATATTTGCCTCACAACAGGTGAAGACGGCTTTCTTTAAGCTCAATTCGATCAACGCGCAGATCGGCGAACTCCAGGCCCGCCAGCGCGATCTCGAAACCAAGGTCAACAGCGGGCGGCTCGTCTTTCCGGTCGACACGCTAATGGTCCCGTTCTACCGCATCATCGACCAGTCGGCGTCACCCGCCCAGCGCCTGTCGACCGTTCGCGACTACTACTTCTTTGCGGTGAAGTACGTCAACGCGACCTATCCCCGCTTGGGGCTGCGCCCATACGTCTTGCCGCCCGACGTAGACAAGAAGCTCAGCGGCGTCGCCAACGATCTGACGACCGCGGCGAAGCTCTCGCAGGCCAACGTCATGCTCACCGTGACGTCGGACCAGAATCTGTTCGAAAACGACCAGATCCATTTCGCGATCAACGTGACGCCGGACATCCGCTACTTTCGCAAGGGTGAAACCATCGCGCAGCTCGTGATCCCAGGCAAGAGCGGCGCGAGCATCAACATCGCGCTTTCGCAGCTGCAGAACTACGTCTCGATCACGGCCCGGCGGCTGCAGCTCCCCACGTTCCTTACGGACATTCAGCCGCTTCAGCTAATTCCCGACGCCCAACAGATGCAGCAGCGAATATCGCGCCAGGGCACCTTTCTACTCACCGCGTACGTCGCCCAGGATTTCTATCCGCACGTCGGCGGCATCCCGATCGTGATTGTCCTGACTCCCCGGCCGTGAGCGCAGACGGGGCGGTGCTGGCTATCGACCCCGGGCGCCGCAAGGCCGGCTACGCGGTGCTCTCGGCGCTCGGCACCGTCCTCGAGGCCGGCATCGAGCCGGTTGGGGAGCTGGAGCAGCGTGTGGCCGAGCTTCTCGGAAGGCTCGACATCGAGCGCATCGCGATCGGCCGGGGAACCAACGGCCGTGCCGTTCGCCGGCTCGTCGAGCGCTTCGAGCTGCCGATTTTCTGGGTGGATGAGTTCGAGACGAGCCGCGCCGCCCGAAGCCTCTACTTCGTGGAGCACCCGCCAAGAGGCTGGCGACGGCTGATCCCGATCGGCCTTCAGATGCCGGGGCGCCCGGTGGACGACTACGCGGCGATCGTCATTGCCCGCCGCTTCCTCGCAAGGGGACTGGCCGCTCAACCTCCAAGCTAAGAGACCCCACGCAGAGCACGCTGAGGCGGCAGCGTCGCACGGGGGAATCGACTGGAGAGAAACGGAGGTTTCGTGCGTCGGATCGTCGCCGTCCTAACGAGCGCAGCACTGGCGCTGACGTTGGCTCGTGCCGCACAGGCTAACCTCCTGCCCATGCCACAGTCGCAACCCGATCTAGCGTCGCAGCTGATGCTGCGTCTTTTCGGCGAGACTGCAGATTCGACGGCATCATTTTCCGCGCAAAGCGGCGATCGCGTCAGCGAGTCGCCGCTGCACGAGCTCGCGCTTCGCGTACCGGGAACCGATTCGAGCAGCCCGCAGCCGGGAGGCGCTTCTGTCGCCGTGCTGCCGCAACAAATCGCGGTGAGTAGTCTGGGCACCGATGCATCGTATCTCGCCCGCGCGGCCGACGCCGGTCTCCTCTCTACGCAGATTCGTTTCGCACCGCCGACGTCGCAGCCAAGTGAGCTTTCGGGTGCGCCGAGTCCGCTACTGACGGTCGCCTATCAACCGGTCGCGCCGGTGCCGAACATCTCTCCTGGTCCGGGTACCCTCGCGTTCGATAGCACGTCCTCACCCGCTGCGCCCGTACTCACCAAAGATCTGCCGCTGGAGTTCAATCCCGATCTCAAAGCGTCCAGAGGATTCAATCTCAGCGTCTCCGGTCAGTACGAAGGCTCGGCTCAGAGCGATATCGGCGGCCTTACCGCGACACCGCCCGCCGTGCCGGCGTGGCACTTGCCCGATGCCGACGCCGCATTGGCCGCTCCGAACTACGCCGGCTCGAATAAGGTTTCTTTGCGGGCGGGTCTGGCGGTTCCGGTCATCCACGGCTTGACGCTCAATCTAAACTACGACGCACAGCGGTCCTCGGGCGGCTACATCCTGCCGGGCCTCGAGAATCTCGACGCAGCGAACAACTCCTATATCGGGCGGCTCACCTACACGATTCCCTACTCGTCGAGCACCCTTTCGGTCTCCGCGTACCAGAACCGGTACGGGCAGAGCGTTCTCCCGATCAACGGCTATACGCAAACCGGCGAAGACGTCAACTTCACCGTCAAGTTTTAGGTCGCTGCAGTCGCGCCCGCTCTCGTTCTTTCGAGCGTTCGGCGTTGCCGCTCTGGCGTCGCTGCTCGTCGCTCTCGCGCTCGTTCAGTTCGCCTCCGAGGCACTGTGCGCGCGCGCGGCCGCACCGCATACCATTCCGCACCGAATTCCCCCGCAGTTCGGCGAGCGCGTTTATCTCGTCCTCGACCGGGTCGCGCCGGCGCCGTACGTCGAGTCGTCGCTGGCGCAGCTCGCGCTCGAACGAGGTGACGCCGCCGCGGCACAGCACTACGCGCTGCGCCTGCCCGCCTCGTCGAATCGGGACGAGCTTCTATCCCAAGTCGCGCTTGCATCGGGTTCGCGGCAGCTCGCGTTCGAGTACGCGCTGGCGGCCTTTGACGCCGGGGCCGTCGCGGCGGAAGCGCAACGGCGCGCCGTTGACGACCCGCAGGCCGCCTACGAACTGGAGGATCTCTTGGCGCGGCGTTTGAGCGCGCGCACGACACATCCCGACGCGCTCGCGCAAACGCATTGGCAAATGGGTCTGTTCGCCAACGAAACGGCCTGGAGAGAGGTGCCCGGAAGTGCGCGGCAGCGCGCCTGGCTGCGCAGAGCACTGGCCGAGTTCGAGGCGGCCGCGCGGCTAGCGCCGCTCTCGGAACGCTACGTCATCGCCGACGCCAATCAAGCCGATCTGCTCGACGAACGCGAACGCGCCGCGCAGCTCTTCCGGCAGGCTGTCGCGATCGATCCAACCAGCGCCGATGGGGTCGCGGGGCTCGGCGTGATCGCCTTTGAAAACGGCGACCGGTCCACTGCGAAGCTCTATTTGGCGCGCGCGCGCGCGCTCGATGCGCATTCGTTGATGGTTCGTGCATTGGAACGCGATCTGCGGTGAGGGTCGCGCTCGACGCGCAGTTAGGCGTCGGCACGGCGACGGGAATCGGCGAGTACGTGACGGGTTTGGCGGCGGCGCTCCGCCACCGCGGCGTCGACTTGGTGGAGCTGCGCGAGCCGCGGCTCGATCCGTGGCGCTTCGACCGGCGCGTGCGCTGGGACCAAACCGTTCTGCCGCTGCGCGCGCGCTCGAGCGGGGCGGACGTGCTGCACTGCGCGTCGGGAACGATGCCGCTGCTGCGGCCGATGCCGGTCGTCGTCACCGTCCACGACGTCGCCTGGCTGCACGTGCAAGCACACGCGCGCGCCTACGCGCGGTACTATTTCGGAAAGTTTTCGCTCGCACAGTACCGCGCGGCCGCCGCGATCGTCGTCGACTCGTCGTTTTCGCGAGGAGCCTTGCTGGAAGTGCTCGACGGCATCCCCCCGCAGAGCGTGCGGGTCGTGTACCCCGGCGTCTCGCCCGAGTTTTGCGAGATCGCGCGCGGCGCCGGAGACGGACGCACGATCCTTGCCGTCGGCACCGTCGAGCGACGAAAGAACCTCGAACTGCTGATTGACTTGCTGCCACGGTTGGAGGGCGCCCGTTTGGTCTCGGTCGGACCGCAGACGGAGTACGCCGCCGAGTGCGTCGCGCTCGCCGAGCGCCTCAACGTTGCGTCGCGTGTGGAACTGCGCGGATACGTTTCCCGCGAAGAGCTCCTAGCGCTGTACCGGGAAGCCGCGGTCGTGGCGCTTGCGTCGCGCTACGAAGGATTCGGTTATCCCGCGGCCCAGGCGCTCTGCGCCGGAGTGCCGTGCGTCGTTTCGGACTGCGCTTCGCTTCCGGAGATCGCCGGTGACGACGCGGTAGTCGCGGGCGTCGACGACGAGCACGCCTGGCTAGCAGCGCTGACGGCGGCGTTGCGCGGGGAGGCCGAGGCGCACGCGGCCCGCGTTCGGCGCAGCGCGATCGAGCGGTTCTCTTGGGAATCGAGCGCCGCGGCGATGCAGCGCATCTACGAAAGCGTCGCGGGCCGTTAGTAAATCGGTGAGCCCGGGCCGCCCGGCGCTACGCTTCCGTCATCGGGCGCGAAGATCAAACGCAGCGGCAGGCTCGAGCCCGCCTCGGGCATCGTGACGATCGTTACGCGGACGAAGCCGTGCGCGGGAACGACGTATTGGCGTACTTTGTATCGGGAGTACGCCGGCACTTGGTGCGACTGCACGAGGACCCCGTCGATGATGTACGTGCCGGTCGCGCGCCCGCCGCGCGGGTTTTCGTAGATCGCAAACGTTTGCGGAGACGAGAGCGGGTTCTGCACGTTTACGACAAAGGATTGCAGAACGCCGTAGTCGCCGGCCAGCGCTTGGCCATGCAGATCGTTGGGGAGCGGAAGATGCCCGATCGGCAGCTCTAGGTAATCGGAGTCGACGCGCCATTGTGTCGCGAAATGAAACTCGGCGACCGGGTAGATGCCGCGCGCGTGTTGGTGAGCTCCTTCGAGCAGTGCCGCAACGGCAATCGGATCGTCGGGATTGGCCGTGGCGTCTTGGGCGACCAGCGTGAGGTGAACGTTTCCGCCCGAGAGCACGCGCAGCTGGAGCAGATTGCAGACGATGCTCCCAGCCGGGAGATCCTGGACGACGATATTCGCTGAGGTCGACCCGTCGATCGTGATCAGGCGTCCCTGATTCTGCACCAGATCGATCAAAAAGCGTTTGGTCGCGACGTGACCAACCTCCATCTCGTTGGCGGAGGGACCGCCGCGGCCGCTGATCATTTGAACGATCGAGGGTTCGCGCGAGAGATTCTGCGCACGCAGAACGATTCGGCGATCGGGCTGTCCCGGCGGATTGTAATGGAAGTAGAGGAAACGCGACGGTGCCGACGAGCGCAAATCGGCCGTAAAGAGGGTGCCGACCTCCGTCAAGCGCTCCGGATAGTCGCTGACCATCAGCGAATCGGGCGAGATTCGCGGCACGGCGATGTTTCGGACCTCGACGTGCGTCGAGCCGTCGACCTCTAAGGCATCGCGCGCTTGAATCAGCACCGGAACGTCGAAGGCGGCGACGTCGTCTTGATTGAGCGTCCCGTGAAACGGAACGTCATCGGTACTGACGATTACCTGCGCTCCGGTACGGATCTTCGTTCCGTTCTTGATCTCGCGCACGACCTGCTCGCGCACGAAGGCGGCCGCCGCGGGATCGCCCGTGATATCGACGGGGACGCTCGCCGGAATCGTGCCGGCGAAGAACGCAACGCGTACCGGCACGTCGCGACGAACGCCGCGAGCGTCGGTCAAGGTGATCACCGTTGCGCCGGCCGTTTTGCCGACGATCACCAGCCGCTGCGAGGCCGGGTCGATCGCCGCCGTAGCGACGCTGGGGTTGGCGACGGTGACGGTGATCGGCGCGATCGCCGAGCCGACGATGAGGTTCACCGCGGAGCCGACCGGAACGGAGGCGGCCGCGGGCTCGACCGTGATCGGCGGCGGCGTCGGACCTTGCCCGGGAACTCCGGGCGGCGCGCTAGCCGAGGGTGACGGGGCGGGCGAGACTGATGGCGAGGGAGACGGTGTTTGGGCTTGCGCCGTGGCGCAGAGCGCGGTTAGGGCGGCGAGAAGCGCCAGCCTACGCAATTTGCGCTTCGGCATGGCGCACCGCCGATGCCAACAGCGTTTTATAACCGACGCTCGGGAAGAGCACGGTCACCAAATCTCGCTCGGCGCGCTCCACCGTTCCCATGCCGAATTTCGCGTGGGAGACGACGTCGGCGATCCGGAATCCGCCGGTCGCCGCGCGTTCGTCCGTTCCGCGCGCCAACGCCGCGATGCAGTTGTCGCACGCGCCGCAGTTGGTCCGGGCGAAGTCTTCGCCGAAATAGTTCAGGATGAAGCGGCGACGGCAGGAGACGGTCTCCGCGTACTGCAGCATCATCGCGAGCTTACTCTGGTCGTAGGACTTTTTGGTGTCGTAGTTTGCCAAGTTCAAGATCAAATCGCGGTGCTTCCGCACGGCCTCCGTCAAGCCGTAGGCGGACTTGCCTGCGTGCTCGATATAACCGGACTTCTTGAGCAGCGCCAGGATTACTTTGAGCTTGGTCAGCGGGAGCTGAAGAATCTTGCGAAGATCGACCATCGAGACGCCCCCCGGCTGATTGCCGAAGACCTCGATCGTGCCGAAGACGCGCTGCACCTCCTCGACGTCGGGGTACTTCCCGGTGAGGAAGTAGTTCTGCACCCGGGTATCGCTCATGCGATAGATCAGGATACAGCGCGAGTCGAGACCGTCGCGGCCCGCGCGCCCCGCCTCTTGCGTGTACGCCTCGAGCGAACCCGGCAGGTCGTAGTGCAGGACGAACCGGATGTTCGGCTTGTCGATGCCCAGGCCGAAGGCATTGGTCGCAACGACCGCGCGGATCGCCTCGTCCATGAACAGATTGTGAACTGAGGTGCGATCTTCTTTGTGCAGCTTGGAGTGATAGACCGCGGCGGGAATGCCGAGTTCCGTTCGCAGGTAATGCTGCACGTCTAGCGCGTTCTTGATCGTAGCGGTGTAGATGATGCCCGTTCCGGCGAGCGCGTCATCTCCGGTAAAGAGCGCCGAGAGGATACGCAGCTTGTCCGCCTCCTTGTCGGCCTTGCGCGCTTCGTAGATTAGATTCGGGCGATCGAATCCGCGCACGATCGGCTTGACCGCTTCGAGTCCGAGCTGATACAGGATGTCTTCGCGGACCGATGGCGTCGCGGTAGCGGTTAGCGCGAGCACGGTGGGGTGGCCGAGCGCGGTAATGACGCCGCCAAGCGCGAGATAGGCCGGCCGGAAATCGTGTCCCCACTGACTGATGCAATGCGCTTCGTCGACGACGAAGAGCGGTACCGCGATCGACTTGAGAAGCCGCAGGAAGGCCTCGTCCTCGAGCTTTTCAGGCGTTGTATAGACGATGCGGACGGTCCCCGAGGCGATGCGTTCGCGAGCGCGCAGCTCTTGATCTTCGGAGAGGGTCGAGTTGAGCGCGACGACATCGGTGATCCCGCGCTCGCGCAGCATGTCGAGCTGATCTTTCATCAAGGCGATGAGCGGGCTGACGACGACGGTCGTACCGTCGAGCAGCAGCGCGGGGAGCTGGTACGTCAAGCTCTTGCCCGCACCCGTTGCAAGAATAGCCAGCGTATCCTGGCCAGCTAAGACGCGAGAAACGACGTCTTCCTGACCCGGATGAAAATCATCAAATCCGAATCTCTCTTGAAGTGCTGCGCGCAGATTCACGGGCATCTTTCTTAAAGTGGACCCCAGCGAAATCGAACCACCGCCCCCTGGGAAGCAAACTCCATAACCGTCTCCCCCGGCGACTCGTTTCACCCATACCCTCCGGCAGGCGCCACCAAACGGTCGGCTAAGTTGAGCGCCGTGTCCCTGTACCGCACCTGGCGCCCCCGCACGTTTGCCGACCTCGTCGGGCAAGACTCCGTGGTTCGTACCCTTACCTCGGCGATCGATAGCGGAAAGCTCGCCCACGCCTACCTATTCTCCGGACCTCGCGGTTCGGGCAAGACATCCGCCGCCAAGATTCTAGCACGCTGTATCAACTGCGAGGCCGGTCCGACCCCGACCCCCGACAACACCTGCGGCAACTGTCTGGCCATCCTGGCCGGAAACGCGCTCGACGTGCTCGAGATCGACGCTGCCAGCAATCGCGGCATCGACGAGATCCGGACCTTACGCGAAGCGGTCAAGTTTGCACCGGCGACGATGCGGATGAAGATCTACATCGTCGACGAGGCTCACATGCTAACCAAGGAAGGAGCCAATGCGTTCCTTCGGACCCTCGAAGAGCCCCCGCCGCACGCCGTGTTCATCCTCGCTACGACCGAGCCGGAGCGGCTTCCGGTCACAATTCTCTCGCGCTGTCAGCGTTACGCGTTCCGGCGCATCTCCGTCCCGGTGATGATCGAACGGATGCGCGAGATCTCAACGGCCGAGAATATCCCGATCGACGACGAGGCTCTGGCGGCGATCGCCTATCGAGCCGACGGCGGTCTTCGCGATGCGCTGACGATGCTCGAGCAGCTCGCAGCGTTCTCCAGCGGCGAGACGGCCACGGTTGCGACACTGGACCTTGCCTTGGGCTCGACGGGCCGCCAGTACGCCGCGAAGCTCGTCGATGCCATCCTCGCGGGCGACGCGGCGAGCGCTTTGCGTGAGATCGAGACGGCGAGCGAAGCGGGGACGGATTTTACGGTCTTGACCCGCGCATTGATCGCGAGTTTCCGCCATTTGCTGGTGGCTCGCATCGACCCCGAGCTCGTCGTCCGCGACCTGGCGCCGGAGGACGCACAGCGCGTCGCCGCACAGGCGGCCGGTCTTTCACCGGCGACGTTAACGCGCGCGCTGCGGGTATTCGGTGAGGCGCAGTCGCTCGCGCGCTCCGGCGGCAACGCGCGTCTCGAACTCGAAACGGCGCTGCTGCGCTACGTACTAGCCGGCGAGGACCCGACGTTCGACGGCCTCTCCGCGCGCTTGGGGGCGCTGGAAGAGCGGCTGAGCGGCACAGCTGCAAAGACCGCCCAAACGGCAACGACCGTCGCACCAGCCATACCACCGCCAGCGCCCAAGCTTTCCGAAGGACCCAAGGCGTCGGTGACGCCAAAGGCACCGGAAACACCGCAGGCCCAACCCCCGGGCACGCTCTCACTGCAAAAGGTTCGGGCCGCCTGGCAGAGCATACGCAGCAAGATCGAAGGCGAGCGGCAATCCTTACGGGCGCCGTTGTCGCGGGCGGCGATCGAATCGCTCGAAAGCAATGCAATCGTCTTGAGTTTTCCCAACAGCTGGAGCGCCGACGCGCTGCGCGAGCACGTCAAGATCATCGAAGGCGCGATCGCCGACGTGTTGGGGATGCCGCTGCGCGTCACGCTGCGGGTGGATTCCAGCGCCGGACGCGCAAAGGCTCCGTCATCGACTCCCGGCGCCGGATCCGAGCCGAACCGCGAACCCGACGACCCCGACGCGCTCTTCGACTATGCAAACGAGCGCATACGCTCAGGTCCCTGACACCCGAAAGGTTTGTAGATGAATCAAGCGCAGTTGATGGCCCAGGTCAAGAAGATGCAAGCCGAGATGGCGAAGGCCCAAGAAGAGCTCGCCGCGACCATCGTAACCGGAAGCGCCGCTGGGGGATCGGTGACCGTCGACGTCACGTGCGATCAAACGCTCAAACGCGTGAAGATCGCGAAAGAGGCCGTCGATCCGCAGGACGTCGAGACCCTCGAGGACCTCGTTATGGTCGCGGTCAACGACGCGCTGCGCAAGGCGAACGACGCCTCCCAGAAACGGATGGCGTCGGTCACCGGCGGCGTGCGCGTTCCCGGATTGATGTGACGACGGTCGCAAACCCCGTCGCCGTTCTCATCAACGAGCTCAGCAAACTGCCGACGATCGGCCCGAAGACCGCGGCGCGCCTCGTCTTTCACTTGTTGAACCGCCCGCGTCACGAAGCGCAGAGCTTAGCCGAAGCGATCCTCGCCGTCAAAGACAAGGTTCACTTCTGTTCGATCTGCTACTCGCTCTCGGAGCTCGATCCGTGCGAGTTCTGTACCGACGATCAGCGCGATGCGCGGGCGATCTGCGTCGTCGCCGAAGCGAAGGACGTGTACGCGATCGAGCGCACCGGCGCGTTCAAGGGCCGCTATCACGTGCTGGGCGGGTTGATCTCGCCGATGGACGGCATCGGGCCGGCCCAGCTTCACGTGAAAGAGCTCGTCGAACGCGTCGGACGCGAGGATCCGCAGGAGATCATCTTGGCGACCAATCCGAATGCCGAAGGTGAAGCGACCGCGCTCTATCTCTCCCGCTTGATCCAGCCGCTGCGCGTCTCGGTCACACGCCTTGCCTACGGCCTGCCCATCGGCGGCGAGCTCGACTATGCCGACGAACTGACGATCGCCAAAGCAATCGAAGGCCGCCGAGCGCTGTAGAGCCTGCGCGGGTCGAGAAGCCTGTCCCGTTTGGACGTGCCGTTTGGAAGTGCCGTGCGGTCTAGTTAGCTTTAGCTAGGGTAGGCTTCGGCGCGCCGCGCTATTCTATGCGCACACCGGGTGTGGGTGTGGGACGCGAGGCGCCGAGAGTAAGAAATCGGCGCCTCGTTCGTTTTGAGAGGCCGAATCAGAGCAGCCGCAGCGCGTCGCCGCGCTGCACGATACCCGGCGCGACGACGTCGCAGTATATCCCCATCTGGTTGCTGCGCTGCTGCGCCAAGTACTCGAGAATCCGCGGATCGCTCGGCTTGCCGTCTGGGTGGTACGTCACGGTGACGCAACGTCCGATCGGAGCGCGAACGCGCAGGCGCACCGTGCCGAGCAGAAGCTCGCGCTCGACGAGCTCCCGTTCGAGCGGCACCGTGTTCTCGAAGCAGCGCACGAAGACGTTCGGCCTGAAGCGCTCCCATTGCACCGGATAGCCGGCATAGGCGCTCACATCCGCGAGCCAGGCGTCGACGATCAGCGAGAGCGGCGCGTCGTCGAAGAAATGCTCGTCGCGACGGATCTCGACGCCGATGCCGCGCTCGCGGGCAAGCTCCTTGGCCGCCTCTGCCTCGTCGAGGAGGTGCAGCCGATCGTTCTCTTTGCCGCGGTACGTCTTGCCTTCTCGCGCGCCCTCTCGCGCGAAGAGCGCAGCGGCTCGATCGCCCGGAATTCCCGTTTGCTCTACCTCGGCGCGATCGAGCGGTTCGCCGCGCAGGCTCTTTATGGGATAACGCCGCAGCGCTTCGGCCGAACCGAGCAGGACGCCGGCTTGCGAAGCTGCGTCGAGAGATCTAGGGACGATTGCGCAGCTTCCGCAGGAACTCACGCGCCAGCGCAAGCGCGTCTGCTTTCGTGCGGCTGTAGAGCGAGGCCGCCTGACCCTTGCTCATGTAGCGCCCGTGTTCGTAGTAGAACGTGACGCCTTCGCCGACGACGATCGTTCCGGCATAGGCGATCGCGCCTTTGATCGCGATCCCGGCGATCGGAACGAAGCCGGAGAGTTCGCGCGCGAGCGTACGCCAGCCGAAACCCCCGCCGATGACCGGCAATAGCTGCCACGTGCGTCCGACGTCCGGATCGCGGCCGTACGCGGCTTCGATGTGCAGCATGAGCATGACTTGAATACCCGTGATCGCCACCATATCTCCGGCCGATGCAAAGGCTCCCAGCACCAGTCCCACGACGGGTATATGATCGACCAGCGCGCTTGCCAGCGCAACTTTCAGCGCGCGCTGCGCCGCGTCGCGCGTCAGCTTGGCGGCAACGCTCTCCCGCAGCACGGGGAGGTTCCGGCCGACCGCGATTTCGACGCCGTTCGCCGACTCGACGAGATGCGAAAAGACGCGCGTCCGCAGCGCCGGAGCGTCGAGGGACTGCACGACGTATTCGCCCCACATGCCGCGCGCCGGAAGGTTCGCGGGGCCCGAGGGCGTGCCGAGCGCGTCGACCGTAATCGCAAGAATCGGAACCTGCAGCGCCGCGAGCGGCGCGAAGTCGACGCCCGCGCAGTCGTTGCGGTGCCCGAGAAAGAGCACGGCACGGACTTCCTTTGGGTCGGTGGCCAGCGGTGTCCCCGCACGGATCGTTTCGAGACAGGCGGCCGCTTCGCTGCGGACGATCTCGTCATCGTGTCCGGAGAGCAGCAAAGCGCGCAGCCGCGCCACCAGCGACGGATCGCCGCAGAGCAGAAAGCGAAACGGCTTGCGAACGTGCGCGTGAACCGTGCGTACGTCGATTCCCTTACGTACGATCGTGAAAAGATTACGGGCGTCGCCGGCGATTGCCATGATTGCAGTCCTACAAGCCGAGCTTGTTGAGGTCGACCGCCATCGTGCCGTCGGCTTTGCGCAGCTCCTTGGCGGGATCGTCGGTGTAGTCGAGGTAGACGAGACCGAGGAAGATTTCGAGCGGCCACGCGTGCATCTTGTGCGAGTTGGCGACATCGACGACCGTTTGATTCGCGCTCTTTGCCTCGGCGATGATGCTCTCCGGGGTGCTCTTGATATCGGCGGCGACGATCGTCGCGGTGACGACGTCGCCCGGAGTCAGATCGTCGTGCAGCATCGTGCGGTAGGAGACGCCCGGCGAGCCGAAGCGCTGCTGCAGCGCGTACCGCAGCGTCGAGTAGATTTGCGGGGAGGTTCCTAGCCCAAGCAGCGTGATGCGAACGCCGATCTGGCGCGAACGCGCGAGGTTGAAGAGCTGGGCGGCTTGCGAGGCTGCCGTTGCAGAAGAGTTGAGCTCGTCGACGGTCTTTTTCATCATCGGCGCGACCGACAGGTAATCGGCTTGGCTGATGTCACCGCCGAAGCTCATCTGCGCGTGGTCGAGCTGTTTGAAAAACTCGTCGAGATCTCCGAGCGACTGGTCGAGCATCGTGAGCGAGGCGCGCGCCGCGTCGACCGAGCGAAGCATCTCACCATCTGCCAAGGTGAGATCGTTCATCATACTCGGATACGATGGTAAAATCTCGAGCGATTCGTCGGGCACGGAACTCATCGAGAACGGCGCCAGCATCTCGTCGTAGATGTCGGCGCTCTCCTTGAGAAGGCCGTTTTCTTTATTCTTTTCGAGCGAACCGACGCCGCCGATCGGGCTCGTGTCGCCGCCGGCATCGCCGAGCGTGCTATCGACCGAGCGCGCCATCGAGGTAAGGTTCTTGACGATGGCTTCGATGCGGCTGCCGCGGCGAATGTTGACGCGGCTGAGGTCCGGTACCTCGTACTGGATCGTTTCCAGGCGGCTCTGGACCGACTTGAGCTGATCTTTGCCTTCAGTTGCTCGAGTCTGAATCTCGGTTGCGGCGGAATACTGGGCAGCCTGCCCGGCCAGCACGGTCTCCTTGAGCTTCGGCAGGTTCGGCTTGGTCAGCGTAACGCGCTGCACTTCCATCTGCCGCAGCGCCGTGATTCGCTGATTCGCGGTCGCCCGCGTCTGAGAGGATCCCAGCTGCGCCGCCTGCGCGAGCGTCTGTTCGCTCTTGCTCGGAAGGCCGAGGGCGAGCTCGGATTGCCCGAGTTCGAGCAGCGCTTCGGGGTTTTGCGGATCGGTGTGCAAAACCTGATCGAGGCGCAACTGCGAGAAGGAGTAGCGCGCTCGCTCTTCGTCGCTCGAGGCTTGGACGAGCTCTTGCGTCGACGTGATCGTCCTCGGATCGAGCTCCGGATAGCCCATCAGGTGCGAGACGCGGGCCGACGGATCGGGGTGGTCTTGGAGATACTTGCTGACCGCATCGCTGTGCTCGTCCTGCAGCACGCCGAGGTGCGCCATCATCGTCACCATCGATTCGGGGTCGTACCCCGCGCGCGACATCAGCTGCAGCCCGTAGCGATCGGCCTGGATCTCGTCTTCACGGGAAACCTTGGCCATCAGCCCCGCCTCGGCGAGGCCGCCGAACTCGTAGAGGATCGGCGAGAACATCGATGCGATTCCGAAGAGAAGATTCAGAATCTCCGCCTTCGTGTTGGTCGTAATGACGTGGCGCCGCTCGATGTGGCCGGTCTCGTGGCCGAGAACGCTGGCCAGCTCGTCGTCGGACTGCACGAAATCGACCAGACCCTCGTAGACGTAGACGAATCCGCCCATCGTCGCAAAGGAGTTGATCTGGCTGTCGTGGATGATCTTGATCGAGTAGGGAACGTCCTTACGTGCGACCTGATTCCAGAGGTTCCCGGCGACGCCGGAGACGTAGGCGTTGAGCAGCGGATCGGTCTCGATCACGCTGCCGGCGACGATCTGCTGATCCTCGGATTGGCCCAGGGCAATTTCGGCCTGCGTCGACATGGCGCCGGTCGGTGCCGGACCGCCGGCACAGAGCAGCGAGACGATGACGAGAGCGGGAATAACGCGACGCAGCATACGGGTCTCAATTCCTCTACCGGCGGACGAAGATTAGGTTACGCCGCCTGACTGTGTATTATATGTGGACAACGCCAAGAACTTGCGAATCGTTTGTGGATGAACAAGGGGTTGTACCCAGTTCTTCTCGGAGAGCGTAGCGTGGCACTCTTGCGAGGGAGGCGGGGCGGCCTCGACGTGACCTTGTCCCCCGGCGACCTGAACCAGGAGTTCGCCGAGCTGCACGCTCGCCTCACCGAGCAGCCGGGCTTCTACCGCGGCGCCAGCGCCATCGTCAACTTCGGCTCCGATTTGCCGTCGGAGGAAGAGCTGGCGCGGCTGCGCGGCGTCCTCGACGAGGCGGGAATCGCGCTGCGCGGGGTCGCGGGATTCGACGAGGAGCTGGCGGCGCTCGCCGCGCGAGCCGGTCTGCTGTTTGAGACGCCGCGTCAGGAGACCATCCGTCCCAGAGCGCTGCGGCCGCGCACCGATCCCGCGCTCTCCGATTCTGCGCGCTCGCTCGTGGCCGATTTTGCGGGAGCGCGCGGCGACATCGCCCAGCGCCGAAGTCGCGGCGAGGCGAGCGTCCGCCGTCACACCGGGCCGCCGGTCGAGACTCTGCGGCCGCCCGCGGCGCTGCATGTCGTCGAGACCGGCCCGGCGACGCTCTATCACGCCTCGACGATGCGCGGCGGCCAAGTTCTCCATCACACCGGGAACATCGTCGTCGTCGGCGACGTCAATCCCGGCGCGGAGCTGATCGCGACGGGAGATATCCTGGTCTTCGGGCGGCTGGGGGGCATCGCGCACGCGGGTGCTCAAGGCGACGAGAGCGCGCGCATCTACGCTCTCGACCTCTCACCCACCCAGCTGCGCATCGCGACGTTCATCGCCGCGGATGCAGAGAGCAAGCGGAGCCGGCCGGCGGTGGCCGAAGCTGCCCTCGTGCGTGATGGGCGGATAACGATTCTCACTCTCGATCGCCTCGATGTATCTGGAACGCTCGGAGCGGTCTCGACGTGACGCCGCGCAAGATCGTCATTACGTCGGGAAAAGGCGGTGTCGGCAAAACGACGACGACCGCAAACCTCGGCGCGACGCTCGCGAAGCGCGGCAAACGCGTGATCTTGATCGATGCCGATATTGGGCTGCGCAACCTCGATCTCGTGCTCGGCCTCGAAAAGCGCATCGTCTTCGATCTGGTCGAGGTCGCGGAGGGGCGCTGCCAGCTTCGTCAAGCGCTGATCAAAGACAAGCGCTTCGAATCGCTGTCGATCCTGCCCGCGGCGCAGACGCGCGAGAAGGATGCGATCACGACCGAACAGTTTTCCGCGATCGTCGACCTCGCCGCAACGCAGGCCGACTACGTGCTGATCGATTGCCCCGCCGGCATCGAGCACGGCTTTCGAAACGCCGTGGCGGGGGCTTCCGAGGCGATCGTCGTCACGACGCCGGAGGTCAGCGCGATTCGCGACGCCGATCGGGTCGTCGGCAAGATCGCCCAGGATCGCAAGCCGATTCGCTTGATCGTCAACCGTCTGCGTCCCGAAATGGTGCGCAGCGGCGACATGCTCTCGGTCGACGACGTCTGCGACGTCCTCTCCATCGAGTTGCTCGGCGTCGTTCCCGACGATGAAGAGGTCATCGATACGACCAATCGCGGCGAACCGATCGTGCTCAACGATGCGAGCCGCCTCAAGACTATTTACGACAAGATCGCTCGCCGTCTCGAAGGCGAGATGGTGCCCTTTACCAGCTTCGACGGCACGAGTCTTTTCGGTCGTCTCCTCGACGCGTTGAAAGTGGGGTAGCGCGTGCACCAGACACAGGCCGTTGAACACGAGACCGAGGCGGCCGCGCCGGCTCGGCGCCTCGGTCGCGCGATCGTTCTCACTTCGGGCAAAGGCGGCGTCGGTAAGACGACGACGACCGCGAATCTCGGCACGGCGCTCGCGAGCCGCGGCGTAAAGGTCGTGCTCGTCGACGCCGACGTGGGCCTGCGCAACCTCGACATTCTTTTGGGCTTGGAGAGCCGCGTCAAGCACCATCTGCTCGACGTGCTCGAGGAGCGCGCCACGCTGGACGACGCGCTGGTTCCCAGCAAGCACGGCGACACGCTCTATCTGCTCGCGGCCGCGCAATCGCGGGAAAAAGACGATGTCGAAACCGAGAAAATGAAAGCGCTGATCGAAACTCTGCGGGAGCGTTTCGACTACGTGCTGATCGACTGTCCCGCGGGCATCGAGCTCGGTTTCAAAAACGCCGTCGCCGGTGCGGACGAAGCGATCGTCGTCTGCACGCCAGAGGTATCGGCGGTCCGCGACGTCGATCGTGTCGTCGGGCTGCTCGGCAACCGCTTTCGCCCGCAGCTGGTCATCAATCGGCTGCGTCCTGCACTCGTGCGCAAGGGCAAGATGCTCTCCGTCGAAGACGTGAACGCGATACTGCGTCTTCCGCTGCTGGGCGTAATCGCCGACGAACCCGACATCATCGTGACGACGAACCGGGGCGAGCCGCTCGCGCTGCGGCGAGAGAATCCCACCGGCGCCGCCTATCACGCGATCGCCGCACGAGTCGCCGGCGAAGACGTTCCCGCGCCGATGCCGCCCCTCTCGAAGCCGTCGTTCATGGAACGAGTGAGCTCCTTTTTGGGAGGAAAGCGGGCGTGATCGAGTTTCTCAGACGTCTCTTCGGGCAATCGGGCTCGAGCGCGACGGCGAAAGAGCGGCTGCGTTTGGTTCTCATGACCGATCACCTCGAGCTCGCGCCGGAGATGATCGAAAAGCTCAAGGCCGATCTCGTCGACGTGATCTCGCGGCACGTCGAGGTCGACCGCGATCGGATCGAGGTGAACTTCGAGCGGCAAGATACCGCGCTCGCGCTGCTGGCCAACATCCCGATTATCTCGGTTAATCGTCCCAATGGTAACGGCAGGCACGGTAACGGAAGCAACGGCGGTGCGCCGGTCGAGCCAGTCTCCGAAACGGCGCCGGCCGGGGCCGTCGTCGAAGACGCTGTCGCCGTCGAGGCGCCCGCGCCGAAAAAGAAGGCCGCCGCCGACGCAACGCCGCCGGTACGCAAACGGCGGCGGCGCAAGAAGCATGCCGCCGCGAGCGCGGCTGCAGCGCCGACGCCGACCTGAGGCCGCTTGGCCGTCCTGGCATTCGGCAGCGGCGCTAGACGTTACGCTCGCAACTTCAACTGGCCGCTGGCGCTCGGCGCCGTCCTCATCGCGCTGATCGGATTGCTGTGCATTCGCTCGGCCGGATTGCACGATACCGATTCGGGCGGCGAGTTCAAAAGACAGATGCTCTACCTGGCACTCGGAATGGCGCTGATGTTCGGGCTCTCGCTCGTCGACTACCGAAACTGGCAGCGCTGGGCCCCCGGCCTTTACGTCGTCAATCTGTTGCTGCTGATCTTCATCTTGCGCGGCGGCCACAGCGCGCTCGGCGCGCAGCGCTGGATCTCACTCGGACCGCTCGGCACCTTTCAGCCGTCGGAGCCGGCGAAGCTCGTCGTCGCGATTTCGCTGGCTGCCGTGCTCTGCCGCGGGCGCTACGAGAACCTGCAAGAGCTCTGGAAGCCGCTGCTGACCGTTGCGCTTCCGGCACTGCTGATTCTCAAGCAACCCGACTTGGGAACGTCCCTGACGCTGGTTGCGATCTTGACGGTCGAGCTCTTCTTCGCGCTGCCCAAGCTCGGCGACTTCGGCATCTACGCCTTGGCCGTGCTGGTCGTCGGCGCGGCGGCCGTAGGAACCAATGCGGTCCTCAAACCGTTTCAACGCGCGCGGCTCTTCGTATTCCTCAATCCAAAGGCCGACCCGCAAGGTTCGGGTTACAATCTCGCGCAGTCGAAGATCGCCGTCGGCAACGGTGAGTGGTTCGGACGCGGCCTCTATCGCGGAACGCAGACGCAGCTTAACTTCGTACCCGAGCACTCGCGCGATTTCATCTTCACCGTGCTGGCCGAGGAGTGGGGCTTCGTCGGCGCGGCGCTGCTGCTGGCGCTCTATGCCGCCGTGCTCTACGGGGGCGTGCGCGCGATGCTTGCGGCACGCGATCGTTTCGGGTTTCTGCTGGCGAGCGGGCTGGTCGGGTTGCTTTTCTTCCACGTGCTCGTCAACGTCGGAATGACGATCGGGATTATGCCGATCACCGGCATCCCGCTGCCGTTCATGTCGTACGGCGGTTCGGCGATGATCACCGATTTCGCCGCCGCCGGCGTTTTGCTCAACATCTTCTCACAACGGGATCGCGACGTGCTCGGCAACGCCTAACGCCGCAAGGGAGGCGCTGCGGCCGATGCTTAAGCATCGTGTGTGGGCGTTATCAGAACGACCGGCCGTCCGGCGACTTTCCTAGCCGCAGCGCTTTTTCTCGCCGCGTGCGCGGGCGTGCCGCAATCCGCGTTGCCGGCAGCCAACGCCGCGCGCGCCGACGCGTTCGCCGCTGCCGCGCGCGTTTCGGGCATCCGCAAGATCGATCACATCGTCATCATCGTGCAAGAGAACCGCAGCTTCGACAATCTCTTTGCGGGTGCGCCGAACGCGGACACGCGCTCGTGGGGGTACGACAGCAAAGGCGACAAGATCGCTCTGCGTCCGCTGACGATGAAGACGACCTGGGACGTCAATCACAGCTTCGGTGCCTTTCTCACGAGCTGTAACGGCACGGGAAAGTATCCGGGAACCGACTGCCGGATGAACGGTTTCGACCAGGAAGGGGTGGAGTGCGGCGGTCCCGGGGAGACGCGCTGTCCGATCAAGGACCCCATGTACTCTTACGTGACGCACAGCGAAACGAAGCCCTATTTCGATATGGCGGCGCAGTACGTGTTGGCCGATCGAATGTTCGTTTCCAACGTCGACGAGAGCAGCTTCGTCTCGCATCAGTACATAATCGCCGCTCAAGCGAGTTCGAGCATGAACGTGCCCGAAGGCGGCCCTTGGGGCTGCAGCGGGCGCGCGCTCGTCCTTACGCTCACGCAGCAGCGCATGGAAGGCCCTTCGGTTCGGGCGTGTTTCGATAACCAGACGCTCGGCGACGAACTCGACGCGGCGAAGATCTCGTGGAAATACTATACGGCTGCGCTGAACGAGGGTGACGGCGGCCTTTGGAGCGCCTATCAGGCGATCGATCACATCTACAAGGGGCCGGACTGGAAGAACGACGTCATTCACCCGCAGACGCGTTTTTTCAAGGACGTCCGCGAGGGTCAGCTCCCGGCAGTGAGCTGGGTGACGCCGACCTGCAAGAACTCCGACCATGCCGGCTGCGACGCCGACGACGGTCCGAAGTGGGTCGCGGCGCTCGTGAACGCGGTCGGAGAGTCGAAGTACTGGGATACGAGCGCTCTCTTCGTTTTCTGGGACGATCCCGGAGGCTGGTACGATCACGTCGCCCCCACGAAGCTCGACTACGACGGACTCGGTTTTCGCGTGCCGCTGCTGGTCATCTCGCCCTACGCGAAGCGAGGGCGCGTCTCTCACGTGCAATACGAGCACGGCAGCCTGCTGCGCTTCGTCGAAGACCGCTTTGGGCTCGCTACCCTCTCGGCATCCGACGCCCGTGCAACCTCTCCGGCGGCAGACTGTTTCAACTTCTCAGAGGCGCCGCGCAAGTTCGTCCCGATTCCGACGACGATGAGCGCGCACGACTTCGAGCGGGAGCCGCTCGACCCCCGGCCCGTCGATACGGAGTAGCCGCGGGCAGGTCCGTTTTCCGCCGGGCGGGAACAGAGGCTCCAAGTCACGCCGGCTGGCTCCGTCTTCGAGACGAAGGGCCGCCGGCAAAGATTTATTAACAGCAAGATTTTTCTTAAGGGGCTAGCCCTGGCGGCGCGAGGCGCCGCCCGCAAGGTGCACCAGCAACGGTAGGCGCGGCGAGGAGGCAGGCTCCGAAAATAGGGGACAATTTGTCGAGCGAGATATTGATCTCGAGCGACCCGTGGGAAAACCGGGTCGCCATACTCGAGGACGGTGGCTTAGCAGAGCTCTACATTGAGCGCGAAGAGAAGGTCATCGGCTCGATCTATAAAGGTAAAGTACAGAACGTGCTCCCCGGAATGGGAGCGGCTTTTGTCGACATCGGTCTGGGACGCAACGCGTTCCTCTACGTCGACGACATCAACAAACAGCCTCTCAACATCGGCGACGTCGAGATCACCCAAGGCCACGGCGGCTTTACGATCAGCGAGAAGGTCAAACGAGGCGACGACGTTCTCGTGCAGATCGTCAAGGAGCCCCGCGGCCTCAAAGGGGCGCGAATCTCCACGAACATCTCGTTACCCGGCCGGTATCTGATCTTGATGCCGACCGGAAAATACTCCGGCGTCTCGCGCAAGATCGAGTCGGCCGACGAGCGCAATCGCCTCAACGGCGTCATGAAGCGGATTCGGCCGGAGGGTATGGCGACGGTCGTGCGCACCGCTGCGGCGGGGGTCAGCGAAGCCGAGCTGATCGCGGACCTGGGCGTGCTGATCCGCATGTGGCACGGAATTCTCGAGCGCTATAAGCGGGCCGGCTCACCGTCGCTGCTGCACAAAGACATGAACTTGGTCTACAAAGCAGCGCGCGATTTCATCACGGCCGACGTCGACCGGGTCCTGATCGACGACGAAGAAGAGTACCGCAAAATTCGCGACCTCCTGCAGCTCCTCGGGCCGCAGTACATCGATCGCATCGAGTACTACAACTCGGGACGCTCGCTCTTCGACGATTACCACATCGAGGCCGAGCTGCAAAAGCTGATGAAGCCGAAGATCAATCTTCCCTCGGGAGCTTCGATCGTCATCGAGTCGACGGAGGCGCTGACCGTCATCGACGTCAACTCCGGAAAGTTCACCGGCGGCCGCAACCTCGAGGACACGATCCTCAAGACGAACATCGAGGCCGCCGAGGAGATCGCACGCCAAGTTCGCCTGCGCGACATCGGCGGGATCATCGTCGTCGATTTCATCGACATGGCCTCCGAAGCGTCGCGCGACAGGGTCATCAAGACGATGGAGGAGAGTCTGCGCCGCGACCGCACCCGAGCGACGATTCAGTCCTTCTCAAATCTCGGGCTGCTCGAGTTCACGCGCAAACGCATCGGCAAGGACCTCGGCGCACAACTGCGGGGCAGCTGCCCGACCTGCGCGGGCATGGGCAGCGTGATGTCGCCGCAATCGGTGGCCATCGAGACCTTCCGCCACATTCGCAACGAGACGCGCAACGGCGCCGCCGGCGACGTCGTCGTATACGTCGCGCCGACCGTCGCGGTACAGATGGACTTTTGGTACGAAGAGGAGTGCAGCGAGCTCGCCAAAGCGATCCAGCACAAGATTCACGTGCGCGTCGATCCGATGATCCATCCGGAAAAATCCCGGCTGGAGATCGTTAGCAGCGCCAAGCAGGAACGCGAGCGCCCCGTGCGCGTTGGTGACGAGCACGAAGTCGAGCTCTTGGCGGGCCGGCTGCCGAATGCGAGCTCGGCCGCAGCGATCGTCGACGGTCGCGTCACCGAAGTGGAGAACGCGGCAAACAACGCGGGTAACTTCGTCCGCATCCGCATCCTCGACGTCGACGACAAGGGCGACTACATTCTCGCCGAGCTCGTAATGGCCGGCGCAAAGTCGCGTCGCAAGCGCCCGGCGCGCAAAGCGGAGCTGTCCGCGGCCGAGCAGACTCGGCAGCTGCGGGAGCTCGCCGAAGATGCCGCGCGCCAGTCGGCGTCGCGTCCGCCGATCGGCATCAGCTCGCTCACCGAAGAGGAAGAGGCGCAAGACAAGGCGCTCAGCGCCGAGCGGCGCGGTGAAGCGCAGCCCGACGCAATCATTATCGCCGAAGGGGCCGTGCAGCACGCGACCGCTGAAGGTGAACGCCGCAAACGCCGTCGCCGGCGGCGACGCGGGCGCGGCGGCCGCGACGAGGGCGATGAGGCGACCAGCGTAATGGCGACGCCGGCGGCCGCGATGCCGGTCGACGCGGCGCCTTCGGCTGCAAACGATGCAGCGGCCGGCGACGGTTCCGGCCAGCATCGCCGGCGCCGCCGGCGCCGGCGTGGACGCGGCGGACGGGGTGGTGCCCAAGGCCTCGGAACGATGCCGGACCGGCACATCTTCGAAGTCGACGCCGACGGCAGCGCGGCCGCCACGGGCGCTACGGCGCCCCCGGAGCCGTCGCGAGCGATCGCGCGGCGTGCCCAAGCCACACCGCCGGCCGTCGAGCCGCCTCCGCCAAGCCTCTCGGTGCCGTCAGAGGAGCCCAAGCGCACCAAGCCTACGCGACGGCGTGCCCGCACCCGTACCGCCCCTGGGGAACTGGCCGGGGCGGAGAGCGCGCTCGCGTTACCCGCGCCCGACGAGCAGCCCGCGCCGGCGAAAAAGCGCGGCACGACGGCGCGCCCGAAAGCCGCGGCCAAAACCAAGCCGGTTGCGGAGGGGGCACCGGCAGCGCAGGCAAAGCCGAAGCGCACGCGCGCGACCCGCGCCACGACGAAGGCGAGCTCCGACGGCGCGCCGGAGAAGCCGGTTCGCCGGCGGCGAAAGACCGCTGCTGCCGAAAAAGAGTAGCAAGAAAGAAAAAGAGACGCTCGCGAGAGCGTCTCTTTTTCTAGCCTGGGGCGCCCGGCGGGTTAAGGCGCTGCGCTCGCCGGCACGCCGTTCTCTTCGTTTAGGCGAGCGAGACGCGCGTTCAAGAACGCCACCGCGCGGGTGAGCTGATCGTCCTTTGCCGGAGTGCCGAACTGCGCGTGCTTGTTCTCAGTGATGACGATGTCCGGCGTGATGCCCAGATGGTTGATATCGCGGTTGCGCGGCGTGAGATAGCGCGCTGTCGTAACTTTGATGGCACTCCCGTCGGGCAGCGGATAGATCGTCTGGACGACACCCTTACCGAACGTCTTCGTCCCGATGATCGTGCCGACCGTGCTGTCTTGAATCGCTCCCGAGGTGATCTCGGAGGCCGAGGCCGTATAGCCGTTGACCAGCACCGCCAGCGGGACCGGCGCAATCGCCGTGTCGTCGGCGTCGAGGGTCGTTATATTCGAAGCGCGCGATTCGACCGATACGATCGGCCCGCTCGGAATGAACTTCGAGCTGACGGAGACGGCCGCTTCGAGATAACCTCCGCCGTTGTCGCGCAGGTCGAGCACGAGCGCCCGGGCCCCGTCGCGCTGCAAACGTTCGAGAGCGGCGTTGAGCTCGTCGCCGGTGTCGCGGCCGAAGACCGTCAGCGCGACGTAACCGATCTTGCCGGGAAGCATTTTCTCGTAAACGCTGAGCTGGTGGATCTTGGCACGCGTAATCGTGATCGGCGCCGGCTGCGCCGCACCGTCGCGAGCAACCGTCAGCGTTACGCGGGTTCCCTCTTTACCGCGAAGCTTTCCGCTGGCTGCCGAAAGGCTCATGCCTTTGGTGGACGAGCCGTCGATCGTGGTAATCAGATCGTCCTGCGCGATGCCGGCCTTGTCGGCCGGTCCATTCGGGACGACGTTTTCGACGCTGATGAACTTCGTTTTGTCGTCGAGCTGAATGACGATGCCGGTTCCGCCGAAATCGCCGCCGTCTAGGCCCTGATTGAGGCCGGCGTACTCTTTGGGCGTCATGAAGACCGTGTAGCGGTCGCTGACCGAGCGCATGATGCCGTCGAGCGCGACGTAGCTAAGGTCGTGCACCGTGAACTTTGCTTTCGACTGCGACGCGGCGTCGACGATCTCGCGGTCGATCTCCCGAATGTTGCTGTTCGGGGCCGCATTCGCATGCATCTCGGGCAGGGCCGCGTGCTTCACGCCCGCGGTCCGCATGGCCGCGAGCAGCGTCGTGCGAACCGAATCCAGCACGGTCTGGGGATCGACCTTCTTATAGAAGTTCTCAGTGAGATACGTATAGCTCGTCGAAACCTCTCCGGCGTCGGAGGCGGGAAGTATCTGCCCGGCCGCCAGCGCCGGGCTCAAGAGAAGGCGCGCCGACCCTAGAACGGTGGCGGCCAAGAGTACAAGAGCGAGATTGCGTTTCATACTACCCATATCAACGTAAGAGTTGGCGTATATGTGCCTTCGCAACGGCGAGTTGCTTGTCGGCGGGGGTGTCGATTAGCGAGGGATTGGGCTCCTGCGCGACGACGACGTTCGGCTCGATCCCGTGATGCTGGATGTCGCGCCCGGCCGGCGTCAGATACCGGGCCGTCGTGATCTTCAGTGCACCGTCGTCGGGCAGCTCGTAGATGCTCTGAACGACGCCCTTGCCGAACGTTCGCGTGCCGACCAGCGTCGCGAGGCGATAGTCTTGCAGTGCGCCCGAGGTAATCTCGGAGGCGCTGGCCGTGTATTTATTGACGAGCACGACGAGCGGCGTCAGGCCGCCGATCGCATCGCCCAGTGCTGCGTCGGTGGTGCGCGAACCGTCGCGCGCAATCGTCGAGACGATCGTTCCCTGCGGGATGAAGAGGCTCGAGATCGAAACCGCCGCGTCGACGAAGCCGCCGCCGTTGAATCGCAGGTCGAGAATGTAACCGCGCGCGCCCTTGGCTTTCCCGTCGAGCAGCGCCTTACGCACTTCGTCCGCCGACGTCTTCCCGAAATCGGAGAGCTGGATATAGTCGATCCCTTGCTCCATCTTCGCGTGCACGGTCGGGACGTGGATGATCTCGCGGACGACCGCATAGCTGTGCTCGGCCGAAGGCGCCTTATATTGATGCGCCTTCAGGTTCACGATGCTGCCGGGTTCGCCGCGAATCATCGCCTCGACGCGGTCGATCGAGAGGCCGCGCACCCGTTTTCCGTCGACCGCGTCGACGATGTCGCCGGCTTGCATTCCGGCTTTGGCGGCCGGCATTGCGTCGATCGGGCGGACGATGACCTCGCCGTCCTTGAGTTGGAAAATGTAAACGCCGATCCCGCCGAAGTTTCCTCCGGAGAGCGACTCGGTTAGCCCGCGATTCTCGCGCGGCGAAAGATAGACGGTGTACGGATCGTGGACGGAGTTCATGATGCCGCGCAGCGCGGCGTCGGTGATGTCTTCGTTTCCGGTTGCGCCTAAGGCGTTGCCGTAACGCTTGAGCGCATAGCCGAGCAAGGCGGAGGCGCGCTCCCCGTCGGCGGCCGGATCGCCCGCGGCGCTCTGCGCGGGCAGCGACGCGTAGCCGACCTTCTTTGCCGTCAGCAGGGTCTTGAGCGAATCGGCTTCACCGTTGAGCGGGACCTGCGGCGAAATGGGCTTGTAATACACGCTTTCGAGGCGGCGAAGCGCAAAGTCGGCGACGGCCGAACCGGAAGTATCCTCCGAATCGTACAGGGAGCGCAAGTCTCCCGTCGTTGCGACCTGCAGCCCCGGCGGTCCGGCGATCGAGCCGGTGCGGTATCCAACGTAAAGTGCGGTCGCGATCACCGCAGCGAGCGCAACGAATGCCGTAAGTAGAAGGCGTCGGGTAAGGCTCATCGATCCTCTATAATACCCGGCTAAGCCGGTTCTGAGTTTCTTGTGGGACTAGAATACTCGATAAGTCTTAATGGAGACGGGGCGCTGGGTCAACCGGTTTGCCCCCAATTCGCACCTCGAAGTGAAGGTGAGGGCCGGTCGACTGCCCGGTCGAACCAACCGCGCCGATCGCCTGGCCCCGCTGGACCGATTGGCCGCTGGCGACGTACATGGCGGAAAGATGGCCGTAGCCGGTCGAGTAGCCGCCGCCATGGTCGATGAGAATGTAATTCCCGTAGCCGCCGTACCACTGCGCCATAATGACGGTACCGCCGGCCGCGGCGGTGACGGTGGTCCCCGTGGGTGCCGCGATATCGAGGCCTTGATGGAACTCGGGCGAGCCGCCGAACGGATTCGAGCGCCAGCCGAAGGGCGAGGTGATCGTGCCCGTCACGGGCCAAGAGAACGAACCCGCGGCGCCGGCGCTCTCGGTGCCGCCGGCGATTCCGGCTGCGCGGCGCTGTGCCGCGAGCTCTTGCTCGCGCTCGCGGATGAGCGCCTCGAGGGCGGCCTCTTCGGCTGCGGTCAGATCCTCCATCTCGGCCACCTGCGAGGCGACGCTCCGCCGGTGGACGGCGGCCAGTTCGACGAGATTCTTGCGCTCGCCGGCGAGCGAACCGAGCTGGCTGCGCGCTTCTTCCTGCGCCTGCTCTTCCTGGGCAAGCACCAGGCGCGCTCGCTCGAGCTCGGCTTGCACCGCGGCAACGCGTGCCTCGGCCGCCTTTCGTGCGCGAACGGCGCGCTGGTTTGCCGCAATCAGCAGACGCAGATCTTCCCAGCGCTCAACGAACTCGCTGAAGGAGCGAGCGGCGAGCAAGGTGTTGAGGTAACTGAGGTTGCCGTACTCGTAGATATCGACGAGCCGCCGCTTGAGCATCTCGTCGTGAAGGCGTAAGGAGCGTTGCGCCGCGCCGAGCTGCGTCGTGTTCCAGTCGATGCGGCGTTGCGCCGAATTCTGTTGAACGGACAGCGCGTCGATCCGGCCCGAAACGGTGCCGATTGCGGCGTTCGTCTGCGCGAGCTGCGTCTGCAAATCCTCATAGCGCAGCGTTACGGCGTGCAGCTCGACGCGTTTTGCGTGCAGGCGACTTTGGAGGCCCTGCGCCTTGGCGCGTTCGGCGTTGATCCGCTGTTCCAGCGTCGTGCCGGTCGCGCCGGCGAGCACCGGCAGCAGCACGAGGGCGAGCGCTCCGGCGGCAGCGCGGCGCAAAGTCAACGAGCCGTTACGTCCGGAGGTGGCGTCCGACCGAGATCCACGAGGCCAAGATCCCGACGGCCGCACCGACGAGCAGCAGTCCGGCGGCGAGAATTCTCGGGTCGACGGGTGCGGCGCTCATCGCGACCCAGGGCAGGGCTTCGAGCAGGCGCGGCCAGAGCGTCGCGCGTGCAATCGCCAGCAGGCCGATCGCAACGAGCGCGCCTAGCACGCCGTCGAGCATGCCCTCGCAGATGAAGGGCAGCCGGATGTACGTGTTCGTCGCGCCGACGAGCTGCATGATGGCGATCTCGCGGCGGCGGGCAAAGACCGTCAAACGAATCGTATTCGAGATGATGATTCCCGCGACGGCAAGGAAAACGACGATGACGCCGATTCCGACGCGCCGCAGCACCGCGCCGAGCTGCAGCAGCCGCTGCACGATCTTCTGACCGTAGACGACGTTGCTGACCCCGTCGAGGCGACGTACGGTCGCGGCGACGGCGCCGACGTCTTCGGGCACGCGCGCCTTTATCCGGAACTTATCCGGCAACGGATTTTCGGTGAGCAGCGCGGTGTCGATCGCACCGCGCGTCTGCGTTCGCAGCTCTGCGAGGCCCTCGCGCTTGGGAATGTATTTGGCCGAGGCAACGCGCGGATCTTGGGCCAGGTAACGCCCGATCGCCGCGACCTGTGCGTTCGTGATGTCCGGGCGAAGGTACGCGGAAATCTCGATCTGGTCGAGGAGGCGCGTTCCGACGTCGGCCAGCGCCGCGCGTATGAAGAGAAAGAGTCCGAGTAAGACGATGGTGATGGCGACGGTGCCGATGGCGGTAATCTGCATGCCGGCGTTGCGCGAAAAGTTGCGCAACACCTCACCCAGAAAGAACTTGACCTTGCCCGAGTCCAAGATAGTAGTAGCCTCGCTCTTCGTCGGTTGTGATGCGGCCGTCTTCGAGACGCACGACGCGGCGCCGCATTCGGTCGACGACGGCCTGGTTGTGGGTGGCGACGACCACGGTCGTCCCCTTGAGGTTGATGCGCTGCAGGAGGGCGGTGATCTCCGTCGTGTTGACGGGATCGAGATTACCCGTCGGCTCGTCGCAGAGGAGGATCTTCGGATTATTCACCAGCGCCCGGGCGATCGCCGTACGCTGCTGCTCGCCGCCGGAAAGCTCGGTCGGATACATGCGGCTCTTGTGTGAGAGCCCGACGAGATCGAGCGAGCGGGGCACCTGGCGCATCACGTCGCGCGTGTGCGCGCCGGTGACCTGCATCGCGAACGCGACGTTTTCCCAGACGGTCTTGTCGGACAGCAGCTTGAAGTCTTGAAAGACGACGCCGAGGTGGCGCCGCAAGGCCGGAACGCGGTTGCGCCGCAAACGGTCGACGCGGATGCCGTCGACGACGATCGTACCCGTCGTGGCCTTTGCCTCCCGATAGAGCAGGCGTAAGAGGCTCGACTTGCCGGTTCCGGAATGCCCGACGAGAAAAACGAAGTCACCCTTGGCGATATCGAGGCTCACATTATCCAAGGCGCGCACACCGTTTGGATAGACGAGCGAAACGCCGTGCAGGGAGATCATCGCTAACGGAGGAGTTTTTTGCAGAGTGGGGGCTATACCTTCGGCATGGACTTCGATTTAACCGACGAGCAAAAGGCGATCCAGAGCCTGGCGCGTGAGTTCGCGCAGGAAGAGGTGAAGCCGCGGGCCGAGCAGATGGATCGCGAGGAGCGCTTTCCGTACGACCTCGTTGCGAAGATGGCAGAGCTCGGCTTCATGGGCCTGCCCTTCCCCGAGGAGTATGGCGGCGCCGGCGCCGATACGGTGAGCTACGCTCTCGCCGTGATGGAGATCGCGAGAGCCGACGCGTCGACGGCGATCACGATGGCGGCGCACGTCTCGCTCGGTGCTACGCCGTTTTTGCTCTTCGGTACCGAGGCCCAGAAGCAAAAGTATCTCGTTCCGCTGGCGTGCGGAACGATGCTTTGGGGCTTCGGCCTGACCGAGCCCAACGCCGGGAGCGATGCCGGCAACGTACAGACCAGGGCCGAGCTGCGCGACGGCGCTTGGGTCGTCAACGGCACGAAGGCCTTCATCACGAACTCAGGTACCGAGATCAGCGGCGGCACGACGATCACCGCGGTGACCGGGCGGCGCTCCGACGGATCGCGCGAGATCTCCAACATCATCGTTCCTCAAGAGACGCCGGGCTTCTCGCGGAGCCGCAAGTATCGCAAGATGGGGTGGCGCGCCTCCGATACCCGCGAACTCTCGTTCGCCGACGCCGAGGTGCCCGAAGAGAACCTGCTCGGTGCCCGCGGCGAGGGTTATCGTCAGTTCCTCTCGATCCTCGACGGGGGGCGGATCTCCGTGGCGGCGCTTTCGATAGGCCTGGCGATGGGTGCTTACGATGAGGCGCTGGCTTATGCGAAGGAGCGGCGAGCTTTCGGCAAGCCGATCAGCAAGTTTCAAGCGATCTCGTTCAAACTGGTCGACATGCTTACCGAGATCGAGCATGCCAAGCTGATGATGCTGCGAGCGGCCTGGGAGAAGGATCGCGGCCTCGACTACGTGCAGGCGGCGAGCTTCGCCAAGCTCTTTGCGGGCGAGCTTTCGCACCGCGTAGTCAATGAAGCGCTGCAGATCCACGGCGGGTACGGCTTCATGGACGAGTATCCGATCTCGCGCATGTACCGGGACCAAAAGATTAATGAAATTGGTGAAGGCACCAACGAAGTGCAGCGCCTGGTCCTCGCGCGCCTGATGGGGTTATAGCGCCTTGTTAGCGAAGCGTTAGGCACAAGAAAGGACCCCCGTAATGAAGTTTCGGCACCTCATCATCGCCGCGATGCTTGCGGCGACGACCGCGCAAGCCTCGGCCGCGCTTTCACTCGGTACCAAAGCCCCCCAGTTCACCCTGCCGGCGACGCTGGGCGGTAACGTCTTTACCTTTAGCTTGGCCGACGCCCTGAAGAAGGGGCCGGTCGTGCTCTACTTCTACCCGGCGGCCTTCACAACCGGCTGCACGATGGAAGCGCACGATTTCGCCGATGCGATCGACCAGTATACGGCGTTGGGCGCAACCGTCATCGGCGTATCGCACGATCCGCTCGACAAACTCCAAAAATTCTCGGTCAGCGATTGCCGCAGCAAGTTTGCGGTCGCCGCCGATACGACTCAAACGGTGATGAAGTCGTACGATTCGGTGCTGGCGCAGCATCCGCAGTACGCGAACCGCACCTCGTACGTCATCGCGCCGGACGGAACGATCATCTATACCTACACGAGCCTCGATCCGTCGCTTCACGTGCAGAACACGTTGACGGCGCTGAAGGCATGGAAAGCGGATCACGCTTCGGGGACGACGCCTTAAAGCTGACGTTGGCCCAGCGTAAAACCGACGCCTTCCGTACGACGCGACAAGGCGAACGCTTCTCGAAGCCGGCCACCGTGTACTAGTAGGCTTTCGTTGGCCTTTTATCACGGAGTAAGTGTGGACTCAGCGCGGTCGTCCGTTGAGATGGCCACGCGGCGGAGAACTTACGGGAAAAAAGCTTTTAACGCTCCAGCCGGATCCTTTTGCGCCTGTGCGATCTCGCCGAATGGATCATAGGAACCGCTTAGTGCCGCCAACGCACGTCCATACGTCGCGGCAAGCGCATCTTTGGGATCGACCTCGATATCGGGGATTACGCCAGCACCTTCCCAGTTCGTGCCGGTATACGGATTGTGGGTCACCGCATCGGGTAGGCTAATGCTGAGATGATCGCTTAAGAAGTACGGTCGTGACCCCAATCCGGTAGCGGCGCCCGCTGACCGATGACCGATGACTAGGCCTCGATGTAATGCTTTGATGTCGTAGGCGAACATTTCGCCGCCAGAAATCGTAGCATGATCGATAAGCACATAGATCGCTTTACTGGCATAACGCGGGGCGCCGAGTGCGCTGGGGGTAAAGTCACGTACGACCACCTCTTTCCCGTGTATTCGCTGTATCGCGCCGGTTACTTCGGTAGGCTTCGAGAAGAAATAGGCCAGCAAATAATCAACCGTGTCAGAGTCGCCCCCTCCATTGCCTCTGAGGTCAACAATAAGCGAACCCGTTTGACTTAGCAGCAACATTGCTGCGTCGATCGTTGCTTTGCCCGCGGGCATGTCGGCGAACCCTCCGAGACGCAAATACCCTATGTTCCCGGGCAGACGAGCGCTCGCGCTATATCCGTATGCAACATATTGAAAGAACCGCTCGTTTGCCGCTCGTTCAGCTTGCGTAGTTTCGCGGCTTTGATTTTCATCAGGATTCGCGGAAAACCAGACAATAAGATGTTTATCGTGGCTTGCCTCTTGCAGAAGGCTGGTTAACGCGGCTGCAAACTTCTTCTGGTCGTCTATTGAGAGAAGCTCCGCCCGATGCGCTTCCACGGCGTTTCGCAGTGATGAAATTCGGCCCGTGAAAAAATAATTGGCGAGCAGCTGCTCGGTTCGGGTGAGGACGAGAGCTCGTTTTGCCTGACTCCAATCAGAGGACTGTGCGGCTAATGGCGAGCCCGCATACGCCGTCATCTCCAGACACAAAGACAGAACCAAGGCGATGCGAGTCGCGATCGTAGAACATTTCATCGTGTAACCTTCGTTTGTGATCTTGGATGGTTAAAGTCGCGCCTCGTCGCGCAACATGTTAGGACGCCGGGCGACCTGCCGAAAAGGCAGCGAAATAAGTAGCAAATCACGTCTGTAGATCGCTTTTGGCAGGGCACTCCCACTCCTAAGTATTACGAATCTAGTAGTTAGTCTAGCAGCGTTTGACGGCGCCGTCAACTAGATTCCTAATAGCTTGGCTGATCCGTTGGGAAATTAAGAGCCTCAGGAATTTCGGATGTTGTTGAAAATGAAGCCGAGCGGCGCGTCGTCGTTGATGCGGAAAAGCGGATTCAACGGGCCTGGAAACTCGCCGAGGGCTCAACTCGCTGCGCTCCACCTGAAGGCTCGCCTCGCTGAGCTCGACACCCAACGATCGAATCAGTGGAAGCGAGGACAGCGCAAAAGCCGCGCGGGTTCGCGAGCCCGACTATCAGCAGAATGTGTGCTCTTTTGCCGAACTTCTCGAGCAATTGCCGGACCGCTGGACGGGAACCAGGGTGGAGCTGCAACGGGAACTTGCGCGCGCGCTAAGCGCCGTGCTCGCGGAAAACCGGAAATCTCCGCTTAGACAGCCTAGACGGCGTCGTCGTTGACGAAAAGCTGGGTCGAGCGAGGCAGCCGTTTTGACGTGGTATGCGTGTCGAGGGAGGTGAGGTCGCGCGGCACCACGTCAATGGGGGGTATCGCATCGAGATCCTCACCGATTAGCGAGGCTTCGTCCTTGAGCTTTCGGCCTTGCGGGAGCAGCTTGCTTTCGTAGGAGCCGGCGGCGCCGTTGAAGGCATTCACCGACCGCTCCAGGTGTTTGCGCACCTCGATGAGGTGCTCCGAAAACTTGACCGTGCGCTCGTAGAGCACGCGGCCGATCGCGGCAATTCGCTTCGCGTTCTCTTCCTGGCGTAGCGCCTGCCAACCCATCGCGAAGGTGCGAAGGAGGCTGATGAGACTCAAAGGCCCGGCCACGAGAACGCCCTTGTCGAGCGCGTACTCGATGAGCGAGGGATCCTCGCTGCACGCCGAGCTCAGGAAGACCTCCCCCGCAACGAACATCACGACGTAGTCGGCCGAACCCTTTGCCGTTTGGTAGCCGCGGCGAGCGAGCGAGTCGATGTGATCGCGCAACGCGCGGGCGTGCTGCTTTACCAGCGCGCGCCGGGTGTCATCGTCGGCCGCTTCGAGCGCGGCCTGCATCGCATCGATCGGCGCCTTTGCGTCTACGAAGACTCGGCGCTCGCCCGGCAGGTTGATCGTCATGTCGGGACGCACGCGGGCTTCCTCCAAGACGACCGTCTGCTGCTCGGTAAAATCGCAGGACGAGAGCATTCCCGCCTTCTCGACGACGTTGCGCAACTGCATCTCGCCCCACTTACCGCGCGAAGCGGGATTACGCAGCGCGGTGACGAGCGTCGATGTCTGCGTGCTCAGATGAGACGTCGCGCTCTGGAGTTTGTCGGTTCGCCCCAGCAGTTGGTCGATCTGCTCGCGCAGGCTTCCTTCGTCGCGCCGCCGCGTCGCCTCGATCTCGTTGATCAGCCGGTCGAACTCGATCAGTTTCGCAGCGACGGGAGAGACCAGTTCGCCGACGCGTTCGCTCGCGCGCAACGCGGTCGCCTCGCGCAGTTCGTTTTTCGTCCGTTCGAGCAGAGCTTCAATCGCTTTTTCGCCACTGCGGCTCGACTCGTCGAGCGTCGCGCGCAGCGCGGCACTCTCGGCGCGCGCGGCAAACCACGCGATCGCCCCTCCGATCGCCGCGCCGAAGAGAAAGAGCGAAAGGGCGCCGATGACGACTTCGATCACGTGCTCGGCTCCCCGAGACGCTTTGCGAGAAACGCGAGCGTGCGCGTCCAGGCGTCGGCCGCCGCTGAAGCGACGTACGAGCCGCGCTGATCGTCCATGAAGGCGTGCCCCGCGTTATCGTAGATCTTGATGTCGTTGGGCACGTGCAGCGCCGCTGCGAAGGCGCGAACGCCCTCGGGAGGAATGCCGGAATCCCGAGCGCCGTAGCTTCCGCAGACCGGCGTTTGTTCTTTAGCAGGGTCGACGTCGGCGAGCGGTCCGTAAAACGGGCAGACGGCGCCGAACGTCCCCGCATTGTCGATCGAGGCGAGCAGCGCGATTCGCCCGCCCATGCAGAAGCCCAATATCGCCGTCTTCGTCGCCGGAAATTCTTCCGCACACCAGTGCGCCGCCGCCGCGATGTCGCCATCGTACTGCGCGCGATCGAGTTGTTTTGCGTACGGACGAAAGATGGTGTAGTCGGTCGCTCCGTCGCCGCTGGGAGCGCCGAATCGTGCGTAGAGATCGGGGGCGATGGCTGCGAATCCGGCTTTGGCAAGCCGGCGGACGATATCGCGGATGGACGTGTCGACGCCCCAGACGTGCATGATGACGACGACGGTCGCCGTCTGCTTCGTGCTGTGAACCGGGCGCGCCGCGTACGCAGCGATGGCGGTGTCATCGCTTTTGAGCGTGACGCGCTCGACGGAGATCGCCGGATCGTTCTCTGCAACCAGCGGCGGGTGCGTCTGGCCGCCTTCGGGAGCGGATAGTACGACCGCCGGTGCGGCGAGCGTCGCCGCCGTGGAAATGCCGACGAAGACGCGGCGGTTCAACCGAAGGGAGGCAGCCTGCGTCGGGTCGATCTCCGGCGTGCTCATCGTACGATCTACCTTTGACCGCGCGCGTAAACGTCCTCGGAGAAAGGTCCGCGGGAGGTCGCACCGCCTCTGCGAACCTCACGGAATGAAGCGAAGCGTCTTTTTGGCAGGTTCGGCGACGATCGCCGCGGCCACGAATTCGGCCGGCGCCGCCACGATTCCAGGCGGCGAACATTTTGTGGTGCGTCGTGCCGATTTCGACGAAACGTCGTTTGCCGCTACCCTCGGACGCCCTGCGGCGGTGCGGCAGGTCTATGAAGCGGTCGCATTCCAGCCCGCCGTGCTCGGCAGCATCAAGAATTCGCTCAACGGACTGCAATTCGGGTTCGGATATCCGGCGGGTTCGCTTGCAGTTGCGCTGGCGGGCCACGGTCCGTCATCTGCCTACTCGTTTAGCGATTATCTCTGGAAGAAGTATCGGATCGGCGAGTTCTTCAAGCTCAAAGACGCCGACGGGCTGCCCGTAACCTCGAACGTCTTCCTCAAGAGCTCGGCGCCGTTCGACCCCGCGCTCGATCCCGACGATGAAAAGGGGATGTATCAAGACGCTTCGTTGGAGATGCTGCAGCGGCGAGGCACGGTTATACTGACCTGCCACACGGCGGTCGAGGGCATCGCCCGGTCACTCGTTCGGCGCGGGTACTCCGGCGCGACGACGAACGCGCAAGCGGTCGCCGACGATATCCTCACCCATTTGATTGCGGGTGCGGTGGTCGTGCCTTCAATGGTTGCCACGCTTGCCGTTCTCCAATCGACCTATCGTTACGCCTATACGTTGGGAGGTTAGCGCAATGAATGCGCGTGCGCGCCGGGCGTCCTTCGCGCTCGCGGCGCTGCTCGCCGTAACCGGCTGCTCGAGCGAGGTGCAGGGCTCGAGCGCGTACGACTCGCGAGCGCTGCCGAGCGGTCCGGTCGGCCAGTCGATCGCCTACGGACGCGCGATCGTCATGAATACGCAAACGACGATGAAAGGGTACGTCCGCGCGAAGATGTCGTGCGCCGCTTGCCATCTCGGCGGAGGCACGCAGCCCAAGGGCGGGAGCTTCGTGGGCATCTACGGTGCCTTTCCGCAATGGAATCGCCGCTCGCACCGCGTGATCGCGCTGCAGGATCGAATTGCGGAATGCTTCCTCTACAGTATGAACGGCCGCCCGCCGGCGTATGACAGCAAGGCGATGATCGCCATCGTCGCCTACGTCGCGTGGCTCTCGCGCGGGACGCCGGCCGGGCGGGCGCAAGCGGCGGATCAGCGCTATATCGAACCGCTGCCCAGCGGGTCGCCGAATCCGCAGCGCGGCGCCGTGCTCTACGCGCAAAAGTGTGCCGCCTGCCACGCTTCCGACGGCGGCGGCCAATCGAACGTCTTTCCGCCGCTCTGGGGCAAGAGCTCGTTCAACAGCGGGGCCGGCATGGCGCATATCGACCGGATGACCGGATTCGTCCGGTATAATATGCCGCAGAACGCGCCCGGCTCGCTTTCGCTCGCGCAGGCCTACGATGTTGCCGCCTTTGTCTTGAGCCACGCCCGGCCGCGCTTTGCCAGGAACGCCCTGGTGGTCACGCCCTCCCTTCCCGCGCGCTACTTTTAGGCTTTCGAGCCTCGCTTGCCGTGCGGCAGGCAAGCGCGCGGAGTCGTAGGCCTCCGGCCCGCGAAAAGATAAGATGAAACCTGTCTTGGAAGATACTCTCGTTACCGTAACCCTTCCCGAGATGGGCGAGTCCGTCACCGAAGGCTCGATCGTCGAGTGGCTCCGCGACGTCGGCGACTTCGTCGCCGAGGGCGATCCGCTTGTCGAGGTTACGACCGACAAGGTCGACGTCGAAGTGCCCGCGACCGTCTCCGGAGTCGTAACGAAGATCTCCGCGCGCGAAGGCGAGACCGTCTCGATCGGGGCCGACCTGGCGCAGATCGATACCTCGAAGAGTAACGGCGCAGCCGCGCGCCCGGCCAGCCGCGGAAATGGTGCAGCGCATCGGGCGGAGCCCGCCAAACCGGCGCCGCCGCCTCCAAAACAACCGCTGCGGGCGGGCGAGCAAATCGCCGATCAGCCGGCACGCCGAATGGCCAAGCGCCTGGACGTCGATCTGAGCGCCGTGCGCGGCACGGGACCGAACGGCATGATTCTGCGCTCGGACGTCATCGAGCAGGCAGATCGGGTGCGCGGGCAGGCGCGACCTCCGCAGACTTCGCTGCCGCCGCTCGCCGCCGATGCGAAGCTCGTTCCGCTGCGCGGGCCGGCAGCGGCGCTCACCGGCTACATGGAGCAGAGCCTCACGATCCCGACGGCGACCAGCTTCCGAACGATCGCCGTCGACGCGCTCGACGCACGCCGCAAAGAGCTCAACGGAGGGCTCAAAGCAGCGGGGCGCAGCGAGAAGGTTTCGTTCACCCATCTGATCGCCTACGCACTGGTCACGGCCGCGCGCGAACAGCCCGTCATCACGTATTCTTTTCGACGCGACCCCAGCGGCGGTGCGGCCCGGCTGGAGCCCGGCGTGCACCTCGGGCTGGCCGTCGACAGCGAACGCAAAGACGGCTCGCGCTTTCTCGTCGTGCCGGTCATTCGCAACGCCGATACGCTGGATTTCGCCGCGTTTCGCGCGCGTTACGAGGAGCTCGTCGGCAAGGCGCGCGAGAACAAGCTTACCGCCGACGATCTCGCCGGCGCCTCCTTCACGCTGACCAATCCCGGTGGAATCGGAACGATTGCGTCGGTGCCGCGGTTGATGGCCGGGCAAGGTGCGATCATCGCTGCCGGCGCGATCGGCTATCCGCCGGGCTTTGCTAATGCCAACGAACAGTCGTTACGTCTGCTCGGCGTGTCGCGGGTCATGCAGATGACCAGCACCTACGATCACCGCGTGATCCAGGGCGCGCAATCCGGTGAATACCTGCGCCGCGTCGACGAGCTGCTGCAGGGCCGCGGCGGGTTCTACGAGACGGTCTTTGCTTCGCTGGGATTGCAGGCGGCGCCGGGCGCGCAGGTCGTCGTCACGCCCGGCGTACCGGCGAGTACGCCGCCCTCCGACGAGATGCTGCGCGCGGTCGCCGCCGGCATGGCGATCGTCTCGGCCTACCGCAGGTACGGTCATCTCGCGGCTCACCTCGATCCGCTTGGCGCCGAGCCGGTCGGCGATGCCTCGCTTGCGCCGCAAACGTACGGATTGACGCCGGCGCTGCAAAGCGCGATACCCGCGAGTGTCCTGCGCGTGAAAGTACCGGGCAATACGCTGGCCGACGTTCTTCCGCGTCTGCGTGAGACGTACAGCTCGACGATCGCCTACGAAATCGAGCACATCTCGGACGCGACGCAGCGCACGTGGCTGCGCGATTACATCGAGTCGGGGCGGAACCGAGCCGAACCCAAGCCGGAACGGCAGATCGAACTGCTCGAACGGCTCACCCAGGTCGAAGCCTTCGACCGCTACGTGCGCAAGACGTTCCTCGGCCAAAAGACGTTCTCAGGCGAAGGCCTGGACGTGATGGTTCCGATGCTCCAAGAGATGCTGGACATGCTGGCGGAGGACGGAGTCGCCGACGCAGTTCTCGGCATGGCCCATCGCGGCAGGCTCAACGTCATCGCGCACGTCGTCAACATGCCGTACGAAGAAGTGATGATGGAGTTCGAGGCCGCGCAGTACCGCGGCAATCTAGGCGATGACGACGTGATGGGGGACGTCAAGTACCACCATGGGGCGACCGGAACGTTTACGACCTCGAAGGGCAAGAGCATCAACGTCACGCTGGCGCACAATCCGAGCCACCTCGAGGCCGTCGATCCGGTCGTCGAGGGGAGCGCGCGGGCGCTCCAGACCGATCACTCCGAAGGCGTCCCAACCTTCGACCGTAAGCGCGCCGTTCCGATCCTGATCCACGGCGACGCGGCGTTCACCGGTCAGGGGATCGTCGCGGAGGTCTTTAATCTGCAGTCGCTCCCGGGGTACGAGACCGGCGGGACGATCCATCTGATCGCCAACAATCAGATCGGCTTTACGACCGATGCGAGCGACGCTCGTTCGACTCGGTACGCCTCGGATCTCGCGAAAGGCTTCGACGTTCCGATCGTCCACGTCAACGCCGACGATCTCGATGCGTGCATCGCCGCGGTTCGCCTAGCCGTCGATTTCCGGCGCGCCTTCGGACGCGACGCGCTCATCGACGTGATCGGCTACCGCCGTTTCGGGCACAACGAACAAGACGAGCCGGCGTACACCCAGCCGAAGATGGCCGAGCAGATCAAGAGCCATCCGACCGTTCGCGAGCTCTTCGCCAATAAACTCGTCAACATGGGCGTGATCGGCGCCGAGCGCGTTGCAGTGCTCGTCGACGATGCGACCGCGCGTCTGCAGGAGGCCCGCCGCGGAGTTCGCGGCGCGCTGGCCTCGCATATCAGCGGCCGCAAGATGTCGGGAAGCAATACCTTCGACGGAACCGCGCTGCCGCAGGTCGACCGCCCGGAGCTACTCTCGTGGGTCGATGCGCTGAGTACCGTTCCCACGGGCTTCACGCTCAACCGGAAGCTGCAGGGACAGTTCGAACGGCGCATGGGCGTGATCGCGGAGCGGGGCGTCGTCGACTGGGGCACCGCGGAGTCGCTGGCCTTCGCGTCGCTGCTGCTGGCGAGGACTCCAGTTCGGCTGACCGGTCAGGACACCGAACGGGGTACGTTCAGCCACCGCCACGCGGTCTTTCACGATCCCGCGACGCACGCGGTCTGGATTCCGCTGCAGCACCTCGCAGAAGAGCAAGCCTCGTTCGAGATACGTAACAGTCCGCTCTCCGAGTACGCGTGCATGGGCTTCGAATACGGCTACTCGACGCAACAGCCCGAAGCGCTCGTACTATGGGAAGCGCAGTATGGAGACTTCTTCAACGGCGCCGAGATCATCGTCGATCAGTTCATTGCAGCCGGCCAGGCAAAGTGGGGCCAGACGTCGCGCTTGACGCTGCTGCTGCCGCACGGCTACGAAGGCGGAGGCCCCGAGCACTCGAGTGCGCGGCTCGAACGCTTCCTGCAGCTCGTTGCAGAGGGGAATTTGCGCGTCGCGTCACCCTCGGTCGCGAGCAACTATTACCACCTCTTGCGCATACAGGCGCGCTCCCCGATTGCGGTGCCGCTCGTCGTGATGACTCCGAAATCGCTGCTGCGCGCCGACGTTGCCGCGGGCAGGCTCGACGATATGGTGAAGGGCGGGTTCGCGCCGGTGCTCGACGATCCGCGCGAACTCGATCGCGCGCAGATCGAGCGCTTGATCCTGTGCAGCGGGAAGATTTACTACGATCTCGTCGCGCAGCCCGCGTACAAGGAACTCCGCCACACGGCGATCGCGCGGATCGAACTGCTGGCGCCGCTCCCCGTCGGCGAGATCAATCGCGTCATCTCCCGCTATCCCAAGCTCACGAAGCTCGTCTGGGTGCAGGAAGAGCCGAAGAATATGGGCGCCCGCGCGTTCGTACGGCGCCGGCTGCTGGAGGGCAAGCGCGACGGCTTCGACATCGAGTACATCGGGCGCGGCTACCGGGCGAGTCCGAGCGAAGGCTACGCCGGCCAGCACGCCGCCGAACAAGAACGAATCGTCGCGACGGCGCTCGCGGAGTAAAGGCGCGCCATGTTTGCCTTTCCTAGGCTTCCGGTCTTCCGAACATCAAATGCAGCAGCTCTTCGATGCGGCGAGCATCGACGAAGAGCCGTCGGGTCTGCTCAGTGATGAAGCCTTGTCCCACCATCGAGTCGAAGAGCGCGAGCAGCGGGTCGTAATAACCGCGGTAATTCAGCAGCCCGATCGGCTTGTCGTGAATCGCGAGCTGGCGCCAGGTCACCATTTCGCAGAACTCATCCATCGTGCCGAACCCGCCCGGCAGCGCGATGAATGCGTCGCTGAGGTCCGCCATCATCGCCTTGCGCTCGTGCATCGTCGTGACGATGTGCAGCTGCGCGAGGCCGGGGTGCGCGATCTCCGTTTCGGCGAGGGCCTGCGGAATGATTCCGATTACTTCGGCGCCGCAGGCAAGGGCCGTATCGGCGACGATGGCCATCAACCCAACGCTGCCCCCGCCGTAGACGATGCCGTAACCGGCCTGGGCGACGCTGCGCGCGACCGTAGCCGCCATCGCCGCGAACGCCGGATCGTCCCCGGTCCGCGATCCGCAAAAAATGCAAAGACGCTTCACCGTTTTGCGCGGTTGGGCGAGGGGCTCTGATGCGCCTGCTCGCCCGCGTTTGGTTTTGGGCGGCTCTGGAGCTCGTCGTGCTCGTCGTGCTCGCCTGCATCCGCGCGAAGCTCTGGACGTACGGCTCGGATACGGGTACCTTCGCGCAAGTCGTCGCCGGCGCGTTGCACGGAATGCGCGACGGCGTCGAAGATGGATCGCACTTCGGTTATCATTGGTCGCCGTCGCTCCTGCTGCTGTGGCCGCTGGTTGCGTTAACCGGCAGCGCTCTTCCGTTACAGATCGCGCAGGCGGCGGCGACGGTCGCGTGCGCGCCGCTGGTCGCAGCGCTGGCGCGCCCGTACGCAGGCGTTACATTGGCGGAGCGTCTGGGCATCCTGACGCTGCTCTATCCCCCGCTGCTGGCGGTCGGGTTCGACGAGTTTCACGAGCTCGGGCTCTTCAGCGCGCTCGTGCTCGGAATGTTCGTTTCGGCCGATCGCGGGCGGTGGCTGTGGTTTGCGCTGTGCGGACTCGTTGCGCTGGGGCTGCGCGAGGACGCCGCGCTGACGCTCGTTTTCTTCGGTGGTGCGCTCGCGTGGATCGCCGCGCGGCCGGCTCCGGCCGCAGGCGGCGCGCTGCTCGACGGTTCTCCGCGCGGCGGGACGCTGGTTGCCGGCACGCTGCTGGCTGCGGGAAGTTTGGCGTCGCTGCTCGTCTACTATCTCGCGATCGTGCCGCGCGTAGGCGGTTGGCGGCCGAGCCACTTCTACATCTATCCCTTCGCCGACGGTCCGCTGGCGCTGGCCGCTGCTCCGTTCGTGCATCCGATCGCCTTTGCGCGCGCGATCTTCACGTTTGGGCGCCTCACCTACGTCCTCGAAGCGTTCGTGCCGCTGCTGTTCCTGCCGCTGCGTTCGCGGTGGGCGCTGCTGGCGTTGCCCGGCGGTACGGTCGTTTTGCTTGCGAACTCCGGGTATGTCTGGCGCATGGGGGATCACTATGCGGCACTATGGATCCCTTGGCTGCTCGTCGCGACCGTGATGGGAGTTGTAACGGTAGCCCGGAAGGCAAATTCGCACGCTGCGAAAAACTGGACGAGCGCTGCCGCCGTCATCTGCGTAATTTTCTTGATCGCCTTCGATCCGCTTCACCCGCTGCACTACTTGCATCCGTACTATCACGATCTCGCCGACGCACGGCGAGCGCTGAACTGCGTCCCCGAGAACGCATCGCTGTCGACCTACGACGAATGGTTCTCCGCGGTGGCCGCCCGGCGACCGCTCGCGACGATCGACAAGACCAGCGGCGTCCAATACTTGGTCTATGCCGACGACTTTCCCAGCGATGCCTACCGGTTGACGATGCGCCCGGCTATCGCCCGGGAGGTCGCGCGGGGCGAGTATCGCGTCCTCTGCCGCTTTGGCGAAGTCGCGGCCTATCGGCGAAAGGACTCGAAATGATGCAATCCCTTCCCGGTCCCAGCCGCTGGGCGACGCTGCGCGCGCTCTTTCCGGTGCCTTTTCGCCGCTTTCCCGAATTTCTCGCGACAATAACGCGACGTTATGGCAACGTCGTCGCCTTCTCGCTCCCGTGGCGATCGTACGTCTTCGTCAACGAACCGGCGCTGATCAAAGATATCCTCGTGACGCAGCAGCACGCGTTTTCGAAGTCGCTCGGCACACGCGTCCTGCGGCTGCTCCTCGGCGAAGGGCTGCTGACGAGCGAAGATCCCCTCCACCGGCAGATGCGGCGGATCGTGCAGCCGGCCTTTCATCGCGAGCGCATGCTGGAGTACGCGCGGATCATGCAACGGGACGCAGCGGAGTTCGTAGATCGAATCGATCCGCAGCAACCGTTCGACGCCCGCGCCGCGATGACCGAGCTCACGCTGCGCATTACGACTGAGACTCTTTTTGGCAGCGACGAGAGCGAGTCGGCCAGGGTCGTCGCCGAAGCGCTGCACCTCATGATGCGAGAGTTCCCGTACATGCTGACTCCACTGAGCGGGCTGCGACGGCGCTTGCCGCTTCCGGGAACGCGCCGCTTTTGGCACGCACGCGCCATGCTCGACGAAATCATCTACGGCCTGATCGCCCGGCGCCGGCGGGACGGCGATCGCGGCGACGCGCTTTCGATGCTGCTGGCGGCGCCCGACGCACAGACCGGGCACCGGCCGGCCGACGAACAGATCCGCGACGAGATCATGACGCTCTTTATCGCGGGCCATGAAACGACCGCAAATGCCATGACGTGGGCGCTCGTGCTGCTCGCCCGCAATGCGGACGTCGATGCGCGTGTGGCGGCTGCGGCAAGCGAGGGCGACCGCGAGTACCTCGATCGTCTCGTAAAGGAAGTCTTGCGTCTCTACCCGCCGGCCTGGATCATCGGTCGCGAAACGCTGCGCGACGTAACGCTGGCCGACGGAACTCGCATCGCACGGGGAATGACGGTTTTCATGGCGCCGCTGATTTTGCACCGGCGCGCCGAGTACTTCGAGGATCCGGAGCGGCTGGCGCCGGATCGCTGGGCGGGTGAGGAGCCGGCGCCGTTCTCGTACGTGCCGTTCGGCGGCGGCGCTCGCCGCTGCATCGGTGAAGAGTTTGCGCGCAGTGAGATGCGAATCGTCCTCGAGCCGCTGCTGCGAAAATTCCGCTTCACGTTCGCCGGCAGCTCCGAGGTCCCAATGGCCGCTTCGGTTACGCTGCGGCCGGCCGGTCCCGTGATGATGCGCGCGCTGCTGCGCGAGCGCTCGTCAGCCGCGCTGGGGGCATGAGCCGACACTCTGAGGCTCAGAATTGTCGGTCTCCGTATACTTTAGCGTCCAGCAGCTTCCGGTGAGGGAGCAGTAACAGAGAGAAAGGCCGACGTGTTTGATCGCCGGCGCGTAGTAGCGAACCAGCAGCGCCCCGTCCAAACGGACGATCATGTGCTTGGTATCCGCGGGGATCACCATTCCGGCCGTCGGCGTACTCGTGCCCAAGGCCAGCTTCGTTCCCGACGCAAGTGCGGCGCGCGCCGCGCGCATCCCGCGCGGATCCGCGGCGACGGCCGCCGAGACCAGTGCCTCGATCGTCGGTTCGCTCGCGCCTTTCCAGGTTATCGCGACGCTGCGCACGATCGCGGGCCCGAGCCCGTCGTTGCGAATGTCGAGTTCGGTTGACGACGGAGAGTTCGTGCGATCGAAGCTCACGTACGGCCAGACCGTCGCGCTGAACTGCCGCGCGATGACCCGAGTCTGATAGACGGCGGCGCCCGCCGCGACCAAACTGACGATCAGTGCGCTCACCGCGATTGCGAAGTCCAGCCGAAGTCGTGATTCGTTCATGAGCGCACCGCGCTCTTACGCGATGACGAGCTGTTCGTCCCCCGCGCCCGCCTTACGAACCGCTTCTTGGATCATTTGCCCGGCCAGTTCGCCGTGCGCCCAGCGCGCCTGGGCCTGCGGACCGAGCTGATCGATCGGATCGAAGTAGACGAAGGCTTTACCCGGCTTGACGCTGGGTGCGGCGTAGACGGCGATGCCGTTCTCCCGGTCGTAGTACTCGTACGAATGGACGTCGCGCTTTCCGCCACCGCCCGGCGCATCGCAAACGAACGTCGGAGTGTTGAAGCCGGCCGTGCTTCCGCGGACGAACTTTTCGGTGTCGACGGCCGTCGCGATCGTCGTGCGGAGCTCTTCGACCCCTTTGACCATGTCGTGCATATAGACGTAATACGGGTGAACGTTGATGTGACCGAGGCGCTTGACGAGCAGCTGCATCCGATCGCGCGTGTCGTTGACCCCGCGAATCAATACGGATTGGTTGCGCGTGAATATCCCGCGCTCGAAGAGCAGGCGCATCGCCTTCTCCGTGATCCACGTGATCTCTTCGGGCGCATTGAAGTGGGTATGCAGCACGACCTCCTTGCCGAGCGTTCTGCCGCGTTCGACGATGGAGGTGAGCGCGTCGAGCCATTCGGTGTGCGTGATGAGCTTCATCGGCATGATCGCCGGGCCCTTAGAGGCGAAGCGAAGCCGGCGAAGGTGGGGAATGTCGAGCAGCGCGTTGCCGATCAGCTCGATATTCTTGGGTGCGAGCTGGTACGCGTCGCCGCCCGAGATGACGATGTCTTCGAGCTCCGGCCGGCTCGCGATATACGCAAACGCTTCGTGCCACTGTTTGGGCGTCGTCCCCAGCGTGACTTTGTCGACGTTTTCGGTATCCGGCCCGATGGCGTAGCTGCGCGTGCAGAAGCGGCAGTAGACCGGGCAGACCGCAAGCGGCAGAAAGAGCGCCTTATCGACGTACCGGTGCACGAGGCCCGGCAGGGGCGAATCCTCCTGTTCGTGGAGCGAGTCGAGCGTCAGGCGCGGATGATCCGGCAGTGCGGTGGAGGCCAGCGGTATGAACTGACGGCGAATGGGATCCTCGACGGGGTTGTTCCAGTCGATCAGCGAGATGGCGTACGGCGAGACGCGCACCGCCATCGGCGCGTGCCGGAAGCCGGCCTCGGCGTCGGCGTAAAACTCGGGCGAGCACACGTCGCGGATCGTCTCAAGAAGCTCTTCGGCGGTTTTAACGGATCGCCGCTGCTGCCAGAGGTGATCGAGGAACGTTGCTTCGTCGACCTCGGCGTACGCGGGGATATGGCGCCAGAACTCGCCTTGGCGCAGCCGCTTGTATTCGAACTGCGCGGGCGGCGCCGGCGGCCTGATGTGAGGGGTGGGGGAAAGCGTTTGCGTCATTGAGCGTTCCTCGCGTAGGTTTCGTTGAAGTGTGCGTGCAGCCGGGGGCGATCGCGCAGCGTCTGCAATGCAATTTGCGCGTGGTCTTTGGTATAGCCGTTGCCGATGATCATCGTAACGTCACGGCCGATGCCTTCGGCACCAAGCGCGGCGGCCGTGAACGACGTCGACATCGAAAAGAAATAGACCGTTCCGCCTTCGCGGGCGCAGAGGATCGAGCAGATCTCGGTTCCGGGAACGTTGACGCAGTTGACGACGAGGTCGGCGCCCTCCGGAGCCGCCGCGGCAACCGCGCCGCTGGCGGAGACGGCGCTGCGGGCGTCCGCGACGATCAGTTCGTCGACGTAGGCCAGTTCGCGCAGAAGCCGAGCTCCGCGCGTCTGCTGGTCGGGGACGATGCCGATCACCCGCCCGCTCGAGCCGACGCGTTCCTTGGCTTGCGCGCATGCCAGGACGCCGCTCTTGCCGTCGGCGCCGACGACGACGACCGTTTGACCGGCGCGGCAGAGCCGGCGAACTTGCGCGGGCGCGCCGGCGACGTCCAGCACCGCCAGCGCCACGCCTTCGTCGATATCGGCCGGCAGCCGTGCCCAAAGACCGCTCGAAAAGAGAATCGCCGCGCCGCGCACCCACACCCTTGCCGTCGCAACGTCGACGCGCGTCACCGCTTCGAGATGCAGCGGCGTCAGCGTGAGCGAGACCAGCGACGCGATTCGATCGCCCGCTTTGAGATCGATGCGGCCGCACAGGTCGCCGCCGATCTCCCGGACCCGTCCGACGAACATGCCGCCGCTGCCGGTCACCGCATTGTGCTGCTTGCCGCGCGCCCGGACGTTTTCGAGAATATGCTCGCCGATGCGCGCGGCGTCAAAGTCGCAAGCCTGCGCGATTTGCTTAAACGAGGCGGAGTCGATGTTCAAGACCTCGACGTCGCAGAGAATCTCACTGCGCGAGGCCGCGGGCGTGTTGTCGAGCCGCCACGCCTCTTGCGGCATGGCTCCCGCCGGCTCGAGCACGCGGTGCGTTCCCAGCGGGTGGCAGCGCGCGGGCGGAGCGGTCTTCATCGCGTGACCACCGTAACGCCGCCGCGATCGAAAGGCATTCCTAGAACGATCGTCGTGCGGGTGCGGGCCATCCCCGGGGTCGCTTTCAGGCGGGCTAAGAGTTCGTCGAGATGCTGCGTCGAACGCGTTGCCACTTTGCAGATGAAGCTCTCTTCTCCGGCGACCGAGTGCACTTCGCAGACCTCCGGCATCTCGCTCAAGATGCGGGTAAAATCTTCGTACGCACAATCGGGCGACGTGTAGCAGCTGATGAACGCGGTAAGGTTGAGGCCGAGCGCCGCCGGATCGAGTTTTGCTCCGTAGCCGCGAATGTAGCCGCGCTGCTCGAGGCGCTTCACGCGATCGTGCACGGCGGGAGGGCGCAGCCCAACGATCGTCCCCAGTTCGGCAAAGGTCGAGCGCGCGTTGCGCTGCAACGCCTCGAGGAGGCGAAGGTCGAGTTCGTCGAGCGAATCAGTGGTAGAAATCATATTCGATAGGAGTCGCGAGTTTGCCGAACAATCTTCGGCCTAAGAAGCATAACACCAGGAATCCATTCGCCGCAACCCCCCTCTGGACCATGGCTTTGTTGGCAAGCTTGCTGGCCGTCCCGAGCGGTTGCTCCCGCGAAGGCGGCCGAGCACAGGCTGGGGAGGTCCGCTTCGACCTGGCGGCCGATCCGCGCAATCTCAATCCGCTCTTCACGAGCCCCGACGCGGCTTCGGTCGAGCAGCAGGTCGCGCGCCTAGCCTTCGAGCCGTTTGTCGACCTCGACCCGCAGGGCCGCCCGATCCCGGCGCTGCTCGAGCGGATCCCCACAGAGCAAAACCGGGGGCTTTCCGCCGACGGCCGCACGATTCGCTACGAGCTTCGGCGCGGCGTGCGCTGGAGCGACGGGGTGCCGGTCAGCACAAAAGACGTCCTCTTCACGCTGCGTGCGATTACGGATCCCCTAAATCCGGTGCGTTCGCACGAAGGCTACGACCTCATCGACCGCGCCTACGCGATCGGGCCGCAGCGGGTCGTGTTCCACCTGACGCGGGCGTGGGCGCCCGCCGTGACTTCCTATTTTTCGTACGGCTTTTCGCCCCAGTTCGTCCTCCCCGAGCACGTCTTGCGTTTGCAGTCACCGCTGGCGCGCGCGGCCTTCAATGCCGATCCCAGCGTCGGCGACGGCCCGTTCACCTTCGTCTCCTGGCGACGCGGTGAAGGGATGCGATATCGGGCAAACCCGCGCTATTGGCGAGGAAAGCCGGCCGTTGCCCGGCTCGTCGTTCGAAGCGTGCCGGATCCGTCGACGAACTTACTACTGTTGCAATCGGGCGAGCTCGATTGGAATCTGCTCGCGCCCGCGCAGCTCGCGATTGTGCGCGGTGACGCGTCGCTCCGCTTCACCACCGTACCGACCGCCGTCGTCGCGGGTCTGGCCCTCAATACGTCGCACGC
>DATDHW010000049.1:0-64444 GCA_036521375.1 Candidatus Cybelea sp.
GGGATCGTTACCGAACCGTCAGCTTCTTGATAATTCTCAAGAAGCGCGGCGATGGTTCGGCCGATCGCCAGGCCCGATCCGTTGAGCGTGTGGACGAACTCCGGCTTCGCGCCCGCTTCCCGGCGGAAACGAATCGACGCACGGCGCGCCTGAAAATCCGTACAGTTCGAACACGAGCTTATCTCGCGGTACTGGTCGCTACTCGGGACCCAGATCTCGATGTCGTGCGTTTTCGCCGCGTTGTACCCCGTGTCGCCGGCGCACAGCTCGATGACCCGGTGCGGCAATCCGAGCTCGGTCAGCAGCGATTCGGCGTCGGCCGTTAGCCGGTCGAGCGCGGCGAACGAAGCCTCCGGAAGCGCCAGCCACACCAGCTCGACCTTTTCGAACTGGTGGTGGCGGATGAGCCCGCGCGTATCCTTGCCGGCGGCCCCCGCCTCTTTGCGAAAGCAGGGAGTATAGGCGACGTATTTTTGCGGCAGCTCGGCGAGCTCGAGGATCTCGCCGCTGCGCAAGGCGGTCAGCGGCACCTCCGATGTGGGAATCATGAAGAGCTGCGTGCTGGAATCCTCAAACATCGCGTCGGCGAACTTGCTCAACTGCCCGGTCGACCACATCGTCGCCCGCGAGACCAGCAGCGGCGGTGCGATTTCCAAATACCCGCGTGCGTTCGCGCGATCGAGGAAAAACGCGGCCAGCCCGCGCGACAGGCGCGCACCCGCGCCGCTCAAGACGGCGAAGCGGCTTCCGGAGAGCTTCGCGGCGCGAGCAAAGTCGATGATTCCGAGGTTCTCGCCGATTTCCCAGTGGGGCTTTGGCTCGAACTCGAAGACACGCGGCGTCCCCCAGCGCCGAAGCTCGACGTTGCTGGTTTCGTCACTCCCCGGCGGTACCGAATCGTCGAGCAGGTTGGGAATCAACTCGAGCGCCGCGCGCAACGGCGAAGGGTTGTCGATCGAAAGCGCGCGCGCTCTCCCTTCGGCGCCGGCGATCTCCTGCGAAAGTGCGTCGATTTGCGGCCGCAATTCGCTTGCCGCCGCGCCCTTGTCGTGCGCCTTTCCGATCGACGCCGACAGACGGTTCTTCTCGGCTTTCGCCCGTTCCGCAGCGGTCAACGCCGAGCGGTACTCCTCGTCGTAGCGCAGAACGTCGTCAACGACCGACGGGTCCTGCCCGCGACGAGCGAGTGCTTGTCGCACGCGGTCGGGATCGCGGCGTATCAAAGCGATATCGAGCATGGAGAAGCGCGCCATTATGCAGCCCGTAAATCCAGTCCTACCGGAGGTCGGATTTACCGCCGAGAGATTGTTAGCGCCGCAGCAGGCGATCGTGGCGTTCTTTTCGCGCGTCCGCGTGACGCCGCCCGGCACGGAGACGGTAAAGCTCGAGGACGCGTCCGGACGCGTACTCGCGGCCGCGGTCGTCGCCGACGACGATTATCCAAACGCTCGGCGGTCGCTGATGGACGGCTTCGCAATAGCGGCGCGTTGCGCGCCGGGCCGTCTCAAAATCGTCGCCGATATCGCGATGGGAGTCGCACCGCAAGCGCCGCTGACCGCCGATTGCGCGATGCGCATTCCGACCGGAGGGGTGCTGCCGCCCGGAGCCGACGCCGTCGTGCCGATCGAGGACGTACGCGTCGAAGACGAGCGCGTTTGCATCGGTGAAACCGTCCAAACCGGAGCGAACGTCGCGCAAAAAGGCGCCGACATGCGTAAGGGTGAGTCGCTGCTCGAACCCCGACGGCGAATTTCCGCCGCGGAGATCGGCGTGCTGGCAACGGTCGGAGCCACCGAAATATCGGTTTACCGCCGCCCGCAGATCGCCGTGCTGTCGAGCGGCGACGAACTGGTCGCGCCGTCGCAGCAGCCGCGGCCCGGCGAGATCCGCGATTCGAATCGCTACGTCGTCGCGGCCTCGCTGCGCGCGATGGGTGCGGCGCCGCGCCACTATCCGACGATGCGTGACGAAGCCGATGAGTTCGAGCGTACCCTGGCGTCGGCGCTGGCAGAGTGCGACGGCGTCGTCCTCACCGGCGGATCCTCGGTCGGCGAACGAGACCGGCTGCCCGATGCGGTGTCGAGGATCGCCGAGCCGGGCGTGATTGTCCACGGCCTGCGGGTGAAGCCCGGAAAGCCGACCCTGCTTGGCGCGCACGGCGGCAAACCGATCGTCGGGCTGCCGGGAAATCCGGCCTCGGCACTCTTCATTCTTGAGGCAGTCGCCGCGCCGATCGTCGCCGCGCTGACCGGCGCTGCGGTCGAGGCGTCTACCGTTGCGGCGCGCCTCGGCGCGCCGGCGGTAAGCCGGACCGGCTGGACGTCGTACATTCCCGTCGCCCTCAAGCATGATGGAGGGCTTCCTCTCGCGCATCCTCTGGCGGTGCGCTCGTTCTCGGTTAGCCTCGCCGCCCGCGCCGACGGGTTCATCATCATGGGCGAGCGCGACGACGCCTGGCCGGCCGGTGCGCCGGTCATCGTTTATCGCTTTTTGGGAGGCTGCTAGGCTCTTGATCCGGCCGACGCCCGCCGTCGAAGCGATTCCGGCGACGACGCCGTTTATCGGGCCAGAACAACTGATGCGGGAGACCGGTCAGCCCGAGCTCGTTCGTTTGGGCGCAAACGAGAGCGCGTTCGGCCCGTCGCCCAACGCGGTCGCCGCGATGGCGGCCGAATTGCCGAGGCTTTCCTGGTACGGTGACCCTGAGTCGCTCGAGCTGCGCGACCTGCTGGCCGCCAAGCACGGTTGCTCGCCGGCACAGATCGTCGTCGGTTCGGGCATTGACGACTTGATGGGTTTGGCGGTTCGCGCGTTCGTCGCAGCCGGCGAGCCGGCGCTGACGACGCGCGGCACGTATCCAACCTTCCTCTATCACGTCATCGGGTACGGCGGAGTGCTGTTGTACGCGAGCTATTGCGAAGACGGGTCGCCGGATATCGAAGGACTGATCCAAATCGCAAGCGCGCAGCAGCCAAAGATTGTCTATCTCGCCAATCCGGATAACCCCAGTGGGCGGTTCGTCGCGCGTGCCCAGGTCCAGCGTTTCTACGAATCGCTGAGCGACGACTCGCTCTTGCTGCTCGACGAAGCCTACGCAGACTTCGTCGACGACGGCGAGCTGCTGCCGCCGGTATTCTCCGACCGGCTCATGCGCTTGCGGACGTTCTCGAAGGCCTACGGAATGGCCGGCGCGCGCATCGGCTACGCGCTGACCACCGAGCGGAACGTCCAGACATTGCAAAAGATTCGTCTGCAGTACGGTATCAACCGCAACGCTCAGATCGGCGCGCTGGCCTCCTTGCACGACGACGAGTTCCGCGATCGTGTCGTGGCCGAAACGGCGCGCGCGAGGGAGGACTACTACCAATTGGCCCGCGAGCTCGGCGCCCGCTACATCGAGTCGCGCGCGAACTTCGTCTGCATCGATATGGGCTCGGCGCAGCGCGCGACTGCAGTGATGAACGATCTGCTCGCGCGCGGAGTCTGGATTCGCAAGCCCGGAGCGGCGCCGCTCGATCGCTACATTCGGGTGAGCGCCGGAACGCCGCCGATGCGCGCCGCTTTCGCCGCCTCGCTGCGGGCGGTACTCGCCGAGATGAGCGTGGGCCGGTGAGGTACGCAATCGTCTCCGACGTGCACGCAAACCTCGAATCGCTCGAAAGCGCGTTGGCGGCGATCGCTCCCGACGACACCCTGGTCTCCCTTGGCGACGTTGTCGGGTACGGACCGAACCCCAACGAGGTCGTGGCCAAGCTTCGCGATCGCTGCGGCCACGCCGTTTTGGGCAATCACGATTTGGCGGCGGTCGAAAACTTCGGGGTGGAAAGCTTCAACACGGCGGCGCGCGCCGCGATCGCCTGGACGCAAAGCGTCCTCGAAGAACCGAGCCGCGCCTGGCTGAACTCGCTGCCGTACGAGCTCCGCTTCCCCGACTTTCTGCTCGTCCACGGCGCGCCCGTGCGCTATTTCGACTACATCCTCGACAAGGATACGGCAGCGGCTGCGTTCGAGCGCACCGACGCCCGGATCGTCTTCGTGGGGCACACGCACATCGCCGAGTACTGGGTTCGCGAGCCCGACGGGGTCGTCGGGCACAAGCACATGCAGCACGGCGGCGAGTTGAAGCTGGAGGACGGAAAGCGGTACATCGTGGACGTCGGCAGCGTCGGTCAGCCGCGCGACCTCAATCCCGAAGGATCGTTTGTGGTTTACGATCCGGAGAACCAACGCGTCGAGTGGACTCGCTACCCCTATCCGATCGAAGAAGTGCAGCGGAAGATGCGCGCCGCCAAACTTCCGCCTTACCTTGCCGACCGGCTGACGGTCGGGCGTTAAGCGTCTACAGAACGGCTCGTGAGCGACGTACCCTTCGACGATGGAAACTGCTTTGCGTGTGGTCCGGAGAACCCCATCGGAATGCACTTGCACTTCGCTCGCGCGCCGGATGGCGACGGCGTCTATGCGGAGGCGCATTTGAGCTCGAACTACCAGGGCTGGCGCGGAATCGCGCACGGCGGCATCGTGATGGCACTGCTCGACGAAGCGATGGCGCACGCGGCCGGCTTTGCCGGGCATCGCGGGGTCACGGCATCGGTCAACGTGCGGTTTCGCCGGCCGGTGCCGCTGGAGGCGCCGATCGTAATTCGCGGGCGAGTTACCTGGCAGCGCCGCAGCGTGGTCGGCGTCGAGGGCGATATCTACGATGCCGCGCAAAACCTGCTCGCGCACGCGCAAGGCAGCTTCGTCTCGCGCGGCCGCCTCGAAGCCGTCGACGATCGCCGAAACCCCTTCACGAGGAGCGCCGATGGTCGTTGAGAATCGCCGCGCGCGATACGAGTACCAGATCATGGAATCGCTGGAAGCGGGCGTCGTGCTCAACGGAAGCGAGGTGAAGTCCATCCGGGCCGGCGGGGCAAGCCTCACCGAGGCCTACGCACGCTTTCGGGATGGCGAGGCCTGGTTGATGGGCATGCATATTCCGCCCTACAAGCAGGGGAATTTTTCGAACTCCGAACCGAACCGGCCGCGCAAGCTGCTGCTGCATAAGGAAGAGATCGCGCGGCTCCAGAGCCGGGTCGGCGAAAAAGGCCTAACGGTCGTTCCGCTGCGGCTCTATTTCACGCGCGGCATCGCGAAGGTGCTGCTCGGTGTCGCGCGCGGCAAGAAGCTGTGGGACAAGCGGGCCGACGCCGCCAAGCGCGACGTCGAGCGTGAGATTGCCGCGCACGTGCGGCGCGCGTGAGAGGCGCTAAGCCGCAGCGCGAAGTCGAGGCGTCGATCGAACGCAGCGGCGTCTTTGCCAAAGGCGAGCGCGTGCTGGTCGCGTGCAGCGGCGGCGCCGATTCGATCGCGCTCGCCGTGGCGCTGCACGCCGTGGCGGCGCGCCTGCACCTCGAGCTTTGCCTCGCCCACGTCAATCACGCGCTTCGCTCTTCGGCCTGGCAAGACGAGTGCGTCGTTCTCGATCTCGCCGCACGGCTCGGCGTCGCGGTCGAGATCCTCGCTCTGCCGGAAGTCGCCGGCGATGAAGAATCGCTGCGCGTCGCGCGCTACTCGGCGCTGGCAGACTCTGCGCGGCGCAACGGCTGTTCGGTCGTCGCAACCGCTCACCACGCGCAGGATCAGAGCGAGACCGTTCTCCTGGCGCTGCTGCGCGGAACCGGTCCCGCGGGTTTGAGCGGGATTCCACCGCGACGAGCGCTCGATCCGGGGGTCGACCTCGCGCGGCCGCTCTTGCGCGTCGCACCGGGTGCGCTACGCGCCTACTGCCACGCCAAGGCGCTGCCGTATGCCGTCGATCCTACGAACGCCGACTCATCCAAGCGGCGTAACGCGGTGCGCGAGGCGCTCGAGACGCTGCGTCCGCTCTTTCCGGGTCTGGATCGCGCGGTAGCGCGTGCCGCCGAAACGATCGCCGCGGAACAGGGCGGCAACCCGCGCGCACTGCTCCGGCGTACGGTCCGCGAGCGTTTTGCCGACGACAGCGACCTGCGCGACGTGGACTTCGCGCACGTCGAAGCCGCGGTCCGCGCGCTCGAAGGCGGCCGGACCGGCACGTACCTTATGAAGCCTGGGATTAGCCTGAGAATCGAACGCGGGTCGATGAGGGGTATTATTACCGAACGATGACCGTGGCACGCCTCGAGCCCTCAGTGGATTCGCCAATCTACCGCGCCGATCAGATCGCCGCGGCGGTCGCTCGCCTCGCGGACGAAATCGCCGCCGATCACCGTGGGCAACCGCTGATCCTCATCGGCGTGTTGAAAGGGGCGCTGTGCCTTACCACCGACCTAGCGAGAGAGCTGGCCTGCAGAACGGACGGCCCGAGTACGGTGCTCGTAGACTACGTCTGCGTGGAGCGATACGGATTCCGGGGCGCGCGGGGCGGCCAGCCGCGGCTGGCGATGGATGTAACCCTTCCGCTGGCAGGGGCCAACGTCGTCGTCCTGGACGGAATTGTCGACCAGGGTCAAACCTTGGGGTTCGTTCGTGCGTTACTAGAAAGCCGGCGTCCGGCGGCCCTACGCACCTGCGTCCTCTTCGAGAAGCAGGTGCGCAGGGAGGTCGAGGTCCCAATCAACTACCTGGGCCTTCCCGTGCCGAACCTTTTTGCAATAGGTTACGGTTTGGACTACCAGGAACTCTATCGCAATCTTCCCTGCCTAGCCGAGCTTCGAGAGGGTCAAACGGTCTGACGACAACGTGAACAAGCATCTCCGATCCATCATCCTGATCATCCTAGCGGTCATCGCGGTATTTATCCTCGTCGAGCGCTTCATTGCGCCCAGCGAGGGGGAGACCCGGCTCGACTACGGCGCGTTCTACCAGAAGCTCGAGGCAGGCCAGGTTCAATCGTTCCATGCTACGGGACTCAATGCCATCGGCGATCTCTCGAACGGCACGAAGTACTCGGTCGCCGTTCCAAACCTGGATCATAGCTTCGTCGATGAGGTCTACCGTAAGGTAAAAAGCGGCGCGATCAGCTTCGACCAGCAATCGAGTGCGGGTTTGCTATCAGGCCTGATGACGCTCGGCCCGCTGGCGATTATGGTGCTCCTGCTCTTCTTTATCTTGCGACAGGCGCAGGGCGGGGGAAGCCAGGCGCTTTCCTTCGGGCGCTCCCGCGCGAAGATGCTCTCAGAGAACCGGCCAAAGGTTACCTTCGCCGACGTTGCCGGCGTCGACGAAGCGAAAGAAGAGCTCGCCGAGATCGTCGACTTTCTCAAGTATCCCAAGAAGTACCAGTCGCTCGGCGCGCGGATCCCCAAAGGCGTCCTGCTCCTTGGACCGCCGGGCACCGGCAAGACGCTGCTCGCCCGGGCGATCGCCGGCGAAGCCGGCGTGCCGTTCCTCTCGATTTCCGGTTCCGATTTCGTCGAAATGTTCGTCGGGGTGGGAGCCTCTCGCGTCCGCGATCTTTTCGATCAGGCGAAGAAGTCTGCCCCGTGCATCGTCTTCATCGACGAGATCGATGCTGTAGGGCGTCAGCGCGGAGCCGGTTTGGGCGGCGGTCACGACGAGCGCGAACAGACGCTGAACCAACTGCTCGTCGAGATGGACGGCTTCGACCAAAACACCGGCGTCATTCTGATTGCCGCAACCAACCGCGCCGACGTCCTCGACCCCGCGCTGCTGCGTCCCGGACGCTTCGACCGGCAGATCGTCGTCGGCCGTGCCGATTTCAAAGGCCGCGAGAAGATCCTCGAAGTGCACGCCCGCAATAAGCCGCTCGGCCGGGAAGTCTCACTGGAGACGCTCGCCAAACGCACGCCGGGCTTCTCCGGAGCGGATCTTGAGAATCTGCTCAACGAAGCGGCATTGCTCGCGGCGCGGCGCAACAAGAGCGTGATCGAGATGATCGATTGCGACGAGGCAATCGATCGCGTGATGGTCGGTCCGGAACGGCGGTCGCTCGTGATGTCTCATAAAGAGAAAGAAGTGACCGCGTATCACGAATCGGGCCACGCGATCGTCGGAGGCCTGCTCGACAAAGCCGATCCGGTACACAAAGTGACGATCATCCCGCGCGGAATGGCACTCGGCATCACCTGGTCGCTTCCCGAAGACGACCGGCACAACCGCACGAAGGAAGAGCTGATCGCACAGATCACGATGTCGCTGGGCGGGCGCCTCTCCGAAGAGATCAAGTTCGGCGACGTCACGACCGGTGCGAGCAACGATTTCGAGAAGGCGAGCGAGGTCGCGCGACGGATGGTTACGCAGTTCGGCATGAGCGAACTCGGGCCGATCACGTTCGGTCGCGGCGCGCACCAGGTCTTCCTCGGCCGCGATATCGGCGAAGAGCGAAACTACTCTGAAGAGGTCGCGAGCCAGATCGACAACGAGGTGCGCAAGATCATCGAGTCGTCCTACGAGACCGGCAAACGCATCTTGACCGAGAACTGGGCCAAAGTCGAGCGGATGGTGGCCTCGCTGATGGAGTACGAGACCGTCGAAACCGAAGAAGTCCGCGCGATTCTCGACGACAAGCCGTACGATCGCGAACGCAACCAAGAGATTACGACCGCGCCGGATTCATCGAACGACCGGCCCGCGAGCGACGAGACCAAACGCACCGAAAAGCCGACACGCTTCCCACCAAAGATCTCGCCGGAACCGGCATGATCCTTCGCGCCTGTCTATCCGCAGCTGCGCTCGTCGCGGCTGCGGCGTTTCCTACGCTCGCGGCGGCCGCCGAAGGCCCGGCGCCGCAGCAGACGGGCGCGCTTCCGCGCGGCGGAACGTACGTCGTCTATCCGGATCCGACCGTCGGTTCGGCCGCGATCGGGCTTTGGTTTCGGGCGCCCGGCGCCGGCTACGATAACGCAACGCCCGGGATCGCCAACCTCGCGGCTACCGCGGTTGCGGTCGCGCCGCTGGCGAGTGGAAAAACGTTGTACACGCTCGTTCACGGCGTCGGCGGCGAACTGAACGTCCAGGTCTATCCCGATATCGTGGGAATCGCCGTCACGGTGCCGGCGTCGGCAACGCGCCGCGTCGTCGCGGCAATGACGGCCGCGTATTTCTCGCCCGGGGTCAACGACGCCGCGGTGAAGGTGGCGCGGGCCAACGCTGCGGTGCTCGGCGTACAGGAGCGCTACGAATCGGACACGGCCCTGCACGACCTGCTCTTCAAGCAACTCTTCGAGCGAGGGCCGGCGCACTATCCGCCGCTGCCGGCGAGCATACCTCAAATCACCGGAATCACCACGGCGCAGATCAGCGACTTCGCAAAACGCGCATTTCGCTCCAACAACGCCGTACTAACGCTGACCGGCAACGTAGACACCTCGAACGTTACGGCGGTGACCGACGGAAACGGCTCGGGAAATATGGACCCGCCGTTCGACTCGGCGATCGCGCCCTCTCCTGCCGCCTCGACAGCCTCGGGCCTCGTCGGTGGAATCGGTCTTGCTTGGCTGGGCCCTCCGATGAGCGATGAAAAAGCCGCAACGGCGCTCGACTTCGTCGCCGACTACCTCTTCCGAGAAGAGACGGGCTTGGTCACGAAAGCGCTCGACCGCTCCGCCGGCAGCGCGCTGGTCGTCGGGCAGTTCATTACCCTGCACGACCCTGGCGTCATGGTCGTGACGATCGGCGGCGATCGTGAGCAGGATGCTCGCGACCGCGTCCTCGCTGCATTATCGTCGATGCGAACGCCGCTCGACGCGCAGACGTTCGACGCAGCTCGCGAAGCGTTTCTCTATCACGTTGCAGCCGACACCCAGACGCCGCAGGAACGTGCCGACAATCTCGGTTGGTACAGCGTCGAAGGCGATGTTTCGTACGCACCGGGAATCGCCGGGGGAACCTACGGCCATTTGGTGCGCCAACTCGATCCGGTTTACGTGGCCGACGTCGTGAAGCGATACCTGCAGGCGCCGGTCGTCGTGACGTTGCTCGCCTCCACTCCGAAGGAGTCGTCCCAGTGAATTATGCGCGTTGCGCCGCGATCGCCGCGGCGTTAGCGATAGCGCCGCTCTCGGCAGCGGCTGCGGCGCCGGCCGTTCCCGCTCCCAGCGTCGATACGGTGGCCGGCGCGACCGTCGTGCAGCAGCTCGATTCCGCGGCCTCCCTCGCCGGCGTGACGCTGCTCGTCCGCGCCGGGCTCGACCGTCAGACGATGCGCGAGAACGGTCTGGCGGCACTGGTCGCCGAGACGATCCTGCGCACGCCGGTCGCGGCGTCGCGCGGCGATAAGACTACCGTTGCGCTCGAAGAGGCGATCGCCGCTCACGGCGGTTCGATTCATTTCAACGTCGATCCGGGAGACGTTCGTTTCTACGTCGAGGCGCTCGCCGAGGACGCGCCCGTCGTGCTGCAACTGCTGCAGACGGCCATTGCCGCTCCCGACCTTTCACCGGCAACGGTACGGTCCGCGCGCGCGGCGCTCGGCAAACAGATCGCCGAGAGTCAGCAGGTCGCGCTGCAGGTTGGGCTCGATATGCTCTACGCGGCCTCGGCGCCGCAGGCCAACACCGGCTTGCCCGAGCTCGGAACGCCGGCCTCGCTCGCTCAGCTCGTGCCCGAAGATGTCGCAAGGTTCTATCGCGCGTATTACCGCCGCGGCGGCGCACTGGTTAGTGCCGCCGGGCGCCTCGATTCGCTTCCCGCCGGTGCACTTGCCTCGCTGGCGAGCGCGCTCCCCGCCGGGGATACCACTCCCGTGGCCGTGCACGTTTCCCCGCTTAGCGGAGCAATGCACGAAATCGTCGCACATCGCGACATCGCTTCCCCCTGGCTCATCGCACAGTACTCGGCCCCGAAGGTCGACAGCCGTGACTTCGGCCCGATGCTCGTCCTCGCGGCGTTTCTGCGACGCACGATCTCCGATATCGCTCAGGTTCCCGGCGTCGTCTCGCCGACGTTCGCGTCGCGTTCGGTTGGGGCCGACTACGTGTACGACCGGTATCCTTCGAGCCTCGTCTTGTACGTCAACGGCGGATTGATCGCCAATCCCACTCGTGCGTTCGCGACCGCGCTCTCGGTGGTTAGCGTGCTGGCGGCGACGCCGCTGCAGGGCTCGATCGACGATTTCAAAGCCGTCGCGGCCGGCGATTTCGCCGGCGATGCGACGACGCTGGAGTCGCGAACGTGGTTGGCCGCGGTTTTCTCGCGCGAGAACGCGTCGCCTGATTTCATCAACCACGCGCTGGCCGCGATTGCTGCAACGACGCCGGCCGACGTTCAGCGCGTCGCGCGCACCTATCTTGGAAACCCGACGATCGCCTTGGTGCTGCCTCGCGGCACCAACCTCCAAGATTAGAGTCGCGCTCGTTCATGACTACCTAAATCAGCGCGGCGGCGCCGAGCGCGTCTTTGCCCGAATCGCGCAGGCGTGGCCCGAAGCCCCGATCTATACCGCGCTCTACGACGAGCGCGTCTCCGGCGAAGCGTTTCCCGCCCAACGTATCAGGAGCTCGTACCTGGCGCGAATTCCGCTGGCCAACCGTTACTTTCGCGCGCTCGCGCCGTTTTATCCGCGCGCGTTCGAAAGCTTCGATCTGCGCCCTTACGATGCGATCGTCAGCTCTACGACCGCGTGGGCAAAGGGGGTACGGTTTGCGAGCACGGCCGTTCACGTGTGCTACATCAACACGGTCAGCCGATTTGCGTTCGCCTACGACGAGTACGTCGGGCGCATGATGCCGGCCGCGATGGCGCGCCCGGTCGTCGACCGTCTGGCGGCATGGGATCGGGCGGCCGCCGCTCGGCCAACGCACTTCGTCGCGAATTCGCGCAACGTCGCCGAGCGAATTCGAAAGTACTACGGCCGCGACGCCGACGTACTGCACTGCCCCGTCGACGTCGATCGCTTCAGCGTCGGGCCTGGAGCCGGCGAGTATTACATCGTCGCGTCCCGATTGCTGCCCTACAAGCGCATCGAGCTTGCGATCGAAGCGGCCGCGCTCGCGAACGTCCCGCTGCTCGTCGCGGGGACCGGTCCGGCGGAGCGGGCGTTGCGCGAGATCGCGCGCGGCACGACGACGCAGATGCTCGGCTACGTCTCCGACGCGCGGCTCAACGCACTGATCGGGAATGCGCGGGCGGCGATCCTTCCCGGAGAAGAAGACTTCGGCTTGGTGCCGCTGGAGGCTGCGGCAGCCGGACGCCCGGCGATCGCCTATCGCGGCGGCGGTGCCCTCGAGACGATCGTCGAGGGCGAAACCGGAAGCTTTTTCGACGAAGCCGCCCCCGAGTCGCTGGCGGCGGTCTTACGCGCATTCGACGCTTCACGTTTCTCACCCCAGCGTCTGCGTAATCACGCGCAGGCCTTCGCACCGGCGCAGTTCATCGAACGTCTGCACGCGATCGTCGATCGCGTCTACGCACAACGGCCGCTCGCGTAGATGAGGCCGCTCTACTGGGCCGTCGCGATCTTCGTGCTGGTCTACGTCGCGCTCGATTTGAACAAACTCTACGCGCTGCGATACGGCGCCGATCTTGGCACCTATCTGCAAACCCTGGTAAATCTGCGCCACGGCTCCTCGTGGAACTACGGCGAGTGGCGCCCGCACTTTCAGGTGCACAGTTCGTGGGCGCTGCTCTTCCTCGTTCCGCTCGTCGCGTTGGTTCCTCGCGCCGAAACACTGATCGTCGTGCAGGTCGTCGCGATCGCGGCGGCCGCGGTCCCGCTCGTTCTTCTGGCTCGGGAACTTGGAGTGAGCCCGCGTGCGGCGAACCTGCTCGGAATCGCCTACCTGTTGACGCCGTCGACGCAGGGCATGAGTTACGATAACTTCTCGGAGAACGTTTTCGTGCCGGTATTGGCGTGCGGCGGAGCGTTGTTTGCGCGCCGGCGTCTGGTGTGGCCGACGGCGCTCGTCGCGCTCCTGCTCGCCGGTCTGAAAGAAGACGAGATCTTGTTCGTGCTGTGGTTTGCGGCGGCGAGCCTGTTGTGGTGGGATCGTCGCATCGGCCTCGCGACGGGCGCCGTGGCGCTGGCGAGCGGCCTGGGATTTTGGCTTACCGAGCGAATCGCCGGCGTGCACCCGAATCTCCCGCCGTACGGCCTCGCGGTTCACGACGTCAGCGGCAAGTTTACCCTGGTCGCGCTCTCGCTGGCACCGTTTGCATTCGCGCCGTTGGGAATCGGACGATGGCTGCTGCTCGGCCTGCCGATACTCGGCGAAATCGTCTTCATGCAGCCTTGGAACTACGAACCGAGCCGCGTCGGATCACACTATACCGCGCCGCTGCTCGCCGCGACTGCGGTGGCCGCGGCGTTCGGTATGAAACGCTGGCCGTTGACGGCGCGCGCAATGGTGCCGTGTGCGCTGGTCGTGACACTGCTGATCTTCAACGACACGGTGCTGCGCCCCGGCCGATGGCCGTATATCGTCGATTGGCCGGCGTACGCGCGCGCCGTCGCGCTGCGGGACGGCGGCCGCCCCGCGCTGTTTTTGCGGCGCGACGAGGGAACCTGGGCGATCGCCGCCGCCAATCCCCTGGTCCGCCTCGACCCGCATCGCGACGAGGGGGCCCGTTCCTGCCCCGCCTACGATACGAACGCGCGCGCCTTCTTTGCAAGCCTTGCGGGGCGCGCCCCGCTTGCGCTCTGCGGCGGCGTGCCCATCGCGCCGTGACGGTCTCGTACGGGCCGATACCGGCGATGCGCGAAGATCGCGGCCGCTTCGCCTCTGTGCGCGACGCCCGCGTGCTGATCTACTGGCCGCACGGGCTGGGCGACTGGATTCATTTCGGCTACGTGGCGCCATTGCTCGAGTCGTCGAACGCGTACGCGATAACGCGCTTCGGCGACGATTACGTCAGCGTGATGGAGAACAATCCAATCGTTCTGCCGCTCTACAGCGGCGTTGCGACGCCGGAAAACGGATCGGCACGAGGTGCCGCTGATTTTGGGCTCGCACTGCGCGAGTGCAATGGCCAGCCTCTGCGCTTGAGCTTGCCGCCGCCGCTGGGCGCGGCCGTAGAGGCGTTCGGCCCCGAACGCCTGTTGTGGACGGACTATCCCGAGACCGAAGGCCGAACCGCGTTTCCGTTTCACACCAAAGCGCGCAATCTCGCGCGACTGCTCGTTGACCCCGGGCGGCTGGCGTCGTTCGATCTCTCGCAGCCGCTGCCTAGTACGATCGATTTTGCCGTTTCGCGCGAAACGCAGCGCCGGCTCGACGAGCGGCTCGCGCGCTTTTTGCCCGGCAGGCGGCTGTGCGTCATCTCGCGATCGGGCGTGACGGCGGCTCGCAAGAACTGGGGCGACGGCAGCGAGGCGCGCGAGTTCGCCGCCGCGCTCGCGCGGGAATCGCCCGGGTGGCGTTTCGTTTCGATGGAGAACGAGGAACTTGGCGAAGCGGTCACCGGCTTTCGCTCGCTCTTCGGCGACCTCGACGAACCGTTCGCGCGTCTTTTCAAAGCCCTCGCAAACCGGGTCGATCTCTTCGTCGGCATTCCCGCCGGGCCGCTGCACTTCGTCCTGGCGCGCGGCGGAATTCCGGTCGTCGGGCTGTGGGCGGCGCATCATCCCGATTGGTACGACGAGCCGAATCCCGGCGCGGTCCATCTGGTCGGGCGGTTCGTGCGCGATCGGAAATTCGAGCGGCGCATTGCAACGACGAGCAAGCCGGCGTCCTTGCAGCACCGGCTGCACTACCTCGATTCGACCCAGATTCCGGCGGCGGCCGTAGTGGAGGCGGCGCTAACGGTTACTGCGTGAGCTGCGGCGCAAAGAGCAGCGCGAATATCGAGATCGAGTTGAAGAGCGCGTGCGAGATCATCGAAGCGTACGCGTTGCGCGTGATGTAGTAGACTCCGCAAAGTACCATTCCGCCCAGTGCCAGCGGGATAACCTCGAACGGATCTCCGTGCGCGACTCCGAAGAGCAGCCCGCTCACGACGGCGCCCACCCAGAATCCGCCGTACCGCAGCCCGAGGTTGAAGAAGAAGATTCGGAAGAGCGCCTCTTCCGCAAACGGCGCCAGGACGATGGCGAAAAAAGCGAAGAGCCCGATCGTCGTGCGGTCGTGAAGCCCCCGGAATATCTGCACGATGTCCTGCTGATGCGCGGCGTGGAAGACGTAGTTTACGAGAATCGCCGTCCCGTCGGCCGCGACGAACATTCCGACCGCGCCGGCCAAGGCGATAAGCAGCGTCATGCCGTCCGGGACGCGAAAGCCGAGATCGCGCAGGCTGCGCTTCGAGAGCCGCGGGAGCGCGAGCAGTACGATAGCAACCAGCAGCGCGTCGAGTATCAGCTGGATGATCAGAAGTTCGTTTAGCTGCTCGGCCGTAACTTTCGTCGGGGGTGGAAAGACGATCTGGAGTACGAGAATAAAGACGAACAGCAGCGTGATCGAGACGGCCAGGAACCACGTCCAAAAGCCCTTGAAGCTATCCTTTGGCCAGTTCGTCGGCCAGCCGGGCGAAATCGCCGAGGTCGAGTCTTTCACCACGAAGCTCCGGTGCGAAGGTGCAAGAAGAAAGCGCCCGCGCAATCGTCGCGCGGTCGAGTTCGGTCGCGAGCGCGAGACTGTTGAGGAGCGTCTTGCGCCGGTACGCGAACGCACCGCGTACGACCTTCCAGAAGATTTCGAGGTCGCGAACCTGCACTGCCGGCTGCGAGCGCCGGGCGAGCCGCACGACGCTCGAGTAAACTTTTGGCGCTGGGTAAAAGGCTTGCGGGGGTACGGTGAATAGCGGCTCGACCTGCATCGCATATTGGACGGCGACCGAGAGGCTCCCGTAGGCTCGCGTGCCCGGCAGCGCCGCAAAACGTTCCGCGACGTCTTTCTGAACCATTACCGTAATCGAATCCGGGCCGCCGTCCATTTCGATCAGACGCAGCAGCAGCGGCGTTGCGATATTGTAGGGAAGATTTCCGGCGGCGCGCCAAGGCTTGCCGGCCGCCCACGCCCCGTAGTCGAACGCAAGCGCGTCACCGCAGATGATCTGCACCCCGGAAAGATCCGCGCGCGAGTGCAAGATCTCGGCAAGCTCCGGGTCGATTTCGAGCGCGGTGAGTTTGGCGCCTCGATCGCGCAGCGCGCGCGTCAAGACGCCGGTGCCGGCGCCGATCTCGAAGACGGAAAGTTCCCGAGGAGCATCTTGCATCGCGCACTCGGCGATGCGATTCGCGGTCGACTCGCTGACCAAGAAGTTTTGCCCGAAACGTTTCTTCGGGCGCAGCCCCGCTCGGGCAAGCATCGTTCGGGGACTCGGCATCCCCTTATCTTACGCCGTACGCCGCTTACTTCAAACGATAAACGGTGACGGCGCGGCGGCCGAAGGCCAGCGCAGCGCCGAGCGTGTCGAAGCCGAGATCGATTCGCCGTCCGACGATATCGCCGCCGGTATCGCCTGCAACGGCGATTCCGTAACCTGGAATGTAAAGGTGAGTCCCCAACGGGATCACTCTCGGATCGACGGCCACGATTCCGTAACCCGCGCGCCGTCCGATCGCGGTCATCCCGCTTCCTCCCGCACTTCCCGCGGTGTACGCCGTCGCCAGCATTAGCATCGCGCCGCGCGCGAGCTCCGCCATCTGCGAAATACCGCGCGCTTCAAACGCTGCCAGCGCCGACGCACCGATGCCTTGCGCCAAGATGCGCGGCTTTGCACGCTGAATTACGACCGAGGAAACGATCGTAGCGCGCACGCGCCCACCGTCGCGCTGTAAATACTCGACGCGAACTTCGCGCAAACCAGCGTGACCGCGGGCAATGACTTTGGAACTGCCGGTTTGGAGGGACGAGTTGAAGCGGGTGATAGTCTTTGGGGCGATCGAACGCCGTTCGTCTCGCTCCCAGCTGATGAGGCCGTTGCCGTGCCAGGTGACGCCGCCCGCGACGGGCTGGTCAGTTGGTGCGGCCGCCCGTGCAGGGCTTACCGCGAGGGTTGCGCCCAGGAAAGCGGCACAGAGTACGCGTCCGATCAATCCGTAGTTCCTTTCCTTCCCGGAACGCGTCACGGTCTGCAAATCTACACCACGCAGAGAGGCGGACGATGGACGCAATTCGCGTTTGTGCGTGAAGCGGCGTGTGCGGCCGCGGGGCAACGGATCCGACGGAGACGCCGAGACTAGAGTGGCCCGCTCGCCGATTTGGGCAGGCCCGGCTGACCCGGGCACTATACCACACTCGTCTCGGCGCGAAAATATGTCAAAAGTAACAATTTGCAAGGTGCCACCTTCTTGTTAAGCTCCTTTTCGGGAACCGGGCGCCCCGGGCAGCAAAGCGAAGAGGTTGCGCCTATGGAACGCCTGCGCGTGGGGCTGTTTACGGAAATTTACCGCCCCGTCGTCAACGGCGTGGTCGCCTCGGTCGAGACGCTGGCGCAAGGCCTGCAGCGGGCCGGCCATGAGGTCTTTTGCTTCGCCCCGAAGATGGCGGGCGCAACCGGTTCGGAGAGAAGGATCGTCCGCATTCCATCGCTGCCGCTGCCCGCCACTCCGTACCGCCTCACTCTGCCACTCATCAGCCGGCGCGACGTCAAATCGGTGATCGAACGACTCAGTGTCGTTCACGTTCACTCGCCGTTTATCACCGGCTGGATGGGGATGCGCTACGCCCGCCGCTACGGGATGCCGCTGATCTACACGTACCACACGCAGCTCGAGGCGTACGCGCACTACGTACCGTTCGAAGCAAACGCCACGCGCTTCGCCGCATCGCAGCTGACGCGAAGATTCGCAAACCTCGCCGACGCGGTCATCGCCCCGACGCCGGCGATGGCGGCGCGCCTGCGCGAACTCGGCGTGACCGTGCGCGTCGAAACCGTTCCCAGTGGAATCGACGTCGCGCGCTTCGCCGCCGGACGGCGCCGGGAAGACCTGCGCGCGCAGGCCGGCGCCCGAAACGGTTCGCGGCTTTTCCTCTACGTCGGACGGCTCGCGAAGGAAAAGAACATCGAGATTCTCTTCGAAGCCCTCGCTCGAGCCGGCGATCCGGAGGCGCGCCTGGCTATCGCCGGCGACGGTCCGTTGCGCGAGGAGTTGGGCCGCCGAGCGAAGGCGCTTCGGCTCGAGAGCCGGATCCGGTTTCTCGGCCTGATCGAGCAGGCACGGCTGCCCGACCTCTATGCCAGCGCCGACGCATTTGTGATGCCGAGCATTACCGAGACCCAAGGCATCGTGCAGGCAGAGGCGCTTGCCGCGGGGCTTTGGGTGATCGCCGCCGACGCGCCGCAGAACCGCGACGTGCTCGGGTCGGCAGGCGTGCTCGTCGCAGCCGAACCTGCGGCGTTCGCGGCCGCCTTGGCGGCAGTGCCCTTAGCGCCCGACCCGCGGCGTACCGCCGACGCTCGAGCCGCCGCCTCCCGCTTTTCGGTTGAGGAACAGATCTCGCGGACCCTTGGCCTTTACGAAAGCCTGATGCACCCGGCTCGTATCGCTTGACCTCGAACATATGTTCGCCTAAAATAGGGGTACGAGGGTGATGACATGCAAAAATCGGGGCAGCGGGCGAGCGAGGTAGCGATCGGGTACGCCGTCGGGCCGGCGGGAGGCGGCGTTGCGTATGCAAGCTTCCAACGCGCCGGGGCTCAGGACGTGCTGCGTCTTCCATTTCGAATCAAGCAGATCGCGGCGTCGATCGAGCGCGCTGCGGGCTATGCGGCTTTGGTTGCGGTTGCGCGAGCAATTCATCGGCTCGGCCTGAGCCGCGTCCGCTTCGTGCTGGCCGACGAAGACTTCGTTCGCGAGGTGGCGTCCCGCGCCGAGGTGCCGGATAATCTCGTGCTGCCTTACGTCCGTTTGCGCTGTGCGCTCAATGCGCTCGGCAACTTCGAAATAGCGGCCGGACCGACCGACGACCTGATGCAAAGGGCGAGGGCCGAAGTAGCGCTGAACCAAGCAGCGTGAAGCTGGTGCGCCTCGGCGCGCAGGATCTTCCTGTAGAAACCAAAGCGTTGGCACGCACGCTTCTAGGTTGTGTTCTGGTGCGTGAGAGTGAGGCAGGTACGGTCGCTGGCCGGATCGTCGAAACGGAGGCCTATCTGCCGGGCGATCCGGCATGTCACGCCTTCACCGGAAGGAGTCCTCGCAACGCGACGCTCTTCGGACCGCCGCATCGCGCCTACGTCTACCAAATCTACGGCACGTCATTTTGCTTCAACCTTTCCAGCGAGCCCGACGGGGAGGGTGCCGGCGTCCTGGTTCGCGCTCTAGAGCCGCTTGTCGGACTTCCGTTGATGCAGCGGCGGCGCGGCGCCGATCAGATCCGCGATCTCTGCCGCGGCCCTGGCCGTCTCTGCCAAGCGCTGGCGATCGACCGGGCACTCGACGGAACCGATCTCTTTGCCGATCGCAGCCTATGGCTGGCTCGCGCGGATGGCGTGCCGGCGCGCGTACGACTCAGTTGCCGCATCGGTCTCACGAAAGCCGCGCAGCGGCGGCTGCGATTCTACGCGGCCGGGAGCCCGTTTGTTAGCGGACCGGCTCGGTTGAGCCCGGCTTGAACCCGGCCGGGCGCCTGTGCTATAGTGTGAGTCGTCGCGTCGCGGTCGTTTGTCGACAGCCGCGACGTCATTTGACATCCTCACGCTCACGTCTCCGATCTGATTGCGACGGCAGCCTCTCCCTCGCTGATCGAAGCCTGACGTGCGCAGCTCTATGAGAGAGATAGCGTCCTGCAAACCGAACATCGGCCCAACCAAGAACACCGTGTAAATAATAATGAAATGCGCCCAGCGCCCGGCGGCGGACGGCGGCGCCGTACGCGCCGGCGTCACCAATTCGGGCAGAACCCTGGGGCGTATCACGAACAGCTCCCGCAGGTAGACGTTCCGCCAATGATCACCGCGGCCCAGCTCGCCGACAAGACGAAGAACGAGCTGATCGAGGTCGCTGGGGAACTCGAGATCGAGATTCTCACCCCCGCGAAACTCAAGAAGGACGAAATCGTCGAGCTGATCGTGCAGGGACAGATCGCCCGCTCGGGCATCGAAGTTGCCAGCGGCATACTCGACGTGTTGCCGGAGGGTTATGGGTTCCTACGGCGCGCCGGTTACTATATCGGAAACGACGATATCTACGTCAGCCAGTCGCAGATCCGCCGCTTCGAGCTGCGGCGCGGCGACATGGTCGAAGGTCAGGCGCGGCGACCTAAAGAGAGCGAGAAGTATTTTGGGCTCATCCGCGTCGACAAAGTCAACGACTTAGATCCCGAGGCGATCAAGGGACGGCGAGCCTTCGAAAAGGGGACGCCGATCTATCCGCAGGAACGCTTCAAGCTCGAGGTCCGATCGACGCAGCTTTCGACTCGCGTCATCGATCTGTTCTCGCCGATCGGCATGGGCCAGCGTGCGCTGATCGTCTCGCCGCCGAAGGCCGGCAAAACGACGCTTCTCAAGAACATCGCAAACTCGATCTCCATCAATCATCCGGACGCGCACATCATCGCCCTGCTCGTAGACGAGCGGCCCGAAGAGGTCACCGACATGCAGCGCACGATCGATGGCGACGTCGTCGCCTCGACGTTCGACGAGCATCCGGAGAACCACACCGCGGTTGCCGAACTGGCGATGGAACGCGCAAAGCGTCTCGTCGAGCTCGGCAAAGACGTCGTGATCCTCCTCGACTCGATCACTCGTCTGGCGCGTGCTTACAACCAGGTCGTCGCGAGCTCCGGCCGGACGCTCTCCGGCGGACTCGACACCGCGTCGCTGCACAAGCCGAAACGATTCTTCGGCGCCGCGCGCAAAATCGAAGAGGGCGGTTCGCTCACGATCATCGCGACCGCGCTGATCGAGACGGGCTCGAAGATGGACGACGTGATCTTCGAAGAGTTTAAGGGCACCGGTAACATGGAGATCGATCTCACCCGCAAGCTCGCGGAGTCGCGCGTCTTTCCGGCGATCGATATCAAACGCTCGGGTACTCGGCACGAAGAGCTTCTGCTCACGCCCGACGAGATGCGCAAGATCTGGATGCTGCGCCGTGCGACGGCCGTGCTCAACACGGGCGACATCACCGAGATCATCCTCGGCAAGATGGCGCAAACGCGCACGAACGAAGAGTTCCTCCAAACGGTTACCAAGGAGGCGCTCTCGATGTCGCGCGGCTACGAAGACGGCAATAACAGCAATAACGGAAAGTACTAATCCAGCTTAAGCCATCGCGGCTCCGCTCTTGCCGCTCGGCATCAGGTTAGCCCGTCGCTTAAGCGCGAATCCGATGAGTAAAGACGAGGCTGCAGGCGATGAGGCTGAACAGGTTTCTCGCGCAGGCCGGGGTTGCGTCGCGGCGCCACGCGGACGAGCTGATCGCAGCCGGACGCGTCAGCATCGACGGGAGGGTCGTCCGAGAGCTTGGGACCCAAGTCGAGCCGGGGAGCGAGGTGCGGGTCGACGGCACGTCCGTCGCGCCGCCGGCAGAACCGACCTACCTTTTATTGAATAAGCCCCTCGGAGTCGTGACGACGATGCACGACCCACAGGGCCGGCGGACCGTCGCCGAGCTCGTGACGGGGCGGCCGAGAGTCTTTCCGGTGGGCCGGCTCGACTATGCGACGGCCGGCGCTTTGCTGCTGACCGATGACGGCGAACTGGCACATCGATTACTCCATCCGCGATTTGGGGTAGATAAAACCTATCGAGCGGAGATCGCCGGGCGGCTCTCTCCCGATGAAGTGCGCCGCCTGATGGAAGGGATTTCGTTGGAAGACGGCCGCGCCGCCGGCGCCAAGCTGCGCGTGCTCGCGGTCAGGCGCGAGCACTCCGTGGTTGACGTGACCATCCACGAGGGACGCAATCGGCAAGTGCGGCGAATGTTCGAAGCGATCGGTCATCCGATACTGACTCTCACGCGTACGCGATTCGGGCCCTTGCGGCTCGGTTCGTTGCCGGCGGGTCACGTACGCGGCCTTACCGGCAAAGAGCTCGAGGCGCTGCAACGGCATCGCAGGCCGCCGGAGCAATCGCCTCGTACCAATCGCCTGAGGTAATGCAATGAACCGCTTCTTTCAAATCGCCGCGATCGCCGCCATCGCGTCTTGCGCTCTCGGCGACCGGGCTCTCGCGCAGTATGCGAACGAGTACACCCCTGCGAAGCTGATCAAGCAAGGCTCGACCACGGCCGGCATCGCCGGCAGCGGCAAGGTCGTCGTGCAGGTTCAGGTCAACGCCGACGGTTCCCACAAAGTCATTCGCGTGATCAGCTCGACGAACTCCGCTGACAATCAGGCGGCGATGCAGATCGCCCAAACCTCGAGCTATCGTCCGGCTCACCGCGGCACGACGCCGATCACCGCTTTCTACGACTTCACGTTGAAGTTCAACGGCAAGTCGGTCGCTCACAATCCGAGCGAGACCGGCGGAGGCAGCATGCCGTCAAGCGGAACGCTTTCGCCGGCGGCAACCCAGATCGCAACGCTGATTCGCCAGAAGCAGTATTCGCAAGCCAAATCGAAGGCGCAGGCCGGGCTGCTCAACTCGCCGGACGACCAGGGGCTGCGCGAAATGCTCGGGATCGCGTCGTACGACACCCAAGACTTCGACGGCGCCGCGCAGGCGTTCGATAAGGTCCCTTCGATCGCGCCCCAGTTCAAATCGGTAGCCGCCCAGAGCTTTGCCGCGGCCGCCGTGAAAGCGGCGTCGAGCAGCCCGGAGCAAGCGATGAGCTATGCGAACAAGGCGATGAGCTTGGCTGCGGACACCAACTCTCGGTTCGCGCTCGGCGTCGCGCAGTTGGCCAGCAACGATAACGCCGCGGCGCTGGCCTCGCTGAAGGCGGCGCACGACTCTGCGATGGCCGATTCAAAAATTCCCGTCTCGTCGAAGGTGAACATCGACTCCGAGCTGCTGCAAGCCTATCTTGCGAACAACGACGTACAAAGCGCGCAAGCGCTCTCGGCGCAGATCAAGCAGCTCGATCCATCGAGCACGGCCGGCGCTCGCGCAATGGGCGCCAGCCTGCTGAAATCGGGCCAGGCGGCAGTTGCCGCCAAAGACAGCGAAACCGCGTTAAAAGATTTCGACCAGGCGGCGGCCCAGGGCGACCCCCAGATCGCGGTCACAGCGAACGTCTCGGCTGCGTTTGCAGTAGCGCAGAGCGCGAAGCCGGACTATAAGCGGATGCAAAGTTATGCAGACAAAGCACTCGCTCTTCAGCCGAACAACGCTCAGGCCAACTTTGCAGAAGGGATCGCGCTGACGGGGCAATGGGCCGGCAGCCACAACGATGGAATCAAGAAGCAGGCCGCCGACGCGCTGGCCAAAGCCGACCAGCAAGCCAAAGCCGAGGGCAACGAAGCCCTCGCGCTTCAAGTGGAAACGTTCGTGAAGAACAACCTCAACGGCGGAGCCAGCGCCCAGTCGGGAAGCGGGCCGTAATCACCAGGACTTTATCCGGGGGTAGGCCAATGGGTCGCCCTCACGGGGCGGATGGTCGCCGCGCAGCAACGTTAATTGGAGGGTGGTAGTACACCGTGTTTTCGGGATTTTTGGGTCTCATGCAGCAGGGCGGCTGGGATATGTGGCTGCTCTTGCTCATCTCGATCGTCGGTCTCGCGGTCGTCATCGAACGCCTTGTCTTCTTCCAAATGCAGCACTCCGATACCAAGGGCTTGCTGCGACAGATCGGAGCCAAGGTCTCGGCCAACGACCTCGACGGCGCAATCGAAATCTGTAAGAAAAATCGCGGGATGCTTCCGCGCATCCTCGAGTTCGGGCTTCGCCGCGGCGAGAAAAATCGCGCCGACATCACCGACGCCCTCTCGATCGCGCTGATGGAGCACCTCAACTCGCTCGAGCGCAACCTGCCGATCATCGGCACGATCGCCGTCATCGCTCCCTTCGTCGGCCTCTTCGGAACGGTGCTCGGCATCATCCGCGCGTTCCAAGATATCGCTCTGAAAGGCAACTCCACTCCGGCCGTCGTCGCCGCCGGCGTCTCCGAAGCGCTGATCACGACGGCAACCGGTCTCATCATCGCGGTCATCGCGGTCGTGTTCTTCAACTTCTTCAAGTCGCGGATCAAGAACTATAACCAAGAGATGATCGTCGCGGCAAATCAGCTTGCGGAGATGCTGCACTTCCACAACACGGGAGCGCCGATCCCGACCGAGCTGTATCAGCCGACCGGGGCGCGCACGAAGTAAGGATCGCAAGGCATCACCGTGTCGCTTCTATCGTCACAGCAAGATCAGGAGGTAATGGCGGAGATCAACATCACGCCGTTCACGGACGTCCTCCTGGTTCTGCTCATCATCTTCATGATTCTTGCGGCGCTCGTCGCGCCGCCGGGTTTTGAGAAAGAACTTCCCAACAAGAATCCCAATAACTCGACCCAAACGAAGAACCACAACGACATCGAGGTCGACGTCAACAATAAGGGCGTTATCTTCGTCGACGGGACGAAGACTGACGAGACCGGCATCTATCGCGTGATATACGATGCGTCGAAGAAAAAACCGCACCACCACGTCTCGATCATCGCCGATGCCAAGGCGCCGTACGGGATCATCATTCGGATCCTCGACGCTGCCAAGCAGGCCGGGCTCGAAGACGTCGGCTTCGTTACTTCGTAGGGTTAGGAGGGTAAGAGAACGTGGCCGTTTCCACCGGTGGCGGCGAAGATGAGGTAATGTCGACGATCAACATCACGCCGTTTACGGACGTGCTGTTGGTGCTCCTCATTATCTTCATCATTCTGGCCTCGGTCACCAAAGAGCCGAAGCTGCCCGACGCTTACAATAAAGATAAGGTGCAGCCTTCGCAGATCGTCGTAATGGTCGACGAAAAAGATCACATTCAAATCGGCTCGAACCAGGTCGACATCAAGGACGCGAAGGCCGCCTTCGCGCAGCTGCAGGATGCCACCGATCACCGCTTCAAGAGCGTGATCGTTAAGGCGGATCCTCATGCGACCTATGGCACGATCCTTCAAGTGATGGACGCCGCAAAGCAGGTCGACCTGACCGACTTCGGCCTGGCCAACCACGTTCAAGGCGCGCCTCCCGGAGCAACCCAATAGTCTATGGCTAGGCGCGGCGGTTACATCACAACCGGCGAACGGGTCCGCAGCTACATCGGCTGGGCCTTCGTCATCGCACTGATCGTCCACTTAGGCGTGGCCTCGGTATTTCCGAACATCAACAAGCACGCGGAAGATCAGAAAACCGAAGAAGTAACGGTATCGAAGATTCACAAGGTCATCGTCCACACTCCGCCGCCGCCGACACCAACGCCGCCGCCTACGCCGACCCCGCCGCCTCAGAGAACGCCGCCGCCCAAACAGCAACAGCAGCCCCAGCCCAAGCTCAAGCTCAACGTCGTGAAGACGACGAGCAACAACAAGTCGAGTACGTCCACCGAGAACACGTACGTCGCACCAAACTCCGGCACCGAGGAAGGCAAACCGTCAGGCCAAGGAACGCCCGCGCCCGCCGCGGCTACCGCGCCGCCCGGAACTCCGAAGCCTTCTTGCGCCAATCCCAACGTCGAAGCGACCGTTACCAACCCGGTGCAGCCGGAGTATCCCGAGTCGGCGAAGGAGATCGGGCTCGGTGCGGTCACGGTGCAGGTCGAGGTCACGGTCGGACCATCCGGAAATCTCGTCGGTGCAAAGGTCTACAAGAGCTCGAGCAACATGGCAATCGATCAGGCTGCGCTGCGGGCGGCTCGGGAATCCACGTACTCTCCGAAGCTCATCGATTGCGCGCCGTCCCAGGGCGACTATCTCTTCCGCGCCGACTTTACGCCAGGAGACTAGCCGGGTTAGAAGCTGCTTCGCGCCTCATGCAAGATGAGGCGCACTGGGCGCTTTCTCGTCGTTGCCTTCGCGCTGTCGCTGCTGCTGCACGCGATCGTCGCGTTGATCTTACATCCGGCGCACGCCGATTTTCAGAACCAAACCGAGGTCGTTTCGATCGTCCGGCGTTCTTCGATCGCGGTAGCGAAGCAAACCCCGCCGCCTCCTAAGCCCAGGCAGACCCCGGCCCCGCACCGCGGCACGGTTGCGCGGCCGCACGCTCGGATCGCAGGCTCCGCCGGCCCCTCCGGAGGCGGACGCGGCAAGGCTACCCCTGCGCCGACCCCGCCCCCGGCGACCGCCCCTCCGAAGGCGGCGACTGCCGCGTGTGCCTCTCCGGAAGCGGGTGCAACGGTCGCGGCGACACCCCCGCCGCCGAACATTCCGCCCGCGGCGCGCACCGAAGCGACCAGTGGGCTGGCGAGCATACAGGTGCAGCTCGACGCGACCGGTCAAGTGCTCAGCGCCAGCGTGGCGCAGAGTACCGGCAACTCTTCTCTCGATCTCGTCGCCGTTTCGATGGCGCGCCAGGCGCGCTACGATCCGCCGCTGCACGACTGCAAGCCGATCGCCGGCAGCGCAACCTTCAGCGTGAAGTTCGTTGCCTGGTGACGGCAGGCCGTCGCGCGGCGTCGGGTAAACGCCAGGGGCCGTGACCTTCTTCCAAGCGTTTGTTTTGGCCATATTGCAGGGCGTGAGCGAGCTTTTTCCGGTCTCGAGCCTCGGTCATACGATCCTCGTACCGGCCTTGCTGCAGTGGCGCAACATCGATCGTGCGAGCTCTTCGTTTCTCGCCTTCGTCGTCGTCCTGCACCTGGGCACCGCGCTCGCGCTGCTCGTCTTTTATCGCGCGCAGTGGGCGGCGATCGTTCGCTCGCTCGTGCGCAGCGTCGTCCGCGGGAGGCTAAGCGACGACCGCGACGAGCGAATTGGCTGGCTTCTGGTCGTCGGAACGATACCGGTTGGGATCCTGGGGGTCGTACTCGAGCATCCGGTACGGCGCCTCTTCGCCCACCCGGCGACAGCTGCACTCTTTTTGGTCGTCAACGGCCTCGTGATGTTTGCCGGCGAGGCGTTGCGGCGTCTTCAACAGCGGCGCCTCGCGCGCGCCGGTAAGCCGATCGAACGGCTGAGCTATCCCGCGAGCCTCTTCATCGGGCTCGCGCAGGCAACGGCGCTGCTTCCGGGCATTTCCCGCTCGGGAAGCTCGATGGTTGCGGGGTTGCTCTGCGACCTCGATCACGAGGACGCAGCACGCTTTTCATTTCTGCTCGCGACGCCGGTGATCGGCGCCGCCGCGCTGCTGGAGATTCCGAGGCTCTTTGCGCCCGGCGCGCATCTCGTGCTCGTTCAGGCGGTCGCCGGCGGGATCGCAGCGGGCATCGCCGCCTATCTTTCCGTTGCGTTCTTGACGCGTTATTTCCGCTCGAACGATCTGCGGCCGTTCGGCTGGTATTGCGTAATCCTGGGTTCCATCTGCTTCGTGCTCGCGCGAAAGGGAGTCATTACATGAAAGTTCTCGCCCTCGTTTTGGCCGTCGTCTTTTTCATTCTCGGCATTCTCTACGGGATGGGCAGGATCAATTTCTTTTCGGAGTCGGGAGCCGGCCATTCACATCACATCACCCACATGGTGATCTTGTGGGTGCTCGCGCTGCTCTGCCTGATCTGGGTTCGGTTTCAGAGTGCGCCGCGACGATGAAGCTCTCGCACGTCGCACCCGATGGCAGCATCGCTATGGTCGACGTTTCGGGTAAAGAGGCGACGGTTCGCTATGCCCGCGCGCAGGCGCTGGTTCGTTTGAACGACGCCGCGCGCGAGGCGATCCGCGGCGCGCTCTTGGCAAAAGGCGACGCCTTCGTCGCGGCGCAAATAGCGGGAATCATGGCGGCCAAACGCACGGCCGAGCTCATTCCGCTCGCCCACCAGATCCCGCTGGGCAGCGTCGGCGTCAGCTTCGCATGGCTGGAAAACGGCGCGCTTGCGATCGAGGCGGAGGCGAGGACCACGGCGCAAACCGGCGTCGAGATGGAGGCGATCGTCGCGGCGACGGTCGCGGCGCTGACGATCTACGACATGGCGAAGGCGCTGGATCGGAGTATCACGATCGAAGCGGTGCGCCTGCTGCGCAAGACCGGCGGCAAGGAATCCTTCGATTCCGCCGGCGCCGCTGGGGATTCGCCGTGAGAAATCGCGTCGCGCTGATCGTCCTTTCCGACCGTGCCGCCTCGGGCAAGCGCACAGACACATGTATTGCCCTGATGAAGGAGCGCTTGGGCGGCGCCTATCAGATCGTGCACGAGCGCGTGATGCCCGACGAGCCCGCCGCGCTGCAGGCCGAGCTCATCGACCTGGCCGACGCAAAGAAGGCCGATCTCGTGCTCACCAGCGGCGGAACGGGGCTCACGTCTCGCGATCGCACTCCGCAGGCGACGGCCGCGATTCTCGACTACGAGGTCCCCGGAATCCCCGAAGCGATCCGAATGGTCTCGTTTGCCAACGTGAAGACGGCGATACTCTCGCGCGCGCTGGCCGGCGTTCGCCTTCGTACGTTGATCGTCAATCTTCCGGGGAGTCCAAAAGCGGTCGCCGAAGCGTTGGACATCGTGCTGCCGGTGATCCCGCACGCACTGGAGCTGCTCAACGACGAGGCCGTGCACGAGTGATCAGAATCACGAGTTTCCAAGCGGCGCAGACCTATTTGCTCGGCACGATCGATGAAGTCGTCTCGCCGCGAACCTCGTACAAGCTCGACCGAATGCGGGCCTTCCTGCGAAATCTCGGCGACCCGCACCGCGCTTATCCGACGATTCACGTCGGCGGCACGAGCGGCAAGGGATCGACGGCAACGATGATCGCGTCGGCATTGAGGGCCTCCGGCAAGCGCACCGGCCTGCACACCAAGCCGCACCTTCGCTCGATGACCGAACGCGCCCAAATCGACGGCGTTTCGATCGAAGACGAACGCTTTGCGCGGCTGCTCGCCGATTCGATGCCGGCGATCGAGCGAACGATCGTGCAGTACGGGCAGCCGACGTACTACGAAACGCTGCTGGGCCTGGCGTTTGCACATTTTGCCGCGGAGAAGGTCGACGTCGCGGTGATCGAGGTCGGGCTCGGCGGCCGCCTCGACGGCACCAACGTGCTCGAGCCGGTCATCGCCGCGATTACCTCCGTGGGTTACGATCACGTGGAGATATTGGGAACGACGCTCGAGGCCATCGCGCTGGAAAAGGCCGGCATCGCGAAGGCTGGCGTGCCGCTGGTCGTCGGGAGCGTGCCCGAGGCGGCGCGCGCGGTCATCGAACGCCGCGCCGCAGAGGTGGGCGCTCCGGTGGTGCTGGTGCGCGATGTCGTGCAGATCGGCGTGCAAAAGAGCGACGTGCACGGCGCCGTCTTGAATCTGCAAACGGCCTTCGACACGTATACCATCGAGCTTCCGGTGCTCGGGATCTTTCAGCGTTCCAATGCAGCGACGGCGATCGCCGTGTTGGAACGCCTGGGCGATCTGCGTCCGGAGCGGGAAGCGATCCGCCGCGGCTTCGCCGCCCTCACGATTCCAGGGCGCATGGAGTTGGTCTTAAGCAAACCGCCGGTGGTCTTCGACATCGCGCACAACGTCGAGAAAGCCGAAGCGCTCGTCGCGTCGCTGCAAGAGTGCTTTGCGGGGCGCCGCATTCACTACGTCGTCTCGATCGGCGAATCGAAGGACGCGCGCCGCATCCTCGAGGTGCTCTCCAAGCTCCCCTCCACCTTCACGTTTACTGCGTACTCGACCGCGGGACGCAGAGCGATCCCGGCGTCGCGCCTTTCGACGATCGCCGAGTCGTTCGGAAGCTGGGGGCGCGCCGTCTCCGACCCGATCGAAGCGTTGACGGTCGCGCGGCGTGTCGCTTCGATCGAAGACGTCGTCGTCGTAACGGGCTCGACCTTCATCGTCGCGGGGCTTCGCGAGTGGTTCGTACCAGCGTCCGTGTGAGAGGCTCCGTGCAACTGCGCGACGCGCAGCTGCGGTGGGGGGAACGAACCTATTTGATGGGCATCGTCAACGTGACGCCCGACTCGTTTTCGGGCGACGGCATCGAAAGCGCAGCTGCCGCCACCGAGCACGCCCTCTCGCAGCTGAGCCTCGGAGCCGACCTGCTCGATCTGGGCGGAGAGTCGAGCCGCCCCGGCCACCGGCCCGTCGGCGAACGCGTGGAGATGGCCCGCGTGATCCCGGTGATCGACGCCGTCCGCCGGGCTCGTCGCGGCGCGCCGATTTCCGTCGACACGTACAAGCCCGACGTCGCGCGCGCCGCCCGAATCGCCGGAGCCGATCTGATCAACTCGGTTTGGGGAGCCCCGGCAGAGCTTCTCGACGTTGCGGCGGAGCTAGAGATGCCCATCGTGGCGATGCACAACCAAGGCACAACGCACTACGACGGGCCGGTCGTCGATGCGGTCCTGCGCTATCTCGAAGACTGCGCCGCGCGCGCGCTAGCGCGCGGAATTCCTCCCGAGCGCGTTATTCTCGATCCAGGAATCGGCTTTGGCAAAAACGCCGAGCAGAATCTCGCCGTGCTCGCACGGCTCGATCGTCTGGTCGCACTCGGCTTTCCCACGATGATCGGCACTTCGAGAAAATCGACGATCGGGAGACTGACGGGGAGAGATGTCGGCGATCGCGTCTACGGTACGGTTGCGACGACGGCGCTGGCAATCGCGGCCGGCATCGACATCGTTCGAGTACACGACGTCGCCGCCGCGCGCGATTCGATCGCGGTCTCCGACGCGATCGTTCGGGGCTGGCGCCCCGCGAAATGGATCGAATAACACTGCGCGGCGTGCGCGCGCTCGGACGCCATGGATGGCTGCCCGGCGAACGCGACCGCGCCCAACCCTTCGAGCTGGAGCTGAGCGTGGAGGTCGACTTGCGTGGCGCCGAGCTCCGTGACGACCTTCACGAAACGGTCGACTACGCAGCGCTGTGCCGCCGTATCACGGGCGTGGTCGAACGCACCTCGTTCGCTTTGCTCGAGCGCCTCGCGGGCGAGATCCTCGAGACCGTCTTTGAGGATCCGCGCGTCGCACGGGCGAGCCTCACGATCTCCAAGCCCGCCATTCTCGATGGAGCGACACCTTCGGTTACGCTGGAGCGCAGCAATCCGCACTACGATCGGCTATGACGGCACACCTCGCGTACGTCGGACTCGGAAGCAATCTCGGCGACCGCGCCGCTAACCTCGAACGCGCGCGCGAAGCGCTGCGCGAGAACGGCACGATCGTGCGCAGCTCGGCGCTGTATCGAACCAAACCGTGGGGACGTCAGGATCAGCCGGACTTTTTCAACGCAGTCGTCTCGCTCGAGACCGGCTTGGGCCCCCACGAGCTGCTCGACGTCTTGCGCGAGATCGAGCGGCGGTTGGGACGCGGGCCTACAGAACGCTGGGGTCCGCGCGTGATCGATCTCGACCTGCTGATCTTCGACGACCTGACCGTTTCCGAGGCGAATCTGCGTCTGCCGCACGAGCACCTCGCCGAGCGGGCGTTCGTGCTCGTTCCGCTTGCCGAGCTCGACGATCGCTTTGCAGCGATGCGCGATGCGCTCGATTCGAGCGAGCTGGCAGGCGTGACACGCCTAGGAGAAAGCGGCTTTTCCAGGTCCGGCGCGGTGCCGCGTGAAAGCGAGAGCCTGATGTCGAGCACAGACGCCGCAAGCGTCAGCGATCGAGTTCGCGCGCTGGCTGCGTTCTTGAGCGAAGGGGATGCCGTCCGGCTGCGGATCCAGCGGGGCGAGGAAGAGATCGAACTTACCGCGCCGCGCCGTACCGCGCGTCGCGGCTCGGCCGACGGCCTTACCTCCGAAGCGGCGCCGCTGCGCGTCGATACGATCAAGGCGGACCTTGTCGGAATCTTTCATTTGGGACGCCCCGCTCCGGCGGAGGGCGAGCTGCTCGACGGCGATCGAGAGCTGGGCTACATCGAAGCGCTCGGAATTCGAACGCCCATTCACAGCATGGGTTCGGGGCGTCTGGTTTTGATTGCAGCCGACGACGACGCGCCCGTCGAATATGGACAGCCACTCTTTTCCATCGCCCGAGGCTAAAGGGGCGAGAAGGATCCCGTCATTTTTCGTAAGGTACTGATCGCAAATCGCGGCGAGATCGCGCTACGAATCAATCGCGCGTGTCAGGAACTCGGCGTTTCGACCGTCGCAATCTTTTCCGAAGCGGACCGCGAATCGATGCACGTGCGGCACGCGGACGAGGCGTTCTGCGTCGGCCCCGGCCCCGCGGGGCGTTCCTATCTCAACATTCCCAACATCATTTCGACCGCGCTGATCACCCGCTGCGACGCGATTCACCCGGGGTATGGTTTTCTTGCAGAGAACGCGCGCTTTGCCGAGATTTGCGTCGATCACGGTCTGGAGTTCATCGGACCAAAGCCGCGGGTCATCTCCCTGATGGGCGACAAAGCGACCGCGAAGCGGGTACTGCACGACGCCGGCGTAGCGACGACACCGGGGAGTGACGTGCTAGCCTCACTCGACGACGCATACGCCGCGGGAGAATCGATCGGCTATCCGATTCTCCTCAAGGCGACGGCGGGCGGGGGCGGCAGAGGCATGCGGGTCGTCTCCGATCCCAGCGAGCTGCCCCGCGCGTACGCGGGCGCGACGGCAGAGGCCGAAGCGAGCTTTAAAGACGGACGGGTCTATATCGAAAAGCTTATCCGCTCCCCGCGTCACATCGAAGTCCAAGTCTTGGGGGACGAATTCGGCAACCTCGTTCACCTCGGCGAGCGGGACTGCTCGGTGCAGAAGCCGGCCCATCAGAAGATCATCGAAGAAACCCCGGCGCCGCACGTGCCCGAGGCCGTACGGAACTCACTGCACGAGATGGCGTTGCGCGCGTGCCGCTCCGTCGGTTATACGAACGCGGGCACTCTCGAATTCCTGGCGGCGGGTGACGACGTGTACTTTATGGAGATGAATACTCGCATTCAGGTCGAGCACCCGGTGACCGAGATGGTCTACAATATCGATCTCGTCAAGGAGCAGATCCGAATCGCAGCAGGCGAACCGCTCGGCTACGCGCAGGGGGACCTCGTCGCGCGCGGGCACGCGATCGAATGCCGGATCAATGCCGAAGACACGAATAACGATTTCGCTCCGGCCGCGGGTACCGTGACCAAGCTCGTCTTTCCAGGGGGGCCGGGGATTCGCGTCGACACGCACATGTATGCGGGGGCAACGATTCCGCCATACTACGATTCGATGATCGCCAAAATTATTGCGTACGGAGATACCCGCGAAATCGCTATTGCGCGCATGGAGCGCGCGCTGCGCGAAACGCTCGTCGAAGGCGTACAGACGACGATCGGACTCTGTTTGGAGATTCTCGCCACCCCGCAGTTTCGCCAAGGCCGGTACGACGTCGAGTTTCTGCCCAACGAGCTCGCGCTGCGATGACGTCGCGCCGCGAAGCCCGCGAACAGGCACTCAAGGCGCTCTATTGCGTGGTCATCGGCGATCGCGAGCCGCACGACGCGCTGCGCGAGGTCGTTGGGGAAGATGCCGACGGCGAACAGCGCGCCTTCGTCAAGGAACTCACGCTGGGAACGCTCGAGTACGCGCAAGAGGCCGATCGCATCGTCAGCCCGCTCTTGGAGGGGTGGGCGCTCGAGCGTCTGCCGACGATCGATCGCCTGCTGCTGGAAATGGCGACCTTTGAGATACGCTGCCGTCCGGAGACGCCGGCGGCGGTCGCGATCAACGAAGCCGTCGCGCTTGCGAAACGGTTCTCAACCGAGGATTCGGGGCGTTTTGTGAACGGAGTGCTCAGTGCGGTCGTCAACGCGAAAGCATAAGCGTCGCAGCCCGGCATCGCGTTTCCTGCGCGGCTTGGGCATCGCCGTCTTTCTCGTCGTGCTCTTTGCGGTCGGCACGGTCGCCGGTATGGTCGCCGCTTACGGGCGCAACCTTCCGGATATCAGCCGGATGGCCGACTACCAGCCCGCCAGCACGACGCGTATCTTCGCTCGTGACGGAACGCAGCTTGCAGCCGTCTACAAGGAAAATCGCGTCTGGGTGCCGCTCGCGCGCATTCCGACGCTGGTGCGCGAGGCGTTCATCGCCAACGAGGATCATAACTTTTATTCACACCATGGCGTCGACGCCGGCGGAATCATCAGAGCGGCGTTCGCAGACCTCACGCACCAGCAGATACAGGGCGCGTCGACGATTACCCAGCAGTTGGCGCGACGGCTCTTTCTCAACGATCAGGTCAGCCTCTCGCGCAAGGTTCAAGAGGCGCTGCTTGCCATCGAGATCGAGCGCTACTACACGAAGGACGAGATCCTCGAACGCTACCTGAACATCATCTATCTGGGCGGCGGTGCGTACGGCGTCGACGCCGCCGCGCATACGTATTTCGGCCGCGGCCTGAGCGGGCTCACCCTGGGACAGGCGGCGATGCTGGCCGGCGTCGTGGCCGCGCCTTCCGACTACTCACCCTTTGCCAATATGGACTTGGCTCGGGAGCGCGAACGCCACGTACTCGATCGTATGATCGAGAGCGGCTACGTCACCGCGGCGCAGGCGGATGCGGCGTACGACGAGCCGCTCGGCCTGATTACGGAGCGGGCGACGGGCCTGCAGGGTTACCGCTATCCATATTTTACGACCTACGCAATCGCGCAGCTCGAACACTTCTTCGGTGCTAGCGCAGTCGAGGAAGGCGGCCTACAGGTCTACACGACGCTGGACCAGCGCATGCAAGACATCGCGCAAGACGCCATAACGTGGGGCGTGCAGCAGGCGGGAGCCGAGGGGATTGGAGCGCACGAAGCGGCGCTCGTCGCTTTGCGCCCGTCGACCGGCGAGATCCTCGCAATGGTCGGCGGCACGGGATTCTCGCTCGCCAATCAGTATAATCGGGCCTGGCAGGCACGAAGACAGCCCGGCTCGTCGTTCAAGATCTACGACTATACCGCGGCCATCGATTCCGGCATGCCGGCGAGCACGGTCATCGACGACACGCCGGTAAGCTATCCGATGGGAGACGGTACGCAGTGGTCGCCGCTGGATGACGATCACAGCTATATGGGCGCGATCTCGCTTCGCGAGGCGCTCACGCTTTCGCGTAACGTCGTTGCGGTGAAGCTGGCCGAGCGCGTCGGCCTCGACCGGGTCATCGACTACGCCCATCGCATGGGCGTCACCGCGCCGTTGGAAGCGAACCTTTCCCTGGCGCTCGGGTCGTCGGTCGTATCGGTGCTCGATCAGGCCAGCGGTTATTCGACGCTGGCAAATCAAGGGCTGCACGTCGACCCTACACCGTTCCGCATCGTGAAAGACTCGCTGGGCAGCGTAGTCTTGGATAACCGCTACCCGACGGCAAACGACGTCGTAAGCGCCGGGACCGCCTTCATCATGACCTCGATGCTCGAAGACGTCATCAATCACGGAACCGGCTATCCCAACGCGATCATCGGGCGCCCCGCTGCCGGAAAGACGGGCACGACCTCCAACTTCCGCGACGCGTGGTTCGTCGGCTATACGCCTGATCTCGTCACTGCCGTTTGGTTGGGCAACGACAATTACACGCCGATGAATGAATCGTACGGCGGAAATATTCCCGCGCGCGTCTGGGCCCGTTTCATGAAAGCGGCGCTCGCGAGGACGCCGCCGCACGACTTCCCGTTCCCCGCCGATGAGGTTGCGAAGGTCGCGGGGTGCGGGCGCGGATACGAGTACTTCTTGAAGGGGACCGAACCGCAGTACGGTTGCGGCGGATATACCGCGCAAATGCCCGACGACGTCTCGCAGCCGGCGACCGACGGGCTCGCGCAGCCGACGGTGCCGCCCGCAGACGCCACGCCGCCGCCGACGCTCCCTCCGCCGCCGACGCTTCCGCCGACGTTGGCGCCGCCGGTCGCGGAGCCCTCACCATCCGCTCCGCCGTGACGCCGGCCAAAGTCGTCGTCACCGTCGGCGAGTTCTCAAAGCGTCTGCAGGAAGTGTTCCGCCGCGTTCGCGCTTTCGATTATATCGGAATCAGCGGCGAAGTCTCGGAGTGGACGCCGAGAGCGAACGGCATTTACTTCACGCTCAAGGATGCCCAGGCGGTATTGCAGTGTTTCGCTCACCATAGCCGCGCCCGAAATTTTCCAACGGTGACGCTCGGTTCGGCGGTCGTCGCTTACGGTAAGGTGCGTTTAGCCGAATGGCGCAGCCGCTACGAGCTGCTCGTCGACAGCGTCGAGTTCACCGGGATCGGCGAACTCTTTCGCCAGTACGAAGCACTCAAAGAACGATTCCGCGCGCTCGGATTTTTCGAGCAGAGCCGCAAACGCAAGATTCCGCGCTTCCCAAACGTCGTCGCGCTGGTTTCGGCGCGGGGAAAAGGCGCCGAAGACTTTTTGCAGACGATGAAGGCGCGCGCACCGTACGTCCGGATTCATTTCATCGAAACCAGAGTGCAAGGACTCGGCGCGGACGTCGACCTCGCGCAAGCGCTCGACAAAGCCGACGCGCTGGGCGCCGACGTCATCGTTCTGGCTCGCGGCGGCGGCTCGTACGAAGATCTGTTCTCGTTCAATTGCGAGCCGGTCGTCCGGGCGATCGTGCGGACGAAAACGCCGGTCGTTACCGGGGTCGGCCACACGGCGGATCACCATCTGGCCGACGAAGTTGCCGATCTCGAGTGCGAAACGCCGTCGAACGCCGCCCAGTTCATCGCGAACCTCTGGCAATCGGGCGACGAAAAACTCGCGCGCTTGCGAATCTTGCTCGACAACGGCATCGCGGAAATTTTGGCGGACCGCTCACAGCGCGCGGATCGCGCGGACGAACTGGTCGGTCGCGCCTGGGAGCGGACGCTCATGGTCCTCCAAAGGCGCGTCAGCGACGCGGAGCGCCGGATCTGGGATCACAATCCGGTCGCTCGAGTCGGGCGCCAGGCGCGGCGTTTAACCGAGTCGAGCACGCTGCTGGGTGCATGGCCGGCAAATGCGTTCGGGCAGCGCGAGCGAGCCGTCGGGACTCGGCACGAACGGCTCGCGTCGGTTTCGCGGCTCGTCTTTGCGCAACGCCAGAACGCGCTCGCCTTAACGAGAAGCCGGCTGGACTCATCCGATCCCGAGATGCCCCTGCAGCGCGGCTACGCGATCGTAACGTTCGCCGGACGCGCGCTGCGGGATGCCGGCGACGTCTCGCCGGGAGACTCCATCGATGCGAAACTGGCGCGCGGGAGCGTTGGGGCGCGCGTGGAAACGGTGAGCCTCGATGAGTAAGGCGTCAGACCCAAAGAGCTTCGAGGCAAAGCTGGATCGCATCGATGCCATCGTCAACCTCCTTCAGAACGGCCAGCCCAGCCTCGAAGAGTCGATCGCGTTGTTCAAAGAGGGCAAGAGCCTTGCGCGCGAGTGTGAGGCACTGCTCAAGAACGCGCAGACGCAGGTGGAAGAGGCGATGGCCGAGGCTCGTCCCTCCGAGGGTGCTGCAAATGCCGCGGAGCTCGACGGCGAACTACCCTTCTAAGCGGGCGCCATTAACTAACTCTCATCGGCAGCGGCTGGCGACATTGGCCTGAACTCGGGTTCGATGCGCCGCATGAACGCGTCGAAAAGGGGAACGGTAAAGTCGATCCGCCCGTGTTCGGGGCTGTAGATCATGCCTTTCTTAATGAGCGAGTCGCGCGGCGGACCGAGCTGACGCTGCGTGCTGCCGGCGATGTCGGCCACCTGTTGCGAACTATACGGCCCCTCTCCGAGTTCGGCCATCGCTCGCAAGTAGAACCGCTCTCGCGGGCTGCAGCGCCGGTAACGGACGCTGAAGAAGCCGTTGTCGAGCTTGGAGAGCGTTACCGGCTCGATTGCGTTCACGACGTCGACGTCGATCGGCGACGAGCTCGCCGCATTCCACACGTCGTAGGCGAAGAGCTGTACGAAGAACGGATATCCGCCGCTGACCGCGATGATGCGCGTTACCGCGTTCGCAGCGTAGGCGACGCGCTCCAACTTCGCCGGCGCAACGATCGCCTCGCGTGCCTCGCTTTTGCTCAACGCACCGATCGGACAAAAGTTGAAGAGGCGTTCTGCGTACGATTTCGCTTCGCCCAAGCGCTGGAGGATCTGCGGCAGCCCGGTTGCTACGAAGAGTACCGGCAGCGAAAGCTGATTGACGCGATGCATCGCCATGATGATAGACGAAAGCTCGGCCTCCAATAGATATTGCGCCTCGTCGACGGCGAGGAGCACGGCCGTCTCCTGAGCGCGGGCCGCCTCGCCGATGCTGACCAGGAGGGCCGTTAGGTCGACCTGAAGGTCGCCGCTGTCGCCGAGGCCGCGCTCCGGCTCGACACCGATGCTCGCGCTTAGTCCGTCGAAGCCGAGGCGAACGGTGAACGACTTGAACACGCGCATCGCTCGCTTGGCAAACTCGTTCACCCGCGCCGGTGTATCGAGCGAAAAGAGAATCGACTGCAGCTCGATGGCAAGTTTGTGCAGAAACGAGCGCTGCTCGTCGGCCTCGAGATAGGCGACGACGTACCCGGCTCGCTTGGCATCGGCGACAAAGGAATTGAGCAGAACGGTCTTTCCTACGCCGCGCAGCCCGTAGGGGATGACGCTTTGCTCGGCGCGCCCGGCCATGACCCGCACGAGGGTCGTCCGGAAACCCTCGATGAGCGGTTCGCGGCCCACGAGAACGGCAGGCGGGGCTCCGGCAGTGGGAACGTAGGGGTTCTTCTCCGGTTCCATCGCGCTCTAGTCTATCAAAGTCTACAGTGCTTTGCGTAGATTTCTGTAGAAGTTCATAATAAAGATGCGCGCCCAGGCAGGGAAGCGACTATGAGGCAAGAGAGAAGCGTCGATGATGCGTCGACCAATAATCCTCGCTCTGCTCGCCGTCTGGTTTTTGGCGGCGGCGGTGCCGGCCTCGGCACAGACTTCGGCGAACGACATCGCTAAAAGCCGGCTGGAGACGATGCTGCGCAACGGTCACGCCGACCCGGCGTGGTTCAGTGCCGAGTTTCTCGCCCAGATACCCGCGAGCAAAATCGATGACGTAATCGCCAACCTCAAGAGCTCGCTTGGGGCGTTCGAGAAGGTCGAGGTCGTGCAGACGAAGTTCGTCGCGTATTTTGCAAAAGGCACCGACGACGTAACGATCCAGTTGGACGGCGACAATAAGATCGATCTGCTGCTCTTTAAGCCGCCCGCACTCTCGGCGTGCTGAGGCCGGGCTCGCGGCCGCGGCGGTGCCGGAGGTAAGGCGCGGTCAACGCCTTCGTCTCGACGACGCCGTCGCCGAGCAGGCAGATATATCGCGCTCGCAGGCCCGCAGCCTCATCATGGAGGGGCGCGTCACCGTCGACGGCCTCGTCGCAACGAAAGCTGGACAGAGCGTCGCGGCAGCGTCGCGGATCGAAATCGAGCGTCCACGCCGTTTCGTCAGCCGCGGCGGCGAAAAGCTCGAGCACGCTCTGCGCGGCTTCGCCATCGACGCGCGCGGCCGGCAAACGCTCGACGTCGGCGCTTCGACCGGCGGCTTTACCGACTGCCTTTTACAGCACGGCGCGGCGCACGTCACCGCGTTGGACGTCGGCTACGGCCAGCTCGACTGGCGGCTACGAAACGATCCGCGCGTCAAAGCGATCGAGCGAACGAACTTCCGCCTTCTTCCCGACAACGCGTTTCCGGATGGTTTCGATCTGATCGCAATCGACGCTTCGTTCATCTCGCTTCGCACGATCCTGGAGCGTGCCGTGAAGTACCTGCGCGAGGGCGGGGTCGTCGTCGCGCTCGTCAAACCGCAGTTCGAGGCGGGGCGGGAACGCGTCGATTCAGGCGGCGTCGTACGCCGCCGCGAGACGCACCGCGCGGTGCTGGCGGAAATTCGCGATGCAGCGCTGCACCTCGGCCTCGTGCCGGTCGGATTGGTCGCCTCGCCGTTGCTCGGGCCGGCCGGAAATCGCGAGTTCTTCCTGGAGCTGCGGCGCAGCGGAACTCCGTTCGGGGACGCACGAATCGCAGAGGTCCTCGACGAATCGTAGCACTATGACGATCCTGGCCATCGAACGCAAGGTCATCGCACTCTTCGTCGACCGAGAGCGCGAGCACGCCCGCGCGATCGCGAACCGGGTAGCGGAAGATTTTCGAGCGGCGGGATTCGACGTGGTGGACGGCGCGCAGGACCAAAGCGCGGCGCTGCTCATCACGATCGGCGGCGACGGAACGCTGCTGCGTGCCGCGCGGATATCCGTCCAGCACGACCTGCCGTTGTTGGGGGTCAATACCGGACGGTTGGGGTTTCTCACCGAGTTCGACGAAGACGATCCTCGACTCGGCGATCTGCCGGCGCTCGTGGAGCGGGGTCTCTTCACCGACGAACGCACCGCGCTGGAGGCCGAGTACGGCGACCGTCGTTATTTCGCGCTCAACGACGTCGTCGTGCGAAAGGGCGAAGTGTCGCGCATCGTCCCTTTTGGGCTGAGCGTCGACAACGGCGCCATGACTCGCATTGCTGCCGACGGAATCTGCGTCGCCACGCCCACCGGCTCGACGGCGTACTTTCTCTCCGCGGGCGGCTCGCTGATCGCTCCGACCGTCGACGCGTTCGGCGTCGTTCCGCTGCTGCCGCATACGCTCTTCTCGCGGCCGCTGATCGTCCCGACTCGGTCGAAGATCGAGATTACCTCGGGTCAGGAGAGTGCGCACGCGCATCTCGAGTGTGACGGCGAGGTGCTTAGCGACGTCGAGCCGAGTGCGAGCGTCTTCATCCGTTGCCATCCCAAGCGGGTTCGTTTCGCACGGACGGCCCCGCTGCATTTCCTCGAGCGGCTGGAAACCAAGATGCTCTGGGGTGTTTCCTTCAAAGATCCACGTCGGTAAGGACGAGCGGCCTTTACATGCTGCGGCGCCTCGAGATCGAGAACTACGGACTGATCGCACGAGCCGGCGTCGAGTTTTCGCCGGGCGCGACGATCTTCACTGGGGAAACCGGGTCGGGCAAGACGATGCTGCTGGGCGCCCTGGATTTCGCGCTCGGCGCGCGGGCCGGAGCCGATATCGTCGGGCGTACGGCGCGCAAGGCCGGCGTGACGATCGCCTTCGATCCCGGGAGCGCGCTGCGCGCGCGCCTGGAAGCCGATGGTTTCGAACTCGACGCTGGGGAAGAAGGCAGCATCGCGCGCGAAATGACCGATGCCGGCAGATCGAGCGTTCGGGTCAACGGGCGCGCCGCGACTGCCGGCTACGTCCGTGAGCTGGCCGAAACGATCGCCGAAATCGTCGGGCAGCATGAAGCCCAGCACCTGGTCTCTCCCGCGTATCACTTAGAGCTTCTCGACCGGTTCGCCGGCGAGGAGGCTCGCAAGCTGCGCGAGGCGACCGCAAACGCGTACCGGCGCTGCGATGAGGCGGGGCGGTCGCTCGAGCGTCTGACGCGCGACGACGCTGACGCGCGCGTACGCTACGACGAAGCCTTGTTTATCGTCCGCGAGATCGAAGAGGCGCGCATCGATCCCGCCGAACTCGAGCGGCTCGCAGAGCGGCGCGCCTACCTCGACAACGTCGAGCGAATCGCGACGGCGCTGAGCGCGGCCGGCAATGCGCTGGCGCAAGAAGAGGCGGGCGCGACCAACGCGCTGGGTGCCGCCGCAACGGCACTGGCGACCATCGCAAAGTTCGGCGACGAGCTGCAGGCGATGGCGCAGCGTGCTGCGGCGCTCCAGAGCGAGGCCGGCGAACTGGCTGCCGACGTCGCGCGTGCGCTCGAAGCCACGGAGTTCGATCCCAACGAGCTCGAGACGATCAATGCGCGGCTCGCGCTGCTGCAGCGGCTCGCGCGGCTGTATGGGGGAAATCTCGACGAGGTCATCGCGCGAGCGCGAGTTGCGCGCCGGACGATCGAGGAGTTCGAAAACCGTGACGAGCTGCTGGAGCGCGCGCGCAACGAAATGGCCGGCGCGTCGCGTGAGCTCGAGCGTCTCGCGGCTGCCCTGCGCGTGGTGCGGCAGAGGGCCGCAAACAAGCTCGTAAAACGCGTGCTTGGAGAGCTGGGTGAAATTGCGCTCGGATCGGCTCGCTTCGAGATCGGCTTGGAGCCTGCCGAGAGAATCGGGCCGGCCGGAGGCGATCGGGTGGAGTTTCTCTTCGCCGCCAACGCCGGCGAGGTGCCGAGGCCGATCGCTCGCGTTGCTTCTGGGGGCGAGCTCTCGCGCGTTCTGCTTGCGCTGGTCGTCGCGCAAGCGGAGCGTTCGCCGGCAGCGCTGATCTTCGACGAAATCGATGCCGGTATCGGCGGCGCGACGGCGGCCGCCGTCGGCGAACGCATCGGTCAGCTTGCGCGGCGCGGCCAGGTCGTCTGCGTAACCCATCTGGCGCAGATCGCCACCTTCGCGAACCGGCACTACGTTCTCGACAAGCTGGAGCGCAAAGGAGAGACGACGATCGGCGTGCGCGAGCTCGAAGGTACCAAGCAGCGGGAGGCGGAGGTCGCGCGAATGCTCTCCGGCGAGACGCACGATGCGGCGCTGCGGCACGCCCGCGCGCTTCTCGTGCGCAGCCGCAACGCTAAGGGATCTGGTGGATCTTGAGCACGTTGGTACCACCCGAGCCGACGGGCATGCCGGTGGTGAACGCGATGTGTTCGCCCCGGCGAACGAGGCCGGCTTTGAGCATCTGCCGCTCGGTCATATAGAGCAAGACCTCGATCGACGCGTACGAGTCGATCGTGATTGCCTCGGTGCCCCAGAGCAGCGCCAGGCGCCGCGCGACGTGCGGTTCGGGAGTGAGCGCGACGATGTGCGCCTGCGGTCGAAAGGCCGCGATGTGGTGGGCGGTGTTTCCCGTCGTGGTGCCGGTGACGATGTAGGGAATCTTCAGCTCGGCGCTGGCGCGAGTCGCGGCCTCGGCGATCGACGAGGCAACCGTCGGCGCGAAGTTCTCCAGCCGCCGATCGCGCAGCGCGGCGTGGGGATAGTGGCGTTCGACTTCGCGCGCGATTTGCGCCATCATGCGGACCGCGTGAATCGGGTAGGCGCCGATCGCCGTTTCGCCCGAGAGCATCACGGCGTCGGTCCCGTCGAGAATGGCATTAGCCACGTCGGTCGCCTCCGCGCGGGTGGGCCGCGGCGCCGCCATCATCGATTCGAGCATCTGTGTCGCCGTGACGACCGGCTTGCTCGCGCGATTGCACTTTGCGATGATCTCTTTCTGAATGATCGGCACGGTTTCGATCGGCACTTCGGTTCCGAGATCGCCGCGCGCGACCATGATGCCGTCCGCGCTTTCGATAATGCCGTCGAGCTCCGCGAGCGCCTCGTGCTTTTCGATCTTGGCAATTACAGGCACGCGTTGGCCGCGCTGCGCGATGAAACGCTTGACGCTTTCGACGTCCGACGCCGATCTCACGAACGAGATCGCGACGTAGTCGACGCCGTGATCGAGGCCAAAGGCGAGGTACTCGAAGTCGCGCGGCGTTACCGACGTGATATTGAGCGAACCTTCGCAGTAGCTGATGCCCTGCGAGGGACGAAGATCGCCGCCGACTTCGACCGTCGTCTCGATGTCGTCGGCACTCTTACCGGTGATGAGCAAAAGAATCTGACCGTCTTGCAGATAGAGATGCTTGCCGATCTCGACGTCGGCCGGTAAATCCCGATAGGTCGTGCCGACGCGCTCGCGCGACCCGGCCACGGATTCGGCGGTGATGATGAAGCGGTCGCCGCGCTCGAGTCGAACCGACGACAACCCGTCGGCGAGCGGACCCGTGCGCACCTTCGGCCCCGGCAAGTCCTGAAGGACGGCCGTGTGGATGCCCAATTCCGCCGAAATCTCTCGCGCGCAGCGGATGACCGCGGCATGCTCTTGCGGTTTTCCGTGTGAGAAGTTCAAACGAAGGACGTTCGCGCCGCCCAGAAAGAGCGAGCGAAGCGTCGCGGGGTCTTGCGACGCCGGACCGACTGTCGCGACGATCTTCGTACGTTTTTTAATGATCGGTTCCATCAACCGCGCAGGCTTGTGCGCCGGAGGCGGCAGGCTCCTGCGTTCGGTTAAGCGCACTTAAGGCGTCGTCGTGAAGTTCACGCGAGATCCGCGCGACCGCCGATATCCCGAGCGACTGACGGGCAGCTTTCTCGCGTCGCTGCTGATCCACGGGCTGCTCGCCTTACTGCTCTTCACCGTGCTCGTCAGTTCTTCGGAACAAGGAGCAAACGAGAACGTCCAAGGCGGGGAAGTCGTCACGGTTTCGCGGACGTCGCCGGTCGTCGTGGCAAATCAGCCCGCAGCGACCCGCGCCGCCGTGCCGGTACCGCACGTGCGCGTGATCGCGCCGCTGCAGCACGCGCCACTGGCCGTACCGCAGTCACAGCGCCAGCCCACCAACCGTCACGAGCTGGCGAAGACCGCGCCCAGCGCGCCGCCGAACCCGCAGCCGATCCCGCAGACCACGCCTCAGCCCAACCCCGAGCCGACGCAAAACGTCTTTGAGACCAAGCCCTCCAACGAAATTCCAGCAGCCCCGATCAACGTACCGACGGTGGCGCCGGTCGCCGTCGCTGTGAAAGCCCCTCCGACCGCCGCGCCCTCGCCTTCACCCTCGACGGCGCCCGTCGAGCATCCGTCCCCGCGCCCGCCTGCGCCGACTGCCCGCCCGAGCGCGAGGCCGGCGACGCCGGCTCCGGTGCTCCCCAAGGCGTCGCCGAGCCCGGCAGCCGTCGCCCGAGCCAGTACCGCGCCGGTCAGCGGCGTGCCCAGCCCAAGTCCAACGAGCACCGCAGCCGTCGCGCACACGGCAGGAACAGCCCCGAAGCCGGCGCCGAGCGGAGCCGCCGCTTCACCGGGGCCGCGCGAAGGCACCGGGCCAAAGCCGCAGAACGCGGCGAACCGCCCGATCGCCGTACGCCCGACGGCGTCGCCCGGTCCGCGGCCGACGGCCGCTCCAAAGAAGCAGCGGAACGCGCCAGACATCAACGCCAAGCTGCGCGCGATGCTGCCGAACAATCCGGTGCATCCCACCGTCGGCACCTACACGCCGAGTTACTCGCTGCGCGGCCGTCTGGAGCCGACGCCCCCGCCGGAGGTGCTCGCGAAGACGCACTACATGTACGAGGTGAAGGGTACGGGCAACGAAGCGCGCGTGAAGATGTGGGTGGTGGCGGCGCGTAAAGCGGGCCCGACGACGATCTGCACCGGTTGGCTCGTAAGATATCCACAGGCAGTGCGCGGCGGATATGCCGAACAGGCGACCTCGGGCAACGTTCAAAGCAACGTCCACTCGGGGCCGGCGAACGGAACGCAGATCTCGATTGGCGGGGGTGGCGCGAGCGGCCAACCCCTCTCGCCTTTTGCCGCCGGCGTCGCCCCAATCGTAGACGGCATGGTTTCACAGCCGTGCGACGGACGGCTCCTGGTACGGTACGCACCGTCGCCCGCTCCGTCGCCGTAGCGTGCTGCATTTCCCTCTTGAAACGCGACATAAGTCGCACTACAATTGCGTTGTGCCGGAAAAGGCCGGCACGATTTGTCGGTACGAAGGAGGGCGGTTGGAACCGCAAAATCCGCCGGGCTACCGAGCCCGCGAAAAACGCGCCGACTGAGGGCGCCCAAAGCGCGCCCACGACGGCCGGACGATTTCCGGCGGCGCGCCAGTCGCACGATAGAAAACAGAGCGAGGGACCGCGCCCACGTGGGGTTGCGGTCCGTCGCTGTTTTCGGTATTGTTAAGGGCGAAGTTATGAGGAGCGTGGGTTCGTCCCGCGCTTCGCTGCTTCAAGAGAGCAATTTGACGGCAACAATGAAAGCGGAGATTGCAGCGGCTTTCGAGCGCGAGCTGGATGCGATTGCACACGACAAGAGCTTTGGCTCGCTCGAAATCGTGGCGCACCATGCGCGTTCGGTACGCGGAGCCCCCGAACTCAGCGTAACCATCGACGCCCCGGGCGGTGCGGATCTGGCGCTGTGCGAGCGCCTCGCCGCGCGCCTCAATGCGCATCTCGCCGCTATCGACGCGGGGTACAGCCTCGTCGTCGAATCGGCCGGTCTCGATCGGCCGTTGGTTCGTCCGGGCGACTACGAGCGTTTTGCGGGCGAGCGCGCGCGCATCGTGACGTCGCTCGCCGTCAACGGAAGCAAGACGCATCGCGGAATGCTTCGCGGGCTGCGGGGAGAGAGCGCCGTGCTCCAAACCGACGGCGGCGAACTGCTGCTGCCGCTGGCGGCCGTAAAGTCGGCTAACCTCGAATACGACGCTCGTCTCGATCTACAACGCGATAAACAACGACGGAAACAAGGACATGGCTACGATAGACCACACCGGAACTGAAGATAAACTTATCGACGTCCTGCAGTTCATCGCGCGGGAACGCAACATCTCGTTCGAGATGCTGCTCGAGGCGCTGGAAGCAGCGTTGCTGACGGCGTACAAGCGTCACTTTGGCAGCGAGTCGAACGCGATCGTGATCGTCGACCGGCAGAGCGGCGCGTATCGCGTCTATCATCGCAGCAACGTCGTCGAGGAAGTCGAAGATCCCAAGCTCGAGATTTCGGTGAAGCGGGCCGGCAGTCCGTACCAGGTCGGCGACTTCTACGACGAGGAAGTGACGCCGAAAGATTTCGGCCGGATCGCCGCCCAGACGGCAAAGCAAGTGATTGTCCAGCGCATTCGTGAAGCAGAGCGCGACACGGTTTACAACAAATACGTCCGCAAACTCAACGATCTCGTGACCGGAACGGTACAGCGTTACGAGCAGCGTAACATGTACGTGACGCTCGAGGGACGCGACGAGGCGGTCATGTACCTCGACGAGCAAGTTCCCGGCGAAGCCTATCGCATCAACGATTTCATCCGTGCCTACGTTCTCGACGTCAAGAAGTCGCCGAAGGGGCCGCAAGTAATCCTCTCGCGTGCGGCAGAGGGACTCGTGCAGCGGCTGCTCGAGCTGGAAGTTCCGGAGATTGCCGACGGGACCGTGGAGATCATGGCCATCGCGCGCGACCCCGGCGGGCGCTCGAAGGTGGCGGTGAAGAGCAATCGGCCCGAAGTCGATCCGATCGGCGCGTGCCTCGGTCCGAAGTCGAGCCGGATTGCCAATGTCACCGACAATCTGCGGGGGGAGAAGGTCGATATCATCCGCTACGATCCAACGCCGGCGACCTTTATCATGAACGCATTGGCACCCGCAAAGGTGATCGGCGTGGAGCTTTTCGAGGACGACAGCGTCGCGCTGGTCATCGTTCCCGATTATCAGCTCTCGCTTGCCATCGGGCGCGACGGACAGAACGTGCGCCTCGCCGCGCGGTTGACCGGCTGGCGCCTGGATATCGCGAGCGAAACTGAGTCCGCTGCGCTCCGCGAGCGGTACCTCGCAGAGCGAGCCGAGCGCGCTGCGTCAGGCGCCTCCCCCGAGGCGGTCGAGGCCGGCGCGGCGCCGGCAGAGGGCGAAGAGATCGACGCCGAGCTCATTCGCAGGCTCGAGGAGTTTCGCCGTGAGCGGCTCGGGGACGGCGAAGCATAAGCCAGTCCGTACCTGCGTCGGCTGCCGGCAGCGATTCGCTCAAGCGGAGCTTAGGCGGTACGTGCGGACGGCATCCGGCTGGCTTTCCGACAAGAGCGCCCGCCGCCAGCCTGGCCGCGGCGTCTACCTGTGCTCGGAGCCGTGCGTCGAGCGGGCCGCAAAAAACAAACGCTATCCGGGTCTTAGCGCGGCGGCGGTCGAATGTGGTTTAATAGATAACTCGTGCCAAAGATGATTCGATGATGATTTGTGACGACCGTGCCCTCCGATGAGGGCAAACCTTTGATTACTTAGCGGAGCCAAGCCGTCGGTTGGGGCTCCGCGCACTCCAACTGATGGGACTCGGGCGCCTCGCGCTCGAGAGGAAACTTGGCCGGAAAAGTACGGATTTTCGAGCTCGCCAAAGAGGTCGGGCTCACCTCGAAGGAACTGACGACACTCTTTAACGAGCGCCTGGACGGGATCTTCGAGGCCAAAAACCAGCTCAGCGTCGTGCCGGACCAGATCGCCGATCTGGTCCGCAGCGTGCTGCTCAAACCCAAGCCGCAGGCGCCGCCCAAGGCGAGTGCTCCAGCGGCCGTTGCCGCTGCCGCGGCCCCGGCGAAAACCGCGCCGCCAGCACCGGAGGCGGCCGCGTCCCCGCCGGCTGCGCCGGTCACGCGTCTGCGCCCGGTTGCGCCAGGGGCCCGCAGCGTCGCCCGCCCGCCGGCTGCGCAGGCCGTTTCTCAATCCGTTCCCCAACCCGCTCCCATCGCTGCGCCTGCGCCGCCGCCGCCGCCGCGCGTCGTGCAGCCGCGCAGGGCCGCCGAGCCGATCCCGCAGCTCCGCCCGGTCCCGGCCGGGCAGCCATCGATCGTCAAGCGTCAGGCTCCGACTCCGTCAGCAGCTTCGGCCTCGCCTGGGCCACAAACCGGTCTTCCGGGCCGCCCCGGCGTAGCGCCGCGCCCCGGCGAGGTTCTTCCCGGGCAGGGCGGTAAAGGTGCGGCGCCCCCGCGCGGAGCCGCGACGCCTCGACCGATGCCGCCTGCCCGCCGCCCGGCAGGCAATGGGCCGTTCCATGCCATAACGCCGGGCACGCGTCCGGGAGTAAACCGTCCCGGTGCGGCGCCCGCCGTCGAGTCTCCCGCGCCCTCGAGCGGAGCGCGCCCGGGCGATCGTTCGCGCATTCATGAGGACAAGGCCGCCGCAAAGAAAGATCGCGAGAAGGAACTGCTGCTCGAGAAAGAGCGGCAGCGCAAAAAGAAGGGCGACGCGGCCGCCAGCGCGCCGGCACGCGCCCTCGAAACCATCGAGATCCCGGACCTGCTCACGGTACAGGAGCTCGCGACGTCGATGATCGTTCCCGCGCGCGACGTCATTACCGAGCTGATCAAGATCGGAACGATGGCGACGATCAATCAGAACATTTCCAGCGACGTTGCGACGCAGATTGCAAAACGCTTCGGCTTCAATGCGGTCGTCAAAGAGGCCGGCGAGGAAGTTACGGTCGAGCAGGAAGAGGACAAGCCGGAGATGCTGACCGCGCGCCCGCCGGTCGTCACGGTGCTCGGCCACGTCGACCACGGGAAGACGTCGCTGCTCGATAAGATTCGTCAAGCCAACGTCGCAGGGGGCGAAGCCGGTGGAATCACGCAAAAGATCGGTGCGTACACCGTCGAGCGAAACGATCGGAAGATCACGTTCGTCGATACGCCCGGTCACGAGGCGTTCACGGCGATGCGCGCGCGGGGAGCAAAGGTTACCGACGTCGCGATCCTCGTCGTGGCGGCCGACGACGGCGTTATGCCGCAGACGAAGGAAGCGATCGCGCACGTGAAAGCGGCGAACGTTCCGATCGTCGTCGCCATCAACAAGATGGATAAGCCGGACGCACAACCCGACCGCGTGAAGCAGCAACTGGCCGAAGACGGTCTGCAAGCGGTCGACTGGGGCGGTACCGTCGAAATGGTGCCTGTCTCGGCGCGAACGGGCGACGGGATCGACGGACTGCTCGATACCGTCCTGCTCGAAGCCGACATTCGCGAACTCAAAGCCAACAAGACGCGGCGTGCGACCGGCGTGGTCATCGAGTCCGCGCTCCATCGCGGGCGCGGCGCCGTGGCGACCGTTCTCATACAGAACGGCACCCTTCGCGTCGGCGACATCGTCGTTGCGGGCGGGACCTTCGGAAAAGTGCGCGCGCTCATCGACGACAAGGGCAAACAAGTCAAGAAGGCTGGTCCGTCGATCCCCGTCGAGGTGATGGGCCTCTCCGACGTGCCCTCCGCCGGCGACGTCCTCAGCGTCGTCAGCGACGAGCGCGTAGCGCGTGAGACGGCCGAGAAGCGCGCGACGCGGCGGCGCGACGTACGCATGGCCGCGGCCGGATCGCAGCGGGTCTCGCTCGAGACCTTCATGTCGATGCCGGCCGAAGGCAAGAAGGTGCTCAACCTGATCATCAAGGCCGACGGTCAAGGCTCGCTCGAAGCGTTGCGATCGCGAATGGAGTCGCTTTCGACCGATGACGTCGAGATTCGCGTCATCCACGGCGGCGTAGGCGCGATCTCGCCCAACGACGTCAACTTGGCGAGCGCTTCGAATGCGGTGCTCATCGGGTTCAATATCCGGCCGGACGAAACGGCCCGCCGGCTGGCCGAGAACGAAGGCGTCGACCTGCGCTTCTATCAGGTAATCTACGAGATCGAGGACGATCTCAAGAAGGCGATGCGCGGCATGCTTTCGCCGGTGGAGCGCGAGGTCGTGCTCGGCCGTGCCGAAGTACGGCAGGTCTTCAAGGTCAGCCGCGTCGGTACGATCGTCGGCTGCTACGTCAGCTCGGGCAAGATCACGCGCAATGCGAAGGCGCGCGTCATCCGCGATGCGGCGGTCGTATTCGACGGCGAGGTCGAGAGCCTGCGCCGTTTCAAGGACGACGTTCGCGAAGTTGCCGAGGGCTACGAATGCGGCATTCAGATCGCGAAGTTCCAAGACCTCAAAGAAGGCGATGTCATCGAAGCGTACGCTCTCGAGCACGTTGCCGCGGAGCTCGTGCGCGCGTGAAGGCACAGCGAATCGCCAAGATCGACCACGAGATTCAACGCATCCTCGGCATGCTGATCTCGCAGGAGCTGCAGGATCCTCGCCTCGCGTTCGTCACCGTAACGCGCGTCGAAGTCGGGGACGATCTGCGCCGCGCCAAGGTCTTCGTCTCGGTCATCGGCGACCGGCACCAGGCGCGTCAGTCGCTCGACGCGCTCCAGCACGCGGGGCGCTTTCTGCGCGGCGAACTTGGCCGCAAGATCGATCTGCGCTACACGCCCGAGCTGGTCTTCGTCGAGGATCGTTCGGCCGAGCGCGCGATCGAGCTCGCGAAGACGCTGCGCGCCGCCGTGGCGCAATCGCCATCGAAGGAGAGCGAATGATCGAGAGTACGCCCCGCGTTGCCTCGGTACGAGAAGTCGTCGAGGAGCTGCGTGGCCGCAGCTCGTTCGTGATGGTCAGCCACGTCAAGCCCGACGGCGATACGCTCGGCGCGGGATTGGCGCTCGGGCTCGCGCTCCAAAAGCTTGGCAAGCGCGTTTGTTACTTCCAGCAAGACAGCGTGCCCCGCAACCTGCGCTTTCTGCCTGGAGCGCCGTCCGTCAGCAACAAGGTCCCCGAATCTTTGCCGCCCGACACGCTCTACGTCTTCTGCGATATGAGCGATTGGCAGCGTGCGGGAGATCAGCTGCCGCCCGTCTCGCGCGAGAATATGCTCGATATCGACCATCATCTCGGCAACATGCTCTTTGGAAAACTCAACTTCGTGCTCGAGAGCGAGTGCTCGACCGGCAGCGTCGTTCTCCGAATCCTGCGCGCGCTTGGGGTAAAGCTCGATGGCGAGATCGCAACGTGCATCCTCGCGGCGATCATGACCGATACCGGCGGGTTCATGCATTCGAACACGACGCCGGAGGTGCTCGAGAGCGCCGCGGAGCTGATGCGTGCCGGCGCGGACAAAGAGCGGATCACCCGCGAGATCTTTGCCAATAAGCGAGTGGCGGCGACGAAGCTGCTCGGCCGGATCATCGATGTGATGCGCTTCGAACACAACGGAAGATATTGTTATTCGTACGTCGACGATGCGATGCTCGCGCAGACCGGCGCCGACGGAGAGGATACCGAAGACACGGTTAACGTGCTGCTCGGTCAGGAAGGCGTCGAGGTTGCCGCGCTTTTCAAGGCGATCGCCGGCGAAATCCGGGTCTCGCTGCGCTCCAACGGATGCCTCAACGTCCAGGCCGCTGCCGGCCGTTTGGGAGGCGGAGGGCATTTTCGCGCTTCCGGACTAACATACACCGGCCCGCTCGGCGACGCGATCGAGAACGTCGAAGCGGCGCTGGTCGCGGAAGGTTTGTAGCGAAGCCCGTCCGTCGTTAGAGACGTGATCGGTTTCGTCAATCTCTTCAAGAGCGCGGGGCCAACCTCGGCACGTGCAGTCGCTCGCGTACGCCGAATCTACGCGATCGCCGGCGGCGACCGAAAAATTGCCGCCGGGCATCTTGGAACGCTCGATCCGCAGGCGGCAGGGGTACTTCCGGTCGCGATCGGAAAGGCGACACGCTTGATTCCACTGCTCGAGGACCAGCGCAAGGGATACGCCTTTACGCTCGTGCTCGGCCGGTCGACGACGACTCAGGATGCCCACGGCGAGACCGTCGCCGAGGGCGACGTCCCCGAAACCTGGCCGCAGCTCCTGCGCGAAGCGCTGTCCAGCTTTATCGGACGCATCGCGCAAACGCCGCCGATGTACTCGGCGGCACATCATCAGGGACGGCGCCTCTACGAGCTCGCGCGCGAGGGAAAGAGCGTCGAACGCAAGCCGCGCGGCGTGACGATCTACGGCTTGACGTTGCTCGGCACGCAGAGCGGCCGGCCCGCGATTGCGCGGATGCGCGTTGCCTGCAGCGAAGGCACGTACGTCCGGACGCTCTGTTACGATCTTGGGACCGCGATCGGCGTTCCTGCGCACATGGGGGCGCTCGTTCGCGAAGCTTCCGGTCCCTTCGTGCTCTACGAAGCGCACACGATGGAAGAAATCGCCGAGGCGCCGGAGCGCGCGCTTATTGCGCCCGAGCATATCATTCCTTTTCCCACCATCGTCTTGGATTTGCGGGGCTCGGCGGATTTTCGCGCAGGACGCGTCGTGCCGCTGCCGGCCGGCGCGACGGGACGCCACGTTTTCGTTCGCGACCACGCGCGCGTCCTCGTCGGCGTCGGCGAAGCGCTCGGAACGCTGCTCGCACCGCGAAAGGTTTTCGTGTGAAGCTCAACCACGAACTCACGCGCGAGAACGAACGCCCGCTCGTGCTGACGATCGGTTTTTTCGACGGGTTTCATCTCGGACATCGCGAGCTTGCGAAAGCGACGATGCGGCTGCGACGGCCGGGCTGGCGATCCGGCGTCCTGACGTTTGCCCAGCATCCCGCGGCGCATCTGCGCCCTGGTACGGAGCCGCCGCTGATCTCGACGCCGCACGAGCGGCTCTGCCTTTTCGCGGGCGCCGGGTTTGAGGAGTGCTTCTTCGTGCGCTTCGACGAACGCATTGCCACGCTATCGCCGCATGCGTTTCTCGAGTTGCTCGTCAAACGGATGGGCGTCCGCGGCATCGTCGTCGGCGAAACGTTCCGTTTCGGGCACAAGCGGACCGGCGATACGCAGTTGATGCGGGAGTTTTGCGCGCGGCACGAGGTTGAGGTCGTGGCCGTCAACCCGGTGGAGGCGGAGGGTGAGCGCATCTCCAGCACGCGCATACGCGGCTTGATCGAGCGCGGAGAGCTCGAGACGGCCGACCGTCTGCTGGGCGGCACCGGCTATGAAATTCGAGGGGCCGTCGAACTCGGAGCGGGGCGGGGGCACGCGCTGGGCTTCCCGACTGCAAACATTCGCGTTCCCGAAAAGTTGCTACCGACTGATGGAGTCTACTCCGCGACGGCCCGCTACGACGGCCGCGACTATGCCTCACTGGTATCGATCGGAACCAACCCGCAGTTCGCCGGAGAGCGGCGCACCGTCGAGGCCTGGCTCCGCGATTTCCCCTACACGATCTACGGCCGGGAACTCTGGTTGCGCGACCTTCGCTGGGTCCGCGAGCAGCGGCTTTTCCCCGACGTCGGCGAACTCGTCGCCCAGATGGAGCGCGACGCGGCTGCCGTCGGATATCCGGCGTATGGCTAAACGAGTGCGGGGGCTTGGCGTCCTCGCGCTGTGCATTCTGGGAGCCTGCGCGCGCGGCGGCGCGGGCTCGACGCAGATTGCCGCGGTGGGACAGCCCGCGCCCCCGTGGACCGAACCGAGCCTGCCCGGACCGACGCTTTCGCTGGCAAGCCTGCGCGGCAAGGCGGTCTACTTGAATCTTTTCGCGACCTGGTGCGACCCGTGCAACGAAGAGGCCCCGGCGATCAGCGCTCTGCAGCGCGACTACAGTGCCAAGGGGCTCCAAGTCGTCGGCGTCGACATCCTCGAGAACGCGCGTAAGGCCGGCGAGTTCCGCCAGAAATACCGTTTGATTTATCCCGTCGTCGTCGACAGCGGAACCGTGCGCGATCAGTATCGCGTCAACGGGCTCCCGGTCCACGTATTCATCGGCAGGGACGGCATCGTGAAGCGGATCGTCGTCGGCGAGATGTCCCCGCTCGAGATGCGGCACAGCGTCGAGCGCTTATTACAGTAGGCCGATGGTTTCGCTCGCACGCCGACCCGCGGTCTGGAGCCTGGCCGCAGCGCTAGCCGCGGCTTCGACGAGCGGGTGCTCAGGCGTGGGCCAGTCGGGTGCGATGATGCCGCTCTCCAACGCCGGGGGCTCGAGCGGAAGCGGCGTGATGGGAAATGCGGTCTTGCGAATTTTTGTGCCGGGGTTGCCGGCGAACGCATTCGGTAGGCCCCCCACTGCGCTGCCGCAGCCGCAAAACACCGCGCCGGCCATTACGCTAAACGGCGCACCAGGAATCGGCACCTTCCCAACGCCCGTTCCGAATGCAGGGGCGGTGACCCCGACGTCGCCGCCTCCGCCGGGTGCACAAGTGCTCTCGATCAACTTCGCCGGCCCAACTACGATCAGTCAAGTCGTAACCGTCGGACCGAATGCAGGCGGCTGTGCCCCCGCAGGCGGCGGCACGAGTTGCCAAGTCTCACTCTCGATTCCGGTGGGAACATACATCGGAACGGTCGGCGTTCCCAACGCCGGTACGCCGGTCGCGATCGCGTTCACGGTAGCGCCGAGCGGACAGAACGTCTTCGGTATTACGACGGGCGGCGTGCCCGCTTCGCTCGCGGTCGTACCCGCCTCCTCGCTGAGCGCGACCAACCCGCAGGGGGAGTTGGATCTGTACGGCGCGGGCCGTCATCCGGTTCTGGTGGAAATGCTCGACGCAAATCAAAACGTCATCGTCGGCGGCGGCCAGGGAACCTTTGCGCTGAATCAGGCTGGCGGGCCTCTCGCGCTGACGGTCGCCCAAGCCGCGGCGTTCGCCCCGAATCTGTTTTACGTTTCGTCGTCTGCCTCGCCAAGCACGAACTCGGCGTTTCTGCGCGCATCGGCGACGTACTCCGGCCCCAACAGCCCGTGCTCGCAGCCCAATGCGGTGTGCAGCGGATCGACGCGCATCGGCCTTCGGCAAATCCTCGCGGTCGCAAACTCGAACGCAAACGACGTCACGCTCTACGTGAATGGCGCGAACCTCCCGCTGACGACCGTGCAGAGCGCGATCTCGGCCCCACAGGCTTTGGCCTTCGATTCGACCGGCAATCTTTTCGTTGCGAATTTGCCGGGAAACGTCACCGTGTACGCGCCGCCGTACGGCAGCGTCTCGACGACGATCGCCAACGGCGTCAATCATCCTCAGGCGCTCGCGCTGGACTCGCGCGGAAACCTCTTCGTCGCCAACGGCAGCGGGAGCAATACCGTTACCGCCTACTCACCGCCCTACGGCGGTTCGCCGATGGCGACGATCTCATCGGGCGTTGGAGACCCGGTCAGTGTCGCCGTCGACCAGAGCTCCGACCTGTTCGTGGTCAACCAAGCGTCAAACACGGTGACCATCTATCAGCCGCCGTATATTTCGCCGCCCACCGTAATCTCCAAAGGGCTGAACGCTCCAAACTCGTTGGCGCTCGATCAGCGCGGCAATCTCTTTGTGGCTAACCTAAACTCGACGCCCAACTCGGTCGTCGAGTTCTCTGCGCCGTTTTCGAGCCAAAGCAGTCCGGTTGCGACGATCACCAACGGGGTAAACGAGCAAGGTGCGATCGGCCTCAACGGCGCCGCGAACCTCTTCGTTCCCAATCAAGGCGCAAACACGGTGACGGAGTACGCCGCGCCCTACACCGCGCCGCCGGCGACCATCTCCGGCGGTCAGAGTCAGCCGGTGGCCCTTGCGATCGACGGCCTCAACAATCTCTACGTTGCCAACTACGGCAACAACACCATAACGGTATACGCGCCGCCGTACGTCAGCGGATCGTGGACCGCGATCGGCAATGGCATTAGCCTGCCGCTTGCGCTCGCGCTCTCGCCGGCGACCAACGCCGGAGCAGCGGTGCTGCCGTAGGTGAACGTTCTCGCTTCGGGAAGTTAGGCGGCGCGGACTTGTAAGGCGTCGCCTTCCAGGGTGACGCGTGCCGCCGAGCCGTCGCGCAGTTCGCCACGGAGCAGCGCGGTCGAAAGCGGTGTCGACACGTAGTGCGAAACAGTCCGCGCGACGTACCGAGCCCCGCTTCCGGCACCCATCGAGACGCGCGCGAGATAGAGCTTCGCGTCGTCGGAGAGATCGAGCTTCACGTTGCGCGCCCCGAGGCGCTCCGCGAGCGCGTCGACGTGAATCGTGACGATCGCTTCGATTTGCGCGAGGCCGAGCTCCTCGAACGGAACGATCTCTTCGATCCGATTGAGCAGCTCGTTTCGCAGTGCGAAGGAGAGCTCGTCCTCCGCGAGGTTGGTCGTGAGAATGATGATCGTGTGCCGAAAGTCGATCGTGCGCCCTTTGGCGTCGGTCACGCGGCCCTCGTCGAGGATCTGCAGCAAGATCGCTGCCACCTCGGGGTGCGCTTTTTCGAGTTCGTCAAAGAGCACGACGCAGTACGGTCGCCGGCGAACCGGCTCGGTGAGCTGGCCCGGTTCGTCGTGCCCCGCGTATCCCGGCGGAGCGCCGAGGAGTCGAGAGACGCCGTGAGCTTCGGTGAACTCCGAAAGATCGACGCGAACCAGCGCATTCTCCGTGCCGAAGAGCGCTTCCGCGAGCGTTTTGGCGAGCTCCGTCTTGCCGACGCCGCTCGGGCCGCGGAAGAGGAAGGTGCCCAGCGGTTTGCGCGGATCGTGGAGCCCGGTGCGTGCCCGGCGTATGGCCGCCGAGACCGACGCGATCGCGCGTTCTTGCCCGATCACGCGTTTGGAGAGGATCTGCTCGAGTTCGAGCAGGCGGTTCGCCTGGGATTCGGTGAGCGAGCTCTGCGGAATTCCGGTCCAGCGCGTCACCACGGCGGCGACGTCGCCGGGCGTCACGGCCGGAGATACGACGGCGCCTTTGTTCGAAAGAGCAACCGACGCAGCGGCCTCGTCGACGAGATCGATCGCTTTGTCGGGTAAAAACCGGTCGGCGATATAGCGCGCCGCGAGCTGCGCCGCAACCTCGACCGTTTCGTCGGGAATCGTGACGTGGTGGTGCGTTGCATAACGCTGACGCAGTCCGCGAAGAATTTCGATCGTCTGCTCGATACTGGGCTCTTCGATCATCACCGGTTGGAAGCGGCGTTCGAGTGCCGCATCCGATTCGACATATTTTCGGTACTCGTCGAAGGTCGTCGCACCGATACACTGCAGGTCGCCGCGCGCGAGTTCCGGTTTGATCATCGAGCTCAGATCGAGCGGTGCGCCTTCGGCGGCCCCGGCTCCTACCAAGGTGTGGAGCTCGTCGATGAAGAGGACGACGTCGCGGGCGCTGCGCTTGACCTCGTCGAGAATTCGTTTGACGCGCCCTTCGAACTCACCGCGATACTTCGTGCCGGCAACCAACGGCCCGAGCGACAGCGCGAGCAGCCGTTTCCCACGCAGAGAATCCGGTACTTTTCCCGACGCAATCCGTTGGGCTAAACCTTCGACGACTGCAGTCTTTCCGACGCCGGGCTCACCGACGAGACATGGATTGTTCTTGCTGCGGCGTGCGAGAATCGAAATGACGCGCTCGATCTCCGCGTCGCGCCCGATGACGGGATCGAGCTTGTCCTCACGCGCGAGCTGCGTCAGATCGCGCGAGTAGGCGGCCAGCGTCGGCGTCCCGCCGCGCAAGCGCTTCCCGAGCCCTTCGAGCGGGGAATCGCTGCCCGAGCCTTGGAGCTTCTCGGCCAGCAGCGCGCTGCCGGCGATGAGCCCGGCCGCTGCCAGCGCGGCGCCGACAAAGGGAAGGGCGCTGGCCATCGTGCGTTTTTGCGCGCAGATGCCGCAGAGCCGCCGGCCGCCCAGCGTGGTTACCGAGGGACGCTCGGCGCAGAGTTCGCATTCGGGGTTCATTACCGGAGTCTACTACATCGAGCGCGCCGGGGTTTCGCCGGCCGGAAAAGCCTCACGGCCGCGCGGTGAAGACGACCGTGACCGAGACGCTGACGCTGACGTTGGACTGATCGAAGACCGTCGGGGCGGCCGCTCTGGCCATCGCGCCCATCGGCACGGGCGGACCAACCATGCCGCCGTTCTGCAACTCGAGGCTTTTCACCGCGACGATGCGCACGTTCGCGCTGCGTGCCAGCGCTTGTGCTGCATTGCGCGCGTCCGCTTGCGCCTTGGCAATCGCCTGCGCGCGCGCCGAGCTCGGATCGGCAAGCCCAAACGAGATGCCGTTGATCCCGGTCGCGCCGGCGCCGATGCAGGCATCGCTGACCGCGCCGGCTTTACCGATGCTGCGCACCTTCACCGAAAACGTGCGGGAGACGGTATATCCGTAGCGTTCTCCGTTTGGGGCTGCCGGCATCACCTGCGGCGGCGGATTGTAATTAACGTTGTAGTACGCCAGCGCGACGTCGCCCCTCGCGATGCCGAGCTTCTCCAGCGCTGCCACGACGCGTTCGTAGATTTGGTTGTTTTGCGATACGGCGTCTGCCGCGCGCGCTGCGTTGGTTTCGACCGCTGCGTTGACGGTTGCCATGTCGGGCGGAAGCGAGACGCTACCGGTACCCGAGGCAGTGATTTCCGTAACGCCGGATTGAGCAGCCAATGCGCCGCCCGTTGTCGCGGCGACGGCGATGAGCAGGCAAAAGAATGTACGCTTCATAATACGACAAACGTCCACCGTTCTAGCGCCCTCTCCCTGTTGCGCGGCGCGCCCGAGGCGCGGATTAAGAGGCGAAACGGAGCGCCGCGGGCCCTCGAGGAGGAGAAAACCTTGGGATTTCTTGCCTGGATTATTTTCGGATTAGTCGTGGGGTTCGTCGCTCGCTGGATCGTGCCCGGCGAGGGCCCCGGAGGCGTCATCGGCGACACCATCATCGGCATCATCGGCGCGGTGATCGGCGGCTCGCTCTACGGCTGGTTCGGACACGCCGGCATTAGCGGGTTCAACTTGCCGAGCATGGTCTGCGCGTTGATCGGCGCGGTCGTTCTCCTGTGGCTGATTCGCATGGTGCGCGGGCGCTCGTCCGCCTGAAGGTTGCGGCGATTCGACGAGGGAAGTTGAGCCTGTATGGCCTACGTCATCACCGAACCGTGCATCGGCACCAAGGATAAATCGTGCGTCGACGTGTGCCCGGTCGACTGCATTCACGGCAAGGATGATGACGAGATGCTCTACATCGATCCCGAGGTTTGCATCGACTGCGGGGCCTGCGTCTCGGCCTGTCCGGTAGAAGCGATCTTCGCCGATTCGGACCTGCCGGAAAAGTGGCAGCAGTTTACCGCGATCAACGCCGAGTACTTCAAAAAGGTATGAACCCGACGCTCTCTCCCGACGCCTTCAATGCGTTCTTTGCCGGGGCGCCGTGGGTCATTGGGCTTCTGATCTATCTCACGTTCTTTATCGCGAAGCGGCACGAACGCGCTCCGGCGCACGCCCCCTCGGCGCACAGCGAAACCTTTGCCTGTGCGCGGTGCGGACGTCGCGGTGCTCGCGATGCGATGGTCGCGCAGGATCATGGCGGCGCCGTATCCTACGTGTGCGGCGACTGCGCAACCGCACAAGTCGCTCGCTAATACTCAGAGGCTTTGATGTAGTCTCCCGTCGCGTCCCAGGAGCCGCGGCGTGCCGCGAAATCAAACCTACTGCTTCTGGCCGTAGTTAGCGAGAACTTCGTGTATCCGCGACGCCATGCTCGTGGCTGCGTCCCACTTGCGCTGCCACATGTTGCGCCCGAAGATGAGGCCCGTGCAGCCAGCCGCCATCGCTACGTGCGCCTTGTGCACCGTCGCGTCGTCGCCCATTCTGCTCCCGCCTGAAACGAGCACGAGGCTGCGCCCGGCGGAGCGCACGACTTTGCGAAGCCCTTCGACATCGTCGAACGAGAGCGTATCGTACGGCTTGGGCAGTTTGGACGCGTCGTCGGCCTTCCATACGGGCTCGTTGAGTTTGATTACGTCGGCGCCCATCTCGCAGGCGACGCGAGCCGCGTAGTCGACGGCGTAGAGCGACTCGATTCCCCCTTTGGCTTTGATCGCCGCGCCGCGCGGGTACGCCCAGACGACTAGCGGCATGCCGTAGCGCTCGCACTCGCGCCGGACGTCGTTGCATTGGGCGATATCGAGCTCTTGCGCGGGACTGCCGACGTAGAGCGTGTAGCCGACGGCATCGGCGCCGAGGCGCACGGCGTCCTCGACCGACGACGTCAACGGACTAAACGCGTCGTCGTCGGAGGGAATGTTCGTCTTACCGTTTACTTTGAGTAGGAGCGGCACGCGTCCGGCGTACTTCTTCTGATACTTCTCTGCTAGACCGATGTGCAGCGCGACACCCGAAAAGTTCCCCTCGACGGCCAGCCGGTAGATCCAGTCGGTGTCCAGCGCCTCCGGATTGTCGAAAAAATCGATTGGGCCATGTTCGAGGCCTTGGTCGATCGGCAGCATCATCAGCGTCCCGTTGGCGGGCCCGTGCTCGTACATGAATTTGTGCAGGCGCGTGCGCTTGCCGATGGAGAGATTCATCTCATCGAAGGTAGGACGCACGATGGTAGGAGATGCGGTGGCTGTCATAATGGCGCGGGCTTCGCCGGACCCCGGAGGTTATCCTGAGGCGACGACCAAATCGCCGCTCGTGATCACGCGGCTCGGATTCATCGGTTTGGGCACGATGGGGGAGCCGATGGCGCGTTCGCTGCGCCGCGCCGGTTACGAAGTTGCCGCATCGGTGCACCGCAGTCGCGAGGCGCTCGAGCGCTTGCGCGGCGAGGGAGTCGTTGAGGCCGCAGACCCAGCCGCCCTAGCGGCCGATTCCCAGGTGGTGATCCTCTGCGTTCCCGATGCCCCGCAAGTCGAGGAGGCGCTCTTCGCGGCGCGCGGCGTTGAGAAAGGCGCAAAGGCGGGGCTGCTGGTGATCGACATGTCGACGGTCTCGCCCGTTGCCTCCCGCCGGTTTGCCGAGCGTCTCGCGAAACGGGACGTCGAGTTCGTCGATGCCCCCGTAAGCGGCGGGCCGGTGCGTGCCCGGGACGGGACGCTGACGATCATGGTAGGAGCCTCGCCCGGAGCCTTCGAGAGGGCACGGCCCGTCCTCGCGGCGATGGGGACGCCGAACCACCTCGGGCCCGTCGGAATGGGGGAGACCGTCAAGCTGGTCAATCAGATCATCATTGCGAACGTGATGATCGCCAACGTCGAAGGCCTGATGTTTGCAAAAGAGGCGGGCGCCGATCTCGACGCGGTTAGAGGAGTACTCGCCACGGCAACGGCTTCGAACTATATTCTGGAGAAGTGGTTGCCAAAAGTGTGGCTTGCAGGGACTTTCGAGGGCGGCTTCGCACTCGATCTGCTGCGCAAGGACCTTGCAGCCGCGCTCGATGCCGCTCGTTCCGAGAATCTTCCCATGCCCGCGACGGGGCTCGCGTACCAACTCTACACTACTCGTAGCTCTCACGGAGACGGAGCGCTGGACTACAGCGCGATCGCGAAAACGTATGAACGGAATTGCGGAGCTTAGGGCGCCGCGGGGCGCCTCTTTCAAAAGTCCGGACTCCAATAAGAAAATTCTCGTCGTCGACGACGAGTCGGCGATCCTGCAGACCCTGCGCTTCAACTTGGAGCGCAGCGGCTACGCCGTCGTTACCGCGGGAGACGGCCGTGCCGCGATCGCTATGGCCCAGCGCGAGCAGCCGGACCTGATCGTGCTGGACATCATGCTTCCGGTGCTCGATGGCGTCGAGGCCTGCAAAGAGATCCGGAAGTTCAGCCCCGTGCCCATCATCATGCTGACCGCCAAAGATCAGGAGATCGACAAGGTCTTGGCGCTCGAGCTCGGTGCAGACGACTACGTGACCAAGCCCTTTGCGCTTCACGAGTTCCTCGCTCGCGTGAAGGCGCGGCTGCGCCGGCAGAACGCGATCGCGCCAGGGCACGACGAGGCGATCGCCTTGGGCGAGATCGTCCTCGATCCGTCCCGCCAGCAGCTCACGGTTCGCGGCAAGGACGTCGCGCTCGCGCCCAAAGAGTTTGGCCTATTGCGGGTGCTGATGGAGAACCACGGCCGCGTCGTGACCCGTCAAACCTTGCTGGATAAGGTTTGGGGATATGATTTCGAGGGCGAGCAACAGACGGTCAGCGTCCACATTCGTTGGCTACGCGAGAAGATCGAGGAAGATTCGCGGACTCCGCGCCACATCTTGACGGTGCGCAGCCGGGGCTACATGTTCAAGGCTTGACGCCGCTCTGGTGGTCGTTCCTGGCGTTGCTCGTCGGCATCGCCGCCGGTCTTCTCATCGCGAGGCCGCGGGTCGCGCGACGGGAGCTTGCGGCTTACCCGCCGCCGCCGCCAAGGACCCTCGCCTCGAGTCCCTCGCCTTCCGAGGCACCGTTCGCGCCGTTGGTGCGTGCCTTGCCGATCGGCGTGATCCTCGTCGATCGAACCTGTCACATAGAGTTTGCCAACGCGGCCGCCGGAACGACCTTCGGTTTCGATCCAGCGCGGTCGATCGCGCTGCACATCATCGAGGCCGTACCCAACGTGGAGCTCGAGCGCAGAATCGGCGACGCATTGCGCGGCGAGGCATCGGTCGCACCCCTCATGCTCACCGGCGCCCGCGGGCAGCGAACCTATCGCGTCTCCGTCTACCCCCTGACCGACGACAACAGGCAGTCGCGCCGCGTCGTCGTCTTCTCGGACGATCAGACGGCTCTCGTTCGGCTCGACCGAGCGCGTAAGGAGTTTCTTTCAAACGTTTCCCACGAGCTGCGCACGCCGCTCTCGTCGATCAAGCTTATGCTCGAGACCGTTCTCGAAGCCCCCGAAGAAGAGGCGCGAGATCTATTCGTGCCCCAGGCTCTGGCGCAAGTCGATCGGTTGAACGCACTCGTCGGGCAGCTGCTCGAGCAGGCACGTGCCGAGTCGGGGCAGATGCAGCTGGCGCTGCGCGACGTCGATTTGGAGGAAGTGGCGCGCCCGATCGTCGCGTCTTTCGAACAGCAGGCCTCGAATAAAGGCGTCTCACTCGAACTCGCCGCGCTTCGTCCCGTCCGGGTCGAAGCCGATCCCGACCGGTTGTCGCAAGTGTTCGTCAACCTCATCGACAACGCGCTGCGGCATACGTCAGAGGGCGGCCGCATTCGGGTGGAACTCGACGCGCGTGACAGCGACGCGGTGCTGCGGGTGCGCGACACCGGCGAAGGAATACCCTATCGAGACGTGCCGCATATCTTCGAGCGCTTTTATGTCGTCGACCGGTCGCGTACGCGCGGCAGCGGCGGCGCCGGCCTGGGTTTGGCGATCGTCAAGGGCATCGTCGACGCGCACGGCGGCGCGATCTCCGCCGAATCCATGCTGGGACGCGGCACGGCATTTACGATCCGCTTGCCGATCATGCGTATCAAGCGAGACGCCTCGTGAGGCTTAACCTTCTTAACGGTAACGGGCCCGGCGCGTGGGCCTGACGAACAGCACACCGCGATGTACGCCAGGACCGCGGCGCCGGCCATGCTTTCGGCAGACGTGAAACTCAACGTCGAGAACCTCGACGTGTACTACGGCCAGTTTCACGCAATTCGCAATGCATCGTTGGCCGTGCCCGTGAATCGCGTGATGGCGCTGATCGGTCCGTCAGGATGCGGCAAGTCGACCTTCATTCGCGCCCTCAACCGCATGCACGACTTGACGCCGGGTGCGCGCGTCGAGGGGCACGTCTTGCTGGATGATCGCGACATTTACGCGCCCGAAGTCGACCCGGTGACGATCCGGTATCGCATCGGAATGGTCTTCCAGCGGCCAAACCCGTTTCCGAAGTCGATCTTCGATAACGTTGTCTACGGGCCGAGCATCCACGGAGAGACGAATCGCGCCGCACTGATGGAGATCTGCGAGCGCAGCCTACGCCGCGCAGCGCTTTGGGACGAGGTCAAGGACCGCCTCGACCGCTCGGCGCTGGCGCTCTCCGGCGGCCAGCAGCAGCGCCTCTGTATTGCCCGCTGCCTCGCCGTCGATCCGGAAGTGATTTTGATGGACGAGCCGGCCTCCGCGCTCGATCCCATCGCGACGAGTAAGATCGAAGACCTCATCGACTCGCTCAAAAAGGAATACACCGTCGTCATCGTCACCCATTCGATGCAGCAGGCCGCCCGGATCAGCGACAACACGGCTTTCTTCCTGCTGGGCGAGCTGTTGGAAACCGACACCACGGCAACGATTTTTACCAAGCCAAAAGATAAGCGTACCGAAGACTATATTACCGGCCGCTTCGGCTAAAGCTTTCAATAACAAGTCTTAAGACGACCTTAATAAGCGGTCGCTAGACTAGTGCATAGTTACCCTCTCGTCATTTCTCAGGAGAGAGCATATCGTGTCATTGACTTTGGCTCGCGCCGGCTTGCTGGCGGCGGCGATGCTTCTGAGCGGCTTGTCCCCGGCACTGGCGCAAACACAGGCAACGCCCGTCGCCCAGACAAGTGCGCCGGACTTCGGCAGCCCGCCCTCAGGCCAGATTCCGATTCTTTATAACGATCGTCACGTCTACGCTAAACCCGACGTCCTCAAACAGGGCCGGGTGCTGGCGGCCTACGCTAAAGGCGGAACGATCTACCTGCCGTTGCGCTCGATGTTCGA
>DATDHW010000050.1:0-255175 GCA_036521375.1 Candidatus Cybelea sp.
CTCGAAACCGGCTATGCGATGATGGTCGGCCTGGCGCTGCGCTAGGTCCAAAGCCTAAAGGTCGTAGCGGCTCTCGGTGATGGTGAGCATCCAGCGCAGCGCCCGCGCGCAGCGATCCAACTCACGCAACGACTGCGAATAGAGCCGGAACTGCGGATCGGGGCGGCGCCTTCGGCGGCGTCCGCGTTCGTGGCGGCCCGCGAAGGCAAGCGCCGTCTCCAACTGCATTTCGATTGGCGGGAAGAGCGTTGGCAGCTCACCCTCGCAGGATTCGCACAAACCGCCGACGACGGGCGGCGCCGGCTTGGCCGGATGATGGAGCGCGAACTCGAGGCGCGCCAGCGTGTACCGGCCGTGCGCTGCCGCGAAAGCGTTGAGGACCTGTTCCAACCGCGCGTCCATCGGCATGACGAGTTCTGCCGACGGCGAAGCTGCGCCTGGTGGCGAGTTCAGACGTTCGCAGGTATGTGATCATCGGCAACGGCTTTGCCGGAACCACGGCGGCCGAACAGCTGCGCAAGCACGATCCGTCGTGCGATATCGCACTCTTCGGCGACGAGCCGTACACGCTCTATAACCGCATCTCGCTTCCGCCGATGCTGCGCAAGCAGATCCCCGAGGCCAAGGTCATGATTCGCAACGTGGCCTGGCACGAGGAACATCGCATCGATCTGCATCTCCAAACGCCGGTCGATCGCATCGTTACCGAAGAGCGGATCGTTACCGCCAACGGTACCTCGTATCCGTACGACGCGCTCTTAATTGCGACCGGCGGCCGCCCCAATCCCAGCGGGAAGCCCGGCTCCGAGGGCGCCTCAAATCTGTTTGCGTTTCAGTATCTCGACGAGACGCGCGCGATCTCGCAGCAGATCGACGAGAGCAAGACAGGCGTGGCGATCGGCGGATCGTTCATCGCTTACGAGCTCGCCGAGGCGTTCGCCTCGCGCGGGCTGGAGACGCACTGGCTGATGCGCGGCCCCCGTGGCCTGCACCGGATCATCGACGAAGAGGCCGGCGCCTTGCTCGCCGAAGCGGCGAGCGCCGAGGGCGTCTACATGCACTACGGCGAGGAAGTCGAGGAGTTCGTCCGCTCCAATGGGGCGATCACCAAGGTCCGCACGAACAAGGGCGCTGAGATCGAAGCGCAGTGTTACGCATACGGGTTCGGCCTTTCGATGAATACCGAAATCTGCGACGGGTCGGGTATCGAGACCAGCAAGAACGGCATCCTCTGCGACGATCACCTCGAGACCAACGTCAAACACGTCTACGCCGCGGGCGACGTCGCCGACTTCTACGACCCGATCCTAGAGATCCGGTACCGCATGGGGACGTGGAACAACGCCGGCGCGCACGGCAAGGTCGTCGCGCTCAACATGCTGGGCGGCAGCGAAAAGTATCACGACGTGCCCGAGTATTCGTCGCTGCTCTTCAAAGGGCAGACGATCACCCAGTTCGGCTTAGGCACCGATCTGCGCCCAGATCTCGAGATCGCGCGCAAGGTCGATAAAGAAAAGAAGTGGTACCGCGCGCTCTTCTTTTGGGAAGACCGCCTCGTCGGCGGCCTGATGCTCGGTAAGGGCAACCGCGCCGGAAAGCGCAAGTACGTCGAGGCGATCAAGAGTAAGGAGCGTTTTCCGAAACCGGAATGGGCGGCGATGCTCGACTGGACGGCCTAGTGCGCTAGCGCACGTCTTACGCAGTCGGCGAAATCCTCCACATCGGGCGGAGTAGTCGCCCAGTGCGTCATCCAGCGCACCTCGGGCAGCGACTCGTCGAAGACGTAGAAAAAGTACTCGCGCGCAATTTTCTCGATCGCAGCGCGGTCGAGGGTCGCGAAGATGACGTTGGCGCGCACCTCCCGCGTGATCCGCAGGCCGTCGATTGCTTTCAGGCGCTCGTGGAGCAGCGCCGTCATCGCGTTGGCGTGGGCTGCGTAGGTGCGCCATCTATCCTCGGTAAGAAGCGCCACGAACTGCGCGGCGATGTAGCGCATTTTCGAAGCCAGCTGCATCGATTGCTTCTGCACGAACGGCGCAGCCCCGGCGTGGCGTGCCGGCGTGAAGAAGCAGATCGCCTCGCCGAGCATCAGCCCGTTCTTCGTGCCGCCGAAGGTAAGCACGTCGACGCCGGCGTCAACGCTGGTCGCGCGCAGACCGGTACCGAGCGCCGCGGCGGCGTTCGAGAGACGCGCGCCGTCGAGGTGAACGATCAGCCCGCGGTCGTGCGCGAAGCGGCAGAGTTCGCGCAGCTCTGCGATTTCGTAGAGTCCACCGAACTCGGGAGATTGCGAGATCGAGAGTACGCGCGGCTGCGCGAAGTGGACGACGCCCTCGGTGTGCAGATAGGGTTCGAGGTCGGCAGGGAGCAGTTTGCCGTCGCGCGTTGCGACGGCGATCACCTTCGAACCGGCAAAGCGCTCGAGCGCGCCGCACTCGTCGCTCTGCAGGTGCGCGGTCACCGGCGCCAAGACGGCCTCCCACGGGCGCAGCAGCGAACTCAGAGCCGCGACGTTTGCACCCGTGCCGTTGAACGCGAAATAGACTTCGACGTCCTCGCCGAAGTGCTCGCGAAAGCACTCTCGCGCGCGCGCCGTCCACCCGTCGTCACCGTAGGCTGGGGCATCGCCTGCATTCGCTTCGTGAATCGCTTCGAGGATTGCAGGAGCGATCGGCGCGTTGTTGTCGCTGGCGAAACTGCGACGGAGCGTTTGGCTCATTGTGACGCCCTTTGCGCGAGCCGGCGGGTCGGCCCCTACCGTTGCGCGTAAGTAGCCGTATGCCCGAACGCGACCAGCTCGAAGTAGACGTCCTCTTCGTCGGCGCCGGCCCTGCGAGCTTAGCGGGCGCAATTCGTCTTGGGCAGCTCGCGCAAGAGGCAGGACGCGCGCTGGAGATTCTCGTGATCGAAAAGGCCGCGGAGGTCGGCAATCACGGGCTCTCCGGTGCGGTCATGGACCCGCGCGCGCTCGACGAACTGCTGCCGCAGTGGCTCCAGAGCGCTCCCATCGAATCGCCGGTGACCCGCGACGAACTTTGGCTCCTGACGACGGGCGGGAAGTTCAAAGCGCCGTTCACTCCGCCGCCGCTAAACAATCACGGCAAGTACGTTACCTCGCTGCAGAAGCTGTGCGTCTGGCTCGCGGAGCGCGCCGAAGAAGCCGGTGCGCAAGTCTTTCCGGCGTTTCCCGGACAAGAGCTGCTGTGGGAGGGTGAGCGCGTCATCGGCGTGCGCACCGGCGACAAAGGCCTCGATCACAACGGCGCGCCGAAGTCGAACTACGAACCTGGCGCCGACATCCTGGCGAAGGTCGTCGTACTCGGCGAGGGCCCGCGCGGGACGCTTGCAAAGCAGGCGGTTGCGCGTTTGGATCTCGCCGCCGAGCGCGAGCCGCAGGTGTACGCCGCCGGCGTCAAAGAGCTGTGGCAGCTTCCCGACGATCGTTTCAAAGCGGGCTCCGTGATTCACACGCTCGGATATCCGCTGCCGTCGGAGACGTTCGGCGGCGGCTTCATCTACGGCATGGGCGCCAACATCCTCGACATCGGCATGGTGACCGGTCTCGACTACAAGAACCCGACGACCGATCCGCACAACGAGCTGCAGCGCCTGAAGCTGCATCCGGTGGTCGCTAAGATGCTCGAAGGCGGCACGATGATCCGTTACGGCGCCAAAGCGATTCCGGAGGGCGGCCTCTTTGCAATGCCGCGCGCGTATGCCGACGCGCTGCTGCTCGTCGGCGATTCCGCCGGCTTCCTCAACGGCATGCGCCTCAAGGGCATTCATCTCGGAATGAAGTCGGGGATGATCGCCGCCGAGACCCTTTGGGAAGCGCTGCAGGCGGAGCGCTTCGATCGCCAGATGCTGTCGTCGTACGAGCGGCGCTTCAAAGAATCTTGGGCGTACGGCGAGCTTCGCACGGCGCGTAACTTCCATCAGGGATTTCACAACGGCATGCTCGCCGGGCTCGTTAATGCAGGCCTCGCGACCATTACCGGCGGCGCCGGATTCGGATTCATCGACAAGCTCGGCGGCGAAGCCGGGTACGAGCGGATGGAGAAGATGGGCTGGGAGCCCAAAGAGACGCCGCGCGCAACGATCGACAACGTGCTGACCTTCGACAAGCTGACCGACGTCTACAACAGCGGCACGATGCACGAAGAGAACCAGCCTTGCCACCTGCTCGTCTCAGATACGAACATCTGCCGCGACCGCTGTACCGCCGAGTACGGCAACCCGTGCCGTCACTTCTGCCCGGCCGCCGTCTACGAGCCGCTCTTCGAAAAGAGCGACGGAAAGTTCGAGGGGCGGCTGCAGATCAACTTCACGAACTGCGTGCACTGCAAGACCTGCGACATCGCCGATCCGTATCAGATCATCACGTGGGTGCCCCCGGAGGGCGGTGAGGGCCCCGTCTATACGGGAATGTAGCCGGTGAAGGCTGCGGGCGGCGACGTGATCGTCGCGGGTGCCGGACTGATCGGCTTGGCGACCGCCTTCGAACTCACGCAGCGCGGGGCAATCGTTCGCGTTTACGATCGCGGCGCACCCGCGCGCGCAGCGTCGTGGGCTGGAGCCGGCTTGCTGGCGCCGTTTACGGAAGTACTGCACGAGCCGGCGATGCTCGAGCTGTGCGTCGCCTCGCTGAGCGAATATCCGCGGTTCGTCGAGCGCGTGCGCGAAGCGGGCGGCGTCGACGCGAAGCTGCGCTCCGGGGGCGTGCTTCACGTCGCGAGCGACGAGGGTGAGCTTGCGGAATTGCGCGAGCGGGATCGTGTGCTGAAATCGCGCGGCGTCGTCAGCGAACTGCTGGCGCGCAGCGCGCTGCTTGCTGCAGAGCCGTGGCTCGGCCCGCACGTAACCGGCGCGCTCCTCGTCCGCGACGAAGGCTCGGTCGACAATCGCCGCCTTGGGCGGGCCCTCGCGAGCGCCTGCGAAGCGAGCGGCGTACGCATAATCAAAACGGCATCGCTGCGCGTCGAATGCGATGCGCGCCGCGTGCTCGGCGTCGCGACCGATTTGGGATTCGTTGCGGCAGGGCGGGTAATCAACGCCTGCGGAGCGTGGGCGGCGCAGCTCGAGGGGCCGCCGCCGTCGTGCCGGCCGCCCGTTACGCCGGTCAAGGGGCAGATGCTCGCGCTGGGCGTTCCCAAAGACTTCGTGCACCGCCCGACCTGGGCGTCGCACTGTTATCTCGTGCCCAGAGACGACGGACGTCTGCTCGTCGGCGCGACGGTAGAAGCGGCCGGGTTCGACGAACGCCCAACCGCGCAGGGGACGCACGATCTGCTGCACGCGGCGTTGATGGCGGCCCCGGCGCTGGCAAGCTTTTCGGTCACCGAAAGCTGGGCTGGGCTGCGCCCAGGGACGCCCGACGGGCTGCCCTTCCTCGGCGCAACCCCGCTCGACGGATTCTTTCTGGCCACCGGTCACTTTCGCAATGGGATCCTCCTCGCGCCGATTACCGCGCGGCTGATTGCTGAGGCGATCGAAGGAACGCCGGCGCAGGCACGAGCGCTGCGGCCTTTCTCGATCGAGCGTGTCAACGCGGAAGAATCGCGCCCGGCGCGAACGACGTACGCGTGAAGGCAACGGTCAACGGAGAGCTGCACGAGCTGCCCGACGAGGTAACGATCGGCGCGCTGCTCGATATCCTTGGGTCGCCGCGCGCCGGCATCGCGGTTGCGCAAAACGACTGCGTCGTTCCGCGCGCGCAGTACGATACGAATCGCCTGCGAGAGGGCGACCGGCTCGAAATTATCACGGCCGTGGCGGGCGGCTGATGGATGACGCACTTCGCATCGGGGCGCTGGAGCTGCGCTCTCGGCTGATCGTCGGCACGGGTAAGTATCCTTCAATGGAGGTGATGCAGGCCGCGCACGAAGCCAGCGGCGCCCATATGGTGACGATCGCAATCCGGCGCATCAACCTCGACGATCGGCAAGGCCGGACGATGCTCGACTACATCGATCGCGAGCGCTATACGATTCTGCCGAATACGGCCGGCTGCTACTGCGCGAAAGACGCCGTGCTCACCGCGCAGCTGGCGCGCGAGCTGCTGCAGACCGATCTGATCAAGCTCGAGGTCATCGGCGACGCGCAGACGCTGCATCCAGATTCGCGCGAGACGCTCGCCGCGGCCGAACGCCTCGTCAAAGAAGGCTTCACGGTGCTGCCCTACATCGGCGACGACCCCGTTGCGTGCAAGCAGCTCGAGGACCTGGGCTGCGCCGCCGTCATGCCGCTCGCGGCGCCCATCGGCAGCGGCCTGGGTCTCTGCAATCCGTACTCGATCCGCATCATCAAAGAACGCGCGAAGGTGCCGGTGATCGTCGACGCCGGGGTCGGCACCGCCTCGGATGCGGCGCTGGCGATGGAGCTGGGCGTCGACGGGCTCCTGATGAACAGCGGGATCGCAGCTGCGAGCGATCCCGTCCGAATGGCGAGCGCGATGAAGCACGCCGTCGTCGCCGGGCACGAAGCGTTTCTGGCCGGGCGCATGCCCAAACGGCTCTACGCCAGCGCCTCGAGCCCCATGCAGGATTTGATCTCTACGCGCGGCTCATAGGTAGGGCGTGCATCATCCGCTTCGCCTGATCGTCCCGCCGCTGATCGTCATCGCAGCGATCGCGGCGGTCTATATTCCGCTGCATCGCCATGCCGTCGCGGTGCGGACCAATCCGCATCACCACGTGCAAAAGCCGTACAGTCACAAGACGGCAGGAAGCATCGTCGCCGTCGCGCTGATCGTCGCGTTTTTCTGCGCGTTTATCTTGCCGTAGCGACGGCAAACCAATGAACGGCGTCCGAGAGCGGGCGCGCCGAATGGGCCCAGTGCCCGGCGCTCTGTCCGGCGTCGCGCTCCTCGAGAGAAAGAATCGCGAACCGAGTTCCCAGAAGCGCGCGCAGGCGTTTGCGATCGAAGAACGCGTGCGCGACGCCGCGCTCCTCGCCCGATTCGGGTGCATAGGTGAACTCGTCGATCCGCTCGCCCCTGCCGAAGCGGGCATCGTTCACCGACCCGAAGGTCGCGTAGAGCGGTGCGCCCTTGGCGAGAAGCCCGGCGATCCCGGCGAGGGTCGCGCCGATCGTCGCCGGCGTCCCGTGGAGCAGCCCGTGGGTCGAGAGTGCCGCCGCAAAGCGGCCCGATAGCCCCTGCAGCGGTGCCGCCGAGCCGGCCGTCCGGTCGTCGACGGCGATGACGGTGAACCCGGCAGCACGCAGGGCCTCGGTATTGCGTCCCTGCCCGGAGGCAAACTCGAGCACGCGGGCCGCGGGGGCGGCTCGCAGGTGTTCGCCGAGGCGCACGGCCAACGGATGAGGAGTCACGACAACACACTTCGAGAAAGGGCGAAATCTTGCTTGGTGAAGGCGACCGGCTCCCCGACGTCACGCTGCTCGACGACCGCGGCGCAACGGTCACGACCACGGATCTGCTCGGCCGACCGCTGGTCTTGTATTTTTATCCCAAGGACGACACGCCGGGCTGCACGAGCGAAGCCTCGCAGTTCCGCGATATCTACAAACAGTTCGAGCGAAAGAACGCTCGCATCGTCGGCGTCAGCCGCGACTCCGTCGAGTCGCACCAGCGCTTCAAAACGAAATACTCGATTCCGTTCCCGCTGCTCGCCGATACCGAGTCGAAGCTCTGCGACGCCTTCGGCGTGATCGTCGAGCGAATCAGAGACGGCAAAAAGAGCATGGGTGTGGCGCGCGCAACCTTCCTGATCGATGGCGAGGGCACGATCGTCAAAAGCTGGCCGAAGGTGAGCGTCGACGAGCACGCGGAGGACGTGCTGGCCGCATTGCCTTGAGCGCTGCGCCCCGGCCCGGGGCGCATGCAGTATCAAGAGCCCGTTGGGTTATGCGAAAATGGGCGTAACCCGCAGGCTCCTAGTTGTCGGTTTTCGGCTGAGTGCGCGGCAGCGAAAATCCGATGAGCGCTCGCACTGGCGCGAGGCCGCGGCTGACGACGGCGTAGGGTGTGACGGTCAGGCCGAGTTCCTGCAGGCGCGAAACTGCCGCGAGCAGCTCCGAGCCGCTGGTTACCACGTCCTCGAGCAGCAGAACGCGCTGACCCGCGTGATAGGGGCCCTCGACGTATTCGTCGGGGAAAGCACCGTACGCTTTCGGCTTCTTGCGCACGGCGATCATCGGGACGCCGGAAAGCTGTGAGACCGCGGTCGCGATGACGACGCCGCCGAGCTCGGTGCCGCCGACGAGATCGGGATTGGTCTCGGCGATCACCGGCGTGAACATCCGCGCGATCCGCCGCAGTACGTGGGGATCGGAGAAGAGTCGAAACTTGTCGATGTAATAATCGCTGCGCACCCCACCCGAAAGGACGTACTGGCCCCGGGTGAGCGCACGTTCGACGATGGTTTTACGAAGCCACGCGAGATCTTGTAACCCTAGATGCTCCATTGCCATGCGTTCCAGGACTCGGTCACGGGGTTGGGATCGAACCCTTTGAAATCGACGCTGATCGGCTCCATCTGCTTGTAATAGTAATCGAAAAGCTCGGGGTTGTCCCGTGCCAGCAGTTCTTGGATCCGAAAGTAGGCGGCGCGGCGAGTCGGCTTATCGTAGTGCGTTAGCGCGACGCGCTGCAACGCCTCCATCTGCGGGCTGCAGTACCGCGTGTAGTTGTAACCGCCGGGAGGGAAGTTGCGGCACATGAACTGCGAGCTGTCGTCGGGATCGATCCCTGCGTACCACCCGGTGAGCGACATGTCGTAGTTTCCCAGCTGGAGGATGCCGCCCATGCCGGCCGGCGCGAACAGCACGTCGCCCGGATAAGATTTGATCGAAACGTCGATTCCAACCGACTTCAGGAAGCCTTGGATCAGGAGCGCCTCGCGCCGCCGGGTGACGTTTGAGTTGTTCGTGACCATCACGAGCGAGAGACGTTGCCCGTTCTTGCGCAGGATCCCGTCGGGTCCGGGGCGCCATCCGGCCTGGAGCAAGAGATCGTGCGCCTTGGCGGGCTCGTGCTCGAAGACGCGAACGTTTGGATTGAAGGCCCACATCCAGTTGGGGATGTCCTCAGAGGCAATCGTTTGCGTATCGAAGGTCAGCGCGTGCACGACGAAGGAGCGGTCGACGGCATAGGAGATCGCCGTGCGGACGCGCGGGTCTTTGAGAAAATCGTGCGAGCAGTTGAGCTGGATCGCCTCGTAGCCGTTGACGTTCACCCAAACCAGCTTCACGTCGGGGAGTCTGTGAAGGACCTGATATGTCTGCATCGAGGCTTGAAACAGGTAGTCGATCTCGTGGGTCTGCAGGAGGTTGACGGAGGTGTCCTCATCGGGAGAGACCTTGATGTCGATCTTGTCCAGCCGGGGCTTCCCCAGAAAGAAATCGTCATTGCGTATTAGGGAAATGTGGTCCCCGTGCGCCCACTCGACGAACTTGAAGGGACCGTCGGATACGGTGGGATGCGAGTTGAACGGAACCTGATTGAGGTTTGCGTATTTCGCGAGAACGTGCGCGGGCGCGACCATATACGGCTGATCGCTTTCCGCGAAGAACGTGTTGACGAAGGGCGAGAACCGTTGCTTGAGGTGAACGACCACGAGATGAGGATTCGGCGTGTCGATCGAGTCGATGTAGTCGTACCCGTGGCGCGAAACGACGTTGTTGTTCGGGTTCATGATCGCTTCCCACGACCACTTGACGTCGGCCGACGTCAGCGGGACACCGTCGCTCCATTTTACGTCGCGGCGCAGGTGATAGGTGATCGTGAGGCCGTCGGCGCTCACGCCTGCGTTCTCGAGCGTCGGAACCTCGCCGGCGAGCATCGGCAGCGGGTTGCCTTTGTCGTCGGCGGTCAGCAGCGGTTCGAACATCAGCCCGTCGATGAATCCGTCGGTGGTGTTGGAGTTCAGCAGCGGATTAAGGTTCTTCAAGTCCGTCTGGATAGCGACGCGCAAGCGACCGGGGATGGTCCAGGAGTGCCGGCCTGCTCCGGCGCCGCCGGTTTTCGTACAGGCAGCCAGGCCGAGCGCCAGCATGCCGGCCGCGGCGAGGATTCCCGCGGAGGTTCGCAACTTCAGACGGCTGCTTTCGGGGCGACGCGATTTCCCGGTACCGGATCGTAGCGTTCGTGGCGCCACGAATAGGTGCCGAGGCCCTGCGTCGCCGTGCGCAGCTCGGTGATATAGCGTGAGAGCTCGACGGCGGGCACGTACGCTTCAACGACGTCGACGCCGACGCGATCGTCATGCGGGTTCATTCCGAGGATCTGTCCGCGCTTGCCGGTGAGCTGCTGAATCACGGTCGACGTGTAGGCCGACGGGACGCTGACACTCACGTGCGCGACCGGCTCGAGAACGACCGGGTTGCACTTGGGGAGCGCCTCGCGCACGCCCATGCCGGCCGCGGTCTTGAACGACTGCTCGCTCGAGTCGACGTCGTGATACTGCCCGTCGAAGAGCGTCACGTGCAAATCGGTGACCGGGTAGCCGCCGGGGCCGTGGACGAGCGCTTCGCGCACCCCTTTTTCGACGGCCGGGATGAACTGACGCGGCACGACGCCGCCGACGATCTTCTCGTCGAAGGTGATACCGGCGCCGCGTTCGCGCGGTTCGAAGCGAAGCCAGACGTCGCCGAACTGTCCGTGTCCGCCGGTCTGGTGCTTGTAACGCGAGTGAATCTCGGTTCCGCCGGTGATCGTCTCGAGATACGGGATTGATGGCGCGGCGGTCTCGACTTCGACTTTGTACTTGCGCGCTAAGCGCTCGACGGCGATTGAGACATGCTGTTCGCCGCTGCCGAGCAGGAGAAGCTCGTGGGTAACGGCAGCGCGCTCGAGACGCAGCGCCGGATCCTCGTCGACGATGCGCGCGAGCATCTGCGAAATCTTCGCTTCGTCGATGCGCTCCTTCGGCTTGATTGCGACCGCGAAGACGGGTTCGGCTACCGGGAAGCGCGGCAGCAGCACTTTGTGTCCGTTCGACGTGAGCGTGTCGCCCGTCGAGACCGAGTCGAGGCGCGCCAGTGCGACGATCGTGCCGGGGCCGGCCTCGGTGAGCGGCTCTTGCTTTTTACCTTGCAGACGGTAGAGGCCGCCGAGCCGAACCTTTTCGTCGTGTTTGGTGACGTTGCTCAGCGTCGCGTCATGCTTGAGGGTTCCGGAGAGAATTCGCGCGATCGAAAGCTTCCCACTCTGCGGATGGATCGACGTTTTGACGATCCGCGCGATGACCGGACCGGCGGCATCGGGTTCGATCGGACGGCCTTCGGCATCGATCTGCGGCGCGTCGACGGGTGACGGCAGCCACCTTTCGATCGCGCGAACGAGCGCCGCGACACCGGCGCCGGAGGCTCCGGCCGCGACCAGAACCGGCACGACCTGATCGTGGGAACACTCGCTGCAAAGATCGCGTTCGATCTCTTCCAGCGGCGGCTCGACGCCTTCGAGCAGCTCTTCCATCAAGTGATCGTCGAAGTCGGCCATCGCTTCTAACAACTCGACGTGCATGAGCTGCGCCTGATCCTGCGCGTCGGTCGGAATCGACTCTTCCGCGCCTTCGAGCGTGAACGCCTTGCGTTCTGCGAGATCGACGTAACCGCGGAAGTGTTCGGCGTTGCCCAGCGGCAGCTGTTCGGCGACGACGTGGCGCCCGTAGGCGCTCTGCAACGCGGCGAGCGTCTGCGCGAAGTCCGCTCCCGGGCGATCCATTTTGTTGATGACGAAGATATGCGGCATCCGGACCGACTCGATGTAATCGATGACCCCTTGCGTCTGAACGACGCGGCCGGGATCGGCTTCGAGCACGACGATCGCGGCGTCGACGCCCGCAAGCGCCTGCTTCGTCTCCTCGAAGAAGTCGACGAAACCGGGTGAGTCGACGATCGTCATGTCGATGCCGTCGTCGGTGGCGTGGGCGAACCCAACGGTGGTCGATTGAAGGTGGGCAGCGTCTTCGGGCTCGTGATCCGTGACCGTCGTACCGTCGGAGATCGAGCCGCGGCGGCCGATGGCGCCGGTGTGGGCGAGAATCGCTTCGACCAACGTCGTCTTTCCGGTGTGATGCGGTCCGACGAATGCGATATTTCTAAGGCGCGCGATATCCGCCACTTGCTTGTCCCCTATCGATTTGGCTGCTAGCGGCGCTTGGCCGCAGTCTTTTTCTTCTTAGCGGTCTTTTTGACGGTTCCGCCCGGCCGCTTCACCTTGTTGGCCGGGCGCCGCGGAACAGTTTTTTTCACCGCAGTTTTCTTATGAATGGTTTTCTTGCTCGACGTCTCGGCTTTTTTGCTCGGCGCCTTGCGAACCGGGCCCTTGCGGGGCACCGCTTTCTTTGGCTTAGCAGGCGGGGCCGGCAATTTCTTCGCGCTGCTGCGGGTCGGCGGTTTCACGGGCGTTTTCTTTCGGTTCGCCGGCGCTGCCGGCGGCGCGGGGAGCGCAGGGGGCTGCTTTGCGACTTTTTTCTTCGGTGCCGGGGCCGGTTTTTCCAAGCGGACCGCCTTCGCTTTCGAAGCAGAAGACGTGGAATCGGAGGTTCGCCGCGAGGTGCTCGTCGTGGCCGGAGTCGAGCGCTTCTTTGAACCCCCTTCGCGGCCGGTGCGAGACGAACGCGAGCCGGCGACGCTTTCGCTCTCTTCGGGCAGGCCGAGCTCGGCGCGGCTATATCCGCTGATGCTGCTTCCCGGCGCTGCCGGCTGGCGGTGTGCCTGCGCTTGCGCCTCAAGGTGTTCGCGGGTGGCGCGCAACGCGACGCGAGCCAGACGTCCGCCGACTGGAAAGACGAGTTCGTTGATGTGCGCGTCGTCGAGCAAACGGAGGATCACGTCGAACGCATTGCCTTGATCCTTCGGACTATGCGCGTCGGAGCCGACCGCAATCCCGACGCCGCGGGCCTTCGCCTTGCGGGCGAGCCGCGAGTTTGCCTCCAGGTACTTTTGCTTGCGTTCTTCGGGATGATCGCGGTAGAGGAACCTCGTGTTGATTTCGACCGCGAGTCCCCGCGCGTGACACAGATCGAGAAGCTTGTCTTCGTACTGCTCGAGCAGCTTCTGGTTCGGCCAGCGCCCGTAGACCGCCGGAACGTAGAAGTGGCCGACGATGTGCGTCGGCAGCTTTTCGATATCGTCGAAGAGCCGGGCAGTGTACAGCTCCCACAGCCGTTCGGGCGGAATCAGATCGTGAAGCGCGCTGAACTCGGGGCTGTCGAACGCCCAGGGCCAGTCGGCCCCCTTCTCCGGGTGCTGGATCGGAACGAAGTGCACGGACCGGATGATGCCGTCCGGACGCAGCGCATCGACGATGTTCGCAGCGTCGGGGCGCGCTCGCGGATCGTTGTCGATCTCGGCGCCGATCGCAAACCGCATGCCGCGCCGCAGCCCCTCCGAGACCAGCGCCGCGTGCGAGATTTCCACGCCGGCGGTCTCGGCGGCCCCGAGCAGGTCGCCGGCGTGCGCGAGCTTTAGGGCGCGCCTGACCGTCGCAACCGCCCCCGGGTCCTCAAAAGTGAGGTAGTTGGCGTGATCGGCGACCATCAGAAAGCGTGGCGACATTCGCCGGCAGGCGTGGTAGAACCAGAGAAACAGCATCCGCGCCGAATATGCGATCGGGCGCTCCTCAGTAAACGGCCGGTGCTCGCCCTTGGCGTGGCCGTGCACGTCCGGGATCGCGGATACCCGAGGATCGGCCATCAGATCAAGACAGCGCGGCCCGAAATGAGCCGCGGCTGGACGGAAAATAGGACGCGAAACGCCACCTTCGTTAGGGTTGGCTTCTAGCCGCGGTAGCCCTCCATCTGCAGTAATCGGGCTTTCATCTCGAGGCCGTAATAGTAGTCGTGCAGATCGCCTGAGGAATCGACGACGCGGTGGCAGGGAAAGAGAAAGGGCATCGGATTGCGTGCCATCACGCGTCCGACCGCACGCGCGGCCCTTGGTCGACCGATCTGCGTTGCAACCCAGGCGTACGAGCGGACTTCACCGGGTGGAATGCTGGCCGCCGCGCGCAGCGCGTCCTGCTCGAACGGGGTGAGGTCGCTCAAATCCATGATGGCGTCGTCGACCTGCCAGGTGCTGAAGAATCGCTCGATTGCCCGAAGGAGCCAGCCGGGCGCGTCTCCGGAGACGATGTTCCGGCGAAGGCGGCGCTCGGCGCGCGCAGCAATTTCCTCGGGAGGATCGCCGGTATCGAGGCTGACGTATGCAATCCGCTCGGCCTTGAATCCGACGTACAGCCGGCCCAACGGTGTGGAAACTACGGCCAGCACGATCGGGGCCGAGAATTTACCTTTGAGCGCGGCAATGTGCGTGATGACTTTCTTGGCGAGATCGCACGAAGGCTCGGGCTGCGGCAGGCAGGAGAGGCAGTAGGCGACACCCGCGTATTGTTCGTAGACGGCCTGACACGAGGGGCAGGCGCTCAAATGCGTATGGACGGTCTCTTTTAACGAGGCCCGGCATTCGCCGCGCAGCTCGTCCCATAACGCGTCAACGTCACGACAACGCATGTACTGGAACTCCTTCGGGGGTGAATCTTCCGATTTGCGGTCCGAGAATGCGGCGTAAGATTCGCACGGCGCGGTGAACGTGCGACTTTACGGTTCCGATCGGCTGATTGAGGATCTCGGCGATCTCGGGGTGGCTGCGCCCTTCGATAAAGCGTAGGGTGGCCGCGGCACGCAGGTGCATCGGCAACTGGAGAAGGGCACGCTCGACCAGCGCGATCTCGGTGTTCTGCTCGACGATCGCTTCGGGTTGCGGCGGCCCTTCGTTGGACTCGCGCAGGAGGGCGTCGGGGTCGGCTAAAGCGTCGAGTGCGACGTTGGAGGGGCGCTTGCTGCGCAGCCGGTTGCGGGTCACGTTGAGCGTGATCGTATAGAGCCACGGCTGCAGGCGCAGATCCGCACGTTGCTCCGGGGACATCTTGCCGAGCGCGCGATAGGCGCGCACGAAGGCATCCTGGACGATCTCCTCGGCATCTTCCCGGTTGCCGGTCATACGCAGTGCAAATCCATAGAGACGGCGCTGGTAGTCATCGACGATCCGTTCGAAATTCTGGACGCTGGGAGCCGAGTCGCCCGCCGCCTGGACGGCCGAGGTTCGGCCCGGCGGAATCACTGATGGCACGTATACTCCTGCAAGGAGTGGTGCGAGCGCGCTCATACCTTGCCCGACACCACAGCTAGGCCCGGTGGTTTCACATGCGCCCGGAAAACTCCTCAAAGCGGCCTCTGCAGCGAGCTCGCGGGCCGGGGGGAATTCGGGTGCTTTCCGACAAGGATGGGTGATGCCGCGTTTGCTCGGGCCGACCGCCCGACGTTGATAGCAAGACCGCTTCGCTCGAGGAGAGACGAAGCGGTTTTTTGTTTGTGCCGCAGCCACCGGCGAAAGGTATTCTCATGCAGCAAGCCATCGAACCGACGGACATTTCGTTGGACGCATATACCATGTGCAGCTTCGTGCCGAACCTCGGTTCGGCTAGAGCGATACCGCTCGTGCTCATCGGTTATCGTCAAGGCGAGGATCCGTGGTTCGTCTGGCTCGTCCCCAAAGAGGGCGTCGATCCGCAAAGCTTGACCGACGACCCGTACTACGCGAAAGTCTTACACGACCCGCGCGCCTACTTCAAGAAAAAGCTGGCCAAGTACGTCGAAGAGACCGGCTGCGTGAAGCGCGGGATCGAGATGCTCATCGATTGCCATCAAAACCATCTGGCCTTCACTCCGCTGACCGAGTTGCGGGAAGAACCCTTCCGCCACCCGCTGCAGGTGGAGCTTATCGGGGCGTTTTGACGACCGGCATACCCGACGCGCGAATCGAACGCACGTAGGTGATCCGTACCGGCACGTAAACGGCGGGCTTGCTGTCGTGCAGACGTGCCTCAATGGTCAGCGTCGCGCGCAGCGCGAGCAGCATCGCGTTCTCCAGGGAATAGTAGGCGGTTCCGTCCATCCGCATCGTGCCGGTGATCGCCCCGCCGTGCCCGGGCAGCCCTCCGTTCATCGGACCTCGCGCTTGAAAACGGACCGCGACCGTGGGGTGGCCCGCAATGGGCCCGCTGGTTCCGGGGCGCAGGAAACCCCGTAAAACCGAGCCGCCGCCCAGCGGAGAGTTGGCGGCGAACGGCACGGAACCGCGCAGATCCTGCAGATCTCGAAGCGTTGCTGGGTCGAGCTGCACGGCAAACGGTTGATTGAGAATTGTCAAAAAGTCGGGATCGTCGTCGAGGCGATCCTGGAACGCGCCGTTCGGCATCATGTCGGCGACGAACTTCGCAGCGCCGTCGGTGCGTCCGTCGGGGCTATCGCGAACGTAGCGAGCGCGTGCCTCGAAGCGCACGGCTTCCCCATCCCGGCGCACCGACAAGAGCTCGGTGCCGTCGTACGAAACCCGCGAGCCCGTCGATGCCGCCTGAACCTGATAGAGATCCTGCCCCTGCAGATCGTACTGAAAATCTGCAAAAGCAGATGGAGTCACCGGCAGGAGCGCGGTAACGAGGAAGAGGCCGAGTTTGATTGGGAACTCCGTTTCTGCCGAGAAGACTTGTTCCTATTACAGTATCACCTGCCGCAAGAGGAGGTCTTGCGGTTGCTCGTGGCCATTAGGTGCGGTTTTTCGCAACCCTCCGGCGGGTGCTGAGGAAGAAGCGGACGTCCGCCGTACCCTCACAAACGACGACGGTATCGGCATCGGTATAGCTTCGCCCGTTAACGTCGATCGTGAAATCTCCCGACGCGAGACCCGCGAGCGTCCGCCCGACGCTGCGCGAGAACTTGTCGCGTGGTGCTCGTTTTCCGATCGCTTCCCGGACCGCAAAGCCCAGCAGGTCGCGAACGCGCAGCGGCGTGGCAAGCGCAAAGGCACTCGAGCCGCCGAGGGCGACGGCATGAAGATCGAGCGGCACCTTCACTCGGATCATGGGGCGCATTTTCTTCCGCATCGAGGAGCTGCCTGCTGTCGAGGATAAATCAATCGGCCGATGTCCTTCGGGAACGTGCCGGCCGACATGCTCGTCGGCGCAGTTGAGAAGCTTCTCGCAAAGATGGACGAGGCGGATCTCGCCGTGTTATATGCGCGCGAGCTTTCGACGATGCCGCGAGATGCGTATCAGGCGGTGATCGAATCGGTCTTTAACGCGTTCCGCGAGCGCGGCGAGTCCTCTGAAGACGCCGCCGAGGGCGCCGGTACGACCCTCGAGAGCATCGCGCAACGGGAGAGCGGCGCGGTCGATGCCCTTCTCGCGTACGCGCGCGGGAACCCCGACCTGCTCAAGGAAGCTACCGCGCTGTTTGTCGAGCAGAGACCCGAGCTTATTACCGCTTTGCCCGCCTCGCTACGAGACGCATTGGCAGAGCGGCTCGCAACAACGTAGTGAGAGAACCCCCCCGGCGTCGTCGCGGGGACGACGAGCCGCGTGGAGGCCTGCCGCTCTTCCCACTAATTATCGTCGTCGTTCTGGCCGGGCTCTTGTTGGGGGGCGTGCTCGCGCATTTCTTCGGCGGTTCGAAACAAAAACCGCAACGCGCAGCGAGGACGGTCGCCGTCGTGCCCACCGCTCTTCCGACGCTGACGCCGCAGCCGGCGATCTCTCCGACAATTTCACCCACCAGTACGCCGAGCGCCGCGCCGACGCAGAGAGCGAGCGCCGCGCCCACGGAGACACCGAGCGCAACGCCCAGCGCCGCTCCGACGAAACGCCCGACGCCCGCTCCGAAGAAGTCTGCGGCTCCCGCGGCAACGCCGCGCGCTGCGCCCACGGCAACGCCGCGCGCTGCGCCCACGGCAACGCCGCACGCCGTCCCCGTTGCGGCGCCGGTACGTCGAACGCCCGCGCCGGTTCCACCGGTCGCACCGGCGCAGCCGCCGGCGCCAACGGCGACCGCCGCTGCGGCGACGAATGAGGACCGCGCGACGTCGGTCGTGCGTTCGTATCTCGGCGCCCTTGCGCGCGGCGATCGAAGCACGGCGGCATCGTATCTCGCCCAGGGATCGCCCAGCGAAGCGTTCATGGCTGCGAACGCGTCGGTCGAATCGGTTCGTTCTGAGCCCTCGGGCGGCGGTTATAAGGTGATGGCCGACGTCAAAACCAGCGGCGGCGAATACTTCGAAACGTTTACGGTGGCACCGGGCCCAGGCGGCTTACAGATTACCGAGCACTACTGGATCAAGCCGCAATAGCCCGTTAGGCGATTTCGTCTGGCCAATCGGCGAGGCGCCCGATCGCCGCGCTCTTGAGCACGCGCAGGCCGAGCATCGCGCACTTCATGCGCGTTTGGCTGATGCCGATCCCGACGTTATCGAGGACGGCTTCTTTGGAAAGCTTGGCTACGTCGGCGAGCTTCATCCCCTTTACCTGTTCGGTCAGCATCGACGCCGAGGCTTGGCTGATCGCGCATCCTTTTCCGGAAAAGCGGATGTCGCGAATCACGCCGTCGTCGACCTTCAGTTCCATCTTGATCTGATCGCCGCAGAGCGGGTTGAGATCCTCGGCCTCGACGTCGGGATTCTCGAAATTACCGAAGTTCCGCGGACTGCGGTAGTGGTCGAGAATGTAGTCTCGGTAAAAGTCGTCCAATCTAGGAGCCCTACAGCCCAAAGACCCGAGCGGCCTTCTCGATTCCCTCGCAGAGCACGTCGATATCCGCCTCGGTGTTGTAGAGATAGAGCGATGCGCGAGCGGTTGCGCCCCAGCCCATCTTTTCCATGAGCGGCATCGTGCAGTGATGGCCGGCGCGTACGCAGACGCCTTCGGTATCGAGGATCGAGGCCAGATCGTGCGCGTGCACGTCGGCGAAGTTGAAAGAGATCACACCGGAGATCTTCTCGGGATCGCGTGGGCCGTAGATCGCGAGGCCGCGCGGCTCAAATTCGCTCAGACGCGCGAGAGCGTAGGTCGTAAGGCCCTTCTCGTGCTCGCGCACCCACTCCATCGTCACGCCTTCGAGATACTCCACGGCGACCCCGAAGGCGATGGCGTCGGCGATGTTGCTCGTGCCGGCCTCGAACTTGCGCGGCGGCTGCGCGAATGAGGTATGCGCGTACTCAACCTTGCGGATCATGTCGCCGCCGCTGAGGAAGGGCGGCATCGCTTCGAGCAGTTCGCGTTTGGCGTAGAGGGCGCCGATACCGGTTGGGGCGAGCATCTTGTGCCCGCTGAAGGCGTAGAAGTCGACGTCGAGCGCTTTTACGTCGAGGGGCAGATGCGGCACGCCCTGCGCGCCATCGACGAGAACCAGCGCGCCGGCGGCGTGCGCCCGCGGGACGATCTTCTCGAGCGGCGCGATCGTGCCCAGCGTGTTGCTGACGTGCGAGACGGCGACGAGCTTGCAGCCGTCGAGGAGCCGATCGAGATCGTCGAGCACGTGAATGCCGCGTCCGTCAACGGGAATGAAACGAAGCTCTGCGCCGTTTCGCTCGGCGAGGAGCTGCCACGGCACGAGATCCGAATGATGCTCGAGCTCGCTGAGCAGAATCGCGTCGCCCTTACCGACGTTGTGCGTCGCCCAAGAGTAGCTGACGAGGTTAACCGCCTCGGTCGTGTTGCGGACCCAAACGACCTCGGGCGTGCGAGCCCCGATGAAGCGCGCGACTTTGACTCGCGCCTGCTCGTAGGCTTCGGTCGCCCGCTCGGCGATCTCGTAGACGCCGCGATGAATGTTCGCGTTGTACTGCTCGTAGTAGTCGACGAGGGATTGGATGACGGCCCGCGGCTTCTGTGAGGTGGCCGCCGAGTCGAGGTAGACCAGCCGTTTTCCGCGCGACGTCGGCCGCGCGAGAATCGGGAAATCCGCGATGATTCGCTCGACCTTCGGGTCGACGCGTAAGGTTTGCGTCACGAGAGCTTTGCCGCCAAAGCCTCGCGGAGCTCGTCGCGCAGCGAGGCCGTTGGGAAGCGCTCGATCGCGGGCTCGAAAAAGCCCAGTGCGATCATGCGTTCCGCGGCGGAGCGTTCGATGCCGCGGCTCTCCATGTAAAAGATTTGCTCGGAGTCCATCGCACCGACCGTCGCACCGTGATAGGCTTTGACGTCGTTTGCGCCGATCTCGAGCGCGGGAACCGAATCGATGTGCGCTGTGGGCGAGAGCAGCAGCGCGTCGTCGCGCAGGCGCGCGTCGCTGCCCTGCGCGTGCGCAGCGATGCGGATGTTGCCGAGAAACCGAGCCTGACCGCGGTCGCGAGCCGCGGATTTGACGAGGGTATTCGAGCTCGCTTCGCCGGCCCGATGCTCGACCGAGCTGATAACGTCGACGTGCTGCGAGCCGCGAGGGAAGAAGATCGCCGCGATCTCTGCCGCGATGCCCGTCTGCTCGATCGAAACCGTAAGCTCGCCCGCGGCGAGGTCGGCACCGAGTTCGGCGTCGGCCCAGGCCATCTTCGCGTCCTTGCCCGGACGCGCGGTGCGATTCCAGACGACGCGCGCGGCTGCGGCCTGCTGAAGCGCGGCAAAAGTGACGTCGGCGTGCTCTTCGGTGACGATCTCGGTCGCGCCGCAGACGAACGCGCCGGCATCGGCCTCGATGCGTTCGACGATCGTGACGCGCGCGCCGCGCTCGACGAGCACGGCGGTCGAGGGGAAGACGGTCGCGTCGCCCCCAGCGTAACGAATGACGATCGGATGGTCGCAGGCACGATCGGCGGGTACGTGGATAAAGCAGCCCACGTGCGCGAAGGCGGCGGTCAATGCGCCGAACTTCGTCGCATGGATTCCGGTCGTTCCAAAGGCACGAGCAAGCAGTTGCGGGCACTCGCGCGCCGCCGTTGCGAGATCGTAGACGACGACCGCAGGATTGGGATTGTCGACGGTGACGATCGCCGGATTGAGATCGAGCCGCGCAATATCGGGAACGAGCGTTTCGAAATCGATGCGCCAGAAACGGCCCGCGCGTTCGCGCCCGCTCGGAAGCGCCAGAAAGCGTTCGAGGGCGCTGCGCCGCTGCTCGTTGGTGAGCGGTTCGCTGGGAAGGGTTGCCAGGCGACCGAAGAGCGGGGACGTCTCAGCCGCCGCGACGGCAACGCTAGGCAAGAGCCTCGGCCTCCTCGCGGAGCTTATCGTAGCCCTCGCGCTCGACGCGCTGTGCGAGATCCGCGTCGCCGCTCTTGACGATGCGCCCGTCGATCATGACGTGCACGACGTCGGGAACGACGTACTGCAGGATTCGCGGATAGTGCGTGATGATCAAGAAGCCCGCTTTGCGCCCTTCCTCGCTCGCGCGCAGCGCGGCGATGGACACGCCGACGTCTTTGAGTGCGTCGATGTCCAGACCGGAATCGGTTTCGTCGAGGATCGCGTATTTCGGCGCCAAGACGGCGAGCTGCAGCATCTCGAGCCGCTTCTTTTCACCGCCGGAGAAGCCGTCGTTGAGATAGCGCCCCATGAAGGACGGATCGATGCCGAGCTGGTCCATCTTTTCTAAAAGAAGCGCGCGAAACTTCGCCGGCGGAAGATCGCCGGGGCGCTCGGCTTGCCGCGCCGCGTGCAAGAAGTTGGCGACCTTGACGCCCGGGATCGCGGCGGGATATTGAAACGAGAGGAAGAGGCCCGCCCGCGCCCGCTTGTCGGGCGAGAGCGCGAGGAGATCCTCGCCATCGAGCTCTACGCTGCCGGTCACCTCGTACTGCGGATGGCCGGTGAGCGAGAAAGCAAGCGTCGATTTGCCGCTGCCGTTGGGTCCCATGAGCGCGTGCACGCGGCCGGCTTCGACCGAGAGGTCGATTCCTTTGAGGATCTCTTTGCCGGCGATCGTAGAGCGCAGATTCCTGATGTGAAGGCCTTGGTCGGACATGGAAATTATCGTAGCCGAGGCTCTCTTAGAAAGTCAAGGAAAAACTTTACTATCTGCGACGTTTCATGCTAGGATCGCCAAAGATGCACCAGGACCGCTTCTTCCAGACGACTCGGGGAAAGATCGTCAGCGAGCTGCGGCGGCGAGGCTCCGCCTCGGCGGCCGACCTGGCGCACGTCTTCGGGCTCTCGCCCAACGCCGTTCGCCAGCAACTGATGGTCCTCGAGCGCGACGGTCTGGTCGCCGAGACCTCGGTCCGGCGCGGGCCGACGAAGCCCACCTACGAGTTCTCGCTGACCCCCGAAGCCGACCGCCTCTTCCCGCAGGCCTACGACAAAATGCTCTCGGCGGTTTTGCGCGAGGTGCGCGATCAATTCGGTGCGCCGGCGGTCAAGCAAATCTTCGACGGCCTCTCCGAGCGCGCCGTCGCCCGGGCCCGCCTCACGGTCACCTCGGACGAACCGCAAGAGCGAGTGGCGCAGCTCACCGAGATGCTGCGCAAGAGCGGCGTCGTCGCCGAGTACAGTCTGATCGACGACGGTTTCGTGCTGCACGAGCACTCATGTCCCTATTCGAACGCCGCCAAAGAGCATCCGGAGGTCTGCCAGGTCATTCACCACGTCATCGACCAGACGATCGGCGGCCCGCACGAGCAGACCGAGTCGCTCGCGCACGGCGGGAAAGAGTGCCGTTTCGAAATGCATCCGGAGCGGGCAACCACGCCGGTATCTTAGGAGTTATTGGGATCATGGATTTTCTGAAATTTCAGCGGTTGGTCGAAGAGCGCACCGGCTTTCGCACGATGGAGAACCCAACGGCGAGCGGCGAGTACTTCAGCGACTCCTGCGGCGACATGTACAACTTCTTTTTAAAGGTCGGGCCGGGCGCCGTCATCGAGGACATCTCCTATTTCACGACCGGCTGCGGTTTCGGAACGGCGACGTGCAGTCTCGTCGTCGAGCTTGCAAAGGGCAAAACGATCGACGAAGCAGCGGCGATCGGTACCGCCGAGGTCGAGGGGCTGCTCGACGGCTATCCCGAGAAGAAGAAAGATTACCCCGAGCGCGCGCTCGAGGCGCTGCACGTCGCGCTCGACGACTACCGTTCGAAAGTCGGCGCGGGAAGCGTACCCGATTTCGGGTCGATGCCGCGCCCGGCCGGTGCTCCTGCAACCGACCCCGCGCCGGTGCCCGTCGCGGCGACGAACGGAAACGGCGAAGGAAAGCTCCTCATCAAACTGCGCTAGCGCTCCCTCGTTCGTCCTTCGACAGGCTCAGGATGACAGGGCGACGTCGTTCGTCCTTCGACAGGCTCAGGATGACATGTTGTTGAGTGGGGCGCGGTGGGGGACTTCGTAACGCGAGGTGTTTGCTTTGGCGTCGAAGATCGATTCGAAGAGTGAGATCGTTCGCACCTCCAGAGCGAACGGGGTAACCTCGATGAGCGGAAGCGGACGCGATGCTTCTTTTACGCGGGCGATCGTGACGTGCGCAACCGAATCTTCTTGGAACGTGAAGCCCAGTTTCGCGTAGGCGCCTTGAACGGTCGCGGCGAGGCCGCGGTACGCTTCGCCCTGTTCGCGTGCGCCGACGTACACGACGCGCGGACGCCGCTCGTTGGGAAAAGCACCGGCTTTATCGAGGTGGAGGGTAAACCGCGCGCAGCGCTTGGCGCTCTCGCCGAGCGCCGCGTCGATCGCGTCGTAGTGCGCCGCCTCCACGTTGCCCAGAAAAGCGAGCGTAACGTGCAGCTTCTCCGAGGCTTCGAAGTGCGCGGCGAACCCGGTCGCGCGCAGCGCATCGGCGACCGCGTCGCAGCGCGCCCGCGCGGCGTCGTCAAGCTCGATGCCGATGAAGAGACGGCGCTTGCCTTCAGACACGCAAGTAGGGATTCGAGCGGCGCTCGGTGCCGATCGTCGTGAAGGGCCCGTGCCCGGGAATCACCGGCGTCGCGTCGGGAAAATCCATCAATTTGCGCTGGATCGAGCTGACGATATCCGCCATCGAGGTGCCGCCGAGGTCCCAGCGGCCGATCGACCCGGCGAAGAGCGTATCGCCGGTCAGCAAGATCGTTTCCGAGCCGTCGCCGACCGCGAAGGTGACGCTCCCCGGTGTGTGTCCCGGGGTGTGCAGCACCGCGATGCGCCCTTCGCCGAGTTCGAACGTGTCGCCGTCGAGCAGCTCGCCGTCGAGCGCGACCACGCGCGGCGCGTGCGGCAGGCCGAGCCAACGCGCCTGCATCGCCAACGACTGGTAGAGCGGGAGGTCGGCGGGATGCAGAAGCCCGCGCCCGTGCGTGAGCTCGCGCAACCGTTCGAGATCTCCAATGTGATCGATGTGCGCGTGCGTGTGGACGAGCAGCGTGGCTCGCCAGTTTCGTTCGCGCAGATAGGCGGCCACTTCGTCTACGCCGTCGCCGCCGTCGACCACGATCGCCTCACCGCTGCGGTCGTCAGCCAGGATCGTGCAATTGCAGGCCAGCGGGCCGACTGCGAAGGTCTCGCGACGCAGCATCGGTGCTCTCTAATCCACCTGGATGGCGAAGTCGTGAAAGCCGCCGTTGAAGTACCCCAGCGGCGAGCCCGCGCGGGCGCTGCACGAGAGCACGTGCCCGATCAGGATCGAGTGCGAGCCGAAGTGAAACTCGTGCGCCACCTCGCAATCGAAGTGCGCGATGCAGCCGGCGATGACCGGAGCCCCGGTCGCTTCGACTACGTAGTCGACGTCGACGAACTGCCGCTCGCGCACCTTGCCGGAGAAGCGCTCGGCGAGCGCCCGCTGATTGCCCGCGAGCACGTTGACGCAGAAGATCCGCGAGGTCGAGATAAAGAGGTAGCTGCGCGCCTCGCGATTGATGCAGATCGAGAGCGAGGGCGGCTCGAGCGAGACACTGGCGAACGCGTTTACGGTGATCCCGCGGGGCTCGCCGTCCTTGAGGCTCGTCACCACCGTCACGCCGGTGGGCACGTGCCGCATCGCGTGCCTGAACGAGGTCGAATCGGTCATTGACGGCGCGCACCGATGGCGATCGCGTCGTCGTCGAGCGCGAGAATCATCGCGTCGAGATCGGGCCGGGCGAGAAACGTTTCGCGGAATTCGCGCCGCGCTGCGGCGGCGTGGTGGAACATAACGAGGCCCGAGAGTTTCAGCGTCGGGATTACGAGTTCGAGATAGCGTTCGTAGCTGGTCTCGTGCGCGGAGATGAAGGCGATATCCAGGTTCCGATGCGGAAAGTTTTCGAGCAGTTCCAGCGCCGGCGTGTTGAAGACCTCGATGTAGTCGTCCTCCTCAGCGCGACCGAAGTAGGAACGCGCCACGTCAGTGTGCGCGGCACTCGGGTCGATCGTCCAGATCTTGCCCATGCGCGGCTGCGCCAGCGCCATCCAGAGCGTCGCGTATCCGTAGCCCGTCCCGATTTCGAGAATGCGGCTCGCCTGCATCGCCGTGACGAGCAGCGAAAGCAGACGCCCCGTCTGTCGCGAAACGACCGGTACGCCGCTTTTGCGCGCGTGCTGCTCGAGCTCGAGCAGCAGCGGATGCGGCTGGGCTTGCATCGCATCGAGTTCGTGCGGCGTCGGCTTCACCCAGGCCGCTTTGGCGCCCCGGAACTAGCGACCTGCAGCCGCATATTCGGCCGCTTTCACCACGTTGCGAAGCAGCGCAACGTTCGTTACGGGGCCGACTCCGCCGGGTACCGGCGTGATCGCGCCGGCAACCTCGACCGCGCTCTCGAAGTCGACGTCGCCTCGAAGGACGCCGTCGACGAGCGTCGTGCCGACGTCGATGACCGTCGCTCCCGGCATGAGATCTTCTCCGCGAATCAATTCCGGCACGCCGGCTGCGACCACGACGATCTCGGCAAGGCCGACGTACGGCTGCAGCGACGCGGAATCTTTGTGCAAAACCGTTACGGTAGCATCCTGCGCGAGCATCAGCATCGCGACCGGTGCACCGACGACGATCGAACGGCCGATCATGGCCGCGCGCCGCCCGCGCAGCGGCCAGTGCGGGCTGCGTTCGAGCAGCAGCATTACCGCGGCCGGCGTCGCCGGGACGTATTCCGTTCCGCTGCCAAAGGCCAGATGGCCTTGGTTGGTGGGATGCGTGCCGTCGACGTCTTTATGCGCCGGAATGGCATCGGCGATCTCACGGATTGCGAGATGCGCTGGGAGCGGCTGCTGCAGCATCACCCCGTGCGTGGCCGGATCGTCGCGAAGCTCTTCGAGCGTCTCGCGCACGTCGCGGGTCGACGCCTTCTCGGGAAGATGACGCACTTCGACACCGATGCCCGCGCGCTCGCCGGTCCGCGCGAGGTTGCGCACGTAGGCGAGGCTCGACTCGTTCTCCCCGACGAAGACGATCGCGAGGCGCGGTGATAGCCCGCGCCGGAGCAGTGCGCCCGTTCGCTCGACGAGCTCCGTCCGAAGCTCGGCCGCGAGCGCGCGTCCGTCGAGAATTGTAGCAGGCACGCCGTCGCCGTTTCGTGCGTGAAAGCAGGGCTCCTCGCTTTACAATCCGGAAGGGGCCGGTGCAGTGCAGCGTTATCTTCCGTGGGCCGGCGTTTTCGTGGTGCTGGCCGTGGCGGCCGCGGTCGCCGCACCGTACTTCTTTTCGCAGCCGGCAAACGTGAACGGGCCGAGCAGCGCCGCCGGGCGACCGGCGCCGGTCTTCACGCTGCGCGACGACCTCGGACAGCGCGTTTCACTCACGCAGTATCGCGGCTCGATCGTGGTCATGAATCTCTGGGCGTCCTGGTGCCCGCCGTGCCGCGCAGAGATGCCGGATCTCCAAAAGCTCGCCGACGCGTACGGGTCGCGCGCGGTCGCGGTCGTCGGGATCAATGAAGGGGAGTCGCCGCAGAGAGCGCGCGCGTTCGCCGGTTCGCTGCGAATTCGCTTTCCAATCTGGATCGACCCGGCCGAGCAGTACGGCCGGACGTATACCGCGCTCGGCCTGCCGACGACGGTGATCGTCGATCGCCGAGGGGTCGTCGTGCGAGGGTTTGACGGCGCACTGACGCTCGATCAGATGCGCGCCGCGGTCGCTGCGGCAGCGCACTCGAATTGACGCCCTTCCTATCTGCCTCGCTCATCGCGGGTGCGGCGGTCGGCCTCGAGTTGCTGCTCCCGGGAGAGCCGGTTTATCATAGCGGATGGTACAACGTCGCGCTCGCCGCGCTGCTCGTCGTTGCAGCGGTCTGGGCGCGCGGCGTCTTCGCCCGTGCAAAGAGACCGCGCTCGCGCTTGGCGACGGCCGCCGTGGCGGCCGGCGCGATCGTCGTCGGCATAGCGGGCGTGGCCAACGGCCTCTTCGCGCCGGATAATCGAGACGTTATCGGCGCTCCGGGTCAGCGCGTCCGCGTCGAGTCGCTCGGGACGCTTTGGTTTCCCCTCGTCAACGGGGACGCGACGGCGGTGACGCTGGAACGTCCGCTGCACGCGCCGCTGCAGATCGGGTCGCGGCGCCGCAACTCCGGCAGCTTCATGCTGCGCACGCTGCCGCGCAGCGTCGTTTACGTCGAAGCTCGCGACCTGCGCGCAAACCGCTTAACCGTAACCCAGCCGCAGGGCGCGGTCTTTCTCTCCCCCGTGCTGCTGATGCAGCAGCATCAGACGATCGTGGGGATGGACGTGCCGTTTGATTCGTTCAACGTCCCATCGGCGGCCCGCGTGATCAAAGCAATCCTGTTCGACCCGCGGCAGGCCGCGGCGTTTCTTCACGATCCGAGCATCGCCGGCGGCGCGGTGCTCTTTGCCGTCGACGACGAAAACGATCGTCCGCTGGCGCACGGGATCGCGATCAGCGCAGACGGGCACGAAGTGCGCGCCGCAAACCTGCGCTTGCGCGGCGAGATCGTGAGCTATCCGCAAGTCGAGGTCGTGTCGACGCCGAATCTGGTCGCGGTGCTGCTCGGCCTGCTGCTGCTCGCCGGCGGACTCATCGCGCGAATTTAGGAGCCCTAGGGCTCCTAGTGTCCCGCTACGATCGCGCGGACGTTGCGGAGGCCGATGCTTCCATCGGAGAGCTGCACGCCTTTCGATGGCAGCACGTAGATCGAGACGAGGCGCACCGCTTGCGCGTCGGGTGGAAATCGGACGATGACGTGTCGCCATCCGAGGTTCCCCAAACGCGTCGCGTCGAGCAGGACGTCCTCGTTGATTTCGTTGCGAATCGCTACGCGCACGCGTGCGGCGCTGCCGTCGTCGGAGAGGTCGAACTCCACGCCGATCGTATCGTCCGGCAGCGGGATGTCGGCCTTTGCATAGGCGGCGCGCTCGCCGTTCGAAAACGAGAAGCGCAGCGCGACGCAACTGCCGCATCCGGTGTTTTTCGTGAGGCCGCCGGCGCCGCCGCGCGGAGCGGTGACGAAGCGCGCGCTTTGCGCGAAGGGAAGTGCGACGCCGTGCGAGCCGACGGTTACGCGTGTCGTCGCGAGTGTATCGCCGATGCGGACGCTGATGTTGGCGTCGTTCGACCCGGCGCGATAGCTGCCGCGGCCGTCGATCGATCCGCTGCTCGCGCTCCAACGCAGAGATGACGGCAACTGCAGCGGGTAGCCGCGCGCATCGAACGCCTGCGCGGCGAGAAGTACCTGTCCGTTTTGGTCGACGTTCGGCCGCGGCGGCTCGATGCGCGAGCGCGCCGGGCGCGCCTCGACTTCTACCGGCACTTCGCCGTTGAGGCTTGCGCTGCGCAGCGCGAGCCGTCCGATTCCCTGATGCGCGGCGAAGAACGTACCGTCGCGATAGGAGCCGAGCGAGGCCGGCGCAACGCTGACCTGTACGGCGCCGCCGTTCCCGGCGATATTATTGGCGGAATCGACCGCGGCGATGCGCAGCGAAACGCCGGCGCCGGGCACCGCCCGAACAACGCCGGGGCGCGCGACCAGGCGCACCGCCGGCCCGACCGGCGCGGTACTGTACACGAAGAAGCCGTCCGCGACCGGACGTTCTTTACCGTCCGACGGCGAGTTGACGACGCCCGCGCCCGGGTCGCCGAGGCGGCGGACGACCATCGTTGAGGAGCCTCCGCCGTCGAACAGGAGTCCCTCGGTCGCGCCGAGCGCGCGCATCAGGGCCGAGAACTCCGGGCGCTTGAGGCCGATGCTCAGCTCGGCCTGACGGCCGTCCACCTCGATGAGGAAGAGGCGGCCGTCGGGAGCGATCGCGGCGCCCGAGACTGGGACGCGACGGGCGTTCTCCTCGCGATACGGGGCGTCCGGATCGTCGTACCAGGCGCCGTCGTGCAGGATCATCGCACCGCCGCCGATCGCGGTGGCGATCGAAGGCAACCCGAACGGCGAGAGGTCGCCGTCGACGCCGATCACGGAGCCGACGTCGGGTACGCCGACGGAGTTATAGTCGTTCAAGCCGATCGCGACGTAGTACCCCGGCGGCTGCGGGCTTAAGTTGTCGGCGAGGCCGGTGACGCGATAGCGCGTGAGCGGCGGCATGCCGCCAAGCGGCACGAGCGTGGCGAGCGTGACGTTATCGTGGGGGGCGACGCGGCCGTAGAACGGGGTGAGCAGCGAGAGCCCGGCACCGCCGAGCGGCATCTCGTCGATCCCGTCGAGCGGCATGGTGCGCTGCGCGATCTCCATTTGGCCCGAGAAGCTGAACTCCGAGATGTGCGGTGTCCCGTCGCGCGTGATCGCGAGCACGGAACGCTTGTAGGGCAGCTGCAGCAGTGCGCCGCCGCGTACGACCATGTTCACCGGACGGTTCGTATTGCCGATATCGAAGAAGTCGCCGTTGATGCCGGCGATCGCGCGCGTCCGCTTGGCCATCGAGCCGATCGTCTCACCGCGCGAGACGAGTTCGTCGCCCGATAAGACGTTCTCCAGCCGCACGTCGCCGCGACGCGGCGCGACCGCCACGACGTGAACCGATAGCGGTCCGTCGGCGGAAAGCAGCTGATAATCGCCGTAGTCGACGCCGGGCGCGACGTTTTCGATCGTCGGCGCCTGCGCCACGATGCGTGGAAATGGCGCTGTCGGCGCGAGAAGAGCAGGCAAAAGCGCGGCGATCAGCGCGACGAGGTTCACGGATGCCATACTGCGACGGCTAAGGGATAGCCGCCTGTGGCAAACGGGGCGTGCGCGAGGCGGTGCAAGGTGCGCGTATCGAATACGTCGATCTCGTTGTCGCCCGCACAAGGAACGTAGAGCCGCCCGCTGCGCTCGTCGACGGTAAGCTTCCAGGGAATTGCGCAGGTACGCAGGGGTTCGCGTCTGACGCGCAGCGTTCGCGCATCGAGCACGTCGACCTCGCGGCGCTCTTCGTCGCTCACGAAGAGCGTATCGCTGCGCGCATCGAGCGCGACGCCGACCGGGAAGGCGAGATCGGCGCTGCGCGCGACCACGCGCGGCGCGCCTGGGGTCAGCGAGATCGCAATCGCGGCGCCGGGTCTGGCGAAGGGTGAGTCGGCCGATTGATTCGAGACCGCGTAGAGCCGGTCGCCGCCGGGCGAGAGCGCGAGCGAGAAGACGCGCGCCACGGCCGGGAAGCGCCGCAGCACGCGAAGCGTGTTCGCGTCGACGAAGGCGATCGTTCCGTCGTTGGCGTTAGCGACGTAGACGATTCCGCGCCGCTGGTCGACGGCGATGCCTTCGGCCGTCTCGCCCGTGACGACGCGCGTTACCTGGCCTCCAGGCGCGACGCGAGTCAGCGCGCCGCTGCCGTTGTAGTCGCGGTCGGTAACGAAGACCGCCCCCGTCGCCGGATCGAAGGCGACATCGTCGCCCGATACGACGCCGCCGGCCTTTTCAACGTTCCAGGGTGCCAGGCTCAGCAGCGTCAACTCCGATCCCTGCGTATCGGTCGCGGCGACCCGCCCGGAGCGATCGACCGCGACGTCGGTCGGCACGCCGCCCGTTGCCAGAACGCCGCGCACCGCGAAGCTCTGGGGATCGTGCACGACGAGCCCGTCGTCGTAAGAAGCGACGAAGAGCAACGGACGGTCGACGCGCGGCGCCGGCGCGATCTGCAGCTTCGTTACACCGAGCGCGTGGGCGTTGCCGGCGATCAAGAGCGCCGATCCGCCGGTGGCCGTCGACGGAACGGCGTACGCGTTGGCGTTTTGCACGAGCTGGCCGATCCCGAGCACCGCGATGTGATAGGGAACGGTGATCCCGTCGATGCGCAGCGGCAGAATGCTGCCCGGCAGATAGGGCCAGCGTGCGGTCGCGAACATCGCCGCGGCCAGGCGCGGTTGCGGCTTTGCCGGCTTCGCGCCGGCGAGCATCAGCGAGGCGAGGACGAGCACCGCGAGCTTGCGCAGCACCCGCTAAACCTGCACTTTCGCTAGCGGCCCTGCAGAAGACCGGTTGCGAAGAAAACCAGACCAATGCCGCTCAGCACCACACCCGCGGGCAACAGGTACTGCACTTCCGCCAGCGTGGCGATCGAGACGAAGACGATCGCAATCTCGAAGAAGGTCGTGGCGAGCTGCAAGGTCTCGTACGAACGCATCAGCAGCTCGCCGTGCGCTTCGGAATCCTTCGCTTGCTGATCGAGCGCTTCGCTTTCAGCGAGCATCGCCGGTGAGGAGCGGCGTTCGTCGGCGGCGACGGCCTTGACGCGCTGGAGCGCGCTGCCTTCACGAATGACGCCGCCGGCGATCAGCGCCTGATAGATCGTGTAGCGGATCTCTTTGGCCTCGTACGCGTTGTAGGAGTCGACGGCTCGGCCTTGGGCGATGATCGCGCGGTTCTCTTCTGAAAGTGCCGAGATGGAGCGATGGTGCGCGAAGAGCGTTCCCATCGCCGCGAGTACGGCGACGACCGCCGCCGCCAACGAGTTGACGCGGGTCCAAATCAAGCGAGTCCTTCTGATGGCCTTCACTCGCGCGTTCCGGTGAGGGCGGCGATACGCTCGAGGCCCTCCGCGACGTCGGTGCCGGGCGCGACGATCGTCTCGCGCGTCTTGCGCGGATCGTAGGTAAAGCTCGCCAGGCGAAAATCGTCGTACGTGCCGGCGACGATCGTGCCGTCGGGATCGACGGCGAACGCGCGCCCGCACGTACGATCGAAGACGACGAGGTACACGCGCAGCTCGAGTGCGCGCGCCCGCGCAATGCGCCCGAGCCACGGTTCGGGAAGATCGCTGCTCCAGACGACGAGCCCGTAACCGGCGCGGCGATACGGAACCAAGCCGGCAGGATCGAGAACGCGCGCGTCCCCGACCTGTGCGGCAGGAAGAACGCGGTCGAGCATTTCGAGTCGCTGCGACTCCCCGGGGGCGATGGCGTACGCATCGTCGAGCATTTCGAGCCGAACTTCCACGTCGGCCGGGAGCGACTCGCCGGCGATTGCGATGCGCAGCGGCACGCCGGCGCTCGAAGAGCGCGGGGCCGGCGCAACCGGCTCCGCACGCGTTGGGCGCTCGGATTCGAGCGTCAGCAACGCGCGCAGCGTTTCCCGCTCGCGTTCGCCGGCGATCGCGACGATCTCGCCGCCGGCGTCGATAATTTGGCTCTTGCCGCAGTAGGCGACCATGCCCAGCTCGCTGCCGCACTTATTGGCGGCAACGAACGGGACTCGATTTTCATAGGCGCGGACCCGTGCGAGCAGATCGGCCTGCACGTTCTCCAAAGCGCTCGGATCGCGCCCGCTTGTGACCCACGCGGTAGGCATAACCAGCAGATCGGCGCCGTCGTCCACGAGCGCGCGAGAAATTGTCGGCAGCCGTCCGTCGGCGCAGACGAGCACGCCGAGCGAGCCGACGCTCGTGCGCACTGCAGCAAGACGCTCTCCGCCGGTGAACCAGCGCCGGTCGAAGTGCCAGAGGAACAGCTTGTCTGCGCGGCCGGCAAGGGAACCGTCGGCGTCGATGACGACCGCGCCGTTGCGCTGTGTGTCGCGCTCCGCGATCGCCGCGCCCACGACGATCACCGTTTCGGTCGCACGCGCGATCTTCGCCAGCCCGGCGACTGCATCGCCGACCTGGCGCGCATCGAGCGGCTCGTGACCGAGTACGTAGCCCGGAATCGTGCCTTCGGGAAGCACGAGCAGGTCCGCATCGCGCGACGCGCGAGCGACGGCATCGAGGATGCCGGCGAACGCGCTGGAGAAATCGCTGCGGTCGCGTGCTTGAAGCTGCACAGCAGCGACGCTGATTGAGCGACTCATGCCGCGACGTTCGCGACGTCGTCGGAGTGCCCCTCATTTGCGTGCTCGGGGAGGCCGTGAGCCCGCGCGCGAGAAAAATCACAGCCGATGAGACTCAAGCTGTCAGCGTTGTCCGTTGCCGTTGCCGCCACCAGCTCGATTGCGTTGCTCACAACAGAAGGGCCGGCTTTAACGGCCGCCGCGAGCACGCCCTCGCCGAAACCCGCCGCGACCGCGGCGGCCGCAAAAAAGCAGGCGTCAAGCGACACCTGCGGCGCCACCAAAAGTAAGTGGCAACACGTCCAGTGCGAACAGTTCAATAGCTCGGCGCCCGGCGACGAGTACTTCGGACGGATGAAGATGAGCTACCTCGGCATCGACAACACGTACAAAGACGGTACGGTAAGCGCCGGAGACTACACGACCGATCAACACCTGATCGCGAAACTGGATTTTGCGACCGAAGCGCTTCGCAGGTGGGCGGTCAAGTACCCCAACGACCCGCAGCTTGCGCGTTCGTACTTCCTGGCGGTACTGGTCTTGCGGAAAGTTTACACGCAGCAAGAGCAAGAGCTGACATGGCAGTTTATGCAGCTGCTGGCTCAGAAGTATCCCAACACGTACTTTGGCAAGACGATGAAAGCGCAGATCGCCTCCGGCGGATTCACCGAGCACTGGTTCGCCCTCGCGCAGATCTGCCCGACGCCGCTCCCGAAGGGCGTCCATCCCGAGAACACACCGGTCGCTACGCCGACTCCCTCACCTGCACCCGGCCACCCGGCCGTCGCGTTGATCGTGCCGCCATGCGTGGAGCCGTCACCCGTTGCAAGCGAATATCCGTCGATGTCGGCGTTCCCCACGCCCACGCCCTCGACCTCACCTAAACCTTTCACGTATCAACAGCGATAACCCAAGCCAGAACCCCGCTACGCCGACCCCGAACAGCGCAAGTTGCCGACCCCGACTCGACGGAGCACTATCCCGGGATAACCGAAGCGAACTAACGTATATCGAGCCCGCAACCCTCGACGTTCCCAAGTAAGACACTCTGAATGGGAACCTTGATTCAGTCCAAATCTAGGAGGCTGAGGGGCGCCGTTTACTATTCGTAATCGAGCCCGCAACCCGAGACCTTCGCAAGTGAGACAACAAACCTGAATGGGAGCCTTGGTTTAGTCCAAATCTAGGAGGCTGAGGGCGAAGCTTACTATTCGTAATCGAGCCCTCAGCCGACAACGAGTTGGACTAAATCATGGCTCCCCAGGATTTTGACTAAATCATGGCTCCCCAGAATAACGAAGAAGGTCTCCGCAAACGCGGAGACCTTCTTACGTTATCCGGTCCGAAAAACTAGATTTTCAGACCGATGCCTGCGTACGGCCCGCTCTCTGAGAAGCCGACCGGCGCTGCATTGAGATTCCAGCCACGGTCGCCCAGGAAGCCCGCCTCTATGAAGAGCGGGAAGCTGGGGAACGTGTAGGATACGCCGATGTCGTACTTGAGGACGTTGTATCCGACCTGGTACGTACATCCAGAACCGGTGGGATTTCCGCAAGCCAACGGGCTGCTGCTGTAGTTGCCATTGACGTTGAAGAAGTAGTACGCGCTACCGTAGAACGAGAATACGCGATCGAGATCGGGCAGTTTTTCCAGCCCGACGCCGATGTTGGATTCGCGCGGATAGCCGTAGTTGTTTCCACGCCAGAGGTACGCAGCGGCGAGGTAGATGCGCGGCTTGAGGATACGAAGCCCAAGACGCGTATCGAACGAGTAGTCTTGGCCGTGGAACGACGGAACCGCCGCTTGGCCGAGACCGCCGATCGTGGTCACGTAGCAGCCCGGATCGCCGGTGCCGCCGCAAGCGTGCTGCCAGTTGTACTGGCGATAGTCAACCGCGACCATGAACGGGAGGTTCGCAACCGGGATCTCGATCGCGCCGTGGAGGCGGTACGAGAACCCGCCGCTGTTGTTGTCGCTATGCGAGCCGTTAACGAACTCGTTGTACACCGTCGGTGAGATGATGTAGTCGCCCGCGACGTAGAAGTCGTAGTAAGGAGCGGGCGTCGGTGTCGGCGGCGGCGGCGGGGGCGGAGCCGGCGGTGGCGGAGCCGGTGACGGCGGCGGCGTCGCAGGAATGTACCGTACGACGACGAGCCGGCGATCCGGAACCCACAGCACGTATGCGCCCATACCTTCCGATATGACACGGACCGGTACGAGAACGGCGCCTTGATAGATCATCGGCGGAACGTCCAGCGGACGCGATTCGCCGTTGATGATGACTTCCGGCTTACCGACGGTCACTTTGACCTCGGCGCCGGGTTTACTGACCGTCGCAGTCTTCGTGCCCGCGTCGTACGAAACGGTTGCGCCCATCTGCTCGAACATCGAGCGTAACGGGATCAAGAGCGTTCCGCCTCTCACCAGCGCCGCGAGAACGCGGCCCTGCTTGAGAACGTCGGGCTTGGTGTAGACGTGATGGTCATTGTAGAGAATCGGGTACTGACCCGACGGCGGCGAACCAAAATTCGCCGGCGGAGCAGGGTTCGCGGCCTGGTCTTGCGCGATCGCGTTGGTTCCAATGTTGCCATGCGATGCGCCAGGCTGGGCCGCGACCGCGTTGAGCCCTAGACCCGCTACCATAAGCGCGGCCAGGACCCCAGTGCTCAGTCGCTTCAATGTGTCCTCCTAGCTGTTGTGAGAACTAAGCCTTCGACCGCCCTGGGGGCGGCCTAAGGCACGTTCCGTTCACCTTCGGGGACTGCCGATTGCCTCCCCTGCAGTGGGAGGCCGATTACCTGCAGGTTTTCGCCTCTTCAGGCGAGCTTTTCGCGCAGCTTTGCGAGGAACTTGGCCTTTTCGATGATGTATCGTTCGTGGCTTCCTTCAGCCACGGCTTCCTGCTCGTCGAAGACCTGGACGGCGAAGCTGACGCGCGGCCCGTCGAGCATCACGACCTCGACTTCGGTCCGGACGATGAACCCGACCGGGACCGGCTTGCGATGCTCGAGATCGATATGCGTACCGAGGGTTATCTGCCCGGCAGTCAAGATCGGCTCGATGCAGTGGATGGCCGCACTTTCGACCAGCTGGACGAGCATCGACGTGGAAAGTACGTCGACGCCCTTGTTACCGGCCTTCTCAGCCGTCATCCATTCCTCGACGCGGCTCTGTAGGCTATACGAGCGGCCGATGTCGAGTTTCGCGCTCATTGCCTGGGGGAGATACGCCTTGCAGCCTATTACCTCATGCCGAGGTTAGACGATAGGTTACCTCGCCCGTTGAATCAAAAGCCACCGGGCGCCGTATATCAGACCATGAAGGACCGGATGAGGATACAGATGCTCAGAACGATGCTCGTCGCGCTGGCGGCGACGGTCGCGCTGTCCGCGTGCGGGAAGAAGCCCGCGATGGGAGCCCCGCCGCTTTCGGTGGACGCGTCCCCTGCAACGCGCCAAAACATTGCCACTTACGTAACGCTCGACGGACAGATTGCGCCGCTGAACCAGTCGACGCTTGCTTTCCAACAGAGTGGAACCATTACGAAGATCAACGTGAACATCGGCGACATGGTCCACAAGGGCCAGCTGCTGGCCACGATCGATCCCTCGACCTTACAGGCTCAGCTCTCGCAGGCCCAAGCCCAAGCGGCTCAGGCCGCCGCGTCGGCGCAGGGCGCCGTCGTCGGCTATCCCGTGCAGACCCAGACCAACGCCGCAGCCGTCCAAACCGCGAAGGCGTCCCTGCAGAACGCCCAGCTGGTGTACAACCAAAACAAGCAACTCTACAAACAGGGCTACGTTTCGGAGACGCAGCTGCAGCAGTCTCAGGCCAACTTCGTCCAGGCGCAGCAGACCTACGACAATGCCGTGGTCGGGCTGCGAAACAATGCGGTCAGCTATCAGAACGTGAAGTCGCAGCAGGCTTCGGCGCAGGCGGCTTCCGCCCAGGCGCACGTGCTGGGGACCCAACTGTCGCAGACCTACCTTTACTCCCCCTACGACGCGGTCGTCGCGAACCGCCTGCTCGATCCCGGCGCCTACGCATCACCCTCGCAGCCGGTCCTGCAGGTCGCGCGGATCGATCGCGTCTGGATCAACGTCAACGTTCCGGACGAATACCTCTCCTACGTGCACTCGGGGAATACCGTAGCCTTTTCGTCTTCTTCGCTTCCGGGCCGCAGCTTCACGGGGCCCATTGAGACGGTCAACGCGGTGCCGACCTCCGGAACCCTTTCCTACTTGGCCCGGCTCGAACTGCAAAACCCGGGCTACGTCCTGCGCGGCGGCATGCTCGTGACGGTCAGAGTCACGAAACAGAAGGCCTCCAACGCAATCGTCGTCCCGCGCGGCGCCGTCGCTCAGACTCCAACGGGGAGCAGCATCGTGTACATCGTTTCCGGCGGCAAGGCGCAGGCCGTGCCGGTCAAAGTCGGCGTCGAGACCGATACGCTCTCCCAGATCATCGCACCGCAGGTTACGGCGGGTACGATGGTCATCACGACCCGGCCCGACGCTTTAAAGGATGGCAGCGCCGTCGCGGTCGCCAACGGCGCCGCGCCCGCCAACTCGAACCCGGGCGCGGTGCACTGAGCGTGAAGCACGGAAGGTTTCGCGCGCGAGTGCTGGCCGCCGCACTCGGGCTGGGCGGGCTTGTGACCGGCGTCGCCCTTGCCCAGAACGTTCCCAATTCGGGACAGATCGAGGGCGTCCCCGGCATCGTCATGCCGTCACCGCTTCCCGAGCCGACGATCAGCGGCAGCCCAATTCCGTACCCGGCGTACGGCACGCCGGCCCCCGACGTCGAAAGACTGACGCCCAAGAAGGGCGTGCCCCAGACCATCACGCTCACCGACGCCGTTCGCATCGGCGTCGCGCTTTCGCCCACCTTCGCCAACGAGAATGCGCAGTGGGTCGCGATTCACGCAAAATACACGTCCGAACGCCAGGCACTCTTCCCGGCTGTCAGCGCAAACGCGCAGATGGGCAAAGAGTTCAGCAACGGAACGACGAGCTCGGGCGGCGGCACGACGACGACGCCGTTGCCGAGCATCGGCCCAAGTCCCAACGCCGTGTTCGGCCTCGGCCAAGCCGCACCGGTTTCACACGCGACCGTCGTCAACGAAGGCGCGACGATCTCGGTCACCCAGCTGATTTTCGACGGTGGCCGGACGATCGCGGCGATACGCTCGGCGAAAGAGGCCGACGTCGCCGGCCGCGGTACGCTCTTGCGCGACCTCCAAACGCTCGAGTTAAACGTCGCTACGGCGTATTACACCGTGCTGGAAGATAACGCGACGGTTGCTGCGGACGCACAACTCGTTAAGGAGTTCGAGGTCAACGAAGCCTCAGTTGCCGCACAAATTCGCAACGGCGCGGCAGCCCGTTCCGATATCGCTGCGGCGCAGTTTCAAACCGCGCAGGCGAAAGGGAACCTGGTAACCGCTCAAGGCACGGCAATCGGCGCGCAAGCGACCTTCGCGACGACGCTCGGACTCGATGCCGACGCAATGGTCGTACCCAAGTCGCTCTCCGCGCAGCCGAACGCGCCCAACCCGTCGTACGCGGTCTCATTGAAGCGGGCTTTGATCATGCGGCCCGACTACATTTCCGCGGCGTACAACGTTTTTTCGGCGAGAGATAACCTGCGCTACGCGAAGCTCGCCCGCTTTCCAATACTCTCAGCGGCGGCCAGCGACGGGGTCACGCGCCAGTTCATCGACTGTTTTTCCACAACCCAAACGAATCAGAATGGAAACGTCGTGCCGTTCTCACTCTGCCCAGGCCAGGGCAGCTGGACCAACGACAAAACGATCGGTCTGCAGCTCTCGATCCCGATCTACGATCAAGGCCAGACGAATTACAACGTCGCGGTCGCGGCCTCGCAGCTCGATCAGGCGATCGCGAACCTCAACCTGACGAAGTTGTCGGTCGAGTCGAACGTTCGCTCGGGGCTGGCGACCTTGATTTCATCGCGGTCGTCCTTCGTGCAGGCGCGTTCGGAGCTGACCTCGGCGCAGGTCTCGCTCGATGCGACGCAGGCGCAGTATAAAGTCGGCGCTACGACGATTCTCAACGTCGTCACCGCCGAGGCGAACCTCACGACGGCGCAGTCGGGGTACATCACCGCGCTGTACGGCGTCTATACGGCCGAAGAGAATTATTTGTATGCGATGGGCATGAGCGACGTCCAACTGTAGAGACATTCCAGCTACCATCTCCGATCCGGTAAACTCGGCGATCCTCGCGGTCTCAGAGGATCGCCTTTCCGGTTTTCAGGCCGACCCGTTCGGCGAAATCGCATCCCGCAGCCGCCTCCCGGTCGAGACCGTCATCGAGCGAGTAACCGCGATGCTCGAGGCGGGTACGATTCGCCGGGTCCGGCAGACGATGCTCGCGACGAGCCTCGCGCGCGGCGCGCTCTGCGCTTGGGAGGTGGCGCCGGCGAGGCTCGACGCGGCCTTCGAGTACATGTCCGGGGAGGATCCTTTCTCCGGTCACGTCGTGATCCGTACGACCGACGCCGTGTCGGCAGGCAGCAGCTACCGCTTGTGGACGACGCTCAAAGTTCCACAGGGCTACTCGCTGGCCAAGCACGCGGAATGGCTGCGCGGCCAAGTCGGTGCCGAGCGCGTGAAACTCATGCCCGCGAAGATGCTCTTTGCGCTCGGCGTCGGGCACGTTCGCCGGCGCGGACTCGAACCGGGCGCTCGCGCCGACGAGCCGGCAAAACCCCTGGACACCGCGCTCGTCGAGCTCTCGGATCTGCAGTGGCGCGTCCTGATCGCGCTCAAGCGAGAGTTTGGGGTCGACGAGATCGTGCGCGACCTCTGGATCGCTCGGGCGCGCGAAGCCGGCGTCGACCCCGCGACGTTTCTGGAGATCGCCCGGGAACTGCAGGCGCGAGGCGTGATCGGACGGTTTTCGACCTTCCTCGAGCACGTCAAGGCGACGGCCGGAAACGAACGTGCGACGCGCTACAACGCGCTCTTCCACTGGGCCGTTCCGCGCGGGTTGGAGGTCCGTGCCGGCTGCGAAGTCGGGCGTCACTACGTGATCACCCACGGGTACTGGCGCGAAGGCGGCCCGGAGTTTCACGACGTCAACGTGATGGCGGTCGCGCACGGCATGGAGAAGCCGGTCGTCCTGGCGCACAAGGCGGCCATCGACGAGCACCTGCGCGAGGCGGGTATCCCGTTTTCCTACACCAACGTCTTCTGGGGCGGCCGCAGCGAGATCAAACCCTCGGAGATTGCGCCCAGCGCCTATCGCGATTTTTGCAAGCGACACGGGATCGACCCCGAAACGATGCAAACCGGACCGGACGAAGAAAGGGCGTCAGCATGAGCTTCAGGGCCGTTTGCATGCTCGCGGCCGTCGCGGGACTAGCCGGATGCACCAAGGTCGCCAACGAGGCCGGCGGTGCGGGCGGCAACGCCTGGACGCAGCCGGGCGTGCTGCGTTGGACCGAGTTCAGCGATCCCAAAAATCTCAATCCCGCGCTCAACTCGGGTTCGCCGACGCTGGACCTTTCGATGTTCATCTACTCGTGGACGATCCGCTACGACCAGAACGCGCATCCCTTCCCCGACGCGCTGCGCGAGATTCCGACGATCGCCAACGGCGACGTCAGCAAAGACGGCCTGACGCTCAAGTACAAGCTGCGCCCGAATATCAAGTGGCAAGACGGCGTCGCGCTGACCTGTAACGATCTGAAATTCAGCTGGCAAGTCGTGATGAACACCCACAACAACGTCATCACGACCGACGGCTTCAAAGATATCGGCAGCATTGACTGCAGCGATCCTACCGTCGCGGTCGTCCATATGAAGCGGCTCTACGCGCCCTTCTTGCAGCAGCTGTGGAGCGTGAACGGCAACATGCCGATTCTCCCCGAGCACATTTTGGCGAAATACAACGACGACAAGGGCTCGTTCAATACGGCGCCTTTCAACGCGCTGCCAATCGGCAGCGGGCCGTTCAAAGTGGTGGCGTGGAATCGCGGGCAAGACGTCGAGATGGTGGCGAACCCCGATTTCTATCTCGGCGCGCCCAAGCTCAAGCGGGTCGTCTACAAGATCCTGCCCGACGAGAACACCGCGGTGACGCAGCTGCAGACGCACGAGCTCGATCTACTTGGGATGGGCACCGGGCTGAAGTGGCCCGAGTATTCGGCCCTCGCAGCCGATCCGCGCAACGGTCTGGTTGCCGAGCGCGTCGACGCGTTTTCTTGGTCGCACGTCGACTTCAACCTGAAGCATCCGATCGTTTCCGATTTGCAAATACGGCAAGCGATCGCATACGCCACCGATCGCGCGGAGATCATCAACAAGGTGCAGCACGGCTCGGGAATTCCGGCGGATACCGATCAACAGCCGCACTACTCGTGGGCGGTCACGACGAACGTTAGCCACTATCCGTTCGACCCGGCGAAGGCAAAGGCGCTGCTCGACGCCCAGGGGTGGAACGTAGGGCCGGACGGCATCCGCGTCAAGAACGGCCAGCGGCTAGAGTTTACCTTGAGTACGCAGACCGAATCTTCCAGCGGCAAAGCAACGGAGACGGTGCTCCAGCGGCAATGGCGCGACGTCGGCATCCAAGCCGACATTAAAAACTATCCGAGTAGTCAATTTTTTGACAACTCGGCCAACGGCGTCCTCCAAGGCGGCCACTACGACGCGGCGATCTTCGGCTGGTTCGGCGCCGCCGATCCCGACGACAGCGCGATTTATTCGGGCGATAACCTCGCACCGAAAGGTCAGAACGCGATGCTTTGGAGTAATCCGCAGGCCACCGCGGCGATGAACGACGCGCTCAAGACGATCGATCAAGCACGGCGCAAGCGCGATTACATCATCGTGCAGCAGCAGCTGACGCGTGATCTTCCCACGATCATCCTGTACTTCAATCGCACTCCGTACGTCTACAACAAAGACCTCAAGGGCTTCGAGCCGTCACCCGTCATCTCGGCGTTTTGGGACCCCTGGAACTACTCGATCTAGGAACTTGCTAAGAGGAGCTCAGCGAACATGAATCTGCGGTTTCTTTACGTCGCCGCGTTAGCCGGCGCAGTTGCGGCGCTGTGCGCCTGCACGAAGACCGGCGGCTCCGCCGCCGGCGGCCGCGCAAACTCCTGGACGCAGCCGCACGTCTGGCGGTATGCGGATGCCGGAGACGTCAACACGCTGAACCCGCATCTGGGGCAGTTTACCGCCATTGGTTACCTGTCGTCGATGACGCAAGCGTACCTCGTCAAATGGGACGAGCACAACCGGCCATATCCCGAACTCGCGACGGAGATCCCGACGCAGGCCAACGGCGGCGTGAGCAAAGACGGACTGACGATCACCTATCACATCCGCAAGGGCGTGAAGTGGTCGGACGGGGCGCCGTTCGACGCCGACGACGTCGTCTTTTCGACCAAGGTCGTGCTCAATCCGGCCAACAACGAAGTCGGGCGCCTTGGCTGGGATCAGATCACGAAGACCGACGAGCCCGACAAATACACCGTCGTCTATCATATGAAGAAGCCGTACTCGCCGTTCATAGAAACCTTCTTTTCGACGGCGGGCGCAAACCCGGACATTTTGCCCAAGCATCTGCTCGCGCAGTATCCCAACATCAACCACGTAGCCTACAACTCGCTGCCCATTGGCATCGGACCCTTCAAGTACGAGCGCTGGGATCGCGCGCAGCAGATCGTACTGGTTCCCAATCCGCTCTACTGGCGCGGACAGCCCAAGCTCAAAGAGATCATCTACAAGATCGTTCCCGACCGTAATACGGTGCTCGCGCAGCTCGAGGCGAAGGAGATCGACATGTGGGATCTCGTGCCGGGAGCCTATCTCTCGCGCGTGCAGGGGATTCCCGGCGTCTCGGTCCTCCGCCAGCCGAGTTATTTCTTCAATCACCTCGATTTCAACACGACGCGCGCGACGGTCGGCGACCCGATCGTTCGTCAGGCGCTGCGCATGGCGATCGACCGGCGGACGATCATTGACAAGATCGGACGCGGCGTCGGCATCCTCCAAGAAGTGACCACGCCGAAAACGGCGCCCTACTACGTCTCTTCGATCCCGCCGGTTCCGTTCGATATCGCCAAGGCCAACGCGCTGCTCGATAAGGACGGGTGGGTGCGCGGTTCCGACGGAATCCGCCAGAAGAACGGAGCGAAGCTCATGCTCGAGTTTGCGACGACGGCGGGTGCGCCCGACGCCGACGAACAGATCGAGCTGATTCGATCGACGTGGAAGCAGATCGGCGTCGATATCACCGTGCGGCATTATCCGCCGGCGCTGATGTTCGCCCCGCTCCAGTCGGGCGGCATCGTCTACTCGAACAAGTGGGATGTGATCGTCTTCGCGTGGCTCAACGACGCGATCGGCGACATGTCACCGCTGTACTCGTGCCACTCGATCCCGCCCAACGGGCAGAACAATCTGCACTGGTGCAACCAGCGCGCGCAGGGAGCGATGGACGGGCTATTTAGGCACTTCGATCAGACGCAGCGTAACGCCGACGTGCTGACCGTCGAACAAGAGCTGGTGAAGGACGTGCCCACGGTCGTCACGTCGCTGCGCGAGGACATCTTCGCGTACAACAGCGACCTGAAGAACTTCCATCCAAATGCGATCACGCCGTTCGACAACGTCATGGACATCGATATATAGCGTAGGCTAAAAGCGCGCAGCCGAGCAGCGGGAGCGTTCGCGCAAAGGCCCACAGTGGGGTGACCGCGAGCAACCCGTTCGCGCGCTGCTCGGCAAGCCAGACGGCCGCGGCACTGGCCCCGCGCTGCGCATGAAAGAGGCCGAGCATATCTGGCCAGACCGGCGCGGGATGGTGCACGGCGAACCACGCCGTTATGGCGAAAAGCGCAGCGATCGGCAGAATCGCGCGCGTAGCCCGAGGCTCGCCGGCCGGAGCCAGTGCGGCAAAGGCCGCGGCCGCAGCCAGGCCGAGCAGGGCGCTCTGCGCGACCCCCGACGGACGTTGCGCGAGGCCGAGCCAGTCGATGCAGACCAGCAGCGTTCCGATAAAGCCGACGACGCGCGTCGCGCCGCGCGTTCTGCGCGCGCACGCGACCGCGGCGACGTAGGCGACGAGCAGGTCGTGCTCGTGCACGAAAGCCGCGGCGAACGGCACGAGCGCGGAGCAGCCGGCAAATCGCGCGAAAGGCTCGCGCACGCGAAGGACGAGCGCGATACCCGCCGCAAGGGCGACGACCGCGACGCCGATGCCGAGCGCCCACGCAGCGCTCGGCGGCAGGCCGAAGCCGTAGGCAACGGCCGCGGGGGTGATCTGAATCGCAACGAAGCGTTCTGCGGCGCCGTGTGCGAGCGCCGCGCTCGCATAGCGAAGCGGCCACCCTCGGCCTAACGCGAGCGCACCCAGTCCATAGGTGACGACCGCGCCGCCGGCGATCGCGAGAAGCGCGCGGGCGCGCCCCAGCTGCGAGGCGAGGCCGAGTGCGAGGTTGGGCTGCGCAAAAGCAACGACGGCGGCCGCCGCCGCGGCGAGGAGCGAGCGGTCGACGACGATGACCAAGAGCGTCGCCGCCGCGAACGAAAACAGCGCGATCTGCCCGAGCGCGAAGTCGCTGGTGATCGGACCGAAGGCGATCGCGAGCGCGGCCGCGGCGAGAAACGACGCCGGGGTGACGCGTTCGCGGCTTCCATAGAGCGCGCCGAAGATCAGCGCCAGCAAGGCGATCGTCAGAAGCGCGAGCCAGAGCGCAGCGGCGGCCGCGTACGGCAGGCGGGCGAGCTGACGCCAAACGAGCAGCGTTGCCGGCGGACCGATGAAGGGAAGCAGCTCGTCTCGCCGGCGATCGACGCCCGCAACGCGGCTTTCGGCCTTCCAGATACGGCGCGAATAAGGATCGGCTCCGGCGTTCGCGGTGACGCCCGCGGACCAATACGCCTCGAAGTCGCGCGCGAGCGGACCGGCGGTCGCGGCAGGGCGCGCTGCGGCCAGGGCGATTGCTATCGCCGCGTACGCGAGTGCGAGAAAGCGGAGGGCTACCAAATCGGACCGGCGGAGCCCGGGGTCGCGATCGCGTGCGCTTGCGCCATGACGACCAGCAGCCCCAGCAGTGTTGCGAGATACCAGACGCTGACGCGCCCGCGCGCAGCAAAGGTCATGCGTGCGGCCCGCGGGTCGACGTGACCGCGCCACGCGGCGATCATCGCGGGGAGTCCGAGCGCGCCGATGATCACGATGAAGAGCAGGGGAATGTGCCAAAGGATCGCCAGCGCGATGAAGACCGCGAAGCCGACGATCCAGAGCGGCGGCCAGAGCGCGCCGATCACTCGTCCGCCGTCAAACGGCGGCGTCGGAATCATGTTGAAGAGGTTCAAAAACGCGGAGAGATCGGCGCAGGCGTACCAAAAGCGATCGTGCGTCGCGGCGCCGATCGCGTAGCAGACCGCCGCGAGCCCGAGGCCGGTGAGCGGGCCGGCCAATGCAATGTACGCGTCGTGCTCGAGATCCTCGGGCGGAGTGCCTGCCGTAAAGGCGCCGAGCAACGGGACGAAGGCCGGCAGACGCGCCGGCAGTCCGTATGCGCGGAAGGCGAAGTAATGCCCGAGTTCGTGCGCGAGCAGCAGCAGCATGATCACGATCGCGAATTTCCAGCCGAAGACGACGATGTAGATCCAGAGCGAGAGCAAAAATGTCCAGCTGATCGCAAAGAACTTCGCGCCCAACAGCAGCAGAAATTTGAATTTCAGCACGAAGGCCAGCAGCGCGGCGGCCAGAGCGCCGATGCCGCCTTGGGCGCGTTTGCGAACCGGTTTGGGGCCTTCTTCGGGCCCTCCCGAGGATGAGGGCGGGGGCAGGTATTCCACGCTGCATTCTTCAACCGCGCCTCGTGGCGACCATCGTCATCGTCGGCGGAGGATTCGCGGGGGTCGCCGTCGCGCGCCGCCTCGAGCATCGTTTGAGGGCCGGCGAGGCCGAAATCCTGCTGATCAGCCGGGAGAACTACTCGCTCTTTACGCCGATGCTGCCGGAGGTCACCTCGGGTGAACTCGAGGTGCGCCATGTCGTTACGCCGATCCGCGCCCAGCTGCGCCGCACGCAGTTCATTCTGGCGGACGTCGATGCATTCGACATCGAGCGGCGCACCGTGACGTATCACCACGTGCTCACCGGCGAGCCACATGTCGCGCACTACGATCAGCTCGTGCTCGCGCTCGGCTCTTCGACGTCGACGTTCGGGCTGCCGGGCATTGCCGAAAACACCTGGGCGCTCAAAACGCTCGACGACGCCGACGCCCTGCGCAACCATCTCGTGATGCTGCTCGAACTGGCCGACACGATTGACGACCGCGCGCTGCGCGCGCGGCTGCTGACGATGGTGGTCGTCGGCGGCGGATTCACCGGGGTCGAGGCGGCGGGCGAAATCAACGAGCTCTTTCGCAGCGTCCTGCGCTTCTATAAGCGCCTGAACTTCGATGAGGTAAAGATGATCCTCGTCGAGGCCGGCCCGGTGCTGCTGCCCGGGCTCCCTGCAAAGATGGGCCGCTATTCGCGCCGCATCTTGCAGCGGCGAGGCGTCGAAGTCGTTCTCGGCGACGGCGTTGCGAGAGCCGACGAACACGGACTGACGCTGCAGAGCGGGCGGCACATTGAGAGCGAGACAATCGTGTGGAGCGCCGGCGTAAAGCCCTCACCGTCGATCGCCCAGACCTCGCTGCCGGCAACCAAACGGGGCGCAGTCGAGACCGGCAGAGACATGCGCGTGGTTTCGAGCGATAGAATCTGGGCGCTCGGCGACTGTGCTGCAATTCCCGACGGTCACGGCGGCCTCTTTCCGATGACGGCGCAGCACGCGATCCGGGAAGGTCCTTGGCTTGCCGACAATATCGTGGCCGCGCTGCGCGGAAAACCGGCGAAACCGTTCAATTATCGGTCGCTCGGCATGATGGCGGCTCTGGGCGGACGCAAGGCAGTCGCGCAGCTTCCCGGCGACCTCGTTATAACGGGTTTCCTGGCGTGGTTTTTTTGGCGGACGTACTACCTGCTGCGTCTCCCCGGCCTCGATCGAAAGCTACGCGTCGCCTTCGATTGGACGCTCGAACTGCTCTTTCCGCGCGATACCGCGGAGCTGCGCTTCGGTGAGCGCGAAGGCCGCGAGCGGCGCGAAGAGATACGCCGGCTGCCGTAGAAGGCCTAAGAGATGCTGCACGAGCCGATCGAGCGCCTGATTCGAGACCCAAAAGAGTTTACGCGCAACGTCGCATTCCCCGCCGCAAGCGAAATCCGTATCTACGACGAGACGTTGCGCGACGGCGAGCAGATGCCCGGCGTCTGCTACACGCCGGCGCAGAAGCTGGAAATCGCCAAAGAACTCGCCGGCATCGGCGTGCATATCATGAGCGTGGGTTTTCCGGCGGCATCCGCGGGCGATCGGCGGACGCTGCAGCTCGTGATGGAGGCGAAGCGGCGCGGCGAGCTGCGCGACGTGGAGATCGTCGTCATGTGCCGCAGCATTCGCAACGATATCGACGTCACGGTCGCCACGCTGCGCGACGTCGGCGTCGAGCCGCGAGAGGTAACGTTCTTCATCTTTACCAGCGGCAGCGATCTTCACCTGAAGTATAAGATCGGAAAGACGCTGCTTCGTTACGAAGGCCGCGACGAAACGAACTGGCAAGAGCTTCCGCTCTCGTTTTTTCGCGAGGCAAACATTCATCTGCAGTGCGATGCGATCCGGCACGCGCGTGAGTCCGGGGTGGAGCGCATCGAGTTCGGCGCCGAAGACGGCAGCCGCGGCGACGTCGACTACTTCATCGAGTATTTCAAAGCGGGTCTGGCCGCCGGCGGGACGCGCCCGGCGTGGCCTGATACCGTCGGCACGCTGACACCCGAGGCGACGCGCTGGTATTGCTCGCGCATAGTGGCGGGTCTCCCGGTGGGCCTGCCGATCGTCGCTCACCTCCACAACGACTACGGCTTGGGTACGATCAACGCGATCACCGCGGTCTCCAGCGGCTTCAAGGTCGTCTCGGTCACGGCCAACGGCTACGGCGAACGCGCCGGCAACGTCAAACTGCACGAGTTCGTCGTTGCGCTGCGGGTGCTCTACGGCATCGAGCTGCCCGGCTTCAGATACAACAAGCTGCGCGAGCTGGCGCGCTTCATGGAGCGCATGAGCGGTATTCCACTGCAGCAGCACGAGCCGATCGTCGGCACGAAAGTCTTCGCGCACGAGTCTGGCATCCACACGCAGGCGATGCTGATCGACCACCGCATGTACGAGGCCGTTCCGAAGGAGCTGGTCGGCGGCCGCATCGACTGGGTTTTCGGCAAGCACACCGGCGCCGCGCTCGTCGAGGATACCCTTCGCCGCCACGCCGATCGCCTCGCGCAGGCCGGTGTCGAGGCGAGCTCGGAGCTGGCGCATCGCGTGACCGACGAGGTCAAACGCCTGCGCGAAGAGCGGGCCGCCTCGAGCAAGAGCGAAGAGACGATCGAGCTCTACGAGGTTGCGATGCGCCGCCTATCGCTGAGCGAGGACGACGTCGTCGATATCGCAATCGCGCTCGGCACCCCCGCGAAGGCTTCGTAAGCTTCCCGCGTCATCCTGAGGGCTCGAACCTGCGCGCGCGCCAGCGACGAAATTCTGCGGGCCGGGAGACTTAACGGAAAAGAGCCGCGGCTCCAAGAACCAGCCGTCATGAAAAGCGCGACGATTGTAACAATCGCGATCCTGTGTGCGCTGTGCACTCCCTGCCGCGCGTCGTCACTGCCGCCCATCGATTCGACGCTGCTTCCGATGAGCGCCGTGCTAGATCTCACGGCCGTCCGTTCGTATTTCCCTGAGATCACGCGCCTCGCGCAGACCGGCGCCGATACGAACGCGCAAGGCGACGCGGCGTCGTCGCGCAGCGTTTTCTACGAGAACGGCGGCGGATCGAAGCGAGTGACGATCAGCGTCGATCGCTACGGCGACGCGGCTGCCGCTGCCTCCGCCTACGCTTCGGCGCGCAAAAAGAGCGAGGAGGTACCCAACTTCAAGGCACTCAAGGTGCCGAACCTCGGGGCTCGGACCTTTGCGGGAACGGTCACGATGAAGGGGGAGACCCACATCGGACTCGGGGTGCTATCGGGAGACTTCGTCGTTGGTGCGACGCTGGCGGGTTTCGATGCCTCTCACGCAAGCGCTTCAAAACTCGTATCGATGAGTCGGGCCGAGGTCGCGCTGCTCAACCCTTGATCCGCTCGATGCGGTTTCCGAGCTGAGCGGTTCGCGGGTGCCTCGCGTCAGTGTTGTGCCCAGGACCAGGCGGACATAAGCCAGCCCTTCGCCGTTTTTGCGAGCACGATCGTAAAAACTGAACCCGTTTCCTTGACCGGTTTGCCCTTCATGTTATAGCGCAGCGACACGGGCACGACGACGTAGGCGCGATCACCCGTGACGTTGACGTGCCACGGCGCTCCAAGAAGAACCGTTGCGTTGCTAATGTCGCTCGCCTTGTTCGCCGCCGCCAGCGCGGCGGCCCAATCGTTGCAGGCACTCGCGCCCGACCAGCTGTGCGGCGGAAAGTCGTCGATGACGGAGGCCGGCGAGGTGCAGAGCGCGGCGAAGCCTTTGAGATCGCCACGGTTGAACGCCATGACGGCCTTGGTGACGGTCGCCATCGCATCGGTCGAAGCGGAGGCGGCGCACAGCCGCGGTTCGGACAAAAACGCAACGGCCGCAAACAAAACCGCGGCCGTGAGCTTGTAGAAAAACTTCATGCGTGCTCCTTCGGGAAGCGACGCCTGACGCCTGGCCGAGGCCTTATGCCTGCGCCCCGAGCCGCCAGGTTGCGACGAATGCTTTGAAGACGACGGGAAACGAGTCGTCGGTGAAACCCACGCTGCGCGCGCCGGTCCGCTCGAAGCCTGGGATCGTAGCGACCAGATGCGCTTGCGCCGCAGTGACGAACTCAACGTCGAGAACGATTGGCGGCTCGAAGCGAAAGGGGCGCGCTCCGGCGCTTTCACGCACGACCGATTCGGCCGCCGCGGCGATGGCGCGCACGGCCGCGCCGGGGGTCATCGAGTCGGCGGCAAAGTTGCCGATCGATTCTTTGATCACGACGCCATGCACCCACGGCATTTGCGCGCGAACGCCTTCGACCGTCGTGCGATCCCCGGTCACCAGCAAGACCGGAACGCCGTAGTAGCCGAGAAGCCCGGCATTGATCGTCGCTTCGCTGCAGCGCATGCCGTTGAGACGGGCTTCATAGATTACCGACGGCGTATAGGTATGGCAAAGAACGGCGTCGGCATCGCCGGCAGCTCCATGGTAACCGATGAAAAACGCGCCGTCGAAGCCGGCGCCGGCATCCTGCACCATCGAGAAAGGCTTGCGATTGCCGAAGATCACCCGCACGTCGTCGGGCAGCTCGTCGAGCAGCAGGTTGCGCATCGGGCCGTGCGAGTCGTTGACGAGCAGCTCGCCCGCACCGCCGGCGCGCGCGCCTTCGATCGCGGCACGGACCTCGGCCGTATAGAGGCGCCGGTAGATTTCGTATTCGGGGTGCGGCGTGCGCGCGTCGACCTGCTGCCAAGCGCAGACGCCCGCGACCCCCTCCATATCGCTCGAAATGTACAGCTTCACCCTGTCATCCTGAGCCTGTCGAAGGACGTCGAAGGATGTCTGACCCTGTCATCCTGAGCCTGTCGAAGGATCGAAGGGCTCATGCGGGCGCGTCGGCGGCCGCTGCGATGCGCGTCGCGGCGAGGAAGGCGCGCTGGATCGTCGGATAGTCGTTGCCAGTGAAGCGGACCGCACGCCCGCCGATGCGATCGAAGCCCGGGAGCAGCTCGATGAAGTCGGCGTGCTCGACCTCGGCCGTCTCGATCGTAAGCTCGAAGGGCGACGCGAACGTGAACGGTTTTGCCTTTTCGATGCGGCCGATCGCCTCGCGCGCGCCGTCGCGAATCGCGGCCTGGGCTGCCGGCGGCGTCAGCGTGTTGACCGCGCTGTACCCAATCGCATCTTTAACGATGACGCCGACCGCCCACGGCATCACCGCAAGGGTCTCCTCGACAATCGTGCGATCTCCGGTGATCAGCACGACCGGAACGCCGTAGCTGCCTGCCAGCGCCGCGTTCATCAGCGCCTCGCTGCAGAGCGTTCCGTTCACGCTGACGGAGTAGACATTGGTCGACGTCGTGTGCGCGAGCGTGGCGGGGTCACCGGCCTTCGCGTGGTAGCCGGTGAAGAAGACCGCTGCGGCGCCGGGCCCGATGCCTTCCATCATACTCCACGGCTTGGGCGCGCCCGAGATTATCCGCAGCTCGTCGTCGCCGGGAAGCTCCTCGAGCAGCAGGTTGCGCATCGACCAGTGCGAGTCGTTGACCTGAATTTTGCGCACGCCGGCCTCCCGGGCACCCTCGATGGCGGCGCGCACTTCGCGCGTCATGTAGCGGCGAAAGACCGGATATTCGCGGGTATCGCTGGGATCGCACTGCTGCCACGAACTGACGCCCGCGGTGCCTTCCATGTCGCAGGAGATATAGATCGTCATTGGCGCAGTGCGTCGCGTGCCTGTTCGAGCCCCGTCTGAGCCGCGACGTTGTGCGGGTTGGCGCGCAGCGCGCGTTCGTAAAAGGGAATTGCCTGTTCGAAGTGGTTCGAGGCCAGGTACATGTCGGCGAGCTGAGTGAGTGCAACGTCGTCGTTGGGGTGCGCGGCGATGCGGGCGCGCAGCGTGCGCAGCTGCGCGACGACCGGTGCCGGCGGGCCGCCTTCGACGGCGTTCTGCGAGCCCGGTGGCTGCATCTGCCCCGCGCTCTGCGATTTGACCGCCTTGCCGAAGACCGACCCGGAGACACCGAATCCGTCGGCCACGAGGTACGCCATGAGGCAAAGAAAAATTGCAGCGATTCCGATGACGATCGGCACGTAAATCCGAGGGGGTAGTCCAGAGGGCGCGCTGGGCTGCACGAAGAGTCGGTTGGACGCATCGCGAAAAACTCTTGCGTGCTCCCCTCTGAAGCCGACCTGCAGCTCACCTTTGCACGCCTGAACTATCGCTACTTCAATGGCGAAGTCCCGGATTGCCGAATCCGCTACAACGAGCGCTTCTCAAACTCCGCCGGGCGCATCAGCTACACGGCGCCCCCGCTGCTCATCGAGCTTTCGCCCAAACACTTCCGTGATAAGCCCGAAGCGCTGGAAGAGACGTTGCTGCACGAGATGGTGCACGCCTGGTGCTTCGCAAAGTTCAAGGAGACGGGGCACGGCGCGCGCTTCAAGCGCAAACTTCGGCAGTGCGGCCTATCCTCGATCTACCACGACCTGGGCAACGTCCGCCCGCTGCGAGAATCCGGCAAGCGCTACGTCCTGCGCTGCGAGGCTTGCGGCTTCGAGGCGCTGCGGCGGAGCCGCCCGAGCAAGCCGTCGAGCTGCGGGAGGTGCAACAAACGTCGCTTCGATCCGCGCTATCCGCTGACGATCTACCAAATCGTCGAGATGAAAGAGGCGGGAACGACGCTCGAACTGCGCAAAGCCGCACGGAAAGGCCGCAACTGACGCCGAAAGTTTCCTTTGAAATGACGACAAAAATCGCAAACGGACAGGCCACCCGCGTCGAGAGCGACTCCATGGGAACGATCGCCGTTCCGGCCGACAAGTATTACGGCGCGCAATCCGCGCGCTCGCTCGTGCATTTCGACATCGGTGAGGCCTCTTGGCCGCGCGACGTCATGCCGCGAGAGGTCGTTCGAGCGATGGCGCTGCTGAAAAAATCGGCAGCACTCGTGAACCACGATCTCGGAAAGCTCGACGACGACCTAACGCGGTTGATCGCGGCAGCAGCCGACGAGGTTATCGCCGGAAAACTCGACGCGCACTTTCCGCTGCGCGTCTGGCAGACCGGCTCCGGAACGCAGACCAATATGAACGTGAACGAGGTGATCTCGAATCGCGCGATCGAGCTCGCGGGCGGCGCGATGGGATCGAAGAAGCCCGTGCACCCCAACGATCACGTCAACATGTCGCAGTCGTCGAACGACACTTTCCCCACCGCGATGCACGTGGCCGGCGCGCAGGGAATGTCGCAGATGCTGCCCGCGGTGCAGGCGCTGCGCGACGCGCTGCACGCCAAGGCGCGCCAGTGGTCGCAGATCGTCAAGGTCGGGCGCACGCACCTGCAGGACGCGACGCCGGTAACACTGGGCCAAGAGTTCTCCGGCTACGTCACGCAGCTCGACCGGGCAATCCGCGCCTGCAAAGAGGCGCTCGATCCGCTCTACGATCTCGCGATTGGCGGTACGGCCGTCGGCACCGGCCTCAACGCGCATCCCGAGTTCGGCGAGCGCGTGGCGGCGAAGATCGCCGAGCTGACGGGACTGCCGTTCCGCTCGCACCCAAATAAGTTCACGGCTCTGGCCTCGCACGACGACTTCGTTTTCGCCTCCGGCGCGCTAAAGATGCTGGCCGCCGCGCTGATGAAGATCGCCAACGACATTCGCTGGCTCTCCTCCGGCCCGCGCGCCGGAATCGGCGAGCTGGTCCTGCCGGAGAACGAACCCGGCAGCTCGATCATGCCGGGCAAAGTGAACCCCACGCAATCCGAAGCGATGACGATGGTCTGCGTGCAAGTGTACGGCAACGATCTCGCCGTGAGCTTCGGCGCCTCGCAGGGGAACTTCGAACTCAACGTCTTCAACCCGGTGATGATCTACAACTTTCTGCACTCGACGACGCTGCTGCGCGACGCCTGTACGATGTTCCGCGAATATGCCGTCGAAGGGCTCCAAGCCAACGAAGAGCAGATCAAGAAGTATCTCGACGAGTCGCTGATGGTCGTCACCGCGCTCTCGCCGCGAATTGGCTACGATCGAGCCGCCGAGATTGCAAAGAAGGCGCACCACGAAAAGACCACGCTGAAGAAGGCGGCGCTTTCGCTAGGGCACGTTACCGAAGAAGAGTACGACCGGATCGTCGTTCCCAAGGAGATGACCTCACCGCGCTAGCGCCTCAGAGCTGGCGCCAGATCAGCGTTATTGCTGCCGTGATCAAGGCAATCGCGACGATGATGAGCAGCTGCGGCGATTTCAAGCGCAGCGAGAGGCGCGCTCCGACCGGACCGCCGAGCAGTCCGCCGGCAACCAGCGGAATGACGTCGCGGCCGACGATGTCGTGCTGAGCGATGTGGACCACCAGGCCGACGGGCGACGTGAGCAAGATCGCAAAGTGCGAGGTCGCGCTAATTGCGTGCGCGGGCAACTCGGAGAAGTAGAGGAACGTCGGCACCAAAACGATGCCGCCGCCGAGCCCGAAGAGACTGGAAAAGATGCCGACGACGAATCCCAAGCCCAGCGCGGCGCGATAGGACATGCCTTTGATCGCGGAGACGCGATGGTGCTCGGGACGTCCCGCGATTCTCCGCTCTGCGTTCCAGAACATATCGATCGCGACGCCGACGAGCAGGATAGCGAGGATCGTATCGAAGAGGCGGGCCGAGATATGAACCGACGCGATCGCGCCCAGGATGCTGCCCGGTAAGCCGCCGGCGGCGATCAGCCACCCGATCTTGAGGTGAACCCTCCGCTGCAGCAGATACGTAAAGGCGCCGCTGGCGCTATTAGCGACGATGAGCACGAGCGAGGTGCCGGCGGCGTCGGCCGGCGCGAACCCCAAAAAGAGACGGAGCATCGGAACGAGCACGAACCCTCCGCCCAGGCCGACCATCGAGCCGAAAGTGCTGGCTAAAAACGCCGCACCGAAGAGCTCGAGGGAAAAGCGCAGGTCGTTGGGCCGCTAGCTCGCGCGGCCGATGTAGCGACGGTCGCGCGTGTCGATGCGAATGACGTCTCCGGCCTCGACGAAGAGCGGGACGTTGACCGTCGCGCCGGTTTCCAATTTGGCGGGCTTGGTCGCGTTCTGCGCGGTGTCGCCCTTGAATCCGGGATCCGTCTCGACGATCTTCAACTCGACGTGCGCCGGAAGGTCGACGCCGATTGGGGATGCTTCGTGAAACTGCATGTCCACGACCATGCCGTCTTTTAAAAAGTCGGCCGGGTCGCCGATCAGGTCGCGCTGCAGCGTGACGTTCTCGAAACTCTCTTGATCCATGAAGTGGTACCCGTCGGCATCGTTGTAGAGCATCTGCATCTGCCGGTTGTCGACGACGGCGCGTTCGAGCTTTTCGCCCGCGCGGAAGGTACGTTCCAGGGTCGTGCCGGTTTTGACGTTCTTCAAGCGGGTCCGAACGAAAGCGGAGCCCTTGCCGGGCTTGACGTGCAGGAACTCGATGACGGTCCAGAGTTGGCCGTCCACGCTGATCGTGACGCCGTTACGAAGATCGTTTGACGAAATCATTGCCTAGGGCTTGGAAAGCCGAATCGCGCCTTCCTTTCCCGTACGCAAGCGTTCGATGTTTTCTCGATGCTTCCAGAGGATAAGAAGCGCGGCGAAGACGCCGTAGGCCGTCTCCGGAAGGGAACGGCGCGAGAACCACAGCGCAAAGGGCGCGAGAACGCTGCCCAGCATCGAACCGACCGACGAGTAGCGCGTGATCGCCGCACCGGCGAGCCAGCCGCCTACCGCGACGAGCCCGGCCGGCCACGAGAGCGCGAAGATCGCACCAAACGAGGTCGCCACGCCCTTACCTCCCCGCAAGCGCAGCCAGGGAGAGTAGCAATGGCCTAAGACGGCTCCGGCCGCGACCAGCGAGGCAAGAATCTCCTGCCCGGGGGGCAGCGGGTCGAAATCCAAGCGGCCGCGGAAGAGCCAGAGCACAAACAGCGTCGGAACGAATCCCTTGAGTGCGTCGAGGAGCAGGACCGCAATCGCGCCGCCCTTCCCGAGGGTGCGCAACGCGTTCATTGCGCCGATGTTGCCGGAGCCTTGCGTCCGGATGTCGGTCCGGAAATACACCTTCCCGATCAAGTAGCCAAACGGAATCGAGCCGATCAAAAAAGCGCCGATGAATGTCGCGATCGCAAACGCGATCAGGATCCCGAGCAGCCCGTAGGCAACCGAATCCGAGAGGCCGATATCGCTCATGCGGGGATCTCGGCGCGTTCGCGCCGAGCCCGGAACTCCAGCGTCAGCGGAACGCCTTCGAAATCGAAGTTCGAGCGCAAAGTGTTTTCGAGAAAACGCTTGTAGTGCGTCTGCACCAAATCGGGATCGTTGCAGTGAAAGAGGAAGAGCGGCGGATGCGTCGCCGGCTGCGACGCGTAGTAGATGCGCAGCGCCTTTCCCGAGGAGATCGCGGGAGGATGCGCGAGCACCGCGTCGCGGATCAACGCGTTGAGCTGCGGCGTCGGCACGCGGCGGTCGAGATTCTCGGCGACCTTGTCGACGACCGGCATCAGCGAGCCCAGGCGGCGCTGGGTCTTCGCCGAGAGAAACGTTACCGGTGCGAAGGCTGCAAACGGCAGCGCTTCGTGGACGGCGCCGGTCAAATCGCTGCGGCTGTAGTCGCCGGTCTGCTCGCGCACGAGGTCCCACTTATTACCGACGACGATGAGACCTTTGCGCTCCTCGATCGCGATGCCGGCCAAGCGCCGCTCCTGCGCCTGGATGCCGACCATCGCATCGAAGACCAGCAGCGCTATGTCGCAGCGCGCGATCGCGTTGAGCGAACGCAGCGCGGCATAGTATTCGATCGCGCCGTGTGCCTTCGGCTTGCGGTGCACGCCGGCGGTATCGACCAGCCGAAAGGGGCGATCGTGCCAAAAGAACCGCGTATCGATCGCGTCGCGCGTCGTCCCGGGAGTCTGCGAGACCAGCGTGCGCTCCTCGCCGAGCAGCGCGTTGACGAGCGAACTCTTCCCGACGTTCGGCCGCCCGATTACCGCGAGCGCGAGCTCGCCGTCGTAAGATGGCGAAGCGGGCTGTTCGGGTAAGAGCTCGACGATCCGGTCGAGCAAGTCGCCCGTGCCCTCTCCGTGAATCGCCGAGACAGCGACCGGTTCGCCGAAGCCGAGCCGCGAGAACTCGGCGTGAACCGAGGCCGAAGCGTTGTCGGACTCGGCTTTGTTGGCAACGAGGACGAGCGGACGGCGCTTGCGGCGCAGGATCGCAGCGACGTCCTCGTCGAGCGGATGGAGACCGGTCTGCGCGTCGACGACCATCAGCACGACGTCGGCCTCCTCGGCCGCCGCCTCGGCTTGCCGGCGCGTCGCATCGGCGAGTTCGGCGCCATGCGCGACGTCGGCACCAGGATCGATGCCGGCGGTATCGACCAAGCTGAAGACGCGTGCCCGCCAATCGCAGAGCGCGTAGAGCCGGTCGCGGGTCACGCCGGGAGTGTCCTCGACGATCGCCAAGCGGCGGCCGATGAGCCGGTTGAAGAGCGCGCTCTTTCCGACGTTCGGACGGCCGACGATTGCAACGGTAGCTGGGGCAAGCACGGCAGTTTCCTTTCTGACCGAGGGCGAACGAGACCCACGTGCCCAGGATCTATATCGAGACCTTCGGCTGCCAGATGAATGAGGCCGATTCTCGCCACATCGCCGAACGCGCCGTCGCCGCCGGCTACAGCGTCGCGACCGCGCCGGAGGAGGCCAACGTCGTCGTTCTCAACACCTGCACGGTTCGCGATAACGCCGAACGCCGGGCGTACGGGCGTATGAATCATCTAAACGCGCTCAAGCGCGTCGACCCGAACCTGCGGCTGGTCGTCACCGGATGTCTGGCCGAGCAGGACCGCGACCGAATGAAACGGCTTGCCCCGCACGTCGACGCGATCTTCGGTACGCGGGAGCTGAGCGAGCTCGGCGATCAGCTGGCCGCCTGGCAACCGAGTTTCGACGACGTGGATTTCAGCGACGATCGCGTCTTACTCGCGCCGCTCGGCGGCACAGCCGACGGCGTAACCGGCGCATACACGCATCTGCGCGCGCAGGTGACGGTGCAGCGCGGCTGCTCGTACTACTGCACGTTCTGCATCGTGCCGCACGTGCGCGGCCGCTTCGATCATCGGCCGGCCTCCGATATCATCGAGGAGACACGCGGCCGCGTCGGGCAGGGCGCGCGCGAGATCGTGCTCGTCGGGCAAACAGTCAACGCTTGGAGGGATCCGGCGACAGGCGAGGACTTCGGCGACCTTTGCCGCCGGCTCGTCGAACTGACCGGCATCGAGCGGCTGAGCTTCATCTCGCCGCACCCCAAAGACTTCACCGAGAAAATACTCGACGACCTGGCCGCGATACCGCAGCTCAATCCGCGGATTCACCTGCCGCTGCAATCGGGCAGCGACGCTATGCTGCGGCGAATGAACCGCAAGTACACGCTGGAGCGTTTCGACGAGATCGTCGCGGGCATCCGCCGGCGCGTGCCGGAATGTGCGATCACGACCGACCTCATCGTCGGTTTTCCCGGCGAGAGCGAGGGCGACTTCGCCGCGACCCTCGCGTACGTGAGAGGCGGGGTGTTTGCCAACGCGTTTACCTTCATCTACTCGATTCGGCGCGGAACGCCGGCGGCGCACTGGCCGCAGGTGCCAAAAGAGATCGCGCTGGAGCGTTTCGGGCGGCTGCTGCAAGCGCAGAACGAGGTCACCCGCGCCTTTCACGAACGCCGTACCGGCGCGACGGTGCGTGCGCTGATCGTCGGCGATTCGAAAAAAGACGCGAATAAGGTGACCGCAAAGGCGCTCGACAACGTGACGATCGTCGCCCCCAAACCGGCGGATTATCCGTACGAGGGAACGCCGTGGCTCGACGTTGCCGTGCAAAGCGCGCACGTGTGGGGCTGCGCGGGCACAGTCGTCGGGCGCGCGGCGCGCTGGAGCGATCCCGCGCTGTCCGTGAGGCGTCCAGTGCTCGATCTGGTGGCGACGGCAAGGTGATTTCAAACGCCTTGGGTACGAAGGGCCGCCTGCGCTGATCAAGTATTCGCCGATGCTCGAGCAGTACTTCGGGATGAAAGCCAGGCATCCGGAAGCGATCCTGCTCTCCCGCGTCGGAGACTTCTACGAAGCCTACGGTGAAGACGCGGAGACGATCGCGCGAGCGCTGCAGATCGCGCTGACCAGCAAAGAGGCCGGCGCAGGGCAGCGCGTCGCGATGGCGGGCGTGCCGCATCACGCGCTGAGCGGTTACCTGGCAAAGCTCGTGCACCAGCGCTTCATCGTCGCACTCGCGGAGCAGCTCGAGGTGCCGCAGCCGAACCGGCTGGTGCGCCGCGACGTCGTCCGTCTCGTGACGCCCGGCACGCTGATCGAAGAGCAGCTGCTCGACGGGAAGCAGAACAACTACCTTGCCGCGGTCGCGCTTGCGGGGGAAACCTTTGCGATCGCATATGCGGATGTTTCGACGAGCTACTCGGCTGCGACCGCGATCGCGGGCGAGAACGGGTACGACGAACTGCTCGCCGAGCTGGCGCGGATCGCGCCGGCCGAGATTCTGGCCGATGTTCCGGGCGAGATGCGCGCTGCGATCGCGGCTGCGGTGGAGAGCGCCGGCGCGCGGCTGGCTACGCCCGGAATCGGCCTCGTCGAGGTGCGCGAGCGTTCGAGTTTCCCCAGTTTTTCGCTCGAAGAGTCGCATGCGATCCATCGCGCGCTCGACGCGCTCCGAGGCTTCGTCAAGCGCACGGGCGTCAGCAACGGGCAACGCAGCCTCGGCGAGCCGGAGCTCTATCGGAGTCAGGAGTTTCTCGTCCTCGATCCGGCCACGCGCAAGCACCTCGAGCTGACGCGCGCGCAGGGCGCCAACCCGCGCGCGACGCTGCTGGCCACGCTCGACCTCTGCGCGACTTCGATGGGATCGCGTATGCTGACCCGCTGGATTCTCGCGCCGCTGATCGAGGCGGCCGCGATCGCGCAGCGTCAAGAGGCGGTCGCGGCGCTCGTCGAGCAGCACTCGCGGCGCGAATCGATGCGGGAGATCCTGCGCGGCGTATTCGATCTCGAACGCATCGCGCAAAAGGCCCGCTGCCGCCGCGCGATGCCGCGCGATCTCGCTTCGCTGCGGCGAACGCTCGAGATGATCGGGCCGCTGCGCGGTGCGGCGGTCGCGCCGATCGAACCACTGCTGGCGTGTGTGGAGGACTTTGCCGAGCTGCGGCGCGATCTCGAACGCACGCTCGTCGACGACCCGCCCGCGCAGATCGGTGACGGGGGCGTGGTGCGACCCGAGGCCGATCCCGAGCTCGCCGAATGCGTCGCGCTGCGTTCCGACGCGCGCTCGCGACTCTCCGCACTCGAACAGCGGGAGCGGGAACGCACGGGCATCAAAGGCCTCAAGGTCAAGTACGCCAGTACGTTCGGCTACGCGATCGAAGTCGCGAAGAGCTACGCCGACGCGGTACCTCCGGACTACGTTCGAAAGCAGACGCTGACAACCGGCGAGCGCTACATCACGCCGGAGCTCAAGGAACTGGAGCTTGCGATTTCGACCGCGCAAACGCGCCAAGAGCGGCTCGAGCGGCAGCTCTTCGACGCGCTCGTCGAGCGTGTTGCGGCGGCGGCCGACGCGCTTTCGCGCGCCGCGTCTGCGATCGCGCAGGTAGACGCGCTTGCCGCGCTGGCGCAGTGCGCCGCCGAGCGAGGATACGTGCGCCCGGCCTTGGTCGACGAGAGTGTCGTCGCAATCGAAGAGGGGCGTCATCCGGTGATGGAGATGCTCCTGAGCGCAAGCTTCGTTCCCAACGATCTGCAGCTGCGCGTCGAGGATCATCGCTTCATCTTACTTACCGGGCCGAACATGGGCGGCAAGTCGACCTACTTGCGTCAAGCCGGCCTCCTGACGATCATGGCGCAGATCGGTTCGTTCGTTCCCGCCAAGCGCATGAAGCTCGGCGCCGTCGACCGGATCTTTACGCGCATCGGGGCGGGCGACGACCTCGCCTCGGGGCAGTCGACCTTCTACATGGAAATGGCCGAGGCAGCAAACATCCTGCGACGCAGCACGTCGCGCTCGCTGCTGTTGATCGACGAGGTGGGGCGCGGCACGGGCACGCTCGACGGCCTGGCAATCGCGCAAGCGATTTGCGAGTTCTTGCTGGGCTTGGAGAACCAGGCGCCGCTGGCCCTTTTTGCAACCCACTTCCACGAGTTGTGCTCGCTTGCCGATCATTGGAGCGTCGTCGCGAACTATCACATAACCGCGGTGGAAAACACCGCGCGCGGTGGAGCGCCGGTCTTCTCGCATCGCGTCCAGCCCGGAAGCTCGTCTCGGTCGTTCGGCATCGAAGTTGCGCGCATGGCCGGCCTGCCGGAGGCGGTGATCGAACGTGCCGCCGAGATCGCCGACGCCCTCTCCGGCGACGCCGATATCGAGACGCGCGTGCCGCTGCGCAAGCGGATGTTCAAGCGTCCCGCGCCCGAACGGCAACTGACCTTCTTGTGATACGCTTGCTCGAGGTGCTAACTTCCTAGCGAGGGGAAGATCGACTGGGCGGTCGAGATAACCGTTAGAATTCCGACGACGATGGCGGTCGTCCAAGCGATGATATTAAAAAGCGGGCCGTTCGTCCACTTGCCCATGAGCTTCTTGTTGTTGATCAGTAAGAGCATCAAGACCAGGACGACCGGCAGCAGCATGCCGTTGAGCACCTGCGAGTAGAAGATGATCGCGACGAGCGGCGCGCCGGGAACGATCACGGTGCCGGCGCCGATGATGATCAAGGCGAGGTAGAAGCCGTAGAAGATCGGCGCTTCAAAGAAGCGGTGGTCGACTCCGCGCTCGAAGCCGAACGCCTCGCAGACGTAATATGCGGTCGATAGCGGGAGGATCGAGGCTGTGAAGACGGCCGCATTGAGCAAGCCAAGGGCGAAGAGCAATGCGGCGAATTTGCCGGCGAGCGGGGTTAGCGCTACGGCGACATCCCCGACGTCCTTGATCGCGAGCGGATGGGCTGCGTGCAGATTGTGGACGAAGATCGTGGCTGCGCACGAGACGATAATGAAGTAGGCGATGACGTCGGTCCAGATTCCGCCCACGACGACGTCGAGGCGCGAGTAGGCGTAGTCGTCCTCGCGTACCCCTTTGTCGACGACGGCTGCTTGGATGTAGAACTGCATCCAGGGTGAGATCGTCGTGCCGATGATCGCGATGGTCATCAGCAGATAGGCTTTCGAAGCGACAAAGTGCGGAAAGATGCTCTGATGGAGGGCGTCGCCCCAGTTCGGGTGCACGACGAACGCGCTGACGATGTACGCAATGTAGACGAAGCAGAAGGCGAAGAAGACGCGCTCGATCACCTTGGCCGAGCCGCGGGTCACGGTGAGAAAAACGAAGATCGCGGCGCCGGCAACCAGCGCGATTTTGAATGCTTCGGCATTGAGGATGTGAAGGTAGCCGCCGAGGATCGGCGCGGAGGAGGCAACGCCGGCGAACTCGGCGGCCGTGTTGCCGACGTCGCCGAGCACGAAGAGCAGCAGGCACCAGAAGGTCACCTTGACGCCGAAGTTCTCGCGGATCAGGTCGGCAAGGCCTTTGCCGGTCACGGCGCCCATGCGCGCACACATCTCCTGAACGACGACGAGTGCGATCGTCACCGGTACGAGCAGCCAAAGCACGGAATAGCCGAACTGTGCGCCGGCAGACGAGTAGGTGAAGATGCCGCCGACGTCGTTGTCGGCATTCGCCGTGATCAAACCCGGCCCAACGACGGAGAAGAACATGATCAGCGTTCGCCACAGGGTCGGGCGGCGAGCGGGCGCGACTGCGGTATCGCGAGCGGGCGAGGGAGTCATTCGACCAGCGAGCGCCAGCAGCGCAGAACCGTCGGTAGTTTTCTCATGGCACTTTCCTCCTATTTAGCTCATGCGCGCTGCCCCGGGACGAGCGAACGCAGTGTTAAGCAAGCGGCTTCTCGAGAGCCGCCGGCGAGATCGATTACTTGGTCCGTCATCCATGGCGAGGCCTCACCTCCTTTCCAAAATAAAAAAACTGCCGCTGCTCCTCGCAGGCCGACAGTTCGAGAAACCTCACGCGGACCGGCCGCGCAATCTCCCTCAGTGTCGAGCTTTAGCACTGCACAACCTAGACCTTCGACAGCATCGTTACCCCTGACTTGTCACTCTGAGCGTGTCCTGGACGTGCTCTGAGCTTGTCCCGAGCTTGTCCTGAGCTTGTCCTGAGCTTGTCCTGAGCTTGTCGAAGGACGGCCGCGTTAGATTCCGCCTTGATTCGGCGGGATCTGGTTACCCGTTGGGGTCTCTCGACCTTTCCGGGCAGCGGCATCTCTTCATGCAGACGCCTCACCTAACGAGGAATCCTTAACCAGGATACTCGCGACCTGCCCTTTGTCAACCCATGAGTGCGGCGGCGTCGACGCGAAACTCGGGGCGTGGCAACGATACGCGAGCTCGATTCGCTGACGATCGGTCAGATCGCGGCGGGAGAGATCATCGAGCGCCCGGCCTCGGTCGTCAAGGAACTCGTCGAAAATGCGATCGATGCGGAGGCGTCGCGCGTCCTCGTCAATATCGAGCGCGGCGGGCTCGATCTCATCGAAGTCGTCGACGACGGCTTGGGAATCGCCGCGGATTCGCTGCCGCTGGCAATTGCTCGCCACGCAACAAGCAAGCTGCGCGCTGCAACCGAATTGGAATCCATTGCGACGCTCGGATTTCGCGGCGAGGGCTTGGCCTCGGTCGCCGCGGTCTCGGAGCTCGAGCTGCTCTCGCGCGAAAGCGCAGCGCCGATCGGCGCGCGCGTGAAGGCGGGGGGCGAGCAGGTCGGGCCGGTCGAGCCGGCGGCAGCGCCGGCCGGCACGCGGGTACGCATTCGGGCCCTTTTCGAGCGCGTTCCGGTGCGGCGCGAGTACCTTCGCAGCCCGAGCAGCGAGTTCAACCGCATCTCGTCGTGGCTCTCGAGCTTCGCGCTTGCCTACCCGCACACGACCTTCACGCTGCGACACGACGGGAAAGACATCTGGGTGATGCCGGCGAGCCCGGAGCTGCTCGAGCGGCTCGCTATGGTCTTCGGAACGCAAAACGTAAAGACGCTGCTGCCGCTGCGCGCCGAATCGGCGCGCATGCTCGACGGCGAGCTGCGCGGCTTCGTCAGCGCTCCGGGGCACGACCGCCCGGACCGAAAGATGCAGCTGCTCTTTGTCAACGGACGGCTGGTGCGCAGCGCGCCCGTCGCCGGCGCGTGGACGAGTGGCTACAGCACCTTCACGATGATCGGACGACACCCGTACGGCGTGCTCTTTCTCGACCTGCCGCCGGATCACGTCGACCCCAACGTGCATCCGGCCAAAGCCGACGTACGCCTGCGCTATGCGTCTCAAGTTTTCGATGCCGCGCGGCGTGCGATCGGCGCGACCCTGCGCGAGCACGCCCGCGAGCGATTCGCCCAGCAGACCGCGAGTTTGCCGGAAGGCGGCTTCGCGAACGCGGGGCTTTCAGGGATGGGAATTTCGTTGTTCGCCGAGCGGGCAGACGGCGAGCCTGGCGGCGGAAGCGGACTCGCCGTGCTCGCACAACTCCACCGCACGTTCGTCCTCTGCAGCGACGGTGAAAGTCTGCTGCTGGTCGACCAGCACGCCGCGCATGAGCGAATCGCTTACGAAGCGATCGTCGCTGCAGCCGCAGAGCGCCGCGCTAACGCGCCGCTGCTGGTGCCGCAGATCGTCGAACTGGATCCGGTGCAAAGCGCCGCGCTGGACCGCGTTCTAGAAGCACTGCACGAAGGCGGCCTAGAGATCGAGGCCTTCGGCGAACGCACGTACCGCATCGTCGCGACGCCGGGCGGCTATTCGTCGCGAGCATTCGATCTCGCCGGATTCCTCGACGACTTGAGCGAGGACCCCAAGCAGCGCGACGTGCGCGAGCGCGTCTGGGCGTCGCTGGCGTGCCACAGCGTAACGGTCGCGGGGGAGCGGCTCGACCCGGCGGAGATGAAGGTGCTCGTCGAGCGCCTGCAGGCGTGCGCGAATCCCATGCACTGTCCGCACGGACGTCCGACGATGCTGCGCTTGGGACCCGACGAGCTCGCCCGCATGTTCAAGCGTGCCTGACGGCGTTCTGATTCTCGCCGGCGCGACGGGAAGCGGAAAGAGCGAGATCGCCGTAAAGCTCGCGCGAGAGTTTAACGCGGAGATCGTCGGCGCCGATTCGCGCCAAATCTATCGAGGGATGCCGATCGGCACGGCGGCGCCCTCGGCGGCGCAGATGGCTGCGGTGCCGCATCATCTCGTCGGCTTTCTCGATCCGCACGAGCGCTATTCGGCGGCGCGGTTCACGCGGGACGCACGCGACGCGATTGGCGATATCCTGCGCCGCGGAAAGCGCGCGATCGTCACCGGAGGAACCGGATTCTACCTGCGCGCGCTCTGCGGCGGCGTGAAGCTGGCGCCGCAGTACGACGACGTTCTGCGCGGTCGACTGGCGCGCGAAGCACTGCTGCATCCGCCGGATTTTCTCCACGAATGGCTCGTGCAGCGCGATCCCAAACGCGCCGGGGCGATCCATCCGGGCGATACCTATCGGGTGCTTCGGGCGCTCGAAGTAGCGCTGGCCGGACGGGCCACGGCGCGAGCGGGCGAGCTGCAAACGCTCACCGGCGAGGGAAACCAATGGACGCTCGTCTTCCTGGACGTGCCGCTGGAGGAGCTCGACCGGCGCATCGCGCAGCGCACCGCGAGGATACTGTCTGCCGGCTTCGTCGACGAGGCGGAGCGGGTCGGCGAGACCGCGGTGGCAGCGAGCGCGGTCGGTTACCCGGCGGCCTTTGCGTATCTGCGCGGCTGGAGCACGCTCGAGGAACTGCGCGCCTCGCTCGAACGTTCGACGCGGCAATACGCGCGCCGCCAACGCACGTGGTTTCGTCGCGATCCGGCCACGCTCTGGTGCACGCCCGAGTCGCTCGCGACGATAGTACGGGAAAAACTGAAGTGGCGTGCAAATTGAGGCGCGATGCGCATGGCGGTTACGAAGATGCACGGCGCGCGAAACGACTTCGTCGTTGTCGATCGCCGCAGGGAGAAGAACGGCAATCTGCCGTCGTTTGCGCGTTGGGCCTGCGATCGTCACGCCGGCATCGGCGCGGACGGCGTGATCGCGATCGAGTCCTCGGGCATGGCCGACGCGCGCATGCGGATCTTCAACGCGGATGGAAGCGAGGCCGAGATGTGCGGCAACGGTGTCCGCTGCGCGGCGCGCTGGCTCGACGAGGTCGAAGCGCGAGAGGGCTTTACCTTCGAGACGGACGCGGGTTTGGTCGCCACGCAGATCATCGCGCGCGGCCTTGAGTATGCGGTGCGCGTCGCGATGGGGCGCCCGCGAATCGATGACGTCTTCCTCGGATCACTCGGAAGCGGGTCGTTCGTCGAGCTCGGTAATCCCCACGTCGTCTTCTTTCGCCAGGGCGTCGAAGACCTCGATCTCGAGATCGCCGGGCAGCAGCTGCAGCGCGACCCGGCCTTTCCAAACGGAACGAACGTCCACGTGGCCGCGCCCAAAGAGGAAGGGTTGCTGAACGTTCGCCACTGGGAGCGTGGCGTCGGCCTGACGATGGCGTGTGGAACGGGCGCGGTCGCGTGCGCGGCCGCCGCGATCAGAAACGGGATGGCGGTCTCGCCGCTCGAGCTGCTCGTTCCGGGCGGACGCCTCGTCGTCGAGTGGAACGGCAGCGGGATCGCGTATCTCACCGGTCCGGCGGTTCGCGTTTTCGATACGGAAGTTGATATCGGGCATGAGATCGCGCCATGAGCGCGCTGAGACGGGCCTCGTCTCGTGCGATCCAAAAGGCCGGATTTCGTTCGACTACGCATACTCGCCGCTCGCCGACGGCGGCCTCGTCCGCGAGCCCCTTTCCGTCGAACTGATTGCCGAACCGCCGGGCGCGCAGCGGTACTTTCTCCCGGGGCGTTCGCCGCTGACGACGATTGGTCCGATCGCCGGCCGCAACGCATTCTCCGTCGCGCTGCCGGCAGGCTATACGCGTCTGCTGGTTCCGGCCTACGCCGCACAGCGCGGCGCGCCGTCCCTGCCGCTCTTCGGCTATACGTTCGCGTGCGCGGTCGACGATCGAACGTTCGTTGCGGCGATGAAGACCGACGAGAGCGACGACTGGCGGCCGCGGAGCTACAAGCGCGGCGAACTCGAGCGGCTGATCGAAGGCCGGCTTGGGGCGCAGCCGGATAACCGCGTGCTGGCGCAGGTCGCGCTCTGCTCGCGCGACTACGCGTGTTTTACCGCGCAGAACGTCTTTCTCGAGCGCGGCGAAGCGGCGCTCCCGGTTTCGCCGAAGTGCAACGCGCGCTGCATCGGGTGCATCTCGGAGCAAGACGACGATGCTGCGATACCGTCGCCGCAGGCGCGGATCGCCGACGAGGTCGCGGCCGCCGAGCTGGCGGACGTCGCGACGCATCACTTGGAGCGGGTCGACGACGGCATCGTCTCGTTCGGACAAGGCTGCGAAGGCGAGCCGCTGCTCCGCTCGATCACGCTCGCGCGCGCGATCGAGCGCATTCGCAAGCGGCGGTCGAACGGCACGATCAATCTCAACACCAACGGCAGCGGGCCCGCGGCACTGGCGCGCTGTATCGACGCGGGACTGCAAGCGGTGAGAATTAGCTTGAACTCGTTTCGGCCGAGCGTCTACGCGGCGTATTACCGGCCGTTGGGCTACACGCTCGACGACGTGTTTGCATCGATCCGCTTGGCCAGCGAGCGTAACTTGCGGGTGAGCTTGAATCTGCTGACGCACCCGGGCGTTACCGACGATGCGCAGGAGATCGCGGCGATGGAAGCGTTCTTGCGCGACTCGCCGGTTTGGATGGTGCAGACGCGCACCCTCAACATCGATCCGGCCGTCTACTTCGAGGCGGTCGGCCGGCCGGCGGAGCCGCTGGGAATGCGTCAGGCGATCGAGCGGATTCGCAGGCTGACGCGTGTCGGAAATTTTACCCACACCCATTAGGACACGTAGACCGTGAAGCTCTGGCAGATTCTGGCGATCGTTGCCCTGGGCGTAGTCTACGGATTGATTCAGCCCGGCCGGCTGGCATACGCATTCGGCCATGCGACCCTCTACGTCTTTCTGCCGGCCCTGCTCTTTGAGGCCGCATGGAGTTTGAATTTGCGCGCGATGCGACGGCAGTGGCTGCCAATCGCGATGCTCGCGGGGCCGGGCGTTTTGCTTACGGCCGGCGTCGTCGCCGGCGCGCTCGCGATCGTCGGGATACCGATCGGCCCCGCGCTGCTGACCGGCGCGATCTTGAGCGCCACCGATCCGATCGCCGTCGTCGCGGTCTTCCGCCGGCTGCCCGTGCCGCGGACGCTAGCGACGATCGTCGAATGCGAGTCGCTCTTTAACGATGCCGTCGCCGTCGTGCTGTACCGCGCCGTACTGGCCGGAATTGCATTGGGCGTCGCAGGTGCGGGTTCGATCGCGCTGGTCACACTGCAAACGATCGCCGGTGCGGCGTGCGGTATCGCGCTGGGGATCGCCCTTGCGTTCTTCGCCGCCCGGGGTCTGCAGCGAGCGGCCGGCGGCGCGGCGGTACAAATCGCAGCAACGCTTTCCTGCGCCTACGGCGCCTACTTTGCGGCCGATTATCTTCACCTTTCCGGAATCTTTGCGACCATCGCTTTCGGGATTGCGCTGCGCTACTACGAGCGCGCCTCCATCACGTTGACGATCGCCCGTGAGGTCGAGCATTTCTGGGACGTCGCCGCACTCTTCGCAAATGTGATCGTCTTCTTTTTGGCCGGCGCCGCTCTAGAGATCAGCCGCCTAACGGCAGCGCCGATCTTTGCCGTCGCCGCCCTAGCGGGCGTCGCGATCGCACGCTTCGCGGTCACCGGCCTATTGCGCCCCGGTCTCGTACGGCGGGAATGGCTCGGCGTGGTTCGCGTGGCGGGCATGCGCGGCGCCCTCTCCCTTGCGCTCGCGCTCGCGCTGCCCGCGTCGGTTCCATTTCGCGAAGCGATCGTCGATGCGACGTTCGCCGTTGCGTTGGCGACCTTGTTCGCCGGCGGTCTCACGCTCGATCAAGTCGTCCGGCGAGCGGCGTTGCGTCACACGCCGAGCGGGTAGGCCTCCTCGCCGTGCAGCTCGACGTCGAGGCCGCGCTCCTCGGCAGTTTCGTCTACCTTCACCCGCGTCACGAGGTTGATCAACCAGAGCATTGCGTAGGTAAAGCAGAAGGCCCACGCGCTGCAGACCGCGGCAGCGGCGACTTGCTTGAAGAAGAAGGATGGATTGCCTCGCAGTAAGCCGTCGGCACCGTTGGGATTCCAGAGCGTCGACGCGAAGACGCCGAGCAGGCAGATCCCTAAGAAGCCTCCCACGCCGTGGACACCCCAGACGTCCAACGCGTCGTCCCAGCCGAGTTGATTCTTCAGTGTGACCGCAAAGTAGCAGACGATACCGGCCGCGATGCCGATGATGACGGCCGTCGTCGGCGAGACGTAGCCGGCGGCGGGAGTTATCGTTGCAAGGCCCGCGACGGCACCGGTGAGCAGGCCGACGAATTTCGGCTGGCGTCCGCGCGCCCATTCGACGAGCAGCCACGCGATGGCCGCGAACGATGCGGCGATATCGGTGTTGAGGAAGGCGCTGGCGGTGACCGAATCGACGCGCAGCTCGGAGCCGGCGTTGAAGCCGTACCAGCCGAACCAGAGCAGGCCGGTCCCCAGAGCAATCAACGGGACGTTATGCGGCCGATTTTCGATGACGCTGCGGCGCCCAACGTAGAGCACCGAAGCGAGGGCCGCAAAGCCGGCTGACGCATGGACGACGATGCCGCCTGCGAAGTCGAGACAGCCCCACTTCGCCAAGATGCCGTCTGGGCTCCACAGCATGTGCACGAACGGGAAGTAGACGAAGATCAGCCAGCCGGTCAGGAACCAAAAATACGCCTTGAACGTAACGCGGTTCGCGAACGCGCCGGTGATCAGCGCGGGAGTAATGATCGCGAACATCATCTGATAGGCGATGTGAACGACGAGCGGTATCCCCGCGTCGTTTCCGGTGAACATCGTATGAAGCGTGACGCCGCGAAGCATCGCGTACGTCGCGGGATTGCCGATGAGGCCATGCCAATCGGGCCCGAAGCTTTCGGAGTAGCCGAAGGCAAACCAAATTACGGTCGTCCAGCCCAGCGACATGAAGCTCTGCATCATGATCGTCAAGACGTTCTTGCGCTGAACGAGGCCCCCATAGAAAAATGCGAGCCCCGGCGTCATCAGCATGACGAGGCTCGCGCAAAGAAGCATAAAACCGGTATTTCCGATATTGACCTGTGGGACTGCGGCGTTCATTCACATTCCTCCAGGCCGTTTTAGTTCATGAAAGAGAGACCCGCTCCTACGTAGTGCGAGGTTTGGCCGTTGATGGCGGTCGGCGAGAAACCGTACTCGACGTCGAACTGAACGTGGCTGCCGAAGTCACGCTGGTAGACGAAGTCGACGAGGCTCTTCCCGCCTACGTTCGGCCCGGCCGACGAAAAATAGGCGTATTCGGCCGTTATCTGCGAGGGCCCGCCGGGGAGGGCGGCGCTGAGCTCGAGGCTCGGCAGGAAGCAGAAATAGGACTGCGCGACGCCGCCCGCGTTGAGTCCGCTAAAGGCGTTGAAGCTTAGGGTACCGGCGAGCGCGAACTCCGAGTTGAGCGTATACGCACCATTGAGGTTGCCGGTGAACTGCGCGTTCCCGGCGGAAAAGGCATGACTTCCGGTTGGGAACGTCACCAGACCGTTGATGCCCCAGTCGGCCTTCGAGGTGTAGCCCAGCTCGTACTTCGCTCCGAGATTGACGTCGCTCGCACCGTCGATGCGGGGCGTCCCGACCGACGAGGTTTCGGCGCTCGGCGGCCCGAGCTCGATGTCGAAGTGCGGATCGGCGGTTCCGATTCGGATGAGCGACTGCGGGTAGTTCGCGGCGCTGCCGCCCCCGGGACCGGCGGTCGTCGTGTTCGTATAGCCATTTTCTACGTCGAAGTGTCCGGTGCGAACCGTACAGACGCCCGTCGTCACCGTAGGCCGGTTGACGATGGAGAGCAGCGAGCCGCAGGGATCGCTTGGCGCGCTCGGGGTCGCCGACGGCGCGGGTGACGGTGCGCCCGACGGCGCCGACTGACCCAGCGCGTTGGCGGCCGTCGCGGTGACGGAGCCCATAAAGATCGCGGCGGCAACGAGTCGTGCAGAGACCATAGCGGCCAGTATACAAGCTGCGCAGCGGCTGCGCAAACCGTCCGTTCGGATCATCCATTCGGAGGATGGCGCGGGCGGCGTTCGCCGGATATCGTAGGCGTATGCTGCTCGAGCTCGGAATCGTCGTTCTCTCGATCGTATGTTTTGTTTTGCTCGAACTCTACGTCGTGGGATGCGAGAGGGTTTAGGCTCTCCGTGCTATTCGACGACCTGCTGGGCTTGCTGCTGACGATCGCCGCGCTCGCCTACCTGATCTTCGCGATGCTGCGCCCGGAGAAGTTTTGAGCGGCATCGGCTGGCTCCAGGCCATCGTCTTCTTTCTCATCGTGCTCGCGGTCACCAAGCCGCTAGGTTCGTACATGGCGCGCGTCTTCAGCGGGGAGCGCACGTGGCTCTCATCCTTCTTCGCGCCGCTCGAGCGAATGATCTACCGCGCCTGCGGGATTCGCGAAGACGCCGAGATGACGTGGTATGCCTACGCGCTCTCGATGCTGGCGTTCTCCGTCATTGGCTTTGTGTATCTCTACGTGTTGCTCCGGACGCAAAAGTGGCTGCCCTTGAACCCGCAGCACGTCGCCAACATGGCTCCGGACCTTGCGTGGAACACGGCCGTCAGCTTCACGACCAACACGAACTGGCAGTTCTACTCCGGCGAACAGGCGATGAGCTATCTCTCGCAGATGGCCGGCTTGGCGTGGCACAACTTCGTCTCCGCGGCGGTCGGTATCGCGATTGCAGTCGCGGTCGTGCGCGGGCTCGCGCGGACGTCGGTGAAGACGCTCGGAAACTTCTGGGTCGACCTCACCCGCTGCTCGCTCTACGTGCTGTTGCCGATCGCGGTCGTGTTCGGCCTTTTCTTGGTTTGGCAGGGAATGCCGCAGAACTTTGCGGCCTACGCGACGGCGCACTCGATCGAAGGCTTCACGCAGTCGATCACCGGCGGCCCGATGGCCTCGCAAGAGGTCATCAAGGAGCTCGGCACCAACGGGGGCGGTTTCGTCAACGCGAACTCCGCCTCACCCAACGAGAATCCGACGCCGCTCACCAACCTCATCGAGATGCTGTTGATCTTCGCACTCGGCGCGGGCCTGACGTACATGTACGGCAAGATGGTCAAGGACACGCGCCAGGGCTGGGCGATCTTCACCGCGATGGCGATCCTCTTCTTTGTGGGTTTCACGGTCGCGTATTGGGCGGAGTCTGCAGGCAACCCGATCGTTCATCAACTCGGCATCGCCGGCGGCAACATGGAGGGCAAGGAGTGCCGTTTTGGAACGGCCGCCTCGGCGCTCTTCGCGACCGTCACCACCGACACGTCGTGCGGCGCGGTGAACTCGATGCACGATTCCTTCATGCCGCTCGGCGGCCTCGTTGCGCTGGTCAATATGCAACTCGGTGAGGTCGTCTTCGGCGGCGTCGGGAGCGGACTCTACGGAATGATCGTCTTCGCCGTGCTGACGGTCTTTATTGCGGGCTTGATGGTCGGGCGTACGCCCGAGTATCTCGGAAAAAAGATCGAGCGGCGCGAGGTGCAGTTCGCGATCCTTGCCGCGCTCGTCACGCCGGTGCTATGCCTCGTGCCGACGGCGATCGCGGCGGTGCTGCCGGCCGGTCTCGCAACGCTCAACAACGCAGGGCCGCATGGCTTTTCGGAGATTCTCTACGCATTCACGTCGACCAATGCCAATAACGGGTCGGCGTTTGCCGGGCTCGGCCCGAATCTCTTCTACAATCTGCTGACCGGCGTCAACATGATGTTCGGCCGGTTCGCGGTTGCGATTCCCGCACTCGCGCTGGCCGGCGCGCTCGCCGGAAAGAAGGCGATACCCGAAGGCCCCGGCACCTTCACCACCCACTCGGGGATTTTCGTGGCGCTGCTCATCGGCGTGATCGTGATCGTCGGCGCGCTGACCTTTCTTCCGGCCGACTCGCTCGGCCCGGTCGTCGAGCACCTGCTGGTGCAACAAGGGAAGACGTACTGATGCTCAGCCAGCGCCGCTTGGAACGGCGGCCGAAAGCGCTCTCACTCTTCGATCGCGCGATTCTGATGCGTGCGCTGCGCGATTCCTTCAAGAAGCTCGATCCGCGCTGGCAGGCGCGTAACCCCGTGATGTTCGTGGTCGAGGTCGGGGCGGCGGCGACGACCATTTTCTCCGTGCGCGATTTGGCGGCGCACGCGGCGATCGTCGGCTTCGACTTCGCGATCGCGGCGTGGCTGTGGTTCACGGTGCTCTTTGCGAACTTCGCCGAAGCCGTGGCGGAAGGCCGCGGCAAGGCACAAGCCGAGGCGTTGCGCCGCACGAAATCCGATACCTACGCGCGCCGGCTGAAAGACGACGGCGGCGAGGAGCGGGTCGCAAGCACCGGACTGCGCAAGGGCGACCGCTACGTCGTCGAAACCGGCGACGTCGTTCCGGCCGACGGCGACGTGCTCGAAGGCGCGGCGACGGTCGATGAATCCGCCATTACCGGCGAGTCGGCTCCGGTGATCCGCGAATCGGGCGGCGACCGCAGCGCCGTCACCGGCGGAACGCGCGTGCTCTCCGATCGCATCGTCGTTCGCGTGACCGCGAATCCCGGCGAAAGCTTTCTCGATCGCATGATCGGGCTCGTCGAAGGCGCGCAGCGGCAGAAGACGCCCAACGAGATTGCCCTCTCCATCCTGCTTGCCGGGCTGACGATCATCTTTCTGATCGCGGTCGCGACGCTGGCCCCCTTCTCGGTGTACGCGGGCCTGCATCAGAGCGTCACGGTGCTCATCGCACTGCTCGTCTGTCTGATTCCGACGACGATCGGCGGGCTGCTCTCGGCGATCGGCATTGCGGGAATGGATCGCGTGATGCAGCGCAACGTGCTCGCGATGAGCGGGCGCGCCGTGGAGGCCGCCGGGGACGTCGACACGTTGCTGCTCGACAAGACGGGAACGATCACGCTGGGAAACCGGCAGGCAGTGCAGATCGTTGCGGCGCCGGGAATCGATCCGAAGGACGTGGCGCGGATCGCCTACCTATCCTCGCTCGCCGATGAGACGCCGGAAGGGCGCTCGATCGTCGCGCTGGCGCAGCAGGTCGGTTCCTCGAACGGCGGCGCGCCGGCGGGGTCGACGTTCGTTCCGTTCAGCGCCTACACGCGGATGAGCGGCCTCGACCTCTCCGACGGCGTGAAGATCCGCAAAGGGGCACCGGATTCGGTGCTGGCTTGGGTCGGCGAGGCCGGGGGCTCGACGACGACCGAGCTGCTGCCCCAGATCGAGCAGATCGCGCGAAGCGGCGGCACGCCGCTGCTGCTGGCGCGCAATACGCTGATCATCGGCGTCATCTATCTCAAAGACATTCTCAAGCCGAACATGACGGAGCGCTTCGGCCGATTGCGCGCGATGGGAATCCGCACGGTCATGATTACCGGCGACAACCCGCTGACCGCCGCGACGATCGCGAAGGAGGCCGGCGTCGACGATTTTCTCGCCGAGGCGACGCCCGAGACGAAGATGGATCTCATCAAGCGCGAGCAGCAGTCCGGGCGGCTCGTCGCGATGACGGGCGACGGTACGAACGACGCGCCGGCGCTGGCGCAATCCGACGTCGGCGTCGCGATGAACTCCGGCACGCAGGCGGCCAAAGAGGCGGCCAACATGGTCGATCTCGACTCGGATCCGACCAAACTCATCGAAATCGTCGAAATCGGTAAGCAGCTGCTGATGACACGCGGTGCACTGACGACGTTCTCGATCGCCAACGATGTTGCGAAGTATTTTGCGATTCTTCCGGCGATGTTTGCGGTCGCCTATCCGGCGATGGCAATCCTCAACGTCATGCGCCTGACGACCCCGCAGAGCGCGATTCTTTCGGCGGTCATCTTCAATGCGCTCATCATCGTCGCGCTGATTCCGCTCGCGCTGCGCGGCGTCCGGTACCAGCCGAAGGGTGCGAACCGTGTGCTGTTCGAAAATGTGATGCTCTACGGCCTCGGCGGCATCATCGTTCCGTTCATCGGCATCAAGGTCATCGACATGATTCTCGCCGCGCTGCACCTTACGTAGGTAGACGATGATAAAAGAACTCAGCACAGCTTTGCGTGTAACGGTCATCTCGATCGTGACTTTCGGGATCGTCTATCCGCTCGTGATGACGCTGTTCGCGCAGCTGCTCTTCCCCCGTCAGGCGAACGGTTCGCTGATCTCCGTCAACGGAAAGGTCGTCGGTTCCGCGCTTATCGGGCAGCTCTGGACGAAGCCGCGGTACTTTCAGGGGCGCCCGTCGGCGGCGGGTAAGGGGTACGACCCGACCTCAACCGGCGGCACGAATCTCGGCCCTACGTCGAAGAAACTCATCGACGCCACCAAAGCGACGATCGCCGCACTCGAGAAAGAGAATCCCGGAGCGGCGGGCGCGCCGCCAATCGATCTCGTCACCTCGAGCGGCAGCGGAATCGATCCGGACATTAGTCCGCAAGCAGCATACTGGGAGGCGCCGCGCGTGGCAAAGGCGCGGAGCATCAGCGTGTCGTCGGTCAATTCTATCATTGCGCAACACGTTCGAGGACGAACGTTCGGCTTTCTCGGCGAGCCTCGCGTCAACGTTCTCGATCTCAATCTCGCGCTCGACGGAACAAAGCCGGACTAACTACTCTTCGCTCGCGGAGGCGTTTAGCGCCGAGTTTGCCGGGCGCAACAAGATCAGCAACTCGTAGGCGCCCGCATCGAGCAGGCGGCGCGCGAAGGTAGGGCGGCCGAGCCAGCGCGGCTGGCGCTGCGTACCGGCCAGCGCGACCGTCGTTTGCGGTACGGATCGGGCGATCTCTATGATGCGCTTCGGTACGTCGTCGGCGACCTCGTCGATCCACTCGACGTTGGTCTTGCGTGCCTCGGAGCGCAGCATCTCGACAACCTGGGGATCGATGCGTTGGCGCGGTCCGACGACGTGCGCGATCGTGAACTCGATTGCGAGGCGAGCGGCGATCCGCCCGGCGCGGGAAATCATCGGCAGATCGACTTCGCGCGAGCCGATCGAAAGCAACAGGCGATCGAACGGCGATGCGACGCGTTCGCGATGGCGCGCGCGCAGCGCTTCGCGAAGTGCAAGTTCGCGCAGCGCGAAAAGGTTTTCGGTGCGGAAGAAGTTCGCCAGCGCCGCTTCGCAGCGATCCAGCGGATAGATCTTTCCTTCGCGCAGGCGCTGGCGCAGCGTCTCGGGCGTGACGTCGATGAGGATTACCTCGTCGGCGAGCGAGAGGATGCCGTCGGGGAGCGTCTCGCGGACGACCGTGCCCGTCAGCCGGAGCACGGTATCGCCGAGGCCTTCCAAATGCTGGATGTTGAGCGTCGTAATTACGTCGATGCCGGCGCGCAGCACCGCCAGCACATCGTAGAAACGCTTCGGTGCTACAGAGCCGGGCGCGTTGGTATGTGCCAGCTCGTCGATCAGCGCGACCTGCGGGCTGCGCGCTATGACGGCCGCGCGATCGAACTCTTTGTAGGTAATGCCGTTTTCGGTGACCGTCTGCGGCGGAACGATCTCGAGCCCATCGAGCAACGCCGCCGTCTCCTTGCGGCCGTGCGTCTCGACGAAGCCGACGACAACGTCGACGCCGTCGGCTTTGAGCTGATGCGCGCGATCGAGCATCGCAAAGGTTTTGCCTGCTCCCGCGGCGGCACCGATGTAGACGGTCAGCTTCCCGTAGCCAACGCGCAGGCGATCGCCCGCGGTCTGCGAGTAGGGCGACCGCGCGGGATTTTCGCCGATGTACGTTTGACCGAGGCCGACGATGAAGAGATCGTACGGAAGCGGCGTCCCGGCAAGCTTCGTAGCAGCCCGATCTTTCGGAAGTGCGACCAGCGCGGCACGAAGGACATCGCCGGACGCGGCTGCGGGATCGATCCCTTCGTGCAGCACCTCGCCGCCGAGCTCGCGCGCGATGCGCTCGAGCTCGGGCCCTCCGGCGCCCGGCATCGGAACGACTTCGAGGCCAAGGTCGAGCGCGCTGGCGATCGCGGCCGTGCGCTTGAGATAGGGCGCGGCGTCGTTCTCCGGATAGACGAAGGCCGCAGCCATCGAGGTACGACCGGCTTTAAAGACGGGAAGCGTGAGACTATCGACCGTACGCAGCAGCAGCTCGCGCAGCATGTGCAGGTTTTGCTCTTTGAACGCGCCGTTGAGCGCGCGGTCGACGTCCTGTTCGTTGACGATCTTCCCGGCGCGTACGCGACTTTGCAGCAGACTCGGGGAGACGTCGAGTGCCACGACTTCGTCGGCCGATTGCAAAAACGAGAACGGCACGATCTCGCGCACGGGATATCCGAGCAGCGCTTCGGCGGTCGGCGCGACCGTCTCGAGATGGGCGATGTTAAAGGCGGCGATCACACCGATGCCGAGCTCGCGAAGGGCCACGGCGTCTTGCCAGCGCTTGGCGTGCGCCGCGTCGCCGAGGTTATCGTGGGCGAGTTCGTCGAGCACGATGACGTCCGGCTTGGCGCGCGCCGCTGCGTCGAAATCGAAGTCCTCGAAGATCCGCTCGCCGGTCTCGACCTGGCGCGGCGGCACGCGCGGGAGCCCCGCGGCTATGCGTTCGAGATCGGGGCGTCCCTTTGTCTCGATCCAGCCAATGAAGACGCGCTTGCCGTCGGCCGCAAGTCGGCGGCCGTCCTCTAAAAGGCGGCGCGTTTTACCGGCGCCGGGTGCACCGGCGACGTATACGACGAGGCGCGCGCGGCCACCGAGCTCGCGCAGGAGTTCCTCCGCCCGTGCGGTGCGGTCCATCGGCCCAGCCCTTCGCGTTAGGCCAAGGCGCCCCCGCCGACGGGCCCGAAAACGCGCGGAGGTGGCGTTCCTATGCTACGGCTTACTCCTGATTGCGTGGCTCGTCGATCTGCTCACGCCGCAGCTCTTCATCGTCGCAATCCTTTTTAACGCGCCGATTGCGCTTAGCAGTCTGGCCCTGCAGAGCAGGCTTACGACGCGGTTGGTCATCGTATCGGAGATCGCCAACGCCGTCGCGGGCTATTACGACGGCGCGGTAGCGGGGCACAGTTGGAGCATCATCGCGATCGGTGACCGGATGCTGCTCGCCGCCTCCTTCATCTTGGTTGGCTATCTGAGCGTCAAGACGCAAGAGTTCGCGCGCGAAGCCGGCGTTTCGGCCGGACGCATGCGGCAAGTCGAGGTCGAGAAAGCGCTGCGCCTAGCGATCGGGAGCGTCCGCGAGACCCTCAATCTCGAGCTCGTGCAGCGCGCGGTGGCGCGCCAATCGGTCGCACTGCTGGGGGCGACGAAGGCGACCTTGATCGTGCGCGAGACCTCGTTCGGGGCGCCGCTGACGCTTTCGTATACCTCGGGCGATCGCGACATCGCCGTCGAGCGGCGCGCGTTGGGCACTGAGGTTGCATCGCTGGCGGCCCACGCTGCGGAGGTCGACAAAGTGCTCGTCATTACGAAGAACGATGCGCTAGGGCGTTTAACGCTTGATGCACTCGGGGCCGAGCAGGCGCTCGCGACGGCGATTGCGACCAGCGGTCCGGGCGAATACGTCCTGATCGAATGCGCGCTGGACAAACCATTCGACGCCGACGCCGCGCCGACGCTGCGCGCGTTCGCTGCGCAGGCAGGGATGGCGCTCGGGCAGGCCGCGCTCTTTACGCAGCTCGGCGAGCAGAGCGAAGAGAACGCGCGGCAGAAGAACGAGCTCGCCGATCGCGGCGACGTGATCCGCGATATCGTCTATGCGCTCGCCCACGACCTGCGCACGCCGCTGACGGCGGCGCACGTCACGATGAGCCAGGCCCTCAACGGTGCCTACGGCGAGCTGCCGGAACGCTATCGTGCGGTGATCCACACGGCGCTCGCGGCGAACGACGACCAGCGGCGAATCGTCGAGACGCTCCTGCTCGTTGCGCGCTATGAGGCCGGCGAGGCATCGACGCTCAAGGAGCAAGTCTCCTGTGACGATCTGGTCTTACGGATCGTCGAAGAGCTGCAGCCGGTCGCCGACGTGAAGGGCGTCGAGATCCGCGCGGAGATCGGCCCGCGGCCGCTGGCGACGCGCGGAGATCCGCACGAGATCCGCCGCGCGATCGCGAACCTCGTCGCCAATGCGATCGACGCGACGCCGCGCGGCGGACACGTTATCGCCGGGGTGCATCGGACCGGCGCCACGATCGCCGTGACGGTCGACGACGATGGCTACGGCGTCCCGCAGGAGCGGCGCGCCGGCCTATTCCAGCGCTTCGCCGGCGGCCATCCCGGCGCGGGGAGCGGGTTGGGCCTCTACATCGTGCGCCGCATCGCCGAAAAGCACGGCGGCAGCGCACAGTACGCGCCGCGCTCGCCCGCGGGCAGCACCTTCACGATGACCTTGCCGGCGATCGACGAGTGATGGAGACGACCGCGCGCCCCCGGGTCGTGATCGTCGAAGATCACGCGCTCACGCGCGCCGGTTTGCGTACCGCGCTCGATGGGACGTTCGACGTCGTCGCCGCGGCTGCCGACGGCGCCGGCGGATGGGAAGCGATCCAGCGGGAGCGTCCCGACGTCGCCGTCATCGACATCGGTCTCCCGGACGTCGACGGTGTCACGTTGACGAAGCACGTGCGAACGGAACTGCCCGGCACGCACGTCGTTATCGTGACGATGCTCGATATCGAGGACGAAGTTCTGGCCGCGCTCGGCGCCGGGGCCGACGCCTATTGTCTGAAGAGTTCGGACACCGATCGGATCGTCGACGCGGTGCGCATCGCGAGCGAAGGGGGCGCCTACTTCGACCCGAAGATCGCGCACGTCGTTCTCTCGCGCTTTGCCGTGGGCGCGCCTTCGAGCCTGCGCCCTTCGCCGCTGACGCCGCGCGAGACGGAGATCTTGCGCTTCATCGCCGACGGAAACGCGAACTCGGAGATCGCAGACACCCTGCATCTGGGGCTTGGGACGGTGAAAGGACACATCCGCGACATCCTCGAGAAGCTCTCCGCCGCCGATCGCACGCAAGCCGCGGTCGTTGCTTTAAAGAAAGGCTACATCTAACCTGCGTTTCAACGCCCTGACGCTCTTCGGTCTCGTTGCGGTTACGGCGATGCTCGTGACCTATGCGTTGGAGCGCCGCAGCCCGTGGTACATCCTCGGCTTCGCCGGCGCGTGCGCGCTTGGATCCGTATACGGCTTTTTACAGGGCGCGTGGCCGTTCGGAATCGTCGAGGCGGTCTTTGCCGGGGTTGCGGTTTGGCGATGGCGGGCCGTACGGCGCGCCGAGGACTAGCCGCCGATAATCGAGCGGATGCGCTCGACCGCGCCGTTCTTGACGATGACGATCATCGCGTCGCCGGCACGCAGCGTGGTGTCGCCGGTGGGGATCTCGAGGTCCTGTTCGGCGCGATCGATCGCCACGACGACGGAGTTGTGAGGAAATCCGATCTCGGAGAGTCGCTTGCCGTCGATGGGCGAGCGCTCCGGTATCGCGACCTTCACCAGCTGCATGTCGCCTTTGCCAAAGAGATGCATCGTCTCGAGCATCGAACGGTACTTCGTGGCGTTGACGTGCTCGTTGAGTACGTCGAGGATCAGCTCCGTCGAGGAGATGACGATAACGGGATCGTCCTTATCGAGGGAGTTGAAGATCAGCTTGTTGGCGGGATTGTTGACCCGCGCAATGCAACGCGCCTTCGATTTACGCTTGGAGAGCAGCACGACGACGAGGTTGTCTTCGTCGTCCCCGGTGTCGGCGACGACGACGTCGGCGCGGTTGACGCCGGCGGCGTCGAGGATCATCGGATCGCAGCCGTCGCCCACGACCGTGACCTTCCGGTCGATCAGGCGCTCGAGCATCTTCGCCTTGCGCTCCTCTTTCTCGACGACGACGACTTCGTGACCCTGGTCGAGCAGTGCGCGCGAGAGATACGAGCCGACCTTACCGCCGCCGACGATCAGAATGAACACTCTAGGCGATCGCCCGCGAGAAGACGGGTGTGGCGCTAAAGCGCGCGGCGAAATCGCCGATCGCATCGGGCCCGACGACGGCGCTGAGCTCGTCACCTACTTGGAGAACGAGCTCGGCCGAGGCGACGATCACCTCTTTGGGACCGCGGCGCACGGCGGCGATGCGGATACGTCCTTCTTCCTCGATATCGGCGATGCGTTTGCCCGCGTCTGCGTCACCGACGACGGCCGCGAGCGACGTCAGCCGTCCGAAATCGAAGATTTGATTCTCCCACGGCGCGCCGATGAGCGTGTCGCGGATCATCTTTGCGCCGACGGTCGTCGGACAGACGGTCTGCACGCCGAGCTGACGGTACATTTGGCCGCGCGGCGGATCGTAGATGCGCGCGACGATGCGTTGGATCTTGAACATTCGCTGGGCGATCAGAGCGGCCATGATGTTACGATTGTCGCCGTTGGTGACGGCGATGACGCCGTCGGCGGTCGCCCCGCCCGCTCGCTTGAGGACATCGTAATCAATGCCGGTTCCCACGACGACGTGTCCCTTGAAGTTTGGTCCGAGGCGTTTGAATGCGGCGGCGTTTTCGTCGACGACAATGACTTCGTGTCCGTCAGATTCGAGAAGTTTTGCAAGCGACGAGCCGACCCGTCCGCACCCGACGATGAGGTATCTCATGAGCAACGAGAGGCCTCTTTGGAAAGGAAGGGAGCATCGCCCTGCGAAAAAGCGAGAAATCTTCGGGGCGTGGCTCAGCTTGGTAGAGCGCTTCGTTCGGGACGAAGAGGTCGCACGTTCAAATCGTGTCGCCCCGAAGTTTCCCCACCTGTCATCCTGAGCTTGTCGAAGGACTGTCGAAGGGCTGTCGAAGGACTGTCGAAGGACTGTCGAAGGACTGTCGAAGGACTGTCGAAGGACCGAAGGACTTCTTGTTCTCAAACTTTGACCCGGCCGCAAGGCGCGTGCTTCGAGTAGCCGAGCAAGAGTGCCGGAATCACAGTCACTACTACGTCGGCGCCGAACACCTGCTGGTCGCCTTGCTTGAAGAGCGCGATCCCGCAACACTGCAGGCCCTTGATGCCGACGGAATTGACGTACCCGAAGTGCACGCGCAAGTCCGCCGAGCGCTCGGCACGGGCGAGGATCGTTTGTGGGAGGGCATCCTCATCACGCCCCGAGTCCGGCGGATCATCTCGCTCGCCCAGGAGCGTGCCGGGGACCGCGAGATCGGCCCCAGCGATCTCTTCGAGGCCCTGCGGATGGAAGGGGGCAGCTCCGCCGCGGAGATTTTGCGCCGCGCAGCGACTCGAAACGCCGCGGCTGCCCGAGAGTAAAGAAGCCGGTGGAACACCTCCAACAGGCGATCGTATCGCTCATCGACGCGTACGGCTATCTTGGCTTGTTCGTTGGCCTGGCGCTGGGCAACATGGCGGTCCCCATCGGCACCGAGGTCATTCTTCCGGTGGCCGGCGGACTCACCGCGACCGGCCACCTGAGCAGCCTGTGGCTGACGATCGCGGTCGCCATGGCAGGCGAGCTGGCCGGCAACACGGTTGGCTACGCGATCGGCCGCTTTGGCGGCGTGCCGGTGATCGAGCGTTACGGGAAGTACGTGCACTTCACGCACGATCGCCTGATGATCGTCCATCGATTTTTCGAACGCTGGGGCACCTTCGCGGTCTTCATCTGCCGGTTTTTGCCGGTGCTGCGCGGCGTCGTCTCGATACCGGCCGGCATCGCCGAGATGAACCTCGCGCATTTCTATCTATGGACGTTCCTCGGATCGCTGATCTTTTGCAGCAGCTTGATTTTAATCGGCCACGCACTGGGCGCGCACCTCGACACGGTGCTTCCGCTGCTGCATCGCGGCGCCTATCTGCTGCTCGGCGTGGCCGTCGTCGCGGTAATCGCGGCGATCGTCATCCTGCGGCTTCGGAAACGGCCGGCTCGCGCCGATTCCTGAGCCCGCCGGCGCCGTGAGGCTGCAAGAGACGCTTTCGCATATCCCCGACGCGCCCGGCGTTTACCTGATGGTCGGGCCGGGCGATGAGATCCTTTACATCGGTAAGGCCGTCTCGCTACGCAACCGGGTTCGTTCCTACTTCCAAGAGGGAGCGGCACACCAGACGCGGATTGCGGCCATGGCAGCGCGCGTCCTCGACGTGCGCACGATCGTCGTGACCAACGAAGTCGAGGCGCTAATCCTCGAAGCAAATCTCATCAAGCGCTACCAGCCGCCCTTCAACGTGCGTCTGCGCGACGACAAGCGCTATCCTTACTTGAAGGTAACCAACGAGCCGTTTCCGCGGGTCGTCTTCACGCGCATGATCCGCAACGACGGCGCGCGCTACTTCGGCCCATACACCAACGCGCACGGCCTGCGCGAGCTGATCGACCTCGTACGGCTCGTCTTTCCGCTGCGCACCTGCCGCGAGCCGATCGACGGGCGCCGCAAGCGTCCGTGCCTGCAGTATCACATCAAGCGCTGCCTCGCGCCGTGCGTCGGCTATCAGTCGGAAGAAGATTACGATCGTACGATCGACGAGGTCGTCCTCTTTTTGGAGGGCAAGCAAGATTCGCTGCTGCACCGCCTGCAGCACGAGATGAGCGACGCCGCCGAACAGCTGCACTTCGAGGCGGCGGCGCGGCTGCGCGATCGCATCGTGCAAGTGCGCCGCGTGACCGAGGCTCAGAAGGTCGTTTGGAAATCGCGGCTCGATATGGATCTCATCGCCGTCGCCCGCTCGCAGGGCCAAGCCTGCATGCAAGTCTTCCTCGTGCGCGGCGGCAAGCTGATCGGCCAAGAGCACTTCATCCTCGACGGCGTCTACGACCAGACCGACGCGCTGCTGACCGCTGAGTTCCTCAAGCAATTCTATACCGCACGGACGGCGAGCGCACTCGACGGTAAAGCGTACTCACCGGCACGCGTCGCGCGCGACGTGCAGGCGCCGGTGCCGGAGACGCGACGCTCGGCCGCCGCCCAAGCGGCAGCGATTCCCAAGGAACTGCTCGTTACGGCGTTGCCCGACGAGCGCGAGACGATCGAATCCTGGCTCTCATCGCTCAAGGGACAGCGCGTGCGCATCCTGCAGCCGCAACGCGGGGCGCGCTGCGACTATCTGCGGCTCGTGCAAAAGAATGCCGAGCAGAACCTCAAAGCATTCTTAGCCCATCAGGAGGTGCAGGAGACCGCGCAGGCGCGTGCGCTCACCGATCTCGCGGACGCGCTCGAGCTGCCGGAGCCCCCGCATCGCATCGAGTGCTACGACGTATCGAATATCCAAGGAACCAACCCCGTCGCATCGATGGTCGTCTTCGTGGAAGGGCGGCCGCGCAAGAGCGAGTACCGCCGCTTCAAGATTCAGTACGACCGCGGCCCCAACGATTTCGCGATGATGCAGGAGACCCTGCGCCGGCGGCTGCGCTACCTGCGCCGCGAAACCGACCGCACCGAAACCCCCATGGAGCGCCAGCTGGCGAAAAAAGAGAAGTTCAACAAAAAACCCGACCTCTTGCTGATCGACGGCGGGAAGGGCCAGCTCAGCGCCGTCGTCGAGGTGCTCGAGGAGCTCGACATGACTGGACTGCCCGTTGCGGGACTCGCCAAGGAGCACGAATGGTTGTACCTTCCGAACCAGTCGGAGCCGATCGTCCTGCCCGCCAACTCAGCGGCACTGCACCTCGTTGCGCGAATTCGCGACGAAGCGCACCGCTTTGCCGTCACCTACCATCGTCTGCGGCGCGCGAAGTCGATGACGCGTTCGGCGCTCGACGCGCTCGACGGCGTCGGCCCGGTCCGCAAAAAGCGTCTGCTCACCGCTTTCGGCTCCCCAGCGGGAATCCGCCGTGCGGCGCTCGACGAAATCGCCGCCGTTAAAGGGATGAGCCCTACCTTGGCCGCAAAGGTCAAGCAAGCACTCGAAGGAGGGTATAAACCTTGAACTGGCTCCTGAGATTCCTGATCAACGCACTGGTCTTCTACCTAATCGCGAAGTTCGTTCCGGGCTTCTACCACAACACCACGGTCTGGAACGCCGTCATCGCGGCGATCGTATTCGGCCTCGTGAACGCGCTGATCGGGCCGATTCTCAAGTTGATCTCGCTGCCGCTCACCCTGATTACGTTCGGGCTCTTCTCGTTCGTGATCAACTACCTGCTCTTCGTGATCACCGTCCGCTTCATCCATCTCTACGATCCGAGCAGCGGCGTCAACCCCTGGCTTGCCGACTTGTACGGCGCGATCATCATGCTGATCGTTTCGACGCTGTTACACGCGGCCAGCAGCTCCGAAGCCAAGACCTAGTCGTCGCGAAACTCCAGGCTTGCCCGGCGTGTTATAATGCTTGTCCGACATGGGGCTGAAATAGGTTCGACAGGAAGGCCTTTAGTCGGCGTTAGCAGGCGGAGCTGCGAGCACTCCTAAAACGATCGCAACGGCAATAACTGCCAATAACGAATACGCACTGGCTGCCTAATCTAGGCTAGTCACCGGACGCAGAGAGTCGGCCCGAACCACTCTGCCCTCCGGTCACAAATTCGGGCTGGCACGGGCGTGTGATTCGACGCACGTGCGAGATCAAGGATCTGCAGCGAACGGTAAGCCGCGCTTTGGGGCGTCCGTTCGAATAAGATAAAGCCGAAGCTGAGCCTGGAGAACGCGCCGGTAAGGTTTCTTGGACTCGGGGGGCGGTACCCCGACAGCTCCACCATTTTTTTGCTGGTTTCACGCCGGCGTCGGAGTACGCAAGAGAGACCGCTCACGCGTCCTTCCTATGGAATCGTCGTGATGTAGCCGTTGGTAAGGCCGGCTCCGACATAGACCCCGATGGCGGTCCGCCCGAAGACCGAGTTGGCGCTGACCGGGCCAATGACGGTGGGCGTGCCCGCGGTCCACTTGCGGATCGGCAGGAAGAAGCCGTACTCGAGGGTTTTGTTCTTGAGGTCGAAGTAGTCGCCGACTACGTTGTAGTTTCCGGCTCCGCCCGCTCCCGTGATCCCCTCGAAGTGGGTGAGGATCGACTTCGGCCACGTGTAGGCGAGCATTTTCGTCCCCGCGAGGTTGCGGACGTAGGCGTGCGTGCCTTTCTTATCGGTGTAGCCGCCGGCGATCGCGACGGCGCTGCCGTCCATCCAAATGCCGTAAGCCGTCGAGCTGATGGAGCCGGGGAACTCGAGCGTCGAGAACTTCGAGGTGGCCGAATCGTAGATGAATGCATGCCCGGAAACGGGATACGTATTCGGAGTGGCCAGGGGCGAGCCGGAACCTACCGCATCGTAATTTCCGACGGCTTTGTAGGCGGCATCGCCGTAGTTGCTGTGAACGATCGTGTAGTTGCACGACTTCGGCGCGCACAAGGTTGTCGGAGCGTCGAGGGCGAGATACTTCTTGGTCGTGGAGTCGTAGACGAAGCCGTCGGCGTTGGTCTGCCCTCTTTTCTGGTAGCTCCCAACGAGCCGATAGCCCGTCTGCGTGACGGCCGGGCCGTACACGCTGGTCTTCGCCGAGCCCGGATATTTAATCGGCGTCCAGACGCCCGTTCTTCGATCGTAAACGACGCCTAGGTTCGACCCGTTGAGCTTATCGATGAAGCCCGTGATCAGGTTGCCTCGAATGCCGGTGAGCAGGGTCCCGGTCGCGTTCGGGAACTGGCTGAGCGGAACGTCGAGCGTCTGCAGCACCGGCCCGCTCGAGCCAAAGCGTACGTAGGTTGCCTGAGTCGATACCGAAGGCACGGCGCCCAAGCCGCTGGAGCGGGCTGCGCCTGCGCATCCGGCCAGCAGCGCGACCAATAGCGCGGCGCTCGACGCGCGCGCGGAAGTAAAACCAAAACTCATCGAAATCTCTCACCATTCAAAGACAGCGCTGCACTAAGTCTTCAAAGTGCAGCGCCAAGGGAATATAGCGCGCCTATCTTAACATCAAGCGCGCCTTTGTGGAAGGCCCTCGCGCAACCGATTCGTTTACTGTGCGGCGCACTATCGCGATAACGCGTTAACGTTTCTATTCAACACGGGGGAAGGTCGACGCGGCGACAATGGCCGCCGCCATCGCCAGCTTGTGATCGTTGTTCCATGGCGGCCCGACCGTGCTGCGCATCTCGAGAAAGAAAGCGGCGAAGTCCTCGACCCGCAGCGACTCGCCCGCCGCGCCGAAAATTGTCTTTGCGTCGTACCAGTGGACGGGCCAACCGCGCGCGGCGGCAGCACCGGCCAGCGCCTCACGATACATCACCCAGTCGGCGACATTGCGTGCACGGTAGTCTTTGATTCGCTCGGCAATCGTCGGCGGAAGCGGTGGGCACTCACGAAGGGCGACGCCCAGGATCGGCTGCACCGCCAGTGCGACGGCATCGAGTGCGAGCGCGGCGTGCCGCTCCGCGGAGTCACGCACGCGCTCGACCAAAGCGACGGCCTCGTGCGGCGGAATTCCCTGGGCTTCGTGGTGATGGGGAATTGCCGGCAGGAAGTCGTCGACGAGCTCTACGCGCCGCCGATCGAGGAGGGTTCCATCGCGAGTAACCGTCACGAACACGGCCCATCCGCCGTGATCCGATATCCCAATGATGCCGCCATCCTTCGACATGATTGCTCTCCGTTCTGACGCAGCCGTTCGCACTCGAAGTTTCGTTATATTGTTTTATAAAATTTGATATCGGAGTCTGTAGAGCCTTCACGAATTTCTAATCACTATGAATTAGAATTGCTGATGCTATTAGAGGAGGCGCTAAAATGACAATTGGACGTTGTTCCGCTCGTACTGCCACCGTGTCGATGTTTCTTTTCGCTCTCGTGGGCTGCGGTGCCGGCAGCACGAACGCGTCGCCGCCGAACCCAGCATCGCGGTCACTCGATTCCGGTACGGCGACGTGCAAGCCGGGTTTCTCTCTCGCCCTGACACCGACGCACGCGACGATTACGATCGGCCAGAACGCACGAGTCACCGCTGAAGTGACCAGTGTTTGCGGGTTGGCTGGAGTGATCGACGTAGGAATTCAGAGTATATCGCCGGCCCCTGTCGGAAATAACGGCTTTACTTTCATCCAATCGCGCTACGATGTTCCGCTGGGCGCCAATGGTTCGGCCGGGGCATACATTACCTTCGGCGCGACCGCCGCAACACTGAAAACGACCTACAGAATTACCATTGGCGGCAAGGATATCTCCGGATGCTGTCGCGGTCTAGAACAGTCGGAGGAATTTTTACTGACGGTCAAATGAGAGCAAGCTGAAGGTTCGCTCGGGGAGTTCTTTCGAATCGGTCGCTCGTATGAGGCACGATGAGTGAGGCAAGCGCCATCCAATGGCTGCTTGAGGGAGATCCGGCGATTCGCTGGCAAGTCATGCGCGATCTTACCGACGAGCCCGCCGACGTGGTCGCGCGCGAGCGATCGCGCGTTGCGAACGAAGGTTGGGGTAAAGCACTGCTCGATCGACAGGCGCCGGAGGGCTGGTGGAACGCCAACGATCGCGGCTGGATGATCACGATGGATGCGCTGGCACTCTTGCGTGAGATGGGCCTCGACCCGGCGAGTGATGGGGCCCGTAGGGCGGTCGCCCGCGTGAAAGCAAATCTTCGCTGGGAGAGCCTCGGCAGTCGTCGCTACTTCGACGGCGAGACCGAGGCGTGCATCAACGGCGCCATTCTCGCTTTTGGAAGCTACTTCGGCGAGCGCTGCGAGCGGATCGTCGACCGCCTGTTGGGCGAACAGCTTGCCGACGGCGGATGGAACTGCGAGGCTCCGCCAAGCGCGCGCTCCTCATTCAATTCGACGATCCGCGTCCTCGAGGGTCTGTCGGAACACCAACAAGCGTGGGGAACATCGGCGGCCGTCACCGCAGCGCGCCGGCGAGCGCACGAGTATCTGCTCGAGCGGCGGATGTTCCGCCGGTTGAGTACAGGTGAAGTCGTCGATCCCACCTGGACGCTCTTCGCCTTTCCAACGATGTGGCACTACGACGTGCTGCGGGGGCTCGACTACCTGCGAAGCGCCGGCGTACAACCCGAGGAGCGTGCCGCCGAGGCGGTCGAGATCGTTGCGCGGGGCCGCCGGGAGGAAGGCCGCTGGCCCCTGGATCTTCTCCACGCGGACCGGCTCGGCTTCGCATTCGACGAGCAGACGGGCAACGCCAGCCGTTGGAATACGCTGCGCGCCCTGCGCGTGCTGAGGTGGTCCTCCGGCGCGCGGGTGAAATAAGGAATATTTGATGAGAAGTTACTGACGCGAGCGGCAAAGGGCGAGAAGCGGTTGCGTTAGGTCATCTTTCGCCAGATGGAATTCGAATGATGTGAAGCGAAACTAACCGCCCGAGCACTAATCGGTCAGGAGGTTCGTTATGGCACCCTCGGTTCGTTGTGTCGTCGCCGTCGTCGTCGCCGCGTCGCTTGCTGGTTGCGCCGGGGCGCAAACGGGACGTTCACTGATCGGCTCCGCGACCTCGCCGTTGGTCAACAGCGGTTTCTGGATTCGACCGGAGGCCAAGCTCAAGAACCTTATCTATGTGAGCCTGCCGGCGTTGAACTCCGTCGATGTTTTCGAGTATCCGTCTGGTGCGCTCGTCGGCGAGCTCAATGGTCTCGACGATCCGCAAGGGCTCTGTGCCGACGCGCACGGAAACGTTTGGATCGCCAACGCCGACAATGGCCGCGGGAACGGATACCTGGTCGAGTACGCCCACGGTGGAAGCGATCCGATCGCAACGCTGCAAGATCCTCAAAATGCGCCGGAGGGGTGCTCGGTCGATATTAGCAGCGGAAATCTCGCGGTCGCCAACGTGCCCGCCGGAAGCGAACCGAATATCGCCGTCTACCCAAAGGCAACCGGGGCCCCAGCGTACTACTCGACGGCCGGCATCGTGAAGCAGGTCCAAACGATCGCGTACGACGGCTTCGGCGATCTCTATTTCGCCGATTGGAAGGATCACTTTGGCTGGCTTCGAGCCGGCGGATCGCAAACCATGAAGTTTTCTCTGCGGCCGGCACCCAAAACAAACGGCGCGATCCAGTGGGACGGGCTCGAACTCGCCGTGTTGGCAAATCCCAAGACGCCCTATGCGATTTGGCGCTACAACGTGAAGGGAAACCCGGCGGAGCGCAGCGGAATCGTTCAACTCAAAGGCGCGCAGTGGGTCAGCCAGTTTTGGATCTCAAAGGGTGCGCTGGCGGCCGCCAGCCGTCCCGGCGTCTGGCTCTTCAACTATCCCAGCGGCGGTCCGTCGAACTACTTGATAAAGCAGCCGCTGGGAGCGTACGGCGTAACGATTTCGAACGCTAATTAGACGGCGCCACTGGATTCCGCCCGGCGGCCTTCTGTTCGCGCAGGCATGCCACGGATTGTCGTGGCTGCTCCTGCTGTGGATCGCGCTTTCTAACAACGCCTTCGGCCTTTCGCTGCCGGCGATCGGCTGGATCCATCTGGTCGCCCTGGGTTGGTTCACGATGACAGCGCTATCGGTGCTGCTCTTTGCGATCCCGCAAATGGCGGATCAGCCGTGGCGTTTCGAAACGGCCGCGCGCGCGGCATTGGGCTGGTTCGCCTTCGGAGTCGTGCTCTTCGTACTCGCGCTTTTCGCAGCGACGCGCCTCATCGGCGCGGCGGCCGGGCTGACCTATGCGGCGCTGATCGTCTATCTCCTCACCGCCTGGACGACGCTCGTTGGGCGGAGAGCGGCGGAGCGGGCGGAACGCGCGATCGCCCGGGCGTTCTTCGTGACGCTGTCGCTGCTCGCGGTCGTCGCGACGCTGGGTCTGGTCCTCGCGCTCTCGTTATCGGGTATCGGCTTTGGCTCGTGGAGTGCACGCCTTGCGGCCGCGCACGGCAACCTCGCGCTCTTCGGCTGGCTCTCGCTGCTGGTCTACGGCGTCTCGACGCGCACCATTCGGCCGATCACGGGTGTGAAGCCGTCGACGCTCGCGCACGTCGTCGTCGGCAGCGCGACGCTGCTGGGCGCCGTCGTCCTCGCGGGCGCGCTCGTCGCGGGCAATGCGGCTGCAACCTGGACCGGAGGTGCGCTGCTCGGCCTCGGCGCCATAGTATACGGCGCGGATATGACGAGAAGCCTGGCGCGTGCAACGGTCCGGCATCGTCCGCCGCAAGCCTTCGTCGCGGCGTCGATCGCGTGGCTGTTCGTCGCGCTGCTCGCGGGCACGAGTGCGCTGGCGGGGCACGCGACGGCGAACGCATACGGCTTCGTGATGCTGGCCGGCTGGATCGGCCAGATGGTCAACGCGCATATGTTTCACATCGGCGTGCGGGTGATCGCCACGGTCTATCGCGGGCAAGACGACGAGACGCCGCCCGAGGCGCTGCTCGACGAGCGTTTCGAGTGGGCGGCCTTCGGCTGCTTTCAAGCCGCAGTGGCATTGGTCGCAATTGGGTTGTGGAAGACGAGCGCTCCGCTCGTTGTAAGCGGAGCGTGCTTTGGCGTGGCCGGATGGGGTGGGTTGATCGCGGCCCTCGGCCTCGCGCGCTCGCGGGCGATGGATACTCCGTAAGCCGGCGGCGCTCGTCTTCTGCGTTGCCGTTGCGGCGGCCGTGGCGACCGTTTGGGGTGCAGCCTACCTCGCGTCCAGGACGCCGCGCAGCCACGAGGCGAGCAGCATGAAGTACGCCGGCGCCTGCGGGGCCGCCGCCGGGGAAAGCTCCATGCGCTCGTTGGGGACGTACATCATTTCGTGACTGGCCTTTGCGATGACGGCGTAGCGAATGTTTCTTTGAGTCTTTGCGAGGCGCGCCACGGCGTCGATCGTGGGCGCGACGGGGATCCACGGATCGGCGCCCCCGTAGATGAAGAGCGCCGGGACTCTCACCGCTGCGACGCTGGCCGTCATATCTTCGTTCATTTCTTTACGCCACGACGACGTGACGGGATCGGTCGTCAAGCTCGCGGTCGATGGAAGATACATCAAGTCGAACCACGGTTTGTTTTGGATGGCGGCGAGCGCGGCGACTGCCGCAGAGCGCGGCTGCGTTCCCGCGAGATATCCCGTCCACGCTTTGCGGGCCGCGAGCATCGCGTCGACGTCGGACTTCGGGTAGCCGAGGACGGTTAGGCGATTCGACATGGCAAACTCCATCTGCGCCTCGGGCGTGACCAGCGGCGCGGAGACGGAGATGACGAAATCGGCGTGCGGATCGCGGCTTGCTGCTAAGACGGCGAGCCATCCGCCCTGGCTGAGCCCCCAATACCCAATGTGCGCAGGGTCGATTGACCGAAGCTTCGCGATCGCGCGCGCACCGGCGATTCCATCGCCGGCCAGCGTCGGATAGTCGACCTTGTCGGCAGATCCAGTCGACGCCCCGCTGCCGCGACGATCGTAAATGAGTACGGCGATGCCCATCGCCGGCAAGCCCTCTCGCAGGTGATCGTAGAGGTGATCTGAGGCCTTCCCGCTCGATGCACCGTGCAGCACGACGATCGCCGGAACCCGACGAGCGACGACCGGCCGGTAGAGAACGCCGTGAAGCACGGCACCCGCATTGCTGAAGACGATTTCCTGCGTTGTCACCGGCGGCGTGCCGGGCACCTGCCAGCGGCTCGGCGTGCCGGCCTGCGCGTTCCGCGGCAGTGCCGCGAGCAGTAAGAGCGCGACGCCGCGCAGGTATCTGTTCATACCCTACGCGCGGTTCGCCGCGTCAGTATTTACTCCATCGCGTGCAAGCCAAAAGAGTATCAAAGGACCTGGATCTTCGCCATCATGCCGCCGTCTTCATGATCGAGAATGTGACAGTGAAAGAGGAACACTCCGCGAATGACCCGGCTTCGAAAGTCGACCAGCGCTTCGATCGTTCCGGGTTTAAACGTTCCGTTGATCCCCGGAATCCGCGGCGGCACGACAAACGTATCGGTCCAGTGCGGATGGCCCAGTACGGTCCCATTGATTGACTGGACCAGAAAATGGACTTGATGCATATGAAAGTCGTGAACCTCCTCGGTTAAATTCAGCACGGTCCACCGTTCGACCGTTCCATCTCTCGGGCTAAACATCGGCCGCGCGTTTGGCTCGAACGCCTGGCCGTTGATATAGAAGCCGTTTGAGTCTTCGGTAAACCGGACGATCCGCTGGGTGGTCACCTTCGGGAGCGGGAGTTGCGCGCTGCCTTCGACCGCCGGCGCAGAGAGCGAGCCGGAAGCGGCGAGCGCCGCGTCTCGACGGCCGTCGCTTTTGCCCGTGCCCCGGATGTCGGCCAGGATCTCGGGCGGATCCGGATCGCCTCCGGGCCCCGAGTTATAGCAGAGCGTTCGCAGTTCGCTGACGCCCGATGCCGGTCCGCTGACCATAAACTCTACGCGACCCGCCACGGGAAGGACGTAGCGGTTGACACTCATGATTGGCGGATCGCTTGGATTGACATTGAGCGCGTAACCGTCAATAGCCACGATTTGCATCGCTTCACCGTCGACCTGCAGCACCAGATGGCGGTGGCCCGTGGCATTGACCACGCGGAAGAACTGCGACTCTCCGGGCACCATCGTAATCGTCGGACGAACGACGTTGTTTGTCGTGAGGTGAATGCCCGGATCGGGTCCGCAGGGATTATTGTTTTGGTCTACGTCCATCGGCTTGGGACGATCGGCGGCCCGCGAGCCGGGAGCGTCTTGAACGTCGCGCACAATGATGATTCGCTCTTTGCGGCCCGCGAGCAAGTGATTCCGTTCGGAAAGGCCTTCAACGACGATCGCACCCGACATGCCAGCCAATCCGACCTGATAATCCGTTTCGCCGTGAATGTGAGGATGGTACCAGTACAGACCTGGCTGTTGACTCTTTGGAATCGGAACATCGTAGTGAAGGGTTTCGCCGGGGGCGGCCATCATCGTCAACACATCGTCTGAGGGGAAGCGCGGCGATACGGTGAGCCCGTGAAAGTGCAGGTTCATATCGCTGGCCATGCCATTGCCGGCTAGCGCGTTGTGCAGCCGGATCACGATGCGGTCGCCGGGGGCGAGGCGGAAGGTCGGCGCCACGCCGACTTTTCCTCGAAACTCGAAAGCCGGCAGTCCGGTCGAGGGACTCGTGACGACGCTGAGGTCGGCCGTTGCAACGCCGTGATGTGCGGCAACCGTCGGCGCGGTTGGGAGCGGCGTTCCCGAGGGCGGTGGATTAGCCGGCGGGAGCACCGATGGCCCACCGGCACCGCCGCCACCGCCGCACGCAACAAGCGCGAGCGTAATCAGCAGTTTAATCGCGGAACGTTTCATCCTGGAACCTCAGTAAGCGAAGAGCAGCTGAGCACCGAATTGATTTGAGCCGTCTTGCGCGCGTTTGCCCTCGAGATTGAGCCGCATGTTTCTTCTGGGACGCAAGACGAGATCGAGGACGCCGTCGGTTTGACGAAGGTTGAACGGGTCGTACACGTCGTCGTACCGCGCGTAGAGCGCGGTGGACGGGTTGAAGGTCCAAGCCGCTTGCAGGAAACCGCCGGACGAGAGAATGCCCAACCCATATCCGTCGTCGCTGCTGTCGTAGCCCGTTTGAAGCGCTCCGCCAAACTGGAAGTTTCCACGGGAATAGAGCGCTTGGACTCCCTGCCGCCAGAACCGGTCCTCGACCGGCGTCACTGCGCGCTGCCCTTGATAGCGATACGCTTGCAGCGTCAAGTAGTTGCCGACGACTCCGCTGAGGGAGCCCATGAGGTCGACTCCGGATTTGGGAATGCCGCTCTGCGGAGTATAGGCTTGGGCGGTGACGAGATGCGCCTCGAGGCCCGCGCGGTCGTCGGTGAGTGAGAGATCCGCGCCGAGACCGTCATCGAAAAAGTTGAAAGGGTTGATGCCGACCGTCTGCGAGTAGAGCCCGTATCCGGTGATCGTCGGACGTTGCGTTTCCGGATCGTAGAGCAGCGGGAGCGTAAACTCGCCGAATTTGGCATGGAGCGCCGACGACGTTGGATCGGACGGTTTAAAGTACTGATCGAAGTTCACCCACATGTCGCGCGGGCGCCCGGGCTCTCCGCCGTCGACGACATACTGCTCTAGGTAATAACTGGTGTTTCGGCCGATCGAGCCGGCGGACAGCAGTTCGACTTCGTTAACAATGAACTTTGGAAGCGAGGAGCCTCCGCCGGGTTCATCCTGATCGCCGCCGCCGCCGCTCGAGTAGTTCAGTTCCGTCTTCACGGCCAGTGGAATGACGCCGCGCCCCTCCGGTAAGCGAAACCCGTGCTTGAGAAAGTACGTCCCGAAGGCGTTGAGGTGCGGAACGGTCGTATGGCACTGTTGACAGCTAAATCCGTAGCGATGGGCAAAGATCGGCAGCGCTTCGGCTCGCGCAGCGCTCAAGCCGATAAGTCCCATAAGAAGCACCGCTCGCGTCCGAGATCTAGGCAGCTGTAAGGCCCTCCTAAGCCGTGAATTAGGGGTGCCTAATACGGGTCAAAGCGTGAGCCTCCTCCTCGGCGCGGCTCTTTCCGGACCCGGGAGGCAGAGGAGGGCAAGCCAAGCACAAACAACCACCCGGCCGATATGTGTAAGAGTTGCATCGGCGATCTCTTTGGGATCGAAGGCTTTTTCCGCGCGCAGATGACGCGCGGCAACTTTCTTGCGGCCTCCGCCGCCGCGGCCGGTGTCGCCGCTGCGGGGCTTCCGCGTCGCGGATTTGCAGCCGAAGGTGGGGGCGCGACCGTGTTTTTTGGCGGCCCGATCGTGACGATGGACGAGCAAATGCGCCTGGTCGAGGCCGTCGCGATCTCTGCCAACAAGATCGTGGCAGCCGGCACGAGAGCGGATGCGCAGGCGGCGGCCGGCTCGGGAGCGCGCCGCGTCGACCTGCAGGGCCGCACCCTGATGCCGGGGCTGATCGATCCGCACCAGCACCCGATTCCCGGCGGCATCATGCTCACGCAGATGACCAACGTCGGCTACGACACCTACAAAACCAAAGCCGACGTGCTGGCGGCGCTCAAGCAGAAGATTGCGCAACTGCCGGCGGGCCAGTGGGTCTACGCCGGGTACTACGACAACATCTTGCAGGGCGGAGATCTGTCGATGGCCGAGCTGGATTCGGTGTCGACCCAGCATCCGATCTTCGTCTACTACATCAGCATGCATTCGGCGACGGCTAATACCCCGGCGTTTAAGGCAGCGGCTGTGACGGCGTCAACCGGCGCGCTGCCGGGGGGCGGCCATTTCGGCAAAGATGCCGCCGGCAATCTCAACGGCATGATCTTCGAACCGCCGGCGCTCGTGAAGTTCATGATCGGCCTGCCGAAGCTGACGCTCGATCTCGTCTCCAGCTCAGTTAAACAGTTTCTCAATCAGAGCGCTGCGCTGGGCATCACGATGGTGCACGAGGCCGGGGCCTACGCTCCGACGCCCGATGCGCTCGAAGCGTACAAGGCCGTGATGGCGGCCGCTCCCGTTCGTTATAGTGCAAGCCCAGCCGTCGAGTTCTTGGACGTTGCCAACACGTTCGTCGCGCAGTACGGCAAGCCGGGTGCCAAGGCGCTGGAGATCCCCGGTACGCTGCTCTCGTTTTACGCGGTGAAGATCGTTTCCGACGGATCGCCGCAGCAAGAAACGGCCTTTCAAACGCAGCCGTATCTGAACGGCACGTCGGTCGGTCTTGCGAACTACACGGCTGACGAGCTCAATGGACTGGTGGTCAAGGTCAAACAAAGCGGCTGGCCCATCTCGATTCACTGCAACGGCGACGCTTCACTGGAGCGCGCACTCGACGCGATCGAAGCGGCGTACGGCTCCGTTCCCCCGCCCGAAGGGATCAATCGAATCGAACACTGTACGCTGGCCAGCGCCGAGCAGATCGCGCGAATGAAACGCCTTGGTGTGCAGCCCAGCCACCTGATGAACAATCTCTACTACTACGGTGCGGCCTATCGAGATCAGATCTTCGGAGCTCCGCGCGCCAACCGTTTCAATCCCACGCACGATTTCCTGGCCGCCGGAATTCCGTTCTCGATCCACAGCGACTGTCCGTGCTCGCCGATCTCACCGCTGCGCGAGATCGGAACGGCTGTCACCCGCGTCTGCGCGATCGACAACTCGGTGATCGGCGAGGATCAGCGCGTTCCCTTGGAGGCGGGCCTGCGGGCGATGACGACGGTCGCAGCGGCCCAGTGCGGGCTCGGCGATAAAGCTGGTTCGCTCGAAACGGGGAAGTACGCGGATCTCTTGCTGCTTGAAAGTAATCCCCTTTCGACCGATCCGGCGAAGCTCGGCGAGATCAAAATCTCCGAAACCTGGGTCAACGGAACGAAGGTCCAGGCTCCCTAAGCATGGGCGATCACATGGACGTCGAGCCGCACCGTCTGCAAGAAGAGATCGCGGAGGCCCACGAAGAGGTCGAAGAGCTGCGCAAAGAGCAGCGCGGCAATGCCTGGGTAAAATATGTGGGCTTGACGGCAGCGATCTTCGCGGTGGTTGCGGCGATCGCCGCGCTTCGTTCCGGAGCGCTGATCAACGAGGCGATGATCGCCCAGATCAAAGCGGCCGATACGTGGGCCGAGTACCAAGCGTCGCGCGAAAAAGAGCACATCTACACGGTGGGGCTCGACGCGTTGATCGACCGGGGCTCGAAGAACGTCGGACGAATCGGGGCGTACCGCGCTCAGATCGCCAAAGAAGTTACGAAGGAGAAGCCCCTCTCCGCGCGAGCCCGGCATCTGGAGGAAGAGTCGGCCCTGCAAGTCGAGCGGCACCATTTCTTCGAGTACGCGGTGGCGCTGCTGCAAGTCGGCATCGCCTTAGGCGCGGTGGCGGCGCTCGCACGTTTTAAGCCGGCTTGGTACGTGAGCCTGGCGGCGGGCGCGTGCGGAATTGCAGTATTCTTTTGGGGATTTCGCTGACCGGCCGACGCGCCTACTCGTAGTCGGGCGCGAAATAGCTGCTGGCGCCGAAGTTGTGATGGATGAAGAAGTGTGCCGGATAGGGCGCAGCGATCTTCACGAAGGGACGCGGATTCTGGGTGAAGTCGAAGCTGTCGGCCGGCGAGTTCGCGCGCGAATCGGCGGCGGCCATCTGCTTGAGCCCGTAGAGGTCTTCGGCGAAGCGTAGGACGCTGGCGGTTTCGTACTGCGTGTGCGAGACGTGGTTCTTCCTGGCGTACGGTGAGATCACGAGCAGCGGGACGCGGAAGCCGACGCCGTCGTAGTCTTCGTACGGCGGCGCGACGTGATCGTAGAAGCCGCCCCAATCGTCCCACTGCACGAAGATGGCGGTCGAATCCCAGAACTTGCTCGTGCCGACGGTGTCGACGATCGCCGAGACCCACGACGGGCCGTAGCCGCCGCCGCACTCGAGATGATCGGACTCGGCGCATTCGGGCGTGATCCAGGTAAAGTTCGCGAGTTTACCCGCACGAACGTCGGTGAGAAAACGCCAGTTCGGCGAGATCACGTCTTTCTTCCAGTCTTTGCCGTCGAAGATGTGCCGGACCGCCTGGTAAGCGGACCACGTTCCGCCGTTTCCGCCGGCGTCGTTGCCGTATCTGGCCGCGTAGAAACGCCACGTCAGGTCCGCGGCGTCGAGCTCGTCGCCGAGCGTCGTATAGTCGAAGCAGGCCTGCTGCGCGGAACCGTAGAGACTGCGATCTTGCGTAATCGTCGAAACGACGTCGGACGGGCCTCCCTCGCAGCCCCAGAGGTAGGAGTCGGGAAGATTGACGCTCGACTGCGCCTGCGCGGCGATCACGTACTGATGCCCAACGAAACTTTCGTCGAGCTGCGATTGAAACATGTTGTCGCCGACCACCCATTCGTGCGCCATGTCGAAATACGGCTTTGACTCGCCGTGCGGCACGTAAACGTACTCCGGATTCTGTCCGCCTTCGTAGGAGCCTTCGTTGTTGAAGCCGTTCATCCGGCAGTTCGTGCCGGGAAGGCCGGATGCGCCGTTACACGCGGCAAACATCGCGCCGGCCGAGTGATCGATGATGTAGATTCTCTTCAGCGACGAGGGCTGCAGCGCAATCGTTTGGTTGTACGAGTTCTTACCCGAAGAGACCGTGTTGGCGTCCGGATAGCCTTGGAAGAGATTGTCGAAGCTGCGGTTCTCCTGCACGATGTAGATGACGTGGGTAATTTTGCCGGCCCCCGTTGCATTGGTCGCTTTGAGCGCGCTGCCGGCACGCATGTACGGCAGTGCCGGTTGCGCACCGGAGGCGCAACCCGCAAGTACGAGAAATGAAATAACGGCAAAAGAGCGCGGCATCATGCGGCGCGATTCCGCGAATCGCTCGACCCCGCCTGCGCAGCGGCGCCTGTTCACCCGCGGCGCTTGCGCTCGACGTAGCCAACCAAAGATAAAACGGCGGCATGACGACCCGGTTGTAAAAGAACCGAAGCACCCAGCGGCGCAGTCCGGGCGCCATCCGGCCTTCGTCGGCCTCCAGCAGCGTGAAGTTAAAGAACCGCCGGCGCATCGACGCGCTGAAGCGGCGGCGCTCCTCGAGCGTCCGTCCGCCGCGCTCGATCAGCTCGCGGGCTGCCTCTTCGTCGAGCGGATGCGCCTCGACGACCCGCAGCACGGTTGCGTCGTCCAGCTTCAGAAAGTCGAGCAGGGCGCGATCGGCGAGGTCGTTGTCGCCGTAGCAGTAACCGTCCATCAGGTCCTCCCGGCGGGCGCGGCTCTGCGCGAAGCGGCGAGCCTTTTGAATGAGCCGCGGCAGCCAGACGAGCCCGGCAAACTCGTCCCGTCCGCAACGGGGCACCCACATCGGCAATAGAGGCTCGTTCCGCAGCGCCTAGATGGGCCGGCGCGGCCGCTGCCGGGCCGAAACCGCACGAACGATCACTCTGCCGCGCGGTGCGCGAGCAAAAGGATTGCCGGCGTCTTCGACCACGGCGTCGATCAGCGCGCAGACGCCGCGCTCTTTTAACGTGCTCGCGCCGGCCAGCTGGATGTGCCGCACTTGCTTTCCGCCGCCGGCAAGGCGGCGTTCGGGGTCGGGCAGCCGCGCACCGTAGAGGAAGCATAGGCTGACTTTGCGCGGGTAGATCACGAGAATCGCTCGACGAACGATGCGAGCCTTTGCCGTTCGGTCATTCCGCGTGTACTCCACGTTTGAGGGCTTCGAGTTCCTCGAGGGTGCGCGGCCAGTCGGATTTCAGCAGCCGCGACAGCGCGCGATCCGCCAGAAGGCGGCCCCCGGTCTGACACTGCGGGCAGTAGTTGGTTTCGTTATCCGCATAGCGAATGCGCTGCACGTTTTCGCCGCAGAGCGGACAAGGCTTGCCGTAACGTCCGTGCACCGCCATATCCTCGCGAAAAGCGGTGACGCGTTCGGGAAAGTCAGTCGCCGCCGTCGCACCGAGGCGATCGATCCAGAGCACAAGCGTCGCCTGCGTTGCATCGTACAAGCGCTTCCACTGCGCGTCATCGAGCTTTTGCGTCAGCAGCACCGGCGAAAGCTTCGCTGCGTGAAGGATCTCGTCGGAATAGGCATTGCCGATACCGTCGAGCACTCGAGGATCGGTCAGCGCGCGCTTGAGCGTGTGGTTCTCGGCTTCGAGCGCCGCGCGGAAGGAGGCGAGATCGGTTTGCAGCGGATCGATCCCGCCGGCATCGAGCGAAAGCGCGCCCTTCCAGCTCGAAAAGGCGTGAAGCGACGCTCGCCGTTTGCTCCCGGCCTCGGTCAGAACGAGCGTGCCGTTGGGAAAATCGAGCGCAGCAAGGGTCGCACGGGTGGGGCCTCCGCCACCGGCTGCCTTCCAGTGAAGCCGGCCGGCGATCATGAGATGAATGACCAGCCAAACGTCGCCCTCCAAGCCGATCGCGATGCGTTTTCCGATGCGGCGGATCCCGATGACGACGCGACCTTCGAGGCGGGAAAGCGGCGGCTCGAGCGTGCGCAGGACGAAGGGTTTTCGTATCGAGACGCGTGCGAGCGGCTGCCCCACGATCCGCGCTTCCAGCGCGGTAACGTACGCGGTAACGTCGGGAAGTTCGGGCACGCTGCTCGCTTCGGCGCCCTGGGGCGCTTTCCGTCAGACGCTAGCGGCGTGATAAGATGGACGCATGAGCGCCCACCCCAACGAGATACGCATGGCGCATCTCGAAGGTGCCTACGAGCGGGTCGACGAGCGGCTTGGTGACCTCAACTCGACGCTGGATTCCCGTTTTGCCCAGATTGACAGCCGGTTCTCGCAGATCGACGGCCGCATCGACGACCTCGGGAAAAAGGTCGACGGCTTGCAGTGGCGGATGACGTCGCTGATCGTCACCTGGATTAGCACAATTCTCGCCGTTGCGTTCAAGCATTAGGCCTGCCGCGCGGCAGGGCCTGGCGAAAGCCCGGCGGTAAAACAGGCCGTTATGCAGCTTGGAATGATTGGTCTCGGGCGAATGGGCTCAAACATGGTGCGCCGCCTGATGCGCGCCGGCCACACCTGCGTGGGTTACGATCCGAATGCCGATGCGGTGAAGGCCTTGGTCGCCGACGGCGCGGTAGGTGCCTGGTCGCTCGACGAGTTCGTGAAGAGACTCGAGAAGCCGCGCAGTGCGTGGATGATGGTCCCAGCTTCGGTCGTCGACTCGAGCATCGCCGAGCTCGCCCCGCTCTTGGAGGAAGGCGACGCGCTGATCGACGGCGGCAACTCGTACTACATCGACGATATTCGCCGGGCGGCGGCGTTGCGCGGGGCCGGCATCGATTATCTCGACGTCGGCACGAGCGGCGGCGTCTTCGGACTCGATCGCGGCTACTGCATGATGATCGGCGGTGCCGACGACGCGGTCAAACGGCTCGATCCGATCTTTGCGGCGCTGGCGCCCGGCCGCGGCGAGATCCCGCGGACGCCGGGTCGCGATACGCTCGGCGGCACGGCGGAACAGGGATACCTGCACTGCGGGCCAAGCGGCGCCGGGCACTTCGTCAAAATGGTGCACAACGGCATCGAGTATGGGATCATGGCGGCCTACGCCGAGGGCCTCAATATTCTGCGCAACGCAAACATCGGCAAGCAGAAGCAGGTCCCCAGCGCAGAGGTCACACCGCTGCGCGATCCGCAAGACTATATGTACGATCTCAATCTAACTGATATCGCCGAGGTCTGGCGGCGCGGCAGCGTGATCGCCTCGTGGCTGCTCGACCTCACCGCGGCCGCGCTGACGGAGGACCCGCAGCTCGCGAAGTTTGAGGGGAGGGTCTCCGATTCTGGCGAGGGACGCTGGACGGTCAAGGCGGCGATCGACGAAGGCGTGCCCGCATCGGTGCTCACCGACGCCCTCTTCGAGCGTTTCACCTCACGTGGAAACGCCGAGTTTGCAAATCGCGTGCTCTCGGCGATGCGCTATGAGTTCGGAGGGCACCTCGAGCTAAAATAGCTGCTCGAAGTGGTTGTTCGCGATGACATCGTTCCACGCATCGCGCGAGATTTGAACGGCGCCCGAGTACGGCAGACTCAGCTCGACGACGAGGCCGAAGAAGAGGCCGATCGATCCGGCCAAAAGTGCGGTCATCAACATCTGCTTGAAGAATCCCTCGACGCCAAAGAAGAAGGCGAAGGCGATGACCATCACCGCGCCGAGCGTCAAAGCCTCGAGCATGCCCGGCGGCAGCCGGTCCTGCGATTGAATCAAACGCTGACGGCGCGTGTCGCCGACTACGCGCAGACTCTGCAGTACGTCGGTGCGGATCGTGTTGTTTACGAGAATCCGGCCGATGCCCTGGCTCTCTGGCGGCGGAGGCATCGTTGCCGTTAGCCGTACCGCGTGCAGCAAAAGTGCGACCGATGTTTGATCTTCGCCGCTCTGCGACGTCGCCAGCTCGACATCGCGAACGTGAATCGCGTAGCGCGCAATCAACCGCTGCAGCTCGGTGTGCTCGGGCTGAACGAGCAAACCGGCAAAATTGTAGGCATCCGAGACGTACCCGGCCTCGGTGTTGCTCGTCTCTTGTGCGCTCGAGAAATCGCTCCAGACCGCGCCGACCAGAAAGCCGATGACCACCGAGTACAGCACGCCGACGACCGCGATAATAAAGCCCGCGACTTCATGGCCTTCGATCAGGTTCTCCTGCGAAACGAAACGGCGGAAGATCGCGTGCGCCGTGACGCCTACCGCAGCAAAGAGCAGAACGAAGAGGGGAAGAGCGATCAGGATCGGGACGTGCGAGAGCGCCGCCTGCACTAAGGATGGCATGCTTATCGAAGCGCGAAGACGCCGACGACCCCGCTGCCCAAGATCAGCCAGATCGGATTGAGCTTCGTTCGATTGAGCACGACGAAGGTCAGCAGCGCCAAGGCGATGGGGATCCATCCGGTGATCGCGCTCTTTCCGAAGGTGATCAGGCCGCCGATTGCCAGCCCGATCGCGACGGTTCCCAAGCCTTTCTGAATTGAGTCGCGCCACGGCCAGCCCGCGAGCCGCTGCCAAAGGCGGCCGACGCCGAATGTCAGGATTCCGGTCGGGATGAAGAAGGCCAGCGCGCAGACGAGCGCACCGAACGGGCCGGCTACGATCTGTCCGATCTCGGCAACCATCATCATGTTGGGCCCCGGCGACATCTGTCCGGTGCTGTAGACGTGGATGAGCTGTTCTTCGGTGAGCCAGTGTTGCGTATGAACGACCAGCACTTTCATCTCGGGAAAGGCGGCCATTCCCCCGCCGATCGTCAGCAGCGAGAGATAGGAGAAGACGCGAATCAGTGCAGGGATCTGATCCATTGATCCTCCGCTTCGGCGGGTGGTTCCGGCTTGACGTGCGGACGATAGGTAAAGATCGCGACCGCGCCGACGACGAGCAAGACGACCGGCACGCCCAGCTTGAAGTAGTTGATCCCAAGAACGGCGGCCAGCACGAAGAGCGCGTCGTAAAAGCCCTTGAGTGATTTCTTGCCGATCTGAAACCAGGTCGAAGCGAGCAGACCGACCGCCGCCGCCGCAACGCCGCGTAACGCCGCGGTCGCATACGGACGCGCGTGAGCGTTGCTGTACGCCATTCCCGCGGCCGTCATGAAGAAGAAGGCCGGCAAACAGATAGCGAGCAGCGCGAGCACCGCGCCGGCCGTGCCGTAAAGGCGGTCACCGGCGAGTATCGCAATGTTCGTTGCGTTGAGGCCGGGCAGCGTATTGCTGATCGAGGTCATTTCCAAGAACTCGTCATCGCTGAACCATTTCTTCTCGCGCACCAGCGTGTTGCGGAGATAGGCGACGACGCCGCCGCCGAAGCTGATGGCGCCGATCTTCAAAAAGACCAGAAAGAGGTCGACCGGTGAGACTTTCGCTTTGAGCGGTAAGCCCTTGGCTTTGACGGCCGTCACCTCACTCATGGGCTTGCGGAGGGTTGCCTTTCAAGCGATAGACGAGACCGGTCTTGGTGGTGCCGAGGTAGAGCCAACCAGTCGCGATCAACTGCAGTTTGATGAAGAGCTCCTCCACGCGCCTTTTGACGATCTGGTGAACGTCCTCGCGGCGGTCGAACTTCGTTTGATAGGCGAACTCGCCGCACATGACCTTGTGGTCGCCGAGCGACCGCCACAGAGAGACGTTCGCTTTTGCGACGATGCCTTTGCCGAAGTCGATCGTCCCGAGATCCATCAGCACTTCTTCGACGAGCGTCGAGTTGACGAGCTCGACGCGTCCCTCCATCTCGCCGATCAGCCCGGCAACCGCCGGCAGCCCCTGCGCAATGGTCTTGAGGTTCGTGCGATCGGCCGAATGCACCGAGCTCACCGGGAAGATGCAGTTGTGCGAAAAGAGCAGGCGGAATCCGCCGACCTGATCTTTGAGCGGCAGCGCCTCCGATTTGAACTTGACGCGATATGGACCGGCGATCTTGGGACGCACGTCGACCGACGCGGTGAGATTCATATCCGGGTTGCGAAACTTGAAGACGATCTCTGGATCGGAGATCGGAAAGCCGTCTTGGTAGGCGGTGCGGCGCCGTAGGATGAACGAGTTGTTATAGAGGCGGAAATCGGCGGTGTCGACGAACATCACCTCGCGAATTCGCGGGCGCAGCTTCGAAAGGTCGAAGGCGCCGTACTTTACGCCCTTGACCGCGCCGACGGCTTCGGCGACGAGATCGCTGAACGATTTGAAGCCCCGCGCGCTGTAGAAGAAATCGGGCTTGAGAATCAGCTTCGCGTCGAAAAACTGGACGCGATCCTGGGGATGCCCGTCGGCGTAGGCGAGGGCTCCGTCCGCGGAGCCCGGTTTTAACTCTGTAGTCATGTTTGAACCATTCTCTGACCTCGTCAGATGTTGAACGTGTACCCCAGGAGCGGTCCCCCCATCGAAATGTGCTGCACGTGCTTGTCGGGCGGGAAGCCGTTGTAGTTCAGCGCCCGGTACGTCACGATCAGCGTCTGCCCGTGATTGAACTCATAGCCCGCGCCGCCCATGCCTTCCCACGTCTGATTGTTGATCGTTATCCCGCTGCCGATGTCGGCGTAGTACGGGAAAAACCAGTGTCCGTCGCCGAGAAAAGCGCGTCCGCGAAGACCGACGACGACGTCGCTTGTGAGCTCGTCGCTCGTGATCGTGCCCGACGGCGCAATGAGCCCGCGCCGGCCGACCGTCGCGTTGTACGATATCGAGACGTTGACCGGGAACTGGCGAAAGCCGATAAATCCGTTCAGATCGGCATTGTGGCCGTGAGCGAAGGTGTATCCCGCGCCGACCTCCCAGATCGCTGCGGAGAGATGGGCGTCCGTGCTGAAGGTCGCCGGAATCACGACGCGCCCTTCTCGCCCGACGTCGATCGTCGAGAACGCCGAGGCGCTCGCGGAGGCGTTGATGTAGATGGCGTCACCGAAAAGGCTAAGGTCGCCCTTGCGCACGTCGAGCCCAAACATCCCCGCCGAGTTCAGCTTGGCGAGGTATTGCTGCGGGGTAACCTGCACGCTTCCCGAGACCACGTGCGGCGGACGCGGTATGCGCCGGCCGGCGGGGACGGTGAACTGGTAGTCGGCGTTAACGCTGGGTCCCCAAATATACGGCGCGACCGTGATGTGGGTACTGCCGTCGTATTCCCGATCCATCAGGGTCGGTGAGGCGGCCGGAGCCGGCTCCGGCGTGGCCTCTTGCGCCCCAGCGTGCGCGGTTGCGGCGACAAGTGCGAGAGCGAACGCTGCACAAGCCCAGCCAAAGCGCGTCGACGAAATCATTATGATGCTACCCGATGCCTTTCTCCGCAGATTGTAGGAGGTAGATTCCTTCTTGTCTATCCGAAATGCGAAAGCCCCTTTGCCATTCCGGGATAACGCCCGGGACTGAGCTCTGTTAGGATTATGGCGTTATGCCCGTGCGGTACCGCGCTCGCATTGGGGCCACTGCGATCGCCGCCGACGTTCCTTACGAGGAGCTGGCCGGCCGAGTCCTGGAGTTCGTGCTTCAGGGCGCGATTGCCGTGGCCGCCGATCAGTTCGAGTGGGAGCACGAGGAGCTTCGCCGCGACGGCCTGAACGCGATCGAGTTCTTTCGCGACGGAAAGGCGCTCTGGTGGGATCGAGAGTGTTTCGAAGTAGAGCAGGCCGACCCCGAGCGCAACGAACTGGATTCGGCGTTCTTCGATCGGCTCGATCGCGATCTGCGAACCCGGCTCAAGCGGGCCGGCTACGAAGTACCGTCGCTGATCGCGTGCACGAGGCGGCTTTACGCCGAGATCGCGGCAGACGTCGCCGATCGCTGCGCCGGCGCCCGCCAGAGTCTGCTCGTCGAGATTCTCGCCAGCTAACGAGCAGCGGCGCCGTTTCGGCGCCGCTGCAATCGATCGATGCTGCTCTCAGGCTAGTGCGAAGAGGGCGCTACCCATAGCGACGAATCTTTCCACTTCACCTTGACAGGGACGCACTTCGTGACCTGTTTTCCTGAATACGTCACATCGTTGTAAAGTGAAAAGTGGTGCTGGATCTCCACGCCGGGTGCGAAGTCGCCGTAGTCGGTTACGGTGCGCAAGAAGTTCTGCGCCGAGTTGCGATAACCGATGGCAAAGGTGATCTGTTCGGCGTTTTTCTTGCCGTAGATGATGTAGTCGATCTGCGTTCCCCCCGCCTTGTGGCTGAGCGGCTTGGGGGAAACGATGAAGCAGTTTTTGACGAGAACGGGTGCAGCCGCGAGCGCCGGCGCCATCGCCACGCCGGCGATCGCCGCACTCAGAGCGATGACGGTACCAATACGACCGAGGGTCTTCATTGCGGTTTTCGGTCTCCTTTCAGGGAAAGCTCCGCGAGGCACTTTGCTCGTGAGGTTAGGTCTCCAATTCGGGTATCCTGCAACCGAGCGTAATCTCGCCTTTGACTTCCACCGGAAAATTGACGGAGCGGGCGATGAAGCAGAGGCGATGCGCGTCCTCGTGCAGGGCGAGCGCCCGCGCTGCGTCCCCTTCGGGGGCGATCGTTACCGCGGGGCGCAGCTCGACGCGCGCAAACTCGCCGGAACCGTCGGGGTTTTCGCGCATCGTGCCGACCGCGTCGTCCCGGTAGGCGAGGACGACGATGCGGTTGGTGGAGCAGAGATGCAGGTACCACAGCATGTGGCACGATGCGAGGCTGGCGACGAGCAACTCCTCGGGATTGTAGCAGCTCGGATTGCCGCGGAACGAAGGATCGCCCGAACCGGCGATCGCGGCTTTGCCCGGAGAAGCGATCGTGAAGTCGCGCCGGTAGCTGCGATAGTTCGTCGTGCCTTCGCCCCCCGGGGTCCATTGCAGACTCGTAGTGTACGAATGAGTCTTCACGGCGTCATCATAGCACGAGAGAGGCCGGCCACTTCGGAGATTTGAAGAGTCGGCCGATGCGCGTGATCACCTTAAATGCCAACGGAATCCGCTCCGCGGCGCGACGCGGCTTCTTCGCGTGGGCCGCGAGGCGCGACGCCGATATCATCTGCCTGCAAGAGACGCGCGCGCAGGAGCATCAACTGCCGCCCGAGGCGTCGGCGCTGGCCGGATATACGGGTTACTTCGTCGACGCGCGCCGCCGAGGATACAGCGGCGTTGCGATCTATTCGCGTCTCGAACCCGTTGCGCTGCGGCGCACGCTCGGATGGGAGGACATGGACGCCGAGGGGCGCTTCATCCAAGCCGATTTTGGGACGGTCAGCGTCTCTTCGCTGTACGTCCCGTCGGGAATCAGCGGGCCGACGCGGCAGGCGTTCAAAATGGATTTCCTCGACCGGTTACTCGCCGTGCTGGCGAGCCTCCGTCACTCCGGCCGCAGTCAGATCGTCTGCGGCGATTTCAACATCGCGCACAAGATTGCGGACACGTACAATCCCGCGCGTAACGCTCTGATTACCGGCTTCCTCCCCGAAGAGCGCGCGTGGCTCGACACGCTCGTCGAAAAGGTCGGATGGGTCGACGCGTTTCGGGTCGTCAATCGCGAAGCCAAACAGTATACCTGGTGGTCGAACTGGCCCGCGGCTTGGGAACGCAACCTCGGCTGGCGCATCGACTATCAGCTGATCACGCCCAACTTGGCCGAGCGCGTCGCTCAGGCTTCCATCTACAAAGACGAACGCTTCAGCGACCACGCGCCCTTGACCGTCGACTACGATCTTTGATTCAGGATAGGCGGTAGCGCAAGTGGATTACTCCGGTTCCGAAGCGGCGCGTCTCGACGAGTTCGAGATTCCGTCGTAAGGCGCCCCGGAATGCCGGCTTTGGGCCGCCGACGATCACCGGATTGAGAAACAGGTGACATTCGTCGGAGATCGGCTTCGAGCGCAAGCCCCGCAAGCTCGGCGCCGCCGATGTTGATATCGTGCTCGGGACTCCCGCTTGAGCCTCCGAATAGCCTCGAGGTCGAAGTCCCGCTCGACGCGCGTGTTGCGAGCCGCAACGCCGGTCAGCGTTCGTGAAAAGACGATCTTCTCGGCCTTCTGCCAGATCCGCGCGAACTCGCGGTGTTCGGGTGGATAATCCTCTGGGTTCCGATCGGCCGCAACAGCTCGGTGACGAACGTACTCGATCGAGGTTGACCCAGTCGAAGGCGCCGCTTTCGTCCTCCACGTATCCGTCGAGCGACGTACTGGTCATGTAGATGAGCTTCGAGATGCGATTATGCCTTGCCGAGGGCGGCCAGAACCTTCGGCGGGATTAGACAGAAGAGCGTCCCTCGCGTCGACGAGGGGCTGGAAAGTTCGAGGCCGGCGAGCGCGCCCTTTTTGATTTCGAGGCTTGCATCACCCGCGAGCCGGCCGGCGGTTACGCCCAAGGAGGGCTCGTGTCCGACGAGCATCAGCGCTCGAGCATCTGCGTGATCGGCCACGATCGTCGCGCAGCTCTTGACATCGAAGCCGCCGGCGAGGCGATCGTCGATAACCAGCGCGTCACGCAGCTTCAGCCGGCTCGCGATGATCTCGGCGGTTTGGCGCGCGCGCGTAAGCGGACTCGTGACGATCGCGTCGAGGTCGAGCGAAAGCTCGGCAATCGCGCGCGCCTCACGCTGCATGCGTGCGATACCTTCGCGGGTCAGTGGCCGTTCGAAATCGCGACCGATCCACTCGCCGGGTTCGACCGCAACGCCGTGGCGCAGAAAATAGAGCCTCATTCGGTGTCGGGAGGCCTGCCCGAGTCGCGCTGGTGCAAAAAGAACGAGCGGGAGTACTTCGCGGGAATCTCTTTGTACGGGCGCGGCGCCATGCTGAAATCGAACGCGTTGCGGATGCTGGCCGAATGCGCGTCGTTGCGCCCGAGCGTGCCGAGACTCCAGTTGTCTTCGATGAAGCGCAGGATGCTGCCGAACTCGTAGACGGTGTGAACGACGTGCGGCTTCACGTACGGCGAGACGATGAGCATCGGGACGCGAAAGCCGGGACCGCCCTGCCAATCGCGCGGCGTCGGCGGCTTGACGTGATCGTAGAATCCGCCCCAATCGTCCCACAGAACGATGACGGCCGTCGAGTTCCAGTAGGAGCTTTCGCCGATCGCATTGACGACCGAGGCGACCCACGAGGGGCCCGTGTCCTTGCCGGTCTGCGGATGATCTGAGTTGTCGCCGGTCGGAGTTACCCACGCGATGGCCGGAAGCTTCTTCTTGTTGATGTCACCGAAGATCGCGGTTGGGGTGTGGGAGACGTTCGTGTTCCACTCCGGACTGTTCCGGACCGCTTTGATGGCGTCGAAGGCGCTCCAGATACCGGCTCCTTCGCACTTCGGGCACTCCTTATACGAATACACCCGAACGGCGTAGTACTTCCAGGAAACCTGCGCAGCGTCGAGCAGATCGCGCAGCGTCGTGTAGCTCAGGCACGGGAAGGGACCGCCGAACTCTTCGACCTTGCCGCCGCGTTTGATGACCGCCGACACCAGGCTTGACGGATTCCCGTCACAGCCCCAGGGAAAGTAAGAGGGCGTATCGATCAGCGCCTCTTCGCTCGAAAGTGCCGTGCCGGCGGCGATCAAATCCTGGTGCGCGGTGAAACTGCCGCTGGCTTGCGTCTGGAACATGTGATCCGACAGTACGTACTGCTGCGCCATATCCCAATACGGCTGGATGTACTTCGGATTGACGTACTGGTAGGGATACGTGCACGCCGGACCGCCGCTGCCGCGCGCCCCGTACCCCTCGTTATCGAAGCCATCCATTTTTTGCGCATCGTAGTCGATCTGGAAGGTCGAATAGATGTGGCCGAGGTCGGCATTGGTCTGATATTCGTACGACGACGGAAAACCGCGGCCCTGAAGGTCGACCTCGGTCAACGGAATCGTCGTCGGCGCAGTAATTGGCTTCGGGCAGCTCTCGGCGATCGGCTTAGGCATCGGTGCGGCCTTGCCGACGGTCGTGCCGTCGGCCCCGGGGAAGGTCGCGAAAAAGTTATCAAAACTTCGGTTTTCTTGGATCACGATCACGACGTGCTTGATCGGACTGCTGCTGCTGGCCCGTTGTTGCGGAAGAAGGCCGCCGGGAAGCGATGGGGTGCCGGCGCCCGCACAGGAAACGCCGCCGGCGAGCAGCGCAAGCAGAATCACGATGTTTGCAGAACGCATGGGCTCGCGGTTCGACGCGAGCGTACGCGCCGCCCTCGGCGGGATGACAACGAACTCCGGTGAGATAATGCGTCGGCCATGACGACTTGGCAAACACGCTTGCTCCATTCGCGACCATCCCTTCCCGATGGCTATCGTTCGCTTGCTACGGCGGTCCATCGCGGGTCGACGACGCTCTTCCCCAATGCGGCGAGCGTCACCGACGAATGGGATCAGCAGCGCGCCGGCTACACGTACGGCCTTTACGGTACTCCGACGTCGCTGGAACTGGCCGCGCGCATCTGCGAAATCGAAGAGGGGTACAATACGCTTCTCGCGCCGGGCGGTCAAGCGGCGATCGCGCTGATCGATCTCGCGCTGCTCGAGGCGGGCGCTCACGTGCTGGTTCCCCGCAGCGTCTACCGCCCGAACAGACAACTGACGAGCAGGCTGCTCGCGCGTTTCGGCGTCAGCGCGACGTTTTACGATCCCGGAATCGGCGCGGAGATCGGAAAGCTCTTTACCGAGCGCACGCGTTTGGTTTGGACTGAGAGTCCGGGATCGGTAACGATGGAAGTACAAGACGTTCGGGCGATTGCTGCAGCGGCCCACGAACGCGGCGCGCTCGTCGTGCTCGACAACACGTGGGCGGCCGGCGTGCTCTTCGATGCGTTCGCGCACGGAGTCGACGTTACGATGCAGGCGCTCACGAAGTATGCGGGCGGCCACAGCGACGTTTTGCTCGGTTCGATCACCGTGCGCGACGAACGGCTCTACCGCCTCCTGGGTGAGGCGCGCCAAGTGCTGGGCTGTGCCGTCTCGCCGGACGATTGCAGTCTCGTGCTGCGCGGTTTGCAGACGCTCGGCGTACGGCTCGAAGCGATCGAACGCTCTGCACTGACGATTGCCAACTGGCTGGCAGAGCGGCCTGAGGTCGAACGCGTCTTACACCCGGCGCTGGCGTCGTGTCCGGGTCACGAGTTCTGGGAGCGCGATTTCCTCGGATCCTCCGGCGTCTTCTCCTTCGTCCTGCACCGCGGCCCGAGCGAGGGGCAAGTGCAGGCCTTCGTCGACGCGCTGAAGCTCTTCGATATCGGTTACAGCTGGGGTGGAACGCATAGCCTTGCGGTCGCGTATCGGATCGGCGGCTCGGGACGCCCCGCCTACGATCATCGCCTGATTCGCTTGAGCATCGGGCTGGAGACGACGATGGATCTCATCGGCGACCTCGAGGGGGCCTTTAAAGCGCTGCGGGCGTGATTTTTCCGCCGCCTGGTGCGAAGAACGGGATGAGATGAGCCCGGTGAATGCCCAGCAGACGTTCGTAGAGCGGTTGGATCGCCACCGCGCGATCTTGCACAAGATCTCCAACGCGTATTGCAGCGAGCCTGCCAGTCGCGAGGACCTGCGCCAAGAGATCATCGTGCAGCTTTGGCGCAGCTATTCTCGCTTCAACGAACGGATGGCGTTCTCAACGTGGATGTACCGGGTCGCGCTCAACGTCGCGATCTCGTATGCCCGGCGGCGACGCCGCACCGACGCCCGGGTCGAGCTTGCAGAACCCACGATCATCGAAACGCTCTGCGCTTCGCCGGCGCCGCGGCAGGACGAGCGGATCGAGCGTGTTTTGGCGTTCGTCAACGAACTCGACGAACTCAACCGTGCCTTGATGCTGCTCTACCTCGACGATTATCCGCACGCCGAGATCGCGACGATCCTTGGGATATCGCAGAGTAACGTCGCGACCAAGATCTCCCGTATCAAAGAGCGGCTCAAACGCGGCGTCGCCGCGCGGCCAACAACCTAACGAATGGAGAACGACATGGAACTCGACGATCTCAAGGCCATCTGGACGCGCGATCACCAGCGCCTCGAGCGCAATCTGCGCCTCAACGCCGAGCTGCTGCAGCGGTTGAGCGTGCGCCGAAGCGGCCGGTCGCTGCGGCCGCTTTTCGGGGGAATGATCCTCGAACTCGTACTCGATTTCGCCGGCATCCTGCTGATCGGTTCGTTCGCAGCCGATCACTACCGGGAGCCGGCGTTCTTCGTCCCGGCGCTCCTTTTGGGAACGTATGCAATCGCCATTTTTGCCGCGGTCTTGAGTCAAGCCGTCGCTTTGGGAACGATCCGTTACGACGAGCCGGTCGTCGCGATCCAGGGCCGTTTAGAAGCGCTGCGCCTGCGCCGAATACGGACGACGCTGGGGATGCTGCTCTTCGCGCCGCTGATGTGGCTGCCGCTGACGGTCGTCGCGTTAAAAGGCCTCTTCGGCGTGAACGTCGCGGTAAGCGACCCGTTGTGGCTGGGGGCCAACGTGCTCTTCGGCATCACCGTGATCCTCGTGGCGATCTTCGTCGCGCGACGCTTCGGGCCGCATCTACGGCAGTCGAGTCTCGGGCGCGCCCTGGCGGACGAGATCGCCGGACGCAGTTTGGCGGCTGCGCTCGACGATCTCGCCGCGATCGGGCGGTTTGCCGCAGACGGCTAGTCGCTCTGGATTGCGGCGCTCAACGTGCGCAGCGGTACGGTTGCGGGCTCTTGCTCGACGCGCATCAGCGTCGTCGTAAGGCCCTCCGCGAAATCGTAGGTATGGAGGAGAAAACCGCCCGGTTCCCACGCCAGTCCCGAACGATGCGGATGGAGGGTGAGCCTCTGCGCGGTACTCGGGGCGCTGACGCCGAGTGTCCCGCACCAGCGCCGCGCGAGGGCTTGGTGAACGTTGCCGCAGATGATGCGTGAAATTTGCGGGTGTACGCGCACGTATCTCGGCTAGTTCGTCGCGTCCTTCGAAGCGTTGGCGATCGACGGCGTACGCCGGTCGGAAAAGGCGGGTGATGCATCGCCAGCATCGTCGCTGTCAGCGGGCGTTCGCGCAAGCGCCGCTCGAGCCACTGCAGGCCGGCGGAGTCAAAAAATCCGTTGCTCTCCGCTCGTCGCTGGAATCGAGCGCGATGACGCGCAGCTGATTTGCGCGACGATCACGGCCCAAGCGTAGCAGCCCGAGATTATCGGCGCGTTAAGGTGAGCGGTTCGAATCCTTTGAACGCGATGCCGGCGGAGAGGAAAGCGAGCAGTGCAGAGGCGATCATCGCTGCGCGAAAACCTTGGAGATAGGACGGTGACCCGGTGACGACGACGCCGAGCACCGCGATGCCGATCAAGCCGGCGGTGCGGGCGACGGCGTTGTTGACGCCCGACGCGACGCCGGCGTGTTCGACCGGAACGGAGTCCATCACCGTCGTCGTCAACGGGGCGACGAAAAGCGCGCCGCCGCAGCCCAAGACGACGGCTGCCGGAAAGAACGTCGTCCAGTAGGTTCCGCCATTGCCGGGCAGGGCGTAGGCGAGAAAGCCGAGTCCGGCGACGATTCCGCCGAACAATAACGGCGTGCGCGAACCGATTCTTGCGACGAGGCCGCCCGACCAGCGCGACGCCGCGACCATGATGACGACGAACGGCAGCAGCGCGGCGCCCGCGGCCGTCGGCGTGTAATGGTGGAGGTTGATCAGAACGAACGGAACGAAATAAAGGCTGCCGCCGAGCGCTCCGTAGAGGAAGAACGTATAGACGTTGGCGGCGCTGAAATCGCGCGAGGCAAAGAGTTCGCAGCGAACCATTGGGTCGGTCTCGCGACGTTCGACCAAAACGAAGAGCGCCAGCACCGCGCAACCGGCGAAGACGACGATCAGTTCGAACGCCGAGATATGTCCGGCGTTCATCCCGATCAGCCCGTAGACGAGCATCGCGAGTCCGAGTGTTGCCAGGACCGCCCCGCGAACGTCGATGCGGCGGACCGCCGATTCGTCGCGGCTCTCGCGAACGCCGGCGAAGACGATCAGCAGCACTGCGATCGCAATCGGGATGTTGATCAGGAAGACGTATCGCCAGGAGTAGTGCTGCGTGAGCCAGCCGCCGAGGACGGGCCCGGCCGCCGACGTCAACGCGGAGAAGCCCGACCACAGCCCGATCGCGCGGCCGCGATCCGCCACGCCGTATGCAGCGCTGATCATTGCCAAGCTGCCCGGGGTCAGGAGCGCGCCGCCGACCCCTTGGACGCAGCGCGCGGCGATTAGCATCTCCGGCGTCCCGGCGACTGCGCAAGCGAGCGACGCGAGGGCGAAAATCGCCACGCCGGCTGCAAAGATTAGACGGCGGCCGTAGAGGTCGCCCAGCGAGCCGCCAAGCAGGATCAGCGCGGAGAGAAAGAGCGAGTATCCTTCGATGACCCACTGCGTCTGGGCCGTCGTCGCGTGCAGCTCGCGCTGAAGAACCGGGAGCGAGACGTTGACGGCCGTGCTGTCGATAAAACTCATCGCCGAGCCAAGGATCGCGGCGATCAAAACCCACTGGACCTTCACCCGGCGGCCTTTCTCCGTCACGCACGCGGCACCCGTAGCGGAGTCGAAGCGCGAGTGCACAAATCTTGCGCGGTGAGCTCGCTGCTCGATCGGCCGTTCCGAACCGCAATCCTTGCCGCGGCGAGCAGTCCCCTCGTGCGCAGCGGCGTCTCGCGCTACGGAATGCGCTTGGGTGCGGCGCGCTTCGTCGCGGGCGAGAGCTTCGAGGAGTTTATGCCGGTCGCGCGCGAGACGCAGCGGCGCGGGTTCGCGGTGGCGGCGACACTTTTGGGAGAGAGCGTCAACGACGTCGCGCAGACGCGCGCGGTCGCCGCGGAGTACTGCAGGCTGCTCGAAGCCTTCGCGCGCGAGGGCCTCGACGCCAACGTGGCCTTTAAGCTGACGCACGTCGGCCTCGACATCGATCCAGCGCTCGCGTTGGAGAACGCCGCGGCGATCGCTGCCGTCGCCCGCGAAACGGGGAATACGTTTCGCATGGACATGGAGCAGTCTCGCTACGTCGACGCGACGCTCGGCATTTACGGGGAGCTGCAGCAGCGGTACGGCTGCGCGGGTTTCGTACTGCAGTCGTATCTGCGTCGCAGCCAAGCCGATCTGCGCGCGCTGCTCGCGGCGGCGCCGAACGTGCGCATCGTCAAGGGGGCCTATCTCGAGCCGAACACCGTCGCCTTCGAACACAAACGCGAGGTCGACGAGAGGTATCTCAGGCTTGCCGAGATCGCGCTCGGCGCCGGCGGCTACACCGCGATTGCGACGCACGATCCGGCGATCGTCGCGTACGTAATCAGCCTCGTTGCTTCGCGGGGGCTGCCAAAACGTGGACGCTTTGAGTTTCAAATGCTCTACGGTATCGCCGAGCCGCTCGCGGCTTCGCTCGTCGAGCGCGGCTATCGCGTGCGCCTTTCGGTACCGTATGGAGATTTTTGGTTCCCGTACTTGATGCGCCGCCTCGCCGAGCGGCCGGCGAATCTCGGTTTCTTCCTCCGCCACGCGCTGAGCCTCCGTTGAGCCAGTTGCAAGGAATATGGGCGGCGGTGCTGACGCCGATTGCCGAAGGGCTGGAGCCCGACGCGGGGCGCGCTGCGCCGTACTATCGGGATCTGCTGCGCGGGGGCTGCGATGGAATCAACGTGTTGGGTACGACCGGCGAAGCGATGTCGTTCAGCACGGGCCAGCGCATCCGCTACATGGAGGCGCTGGCCTCGGACGGGCTGCCTATGGACCGGGCAATGGCGGGAACGGGCGCGTCGTCGCTCGACGATGCCGTACGGTTGACGCGGGCTGCACTCGACTGCGGCTTCACGGCTGCGCTCGTCATGCCGCCGTTCTTTCACCGCGACGCGAGCGATGAGGGAGTCGTTACCTTTTTCGATGCGCTGCTCGCGCGGGTGAACCCCCCGCCCCGCAGCGTGCTGCTCTACAATTTTCCGCGCATGAGCGGCATCACGTTCTCACCCGAACTGGTCGACCGGCTCGTCGCTTCGAGCGAAGACCGGATCTTCGGTATGAAGGACAGCTCCAACGACGCGCAGCTGCAAGAAGAGATCGCGCTGCGTCATCCCAGGTTCTGTATTTTTCCGGGATCGGAGAGCGATCTGCTCGGCGCGAAGTCGCGCGGCGCAGCCGGATGCATCTCCGGCAGCGTCGCGCTCTGGGCGCGCTTCGCAAAGGACGTCTTCGAATCCGAGGATGCCGAAAAGGGGCGCGTGCTCGACCGCCTCCGCGCGGGGCTCGAGGGCGTGCCGTTCGTTCCGGCGGTGCGCCACCTGACGGCGGCGCAGCGCAGCGATCCGCAGTGGGAGCGCGTCATGCCGCCGCAACGGGCGCTCTCGCCGAGAGAGCGAGGCCGAGTGGCTGCTCTTTCGAACCCCGATTGAACGCTACTTCAGCGAGAAGGCCGTCAGGTTTCCGTTTTGGTCCGAGCAGTAGACCCAGCCGTTCACGACGATTGGGCTCTGCCAATGAATGCCGCCGATATTCCGTCCGCCGCCCTGCGCGCTGCTCCAGAGCTGCGCGCCGGTTGCGGCGTTGAGCGCAACGAGGTCGTTGTTGAAGGCGACGAAGAGTATGCCGTTGGCGATCACCGGCGACGAGCCCTCACCCGCGCTGCTTCCAGGGGTCGCCTGCCAGACGTTGTGCAGCATGCTCGCTCCCGCAGGAGTGGACTGCAAACGATAGGCGGTCACCGAACTGCTGAAGCCGAGAAAGATCCACGGGTTGCTCGAGCCCCTGGCCCAGATCGCCGGCGCAGAAAAGAGTCCGTCGGGAAGATCGACCTTTTGCAGTTCGCCGCCCACACCGGGAAGTGCAGCGCGGTTGAGCAGCTTGAGGATTGCGTCCTTGCCGCCCTCGACGAGCATGTACGGCGTTTGGCTGGAGGCCTGCGCCGGCAGTATCCCCGGCGAGGAACTTCCTAGATCGGTATCCCCGTTTTCGAGCTGCTGGTAGTTCTTCGGCGTATAGGTTGCGAGCAGATCCGAGAGGTCGGCGCTCAGCGAGAGCAGCGTGTCGCCATAGTTCTTCCCCCCCGCGTTGCCGTCGAACTGTCCGTTACCGGTCGCGGCGTAGACGCGGCCATTCATCGTCGGATCCGGATCGACGACGGCCCCGCCGCGTCCCCAAATACCCGAGCGCTGCTGGGAACACGAACTCGCCGTCGGCAGCTTTCGGTCGTTGCTGCAGAGCGAGTTGAAAACGGTTGCCTTCCCGTCGCCCAGCCGCACGGCGACGATGTGCCCGTCGTAGGGCGGAGCGTCGCCGAGGTAACCGGAGGTAACGGCGTAGACGTAGCCGTTGGCGAGGTTGAGCGGTGACGCGTCTTTTTCGGTCTGCGGCAGACGCGTGATGCGCGCCGGGAAACCCGGGGCGGGCAGCTCGCGTCCGCGCGCCGCGGAGAGCTTGTGGATCATCCCGTCGACCCCGGGCACGTAGATCGATTTGCCCGACGGATCGGCGGCTGGCGTCGAATCGGTGATCTGCGAACCGTGCGTCGCGAATCGCCACATGATCTTGCCGGTCATCGCGTCGATCCCGAGCGTGACGCCGCTCCTGGTCGTTTGATAGAGCATCGGTACCGTTGCGCGGCCGATGCGCACGTGTTCCAGCAGAATCGGCGTCGAATCCGCGACGTCCCCGAGCGAGGTCTGCCAGCGCTCGTGAAGCCGCCCGACGTTGTGCCGGTTTAGCGTGCGTTCTGCCGAGTTGAAACTGCTTCGCGCGGAATCGAATCCGAAGAGCGGCCAATCCGTGGCGGCCGCTGGAAGGATCGTCGCGGAGAACAGGCCGGCGACAGCGGCCAACGTAACGCTCGGTCTTGCCATGGCGAGGACTTCGGCGAGGGCACCTTCAAGGTCTGCCTATGCCCGATTTAAGTAAGGCGTCCGGTCTAACGCCGCCGGTGCAAAAGGTCGTCGTCGACGTCCCCGGCTGGCAGCAAGTCACGCCGCGAATTCCCGATACGCAGCAGCGGCGGACGCTCGAGCGCCGGCGCAGCATCCGCGAGATCGTCTTCGGGGCACAAGACGGCATCCTTACGACGCTGGGCATCATCACCGGCGTGGGCGTCGCGGAGGGCGAACGCGCGGCGGTCTTCATCAGCGGCTTTCTCGCGCTGCTGGCCGGCGCGCTCTCGATGGGCGTTGGTGAGTACCTCGGGCGAAAGGCAGAGCGCGAGGTCGTGCAGGCGACGATCGACATGGAGAAGCGCGAGATGGCGGCCGACCCGCAGGGCGAGTTCACCGAGCAGGTTGCCTACTACAAACTCAAAGGGTTCAGCGCCGAGGAGGCTGAGATGATCGTGCGGCGCCTGACGCAGCATCCGGACATTTATCTTTATGAAATGGTGCGCGACGAGTTCGGGATCGACCCGCGCGAGGCCGAGAGCGCCGGGCTACGGGCGCCGATGGCCATCGGGTTCTCCTTCGCGGCCGGATCGCTCGTGCCGATCGTCGCGTTTCTGCTGCCGCTGACAATTGGATCGGCGACGATCGCGGCGCTGGCCTTCGCGCTCGCCGGGCTCTTCGCGGTCGGCTACTACGCCGGAACGCTGAGCGAGCGCAGCGCGCTGCGAAAGGGGTTCGAGGTCGCGGCGTATGGCTGCGGCGTCTTCGCGATTTCCTATTTGGCGGGGCACTTTATTCCGCCGCTCTTTGGACACGCGCCCGTCTCGGTTGGCGGGTAAGCCGCGCCACGAGTTGCTGTCGGCGGTGGGCCACGCGCTGGTGGCCGGCATCTCGCAAGCGGCGATGTTCTTCTGGGACAGCCTTTTCGGTTTGATCTTCGGTTTTCTGATCTCGGCGGTCGTCCAAGTGATGCTGACGCCCGCGACGATGGAGCGGTACCTCGGCCCTGGAATGCGCGGACTGCTCAACGGTGCCGGATTCGGGATCATTTCGTCCTCGTGCTCGTACGGCGCCGCGGCCGCAGCGCGCGGGTTCTATCGCAGCGGTGCGGATATCCGGTCCGTCCTTTCATTTCTGGTCTCGTCGACGAACATGAACGTCGCGATCCTAATTCTTTTTTGGTCGTTGCTGGGGTGGCGCTTCGCCTTCGCGGAGTTCTTTGGCGGCGTCATCATCATCGCGGTCGTGACGATCGGCCTTTCCCTGTTGTTCGGCAGCGGAGAACTCGCGCGGCTGCAGCGCGAGTACAACTCGGCCGGCGAAGCGGAGAACGAGGGCTGCGAGCACCACCACGTGGGCGCCGAGCCGGTCGCGCGCAGTTGGAGCAGGGTGGCGTCCACCGCGCTGGCCGACGTGCGGATGCTGCGCACCGAACTTATCCTAGGCTATTTGATCGCCGGATTCGCCGCGGCGCTGGTTCCGACGGGCGTTCTCGCCGCGGCTTTGCGGGCGGTCGGCTCGGTGCCCTTCATCGGCTACGTGCTGCTGCTGGCGGTCGGACTGCTGATCGCGGTCGCAACCTTCATCTGCTCGATGGGCAACGTGCCCGTCGCGCGTTACCTTGCCAATGCGGGCATACCGCTTGGAGCCAATACCAGCTTCATCTACGGCGATCTGCTGATACTTCCGCTGATCGCGATCTACCGCAAGTCGTTTCCGGCGAAGATCGCATGGGCGTTCGTCATATTGTTCGCCATCGGAGCGATGCTCGCCGGCGCAATCATGGAGCGGCTGATCGGCAACACGGTCACCGGGATGTCGGAGGCGGCCATGACGATCAACGATCGCTTTACGCTGATCTCCAACATCGTCGGATTGGCGGCGGTCGCGGCGCTCGCGATCGCGGCGGTGCTCACGCGCGAGCGCAGCGTGAATGCCCGCGAGTAGTCGTCTGCAGCGCCCTTTCGGCCAGAGCCGCCGCTAAAACGCCGCAACGCCGTGCGGCGTACCCCATCCGGTGCACGTGTTGTAGCGGCCCATCGCGTATGCGCACGAGCTGCCGCCGCGTTCGACCGGATAGAGATACTTGCGGTGCGCGGCTTGCCAGAACGTGCGGCCCCCCTTTTGTTCTGCGGCATTTCCTGCCAAGCCGAAGACACCGGCTAAAAACGGCGCCCCCGCGGAGGTGCCTTCGACGGTGATCCAACCGTTCTGGCCGTAGCTGTCGTACTCGGGAAGATTGGTTGCAACCGACGCGACGTCGTTGGTGAGGCGGCTCCGGCAGTAGGGATCGTGCTGCCACTTCGGTTTGCGCTCGCTGGTGCAGCCGCCGCTCTCACCCGGCCAGACGCTTTCGGTCCAACCGCGCTTTCCGCCGCCGCCTTTCGAGAGCACGGTGCCGCCGGTTGCGACGACGCTATCGAATGCGGACGGATAGCTGACGCCGAGGCCGCCGTCGCCGGCGCTCGCCAGATATTCGACACCCTTCGCCCGAAAATATGACTTATCGACGCACTCGGACCCCTCACAACCCCAGCTGACTGAAACGACGTGCGCACCGAGTTTGACGGCTTGGGTGAGCGCCGCTTCCAGGTTTTTTGTGTCGTTGGAGTTTGCTTCGACGAGATCGATCGTGCAGTTGGGGCAGCTGGCTGATAGCATCTCGACGTCGAGATCGATCTCGATACCCCAGCCGCCGTTGGCCTCCGGGTAGTCACCGGTCTGTCCGTCCTGATTGTATTTCGTAAAGTTTGCCGGAGGCAGCCCAAACGTCGAGCGATAGCTTGCCAGATCTGCCGAGACGTTGGGATTGTCGTACGCGTCGACGACGGCGACGATCTGGCCGCTGCCCTTCGACGCCGACGGCAGGTCGTAGGCAGCCTCGAGACTTGCGGGCGACCAGCCCGATGGGGCATCCGGGGAGAGGCCGCGGCTGCGGACGACGAGGTTGGTGTGAATGGTGCCGAATTGCGACGCTGCGTTCGGCGCGGCGGGCGCCGCGGGTATCGCGCTCGAGTTGCTGCATCCCGCCAAACCGGCCGCGGGCCCGAAGAGAATCGCTAAAAGAAGAATCCGTGCCATGTGGAGTGCCTCCAAATATTAGGGCCCGGCCACGCTCAATGTCACCCCGAGCAGCGCGCCCGACTTGCTGCCGAACTTCTTTGCCATCGTCTTCACCGGCGAGCCGCCTGCGGGGTATTTCCAGTATCCGAGCGACGAAGTATTCGAGCTGTAGCCGATCTCGTAGGGAACGATGATCTGCGAGGTCGCGCTGTGTATCCACGAGAGCGCGGGATCGATCGACGGCAGCGAGAGCGTTACCGTGCCCGCAAGTTTTGCTTTGAATGTGTCGGAGACGCTCAGCCGATAGATCTTCAACGCGTTTGTTTGGCCCACGCCGCTCTCGATCGTGACGTAGCTGCCGTCCCACTGGACCTGACCGGCCGTGGCGTTCATGCCGGCCGGGAGACTCACTTGATAGAAGTTGCGCTTGGCGTGCGGCTCGACGGCGAACGAGAAGACGTTGGGATAGGCATAGCCGTCGACATACAAATTGCCCGTAGCGTCGTAGCCGCACTCACTTGCGGAGAATCCGGAGGAGTACATGACCGCTGGATTCTGTTCCTGATGAAAGATGGCGACATATCCGCCGCTGGTCGCCGCGAGCGTCTGCGTCGTCGGGTCGAAGGAACAGCCATTGGTCGTGTAGGGAAGCACCAAGTGCGCGATCGGCGCCGTGCCGCCGTGACTGAACTCGTCCAGACCATGGTCGCCGGCGACAAAGACGTTGCCTTTCTTATCGGAGCAGGCAGCGTACCCTTGCTCTTGGATCGTCGCCCGCAACTGCCCCGACGGAAAGTCGAGAACGTAGACCGCCTTCTGCCCGACGACGTAAAGCAAGGGGCCGACTTTGCTTATCGCACGCTGCGCCGGCGCGAGGGTGGTCGCGGGGACGATTGGTGCGGAAGACGGCGAGCCGCCGCAACCGCAGAGCAGCGCGAAACCCGCAGACGATCCGACAAAAGCGCGGACCGGGAATTGCAATCTCAACCGTACCTCCGAAAGAGCAAGCCAGACGCTCCCACCGGTACTACGCGAAGCGGGGACTCGAGCCATGCCTGCGGAAAGCCTGAGCTTCGTTTTTCTTCCTTAAAGGGGGGAGCCCCAAATGCGATTTCGACCATTGCTGTTTGTTCTGGTCTCGTCAGGCCTCGTGCTGACGAGCGCGTGTTCATCAAGCAACGGCTCGCCGAGTCTCGCGCAGCAGGTTCTTCCGCTTACCGCGGGCCATCGGAGTTCGGGTTCGGCCGGCCTCTACATCAAGCACGTCGTCGTCATCATCCAAGAGAACCGGTCGTTCGAGAACTTTTTTGCCGGATACCCGGGCGCAAACGCCCCGATGTACGGTTACGGCATAAATGGCCAAGGACAGCGTGTCAAGATTCCGCTGCAAGCGATCACCATGGAGAATCCCGACAATTTACCGCATTCGTGGGTCGCCGGCATCAGAATGATGGACAACGGCAAAATGGATGGATTCCTCAACTACGGACCGATCGGAAAGCACGCCGCGTACTCCTACGTGCAGCGCGGCGAGATCGCGCCCTACTACCAGATGGCCAAGCAGTACGTCCTCGCCGACGCGATGTTTCCAACAGAGATCGGCCCGAGCTGGACGGCCCACATCAATCTCGTCGCGGGAACGGATAACATCAGTCCGACGAAGGCCGAGGTCGACTTCCCCAGCACGGCCCCCGACGATTGCGATTCCAAGGCCGGCACGACGAGCTCGTTCGTCGACACCTATAGAATCGTGCACTGGCGAACCGGGCCGTTCCCATGCTTCACCCAGTTCAGGACAATGGCCGATACGCTCGACGCGGCCAACCTCTCGTGGAAGTATTACGTCACCAAACTGATGAACGCCGGCATCTGGGCGCCGTTTGAGGCGATCTACGACGTGCGGTACGGGCCGGACTGGACCAAGGACATGGGCGTTCCCGTGCAGAGCATCCTGACCGATATCACGAGCGGTCATTTGGCCGACGTCAGCTGGGTGACGTCGACGAAGATGGATTCGGACCATCCCGGCATGGCTGGCGACCGCGGCCCTTCGTGGGTTGGTACGATCGTCAACGATATCGGCGAGAGCCAGTACTGGAACAACACGGCGATCGTCGTCGTTTGGGACGACTGGGGCGGATGGTACGATAACGTCGCGCCGCCGCAGCTCGATTTCCGCGGGCTAGGAATCCGAGTTCCTTGTCTGATCGTCTCGCCGTACGCAAAGCAAGGTTACGTCTCGCACACGCAATACGAGTACGGCAGCATCCTCAAGTTCATCGAGCAGGTCTTCAGCCTGCCGCCGCTTGGAGCGACTTCCGACGGCTACACGGACGTGCGTGCCAACAGCATCATCGACAGCTTCGACTTCCACGCGCCGCCGCGCGCATTCACTCACATTCCTACGAAATATCACATCAAGGACTATTTGCATGAACCAAAATCCTGGGCCGACGAACCGATCGATGAGGAGTAGGCTCGCCCTGGCGGCGGCGCTCGCGCTCTCCGCCGCTCCGTCGGCCGCTCCGGCGGCCGTCTCCGGACTCGCATGGGATTCCGTGACGAAGATGTCGCTGGGCGCGGACCCGTCGTCGCTGCAGCCGGGGTCTTTCGACGCGGACTATTCCGCGGCGGCCTCCGGTTCGCAGTCGCCCGGCGGCGGCGGCCTCTTCGGGCACATGGTCCCGGCGGGCATCATGGCGCTCATGCAAAACGGCATGGCCGAGCGGCACTATATCGCCGGGAGCGAGGAACGAACCGACCAGCCGGCGATGGGGACCGCAACGATCCTCGACTGCGGCGCGCGGACGCTCACGACCCTCGATCTGAAGAAGAAGACGTACCGCGTCGTCTCGCTCGACCAGCCGAACTCTTCACCGGGTCCAGCGAAGGGCGGCAACGGCGACGGATCGTTCAAGGGCGACGACACGAAGATCGCGATCGTCATCACGAACAAATCGCTCGGCTCGCGGCAGATCGACAACCAGACGACCAACGGCTACAGCTCGCAGATGCAGTTCACGCTGACGAACTCTTCGGGTGAGTCGGAGACGCACGACGGGAACTTGACCGCGTACTACGCGAGCTTCGGGATGCCGGCCGTGCCGTGCTCGCCGGGCATGCCGAGCAACCTGGGTAAGATGAACGCGGGCCAGCAGTTCGGCCTCGCCTCCGGCGTCGCGTCGCAGGTGATGCGGGCGCTGGGTACGGCCGGCCTTGAGAAGCGTTTGGGCGTACAGCAGAGCGGTCCGAGCCTGCCGCTGGGCAACTTCGCGATCTACCAGGCGATCTCGTTCGATCAACGCGGGCGTTCGATGACGGTGATTACCGAGCGCGGAAACTCGCGGCCGATCGCAGCCGGCGATTCCGTTTTCACCGTTCCGAGCGAGTACACGAAAGAACAATGAGCAACAACATCACGCCGCTGCTTTGGTTCAACGGAAAAGCGGAAGAAGCGGCAAACTTCTACGTAGCGAGCTTTGCCGACTCGAAGATCACCAACGTCAGCCGTTACGACGCGCAGGGGCCGGGCGGCGACGAGGGCGACGTCATGATGATCGAGTTTTCGCTCGAGGGCCAGGATTATTTGGCGCTCAACGGCGGGGACAGCGACGACGAACAGGCGAGCGGCTCGGGAATCCCGCAGGGCGGCATCGCGCTCTTCGTAACCTGCCAAACGCAGGCCGAGGTCGATCGGCTCTGGGAGCGGCTCGGCGAGGGCGGCGAGTACCTGCCCTGCGGCTGGCTGCGCGATAAGTACGGCTTCGCTTGGAACATCGTCCCAAGCGGGCTCGTGGAGCTGCTCGGGAATCCCGACCGCGAAAAAGCCGGACGTGCGATGAAGGCGATGATGGCGATGGGCAAGCTCGATATCAACGAGCTGCGGCGCGCCTTCGAGGGAGGATAGCCTACGAGCGGCTACCGCCGTCCCTGCGCCAGCATTACGCGAGCCGCGTTCCAGCCGGCCGCGCCCATGACGCCGCCGCCGGGGTGCGCGGCCGCCCCGCAGAGATAGAGCCCGCGGATGGGCGTTGCGTAGCCGGCGAAGCCCGGCACCGGGCGAAACGCGAAGAGCTGGTGCAGCGGCATCGCCCCCTGGAAGATGCTTCCGCCGGTTAGACCGAAGGTCGCTTCGAGGTCGACGGGCGTGAGAATCTGACGGTCGATCACCGAGTCTTTGAAGCCGGGAGCGTATTGTTCGACCACGTCGAAGCAGCGATCGGCGTACTCGTTACGCAGCGCGTCGGTCCACGGGCCGTGCGCGAGCTCGTAGGGCGCGTACTGCGTGAACATCGACATCAAGTGCTTGCCCGGCGGCGCGACGGTCGAATCGAGCGAAGACGGCATCGTGCACTCGACAACGGGCTCCTTCGAGAAACTGCCGTACTTTGCGTCGTCGTAGGCGCGCTCGATGAAGTCCTGATCGGGGCAGAGATGCACGGTTCCGAAGTGCTGCGGGCCGGGCTCGTGGCCGGGCAGCGCGCTGAAGCTCGGCAGACGCTCGAGCGCGACGTTGATCTTGCACGAGGCGCTGCTGTAAGAGATGCGCGCGACCGCGTCGCGAAACTCGTGCGGAAGCTCCGCCGGTTCGAGCAGCTTCTCGAACGTGACGTGACAGTCGACGCCGCTGGCGACGTGCTTAGCGGCGAACTCGTCGCCGCCGGCCAGCACGACCCCGGTCACGCGGCCGTCGCGCGCGAGAATGCGCGTGACTTCAGCCTCGGTTTTGATCTCGACGCCGAGCGCGCGCGCCGCCGCGGCGAGCGCCTGCGTCAGACCGCCCATGCCGCCGCGCACGTAGCTCCAGACGCCGCGCTTGCCGTTGGTCTCGCCCATCACGTGGTGGAAGAGCACGTAGGCGGTGCCCGGCATCGAGGGTGCCATGAAGGCGCCGATGATCGCATCGGTTGCGATCGTGCCTTTGAGCTCTTCAGATTCGAACCAGCGGTCGAGAATCGGGCGGGCGGCGCCGGTTAGGACTTCGATCGCTTCGCCCATCGAGGGGCCGAGACGCTGCAGCGCGCGCCCCATCTTTCCGGCTTCGAGCAGCTGCGTCAGGGTCGGACGAATCAGATTCGGCGGAATCCGCGTGAGCGTCGGCTCGACGACCGATGCGACTCGCTCGAGCATCGCTTCGTAGCGCGGATAGCTTGCCGCGTCGGGCGCGCTGAACTTCGCGATCTCTTCAATATCTTTGGCCATGCCCGCACCGAGCATCAGATAGCGCCCGTCGAGGAACGGCGAGAACGACGCCGGGTTGCGTTCGATCGCCTCGAAGCCGTACTCGGCGAGCCGCAGGTCGCGGATGATCTCGGGGCGGAACAGACTGTTGACGTAGGCGGCCGTCGAGACCTTGAAGCCCGGGAAAACCTCCTCGGTGACGCACGCACCGCCAACGACGTAGCGGCGCTCGAGCACCAGCACCTTCCAGCCCGCCTTTGCGAGATAGCACGCGGTCACGAGGCCGTTGTGGCCGCCGCCGACAACAATTGCGTCGTACTGAGGCGTCAAATTTTCACCCTCACGCTGAAGTAGGCGTTGAACGGCGCCATCAACGAGCTGCTTTGATCGTTGTAGGTTCCGAAGTACGGTTCGTAGGGATAACGCAGGAACGTCTGCACATTGTCTCCGGGATTGTATGCATTGCCGACCGGCGGCGAACTCGGACCGCCGACGAGATTCGTATACGAACAGACCTGGCTGTTCCAGAGGTACGTGAATCCGGTGCGTTGCCCGCCGAAACAGGTCTGCAGCAGGTTTGCGAGCGTGAGCGAGAGATTGACGCGCGGCGAGACGTCGTAGGCGATCTGCAGGTGGCCCAACAACTGCGCCGGCTCGCGGAAAGCGCCGATGCCGTCGAACTGCCCGGTGTAGGGATCGGGAATCGAAAGCGTCGCCGCGCAGCCGCCTCGATCGGCGTTGTACGGGTGGCCGCCGGCGGCGCCATACGGATAGCGCGGATCGCCGGCGACGCCGGTAAGCAGCGGCTTTCCACACCCCGAGGCCGGATCGATGCCCGGCGTCGTAAGCGGCGCGCCGTAACGGTTGCCCGCGACGAACTGGAAGGACGGCGTAATCGTAAACTTATCGTGCTTGTAGTTCAGCAGCAGCGTCGCGACGTAAGGATAGTTGAAGGCATTGACGCCCGAACCGATCGGACCGGGGAAGATCGAGTACGGCAGATACGACGCGCTCGGATCCAACAGCGAGTACGCGGGCGAGAGCCAGTAGGGATTCGCGACCGCGTTCTGGCCGCCGCAGTTCGGATCCGGGCTGCCGTTGGCGTGATAGCAGGCAGCGGCATACGTGCCGCCCGCCGTGTAACTGCACAGCGCCTGACCGAATTGCTTTTTGCCGTAGGCGCTGCCCCCGGGCGTGCACGCCTTCGTGTAGGCGTTGTATTGCGCGATGCTCGAGTTGATCGGCGAAAGGACGTTGCTGCCGTTGGGCAGCGTGCTGAAGCGCACGGTCGCGTAGGTGTATGCAAAGGAGAGCTGGCCGGCGAAGCCGTTACGGCTAAAATCGCCCTTGTCGAACTGCAGCTCGAAGCCCGACGACGTCTGGTAGCCGGCGTTGAGGCCCGAGGTAATGCCGGCGGTGTAGTTGATATAGAAGTTCTCGACCTGGTCCTGCGTCTGGCGTAAGAACGGGGTCAGCTTGAACGACATGTCGGTGCCGTGGATATGGTGCTCTAGCGAAAGGTCGCTATTGTACGAAACCGAGGGCGCGACTTGGTGGCCTGGACCGTTGAAGCCGAGCGAGTAGAACTGCGCGAGCGTATCGGGCAGATTCTGTTCGAGCGAGTTGTACTGTTCGTAGGCGGCGCTGGGCTGTTCGTTATAGCGCCCGTAGCTCGCGCGCAGCACGGTGTCGGGATTTACGGTAAACGTCACGCCGAGCCGCGGCTGCGGGATGTTGTAGTCGAAGGCGCCGGGCGTGTTCTGCAGGTACGCGTTGACGTACTGGCTGCCGAATGCCGAGCACGGTTTCTGCGCGTTCGTGCTCCAGTTGTTCTTGCCGAGCAGCGCGCTGCGGTCGATCAGGGTCAGCGTCGCGGTATCGTAGCACGTGTCCTGATTGAACGAGTTGAACCAGAAGTTTCGCGCGGGCCCGAAGTCGGTGTTCGCGCCGACGAACGAATAGTTGTCGACGCGCACGCCGAAATTGACGAAGAGCCGGTCGTTGGGGCGCCACTGATCGTTGAGCGAGTAGCCGGCAAAGTAGGGCGTCACCGTGTTGTTCAGGCCGTATGCGCCGTTCTCGACGACGTAGTAGGCGCACGGGCCTCCGCCGCAGGTCGCGCCGTTGAGATTGCTCCCGGAGCCCGGATTGCTGAGCTTCAAGAAGCTCGGCAAGAGACCGTAGCTCACGCCGCCGGCTTGGCCGTCGGAGCAGGTCGTCGCGATCGTCTGCGGCGCCTTGTTGGCATAGAAGCGGTAGCACGTACCGTCGAAGGGGTCGTTTTGGTTGACGAGCACGGCGAACGCGTTGCCGTATGAGTGGCCGCCCTGGAACATCTGCTCGTTGTAGATGCGCGCGCCGCGCGAGGTCGTGTAGCTGCCCTCGAGTTCGAGCAGATTCTGGGGGTTGATCTGATCGGTGAAAGAGAGGCTCACGCCGCGGGTGTGGTTATTGATCTCGTAGTCGCCGGAGTCATAGTACGCGTAGGGCTGCAGCGACATCATCGGCCCGTTCTCGATCCAGTCCGAGTAGTACGAGTAGCCGTAGACGCGCATGAAGGCATTGGAGCTGAAGTTCTTCTGGTACTGCAGCTTGACGATGGCCTGTCCGTTGTAACCGCGATCGCGCTGGTCGTTTGGATCGGGAATCGAGCCGAAGAGCGGGTGCGGCGGCGACGACGGATAGAGATAGGGAATCACTTGCGAGCGAAAGTTCGAGGGCAGAAAGGCGCCGGTGGCTCCGCGGTACTGGAACGCATCGAGGTAGTACGGCGGGAAGACGCCGACCGTGTTGATCCAGTTGTTGTAGCCTTCGTCGTTCACCGAACTCAAAAAGGTCGTAAATATCTCGTCGTTGTCGTAGAGCAGCTGCACGTCGTCGCGCAGCCCGTCGTTGCGGTGCGGAATGCCGATGTGCAGGTTGACGACCGTGCTGCGCGTCGCGACGTTGGCTGCGTTGATCGAGCCGAAGCCGATCGGCCCGAGGATCCAGCCCGGCGTTCCGTTCTGCCCGACGTTGGGCGCGCCGTTGGTGAAGCACGAGGGGAGATAGGTCTTGGCGAGCGCGGCCGGGCTGGGGCACGAGCCGAGCTGCTGGCCGAACTCATTGGCGTAGGACGCACCGCCGAACTGGTCGATGTACCGATAATCCTGATTGAATCCGCCGATGCCGACGTAGTAGGAGAACATTCGGTCGGGCGTCGATCCGCCGAACTCAATGTTGGCGCTGTGATAGAAGGTCGGCGTGCCGGCGCTCAAGTTTGCGGTCGCGTAACCGGGATAGGTTCCGGTTTTGATGACCTGATTGACGAAGCCGGCGAGGCCTTGGGCTTCGGCGTTGGAGGGCGTTGCGCCGGTATAGACCTGCAGCTCGAGCTGGCCGAGTGAGGAGAGCGAGCCGGAGGGATAGTTATCGAAGGCGCGGTTGACGGGAATTCCGTCGAACTCATAGCCGACCTCAGAGGCGTCGCCGCCGCGCACGTGGACCGCCTGGAGGTAACCGTTCTGGTTTGCCGGCACGTAGGCACCGGGAACCGAGGCGATCGCCGAATAGGCGCTGTTGAGCGCGCCGCCGCCGCCGAGCACGGCCGTTCGGGACTGCTGCGCGGCGTTGATCGAGTAGACGTCGGCGGTCGTACCAGCGCGCACGAGGCTCGACGAGCTGCGCGAGGTGACGCGTGCGATCGTTTGGATCGCCGCAGACATCTTCAGCGAGAGCGTGCGGTGGGCGTCGGCGAAGACGGCGATGCCGGTATAGTTGATCGGTTCGTACGCCGCTTTGGTGAGCGATACGGTGTACTCGTCGGGAGCGAGCGAGACGAAGGTGAAGCGCCCTTGGGCGTCGGTCGTCGTCGAGGATGTCTGCGACGGGCTCGTCACCGTCACCGCCACGCCGGCGAGCGGGGCCGACGTCTTTTCGTCGACGATGACGCCGCTGATGCCGCCGGTCGTTCCGGCGCGCGCGCAGAGCACGGCGCTCGACCCGACGAGCAGCACGAGCGCAAACGCCGTTATTGTTCGCATGACGCCTCCCCGGGCTCGGGCGAGAGGTGACGTGCGGCGAGGAAGGCGCGGTACGACTTCATAGCAACCTCGAATTGCGCGCACACGGCGGCGGCTTCCCGCTGCTGTGCTTGCGTTGGCGGGCCTTGTGAGAGCGCGATCACGCCCTGCAGAATCGTCAGACGCTCGCGCAAACGGTCGGGTTCGAGCTGGTCGTCCTCGGAGTTGACCACCCCCGAGGTGAACAGCGTACGAACGGCGGCGAGGCGGCCGAAACGGTTGAGCGCGCGATCGATCGCGGAGAGCATATCGTTGAGCGAGCGGACGAAGCGATAGCGCGCGAGGTAGTCGGCAGGCGTCCATGGTGCGCGCGGGTCGGCTTCGACGTCCACCGACGCTTCGAGTGAGCGCGCGCCGGCGTGCAGCCGAATCGTGTAACGGCCGGGAAGAACGGCGGCGCCCGCGCCGCCGCGATTCCAGGCACGCGCGCCGTTCCACGGCACCGGCGCTTCCTCGGTGAGATCCCACGTCGTGCGGTCGACGCCGGCGTCAGCGGGGGCGTCGAGCGAGCAAACGAGGCGGCCGCTGGAGTCGAGAACGTCGATCGAGGCTCGCCCGGCCGACGGCAAATAATAGGTAACCGTCGCGCCTTCGGGCGGATCTTCGCCGCTGTAGGCGCCGGTAATCAAGCAACATTCATCCGGATGCGTTCCGTAGTAACTCGTCCACCAGCGATACCACGTGTAAGTGATCCGCGGCGCAAAGAGGCGCGGCGTTCGGCCGGCGACGGCAGCTTTCAGGCCGGCGATCGCCGCGGCGTCGTCGAGGATCCAGAAGCCGCGGCCGTGGGTGGCGACCAGCAGATCGTGGCGCTCCGGCTGCACGCGCATGTCGTGGACCGCTACCGACGGCATGTTCAGCCGCAGGCTCTCCCAGTGCGCGCCGCGATCGAGCGAGACCCAGACGCCTCGCTCGAGCCCGGCATAGAGCACCTCGGGATTCTGCGGGTCCTCGCGCACGACGTGAACGTATTGATCGCCAGGAAGCCCGCCGACGATGCTCTGCCAACTCGCGCCGGAGTCGTTGGTGACGAGCACGTAGGGGCGCGGATCGCCCATCACGTGCCGGTCGATCGCGATGTAGGCGCGCTGCGCGGAGACGTGCGAGGCTTCGACGGTGTCGACACGTCCCCACGGTGCGACGCCGGGTGGGGTGACGTTGCTCCAGTGCGTGCCGCCGTCGCTCGTCAGTTGAACCAGGCCGTCGTCGGTGCCGACCCAGATGCGTCCTAGCTCCAGCGGCGAGGGCGCGATATCGAAGATCGTGTCGTAGAATTCCGCGCCGGAGACGTCGGTGTTGATCGGTCCGCCGGCAACTTGCTGCTTGCTCGGATCGTTGCGCGTGAGGTCCCCGCTGATCCGTTTCCAGTCACGCCCGCGATTTTGCGTCTCGAACAGCACGTTGGCTCCGTAAAAAGCGCGATGGTCGATCGGGGAAAAGGCGATCGGCGCCTCCCAGTTCGACCGGTACGGTAACCCTTCCAACGCGCGGCCGTTCGTGTCGGTGACGTCCGGCGTAATGTCGTAGTTTTGACGCGAGCGCAAATCGAAGATGCCCAGCTGCCCATTGAGCTCGCTGATGCCAATGTTCCAGATCGAGCTCGGGTCACCGGGCTGCGGCCAGACCCACGAACCGTCGCCGTCGTTGCCGACCGCGCGCCAGTCGGAGTTCTCGATGCCCAGCGGGCTGAGCGAATCGGACGGACCGCAGTAGGAGTCGTTGTCCTGTATTCCGCCGCAGACGTGGTAGGGGTTCTCGTCGTCGTAGCCGATGCGGTAGACCTGCGCGAGCACGACGTTGAAGCGCCAGTCCCACGTCTTCCCGCCGTCGATTGAGATCGGCGCCCCGCCGTCGTTGGCTTCGATGATGCGTTTGCCGTTGCGCGAGATCCACAGCCCGTGGTGGTCCTGATGAACGGCGCTGCGCACGTCTTCGTAGGTGCGGCCGCCGTCATCGGTCTCGATCAGATCCTCGGAGGAGAAGAAGACGTGATTCGGATTCGAAGGATCGATCTCCAGGCGGCTCATGTAAAAGGGACGCTGGTTGACGAGTGTATCGGCTGTCATCAGCCGCCAATGCGAACCGCCGTCGTCGGAGCGCCAGAGCACGCCGTGCTTCGACTGAATCAGGGCATAGACGCGCGGGCCGGAGACGGCGACGCCGATGCGCCCCATCTCGCCCCCCGGCAAGCCGCTGCCGCGCAAACGGCGCCAGGTCTTGCCGCCGTCGGTCGACTTGAAGAGACCGTCGAGCGGACCGCCGCTGCTAAAACTCCAGGGAACCCGGCGGAACTGCCAGATGCCCGCGAAGACGACGTTGGGATTGGAGGGATCGAGCGCGACGTCCGAGGCGCCGCTCGACGGGCCGAGATAGAGCGTCCGCTGCCAGGTACGGCCGCCGTCAACGGTGCGATAGACGCCGCGCGCGGCGTCGTCGCGATAGGGATTTCCGATGGCTGCCACCAGCACGTGCTGCGGGTTGCGCGGATCGACGGCGATGCGCGAGATCGCCCACGTGCGGCGCAATCCGACGTTGCGCCAGTGCGCGCCGCCGTCGCGGGTGAGCCAAACGCCGTCGCCGTAGGTGATGTCGTTGCGCAGATTCGGTTCGCCGGTGCCGGCCCACACCGTGCGTTCGTCGTGCGTATCGATGGCCAGCGCGCCGATCGCGCCGGGGGCGTCCTGCGGCCACGCGGCGCTCCAAGTCAAACCGCCGTTGACCGTCTTCCAGACACCGCCGTCGGCGCCGCCAAAATAATAGAGGTACGGGTTACGATCGGTACCGGCAACGCCCGAGGTACGCCCGCCCGCGACCGCCGGCCCGACGTTGCGCCACGCAAGGCCCGGCAGCGGGGGCAACGCAACGCCGGCCGCGAGCAGCAGCCCGAGCGTTTCGCTACGCTCCCATTATTTCGAGATAGTAACGGTCGAAAGCGCGCAGCAGGCCCTCTGCGTTGGAGTACGGTCCCGGCGAATAGGCGCTGGAGCTCAGTCCGAGCTGCGTGAGCTCGTTGACGTGCCAGTCTTGACGGTTCGTCAGATCCCAGAAATCGACGACATCGCTCGGATCGAAACCGGGCTGCGCGATCACCGCCGGATCGAAGAGCCATTCGCAGATCACTTCCGTGCGGTTCGGCGCCAGCGGGTTGCAGTAGTGCACCATAACGTAATCGGGATGGAGGCTCAGCAGCATGGAGGGAAAGATCGTATAGTAATAGGTGCGATTGAGCTCTTCGCCCGATACGCTTCCCAGTGGCGGGCGCGAGCTGTGACCGCTCATCGTCAGGCTCGTGCCGGGCTTGCGCAGCTCCGAATACCCGCCGAGAAACGGTCCTTCGAAGAGGTCGTTCCGGCCGCTATCCGAGGGCGAGAGCTTATCGAGCTGGGGATGCACGAGCGGGCAGTGGTAGCACTCCGAGTAGTTCAGGAAGACCAGTTTCCAGTTGCAGGCGACCTCATAGGCGATGCGATGGGCGGGGTGCAGGCGACCGATGTTCCAGCTCGAGAAGCGCCCGATCATCGGTGCGAACGTCTCTTCGAAGCTGCGGATGCCCGGCGCGATGCCGACGAAGATGAAGCCTTCCCAGAGCGCGACCGGTGCCTCTTTGAGGGGATAGTCGGCGCGGTCGAAGCCGGAAACTTCGGCCATGTTGCGGGCGGCCTTCAGCGCGCCGTCGAGGCCGTACGTCCAGGCGTGGTACGGGCACTGAATCGAGCCCGCAAAACGGCCGGCGGCGGCTTCGCAGATGCGCGTGCCGCGATGCCGGCAGACGTTGAAGAATCCATGGACTCGGCCCGCGGTATCGCGCGTGACGATCAGGCTCTCGCCGGCGCGTTCGGCTGTAAAGAAGTCGCCGGGGCGCGCGAGTGAGTCTTCGCGCCCGACGCAGAGCCACTCGTGCGCGAAGACTCGTTCGCGTTCGGTCGCAAAGACCTCGGGCGAGGTATACCAGGAGGCCGGCAACGTCTTTGCGCCGGCGCCGGCGTGCGGCCGTACGAACGTATCCGTCATGCCCGACACTTTCTTAAGCGCTCTGACGGAATCCGCCCGCACCTATTGAAAGCACGACGTCATGGAGCGGTCGCTGCCGCGCGAGGCGTACTGGGACGAGGCTTTTTTCGCTCGCGAACAACGGGCGATTTTTGGGGATCAATGGGTCTATGCCGGACGCGCCGAAAAGATCGCCCAGCCCGGCGCGTACCGCGTCGTCGATATCGCGGGTGAAAGCGTCGTCATCATCCGTGACGGTGACGGTCTATTCGCCCACCTCAATTTTTGCCGCCACCGAGGCAGCCGGCTGCTCTGCGGTGAGGGCGTCGTGCGCGGCGCGATCCGCTGCCCGTACCACGCGTGGGCGTACGCGCTCGACGGCCGTCTGCTCGCCTCTCCCTTCGTTTCGCAAGACGAGGTGCCGCTCGACGCTCGGCGGCTGCACCGCGTGGCGATCGCGCAGTGGGAGGGCTTTCTCTTCGTGCATCTCGCACCCGAACGTGCGGGGGAGCTGCTCGATCACCTCGGCGAGATTCCGGCGCGGCTGACGCGGTATCCGCTGCGCGAATTACGCGTCGCGCGTTCGATGCGCTACGAAGTCGACGCCAACTGGAAGGTGATGCTCGAGAACTACAACGAGTGCTATCACTGCGCCGGCGTCCACCCGGAGCTCTGCCGAGTCGTGCCCGCATTCAAACAAGGCGGCGGCACAGGGCTCGACTGGGATCGCGGCATACCGCACCGCGAAGGTGCGTGGACCTTTACCGCAACCGGTACGACCGAACGCGCGCCGTTCGCGGGGCTGGACGACGACGAGCGCACGCGGCACAAAGGGGAGCTGATCTACCCCAACTTCATGCTCAGCCTCTGCGCCGATCACGTCGCCGCGTTCGCGCTCTTTCCGTGCGGACCGGCGAAGACGACGATCGTCTGCGATTTTCTCTTCGATCCGGCCGAGATGGCCAAGCCAGGGTTCGATCCAAACGATGCGGTCGACTTCTGGGATCTCGTCAACCGGCAGGATTGGCGGATCTGCGAGAGCGTTCAGGCGGGAATGAGGTCGCGCGCCTTTCGCCACGGATACTACGCGCCGATGGAAGACGCGAGCCTCGACATACGCCGCTACATCGCGTCCTTCGACGTCCTTCGTCCTTCGACAGGCTCAGGATGACACGGGGGGGCGACGCGGGATGGCTGAATACGACGTCATCGTTTTAGGGCTCGGCGGTATCGGCAGCGCGGCCGCGTATTGGGCGGCGAAGGGCGGTGAGCGCGTGCTGGGGCTCGAGCAGTTCGAGCTCGGACACGTGCGCGGCGCGTCGCACGATCACTCGCGCATCATCCGGTACTCCTATTTTTCTCCCGCATACGTACAGCTCGCCAAAGCGGCGTATGCCGCCTGGGAGCAGCTGGAGGGGGACTGCGGGCAGCAAGTCGTCTTCAAAACCGGGGGACTCGACATCCGCCCGCGCGACGGCGCTATTCCGCTCGAGCCGTACGCGGAATCGATGCGCACCTGCGGCGTACCGTTCGAGTGGCTCGACGCAGCGCAGATCCGCAAACGCTGGCCGGGCTGGCAGATCGACGACTCGGTGCACGGGCTCTTTCAAGCCGACGGCGGCCTCGTCGCCGCACAGCGCGCCACGGCCGCGCATCAGACGATGGCGCGCGAGTTTGGCGCAACGCTGCGCGATCGCATCGAGGTAGGCGCGCTGCGCGCCGGAGACGACGGCGTCGAAGTCGAGGCCGGCGGCAAACGCTACCGCGCAGCGCGCCTGATCGTTGCGGCCGGCGCATGGAGCGCGCGGGCGCTCGCGCAGTTGGGCGCGCGGATACCGCTCGAAGTGACCAAGGAGCAGGTCATCTACTTCGAGTCGCGCGATCTGCCGAGCTTCGAGTTCGGAAGATTCCCGATCTGGATCTGGATGGACGACCCGGCGTTTTATGGTTTCCCGGTTTTCGGGGAGGCCGGCTGCGTCAAGATCACTCAAGATGCCGGCGGCAAGCCGGTCGATGCCGAGACTCGCGGCTTCGAGGAGGACAGCGAGATTACGGCGCGTGTCAGCGGATTTCTCGAGCGGTACCTTCCGGGCGCGCTCGGACCGGTGCGGCTGGTGAAAACGTGCCTCTACACGCTGCCGCCGGATCGTGACTTCGTCATCGACACGCTGCCGGGCCATCGCAACGTTAGCGTGGCGATCGGTGCCGGCCACGCGTTCAAGTTCGCCGGCGCGATAGGGCGCATCTTGAGCCGGCTTTCGGTCGAGGGCGCGAGCGCCGACCTCTCGCCTTTCGCAATCACCCGCCCGATACTGCAAATGGAGAATCCGCCCAAGACCTACATGGTATAGGGATTCTTCTGTGTCATCGATCTCATCTTCGGCTTACGGCGATGACGAAGCAGGCGATCGTCACCGCGAAGAATATCCAAAATCCGAGCGTGTTCGCCCGGGTCTTGCCGCTGAGCGCCGTGTTGAGGATCAAAATCTGCGCGGCCAAGCAGATGGCGAGGATCGCGTCGCCCGCGGCAACGATTCCGGCGCGGCGTGCCATGGCCGACAGCAGGAGGAATTGAACGACGACCCCGAGCTGCACCAAAACCAGCAGCCACGCCAGGAAGCGCGGGCCGTAGCCGTCGACGTCGCCCAGGAGGCCGAAATGGATCGGGATGCGATCCGGCAGCTGCGCGTAGCGCTGCGACGTCAGCACAACGGTTACGGCGATGATCGTGCCGCCGAGAAGGACCCAGAAAAGAGCCACCGCCTGACGATACCGATGCGGTGCAGGCGAGTTTCACACCCGAAAAGGACGCGCCTCGACGCCGTCGGGAAGTAGGCGCTGATGCATACTCCGCTCGCGATCCTGCTCTTCGCTGCCTCGACCGCGGCGGTCGCCGCAGCGCCGAGCCCGCCGGGCTACACGCCGTCCGACGAAGCGCAGCAGGCAAAGCTGCGCGGTCATGTCGGGACCTGGCAGTGCACGTTCGCGCCGGCAACGGCGGGCAAACCCTTCGCGTTTACCGAGGAGCCGCAGGGAAACTGGTTCGTCGCGAAGCTGGGCGGAGAGCAGCCCGCAACGGTGTACGAGCGCTGGAGCCATGCGCTGCACGCCTACGTCTCGATCACGATCTTCGACTCCGGGGCGATGAACGTCGCGCAGAGCATTTCGCTCGATCCCGATAACGGAACTTGGAGCCAGGTCTGGCCCGCGACCGATAACTCAGGGCGCAAGCGCTTCGACGTGCAGTATTCGCGAACCGGCGATGTGATCACATCGACCAACCAGTTCTTCGACGACAAGGGCGGGATCGGGACCTTCCGCGCGACCTGCACGAGACAGCCCTAGAAGCGATTACGCACCGGGTCGCCACACGAAAGACGACGAACTAGCGCTCGAGCAACTGGAGGTGCCGATGCTTTTTCAAGCATTCAAATCAACACGCATTGCGGCCGCCGGGCTTGCTTTTGCCCTTGCGCTTTCGGGCTGCCATACCGCCGCGTCACCAAACCCCTTCGGCCCGTCGCCCTCGCCCGGGACGCCGGTTATTTATATTGCCCAGGGCGGCAGCCCCGGAAGCGTGACCGCCTACGATCCCGAGGGGAACGTACAAACCTTGGGCGGCGCATGGACCAAGCTCGCGAATCCTCGCGCGATCGCCTACGACCGCGGTAACGGTTTGCTGTACGTTGCCAATCTTACCGGCAACGCGGTGACGGCCTACGATACGATGGGAAATCAACAGGTGCTCACCGGCGTCTTCGCACGCGCCGACGTTCCCAGCGGCATCGCCTACAATTCGAGCAACGGATGGCTCTACGTCGTGAACCAAGGGTCCAACAACGTTACGGCCTACGACGAAAACGGGAACCTGCAGCGTCTATCGGGCTCGTGGTCCGGCCTCACCAATCCGATCGGAGCGGCCTTCGACCCCGACAACGGACTGCTCTACGTGACCAGCGGCGCTCCCAACTATAACGTCGGCGCGTACGACCGGCAGGGCAACAAACAGACGCTTGCGGGCGCGTGGACCGGCCTGTCGTTTCCGGCCGGCATCGCCTACGTCGCAAAAAATGGCTGGCTCTACGTCACCAACTCCAACAACACGACGGTGACGGCCTACGACCGGCACGGCAATCAGCAGCCGCTCTCCGGATCGTTCGGCGGGCTGAACGGGCCGTACGGCATCACGTACGACCCGGGCGCGGGGCTGATCTACGTAACCAACGTCAAGGGCGGCACACCGACCGCCTACGATACGAACGGAGACGAGATCGTTCTCTCGGGATCCTGGTCGGCAATCGTCGGAACGCCCTACGGAATTACCGTCGTGCCGCCCGGTACGGCTGCGGCCTCAGATTGGCGAGGAGGCCGGCGAACCGGCCTCCTCGTGGGCTCTAGCGGCGGTGCAACACGCTAGAGCGCGTTGACGACACGGAGGTTTCCATTTTGACCGCGATTTCCGTCGCGGTTGCGCCGGTTGTCATCGGTGAAGTTCGCGGTGCACGAACCGGACACGGTTCCAGCCGCTACCGTATAGACGTGGTTGGAGTCGCGGGTAAGTGTTGCGATGTCGCGGGACGCGCAGTCATCACTCTCTCTGATCTGCTGCCCCGGCCCGCCGCGACCACGATCCCGATCGTTGCCGCCGCCGTTGTCGACGACGACATCCATCGGACCCAAATGATTCGCGTCGAAGCGAATGCGACACGGGTTCACGTGAAGGTCTCCGTCGTTCTGGCAACCACCGCCGTTGCGATCCAACGGCTGTGCGGAGACGGCGTGCATTGGGCTCGAAGCAACGGGCATTGTGCCCATGGACGACTGTCCGCCCCCGCAAGCTCCCAGAGCCAGCGAGGCTGCGAACGATGCCGATGCGGCGAGTTTCGAAGTCAAGGTCATTGTATTCGGGTGCTCCTTTCTCGACGTCCGAGTGCAGTCAGGATTACACCAAGTTGTGAAGTAACAATAAATCCGGCAAAGTTTTACGTTCATGAAGATAAACGGATTGCGTAACGTACGCGTTGAAGCTCGAACGATGATCGATCAGCCGCAGCCGCGTCCGATCTTAGCGATCGTCGTTACCGCCGTTTGGGGTGTACTGCTCTTTCCGGGTCTCTTGGGAGCGGCGCTGTCGCCGATGTTCTTCGACGCGCCGGGTTCGATGGAGAATCCCGCGGCGATCTTCAACGCTCTCGTCGTCGTATCGTTTCCGGTTCTGTGCATTATCTCGATCGCGGCGGTGTGGGCGCTGTGGTCCGTGCATCGGCGCGCGCCGCGGCGCGTGCCGTACGCACAAATCGCGGCAGCGTGCTTACCGTTGCTGCCGGTCGGTTACATTCTCGTCGCGATGATCGTCCAAACGGCGGGCGTGATCTTTAGCGGCCAGCCGCTGGGACTCCACAGCACGATCATCAAGCACTAGCCGCGCCGCGCCGCCGCTACACGCGATGCGTTCCACCCCGGCGCCGGGCGCAGAAACCTGAATACTACGACGCGCGTGCGCCGCTCCGGTCTCTTAAAGCCAGAGCGGCCCCCGCGCGTCCCAACGCGAGACCAACGACCAGCGAGATCGCGACGACGCCCGGCATCAGGGCTGCTGCGCCGTGGGCGCCGATGAAGATTCCAACGACCAGCGCCGGAACCGTCGCCGCAATACGATAGATTCGCGCGACGGCGCGCTGCGCGATCTCCGGCGGTAGGAACGCGCGGCGATCTCGCAGGCCGACGATCAGCAGCAACGCCGTCGCCGCCCAAATTGCCGCGAGGCAGCCCCAGTAGAGTTCGTTTGCAATGACGACGTCGCGCGCGGTTCCCGTCTCGTACGACCGCATCAGCACCTGCACCATGAAGACCAGCAGAACCGTCAGCGCCAGCTTCGCATAGTTCACCACCAGGCAGAACGGCGTCGGAACGAAGACGTAGCGGAAGGTCCAGTACTGGGAGGCCCACATGATGCAGACCAGCGCGAACGTCCAGACGTAGGCGACCAGCCACGTCTGATGCTCGAGGAGCGCTGCCGCATGGTTGGGCACGACGAGCGTTAGGCCAAGCAGTGCAAGGCTGAAGCCCATCACGATGTCGCCGAAGGCTTCGAGGCGGCGAACGAAGACTTCGTCGCGCATCGGCGGAGCGTTCGATTCGCCCGCCCGCAGGTCCTCAGGCGTCAGCTTTGAGTTGCGCCTTGCGACGGCCGGTTACGTAAATCGCGATTCCGGCGAGCAGCATTGCGCCCGTCAAGCCGATGACTTTGACGACGGCGAGCGCCTTGTTTGGATCGTCGTCGGCTGGAAAGCCGGCGAAGACCATGGCCGCCAGGGTGGTCGCGAGGCCGACGAGCGCGGCGATGCAGACGGTAACCGGACCGCCCGGGATGCGGATGTCGACCGGCGTCTTCGCGAGCGCGTGAAATTTCAGCGCCGACGCAAAGAGGAGCACGAACGGGATCATCGTGGTGATGACCGTCGCACTGACCAACACGTCGTACGCGCCCTTTACGCTCGTGCCTCCCTGCCCCAAGAAGATGAAGAGTGAGGCGATTGCGGCCATGGTGATCAGCGCCGCGACGGGCGACCCCCAGCGCGGGTGCATGCGCGCAAAGACGGGCGGAAGATAGTGATCGATGCCGGCAACGTAGGGAATGCGCGCGGTGGTTCCGATCCAGGCACCGGTGCTCCCGAGGCAGCTGACGGCGACGAGCAGAGCGGCCACCGGCGTCAAGATCGCCCAGCCGAAGCGCGAAGCGGTGCGCGAGATGCCGTCCATCACGCCGACCGACGAGTTGATGTCGTGCGGGACTGCGGCGACGAGCAGGCTGAGCGTTCCCACGATGTAGATGACGGCGATCGCCGGCGCCGCGATCGCCAGACCGATCGGCACACAACGGCGCGGATTTTCGATCTCTCCCCCCATGAACGAGGCGGCCTCCGGCCCGGTCCAAGCAAAAGCAATCACCGACCAGAAGATCAGATCCTTGAGGCCGAAATGCAGGCGCAAGCTTTCGGCGGTCAGCGGGGTTGCCGAACCGAAGTGCCACCAGGCCAGCGCACCGAGTCCGATGAGCAGCAGCGTCGCGATCCAGCGCGCAAAGCCGCCGACGTTGGTCAGCCATTTTCCGATACTCAGGCCGTAGAGATTGACGATCGTGGCGAGCGCCAACCCGGCCAACGCGAACGCGATGAAGTATGGGGGCGACTTGGAGAGCGCGGCACCCCGCGCGCCGGCCATGAAGAGCGCATTACCGGCTGCAAAATAGAGCAGCGCCGGGAAGTACGGAATGTTGCTCGCCCAATAGGTCCACCCGGTCATGAACCCGGCGAACGGCCCGAAGGCGCGCTTGCTCCAGACGTACATCCCGCCTTCGTCGGGATAGTGCGAGGCGAGAAAGACGACCGAGATCGCGATCGGCACGAACATCGTTAGCCCCCCGATCAGCCATACTACAAGCGAGCTCGCACCGGCGGCCGCAGCAGAGGCGATCCACTGCAAATTCGAACCGGCGACGATGAAAAAAAGTACGACGTCGAAAAGTCGCATAGAGCGCCGGAGCTGCATGGGACTCCGACGTTCAACGCCGGCAACGGCATCGCCCACCGGTGGAAGCAAGCCGGTGGGCGAGAGTGTCAGTGAGCTCGTGCGTTTGTGTGTTTTAGTAGGGGCGGCCCCAGCGACCCGCGTGCCAGTACCATCCACCGCGTGCGTGTGCCCAGCGTCCGCCGTACCAGACGGCACCGCCGTACGGCCGCGCCGCATAGTACCCGCGGCGCCAGAGGTAGCGGTTGCCGCTCCACGTCCAGTATCCGCCTACCCAATAGTAGTTGGGGCCCGGCGAGACGGGAACGGTCTCATAGATCGGTGCCGGAGGTCCGGTTTGCACGTAGACGCCGCCGTAGACTTGAGCGGCGGCGGGCAACGCGGCCGCGGCGAGAGCTCCCGCGCTCAGCGCGCAGGCGAGTAATACGTTGCGAAGTTTCTTCATGCTTCATCTGTACCACGTGCTGCGCTTGCGTTCTAACGGAGAATGATTAGAGGCTTATTCGAAAAACATGAGAGCGCAGGCGCGGACCAGCTCCTGCACCTCTTGCCAGAGCACGCCGGCCCGTGCGACGTAATTGTCGCGTTCCTCGCGAAGGCTCCGCTCCGTCCGCGGCATCGTCGGCGGAAGCACCGAGAGCAGCACGTCGCGGTCGTGTGCTTCGCCCAGCGCGTCCTGCAAGAGCGTGAGGCGTTCCACGGTTGCCTGCAGCGGCGGCTCGCGACCCGTGAAGCGTTCGAGCGCGTAACGCAGGCGCTTGCACGCGATGCGAAAGTCGTGCAGGCCCTGCTTGTCGCGGTGCTCGAGACCGGCGGCGAGCCGCCGAACTTCACGCCCGCGCGTCTTCAAGACTTGGCGCGCGAGCGCGCTGACGTCGCCGACCCCGCGTAAGTCGATGTGCTCGGGCTTCACCAGGCTATCGCATGAGTCGCGCGTGCCGTAAGCGCCGATGCGCGCGCTCTGTGGCTTCGGCCTCGCGCTGCCGAAGCTGGGCGAAGAGCCAGGCCGCGCCCTGCCGCTCGCCCTCGTCGATGGCGGCCTCGAGCAGGCGAAGCGCGATCGAGGCGTCGCGGGCGGCATCGGTTGCTGCTGCGGCCCGTTTCACGCGCGCAAGCAGCCTGCGCGTGGGTACGAGATCGGTAACGTCCTCGAGCAAGGAGCGGAAGCGGCGGCCCGTCGTGCGTACGTCGTGCAGCCGCTTCTCGGTCGGCTTGCCGATGAACCTCCGGCGCGCACGCTCGAGCGCGTCACGCTCGCGGCGGATGGCTTTTTGCAGCCACTTCATGATGCGGGCGCGTTCGACGGGAGTATTTCGGGCGCCCTTCGAGAAGTACGCTTTCCGACGTGAGATTGCCGCGCCTAGTCGTTCTCGTCGTGCTTTTGGTCGTCGTTGCCGCCGGCACGTGGTACGTGCTCTCCAATCGGCCGGCGCACACCACCGAAACGCTCGGCATCTACTACACCAAACTCGACGGAAACTCGCTGGCGCAGATGCGCGTCACGATGCGTCCGCCGGAGCCCGGCGAAAGCGCTGCCGAGCATCTGCACAACACGCTCCGGTACGCGGCCGTGCAAGCCGTCGCCGGGCCGCCCAACGAAATACAAGCGATTCGTTTTCCGCCGGGGACGCAGGTGCTGGGCGCGAGTCTCGACGGCTCGACCGCGACGATCGACCTTTCGAAACAGGTCGATCAGCAAGCCGGCGGCACGTTCGGCGAGAACGGCGAGTTCAAGGCGCTCGTCTACACGATGACCGCCATCCGCGGCATCAACGCCGTGCAGATCCTCGTCGACGGAAGCCGCCTCGAGACGCTGCCTGGAGGTCACATTGAGCTGGATCAGCCGCTCCACCGTTCGGATTTCTAAGCTCGTTGCGCTGCTGCTGCTCGCGGTTGCGGCAGCCTTGCTGCCGCTGCCGGCACGTGCAGATTCCAGCATCGCGGCGCTCTACGGCGGACGCACGCTGCGCTTTACGCACGTCTCCACGCAGTCGGGCACGGCGGCTATCGGAGTCAACGACCCCGGCCTAGCGACCCTGCTGCGCGCGACCGGCGCGGTTCTGACCTGGCGGCCCGGCGAGCGTTACGTGCTCGTAACCAACTCAGTTCCGGTCGTCATCAGCTTTGCGATCGGCGACCGCCGGTACGACGTCGGGCCGATCGCACTGCAGGCGAATACCGCGCCGTTTCTGATCGGGGACGAAGCCTATCTGCCGATGCGCGAGCTGCTGCGCTCGCTCGATCTCGCCCTGCACCAGGACGGTTCCGTGGCCGTACTGCAGCCGCAACTCTCTAGCCTCGACGTGCGGCAGCAAGGCGAGCGCGTGACGCTGCTCGCCCACGGCGGTGCGGTGCTGCACGCGCGGATCGTGCAGCAGACGCCGGCAACGATCACCTACGCGTTCGACGGTGTCGGCACGACCCTGACGGGCAGCCGGCCGCCGGGCGGCGCGGTGCGCAGCATTGCGATTGCGAGCTCCGGCACCGTGCGCGCGCCGGTTACGACGGTAACGATTTCGCTCTCGCCGGGCGCGATCGCGCAAGCTCCTGCGAATCCGAGCGGACACGACGTGCTGCTGACGATCGACGGGCCGGTCTCCGCAAACGCGGGCCCGGCAGCGCCGTCGTATGCGGCCGGCGCGTCGCCGACGCCCGAACCCGAGCCCGGCGCGCAGACGGCCGGCGGCCTCGCGGCGGTGACGGGAGTAACCGTCCAGCAAAGCGGCGACGGGATCGACGTTGCGATCGCCGTCAGCGGCGACGCCAGCTACGAATGGCACCGTCTGCGCGAGCCCGACAACCGCTTCTGGGTCGATATCAAAAACTCGCAGATGCAGGGCGCGCCGATCGAGCAGAACGAGGCGAGTCCGCTGCTTTCGCTGCGCGTGCGGCAGGTCGACCCGACGACGGTGCGGATCGCGCTCTCCCTCGCCGGTCCCAAAGACATGACCCTGGCTCCGTCGGCGACGGGGCTCGCGATTACGATCGGGGCGCAGGACGTCTCCGACGAACCGCGCTCGGGAACTGGGACGGTCGGCAGCGTCATTGCAGCGGCGGCGGCCGGCCCAGCAGTAACGCCCGCGCCGTTGGACGAGACGGCCTCGAGCGGCACCGGCAGCACCGATTCGAGCGGCTGGAAATTCGGCCCGCGCAGCAACTACCTTGCGAATAATCCGCGGCTGATCGTCATCGATCCGGGGCATGGCGGCAGCGACATCGGCACGATGCACGGCGGCGTCTCGGAGGCGCAGCTCACGCTCGACATGGCCAAACGCTTGCGCGATTTGCTGGTTGCGCAGGGCTGGCAGGTGAAGATGACGCGCGAAACCGACGTCGACGTTTATCAGCCCAACGACAGCGCGCGCGACGAGCTGCAAGCCAGGGTCGACGTCGCCAATAAAGTTGGCGCGCGGATGTTCGTCAGCATCCACGTCAACGGCTTCATCAACTCCGGGCCGTACGGCACGACGACCTATATCTCGAAGCCGGACGACGTGGCGCTGGCGCGTGCGATCGAGCGCCATCTCGCCGCCGACGGCACGAAAGACGACGGCATCGTCAAGAGCCATCTCTACGTAACGCTGCACACGAAGATGCCGGCGGCGCTCGTCGAGACGGCGTTCCTCAGCAATCCCAGCGACTACGCGCTGCTGACGTCGGCCGCTTGGCGGCAGAAGGTTGCGCAAGAGATCGCCGACGGGATCGGCCAGTACGCTCGCGAGTATCCCGTCACGGGCCAGCCCTCGCAGTAAAACTCTCGGCGTGATCGGACTCTTCGATTCGGGCCTCGGCGGGCTCACGGTTCTCACGCGCATTCGCGAGCGGATGCCTTCGGTCGACGTCGTCTTTTTCGCGGACCAGGCGAACGTGCCGTACGGCGATCGCACGCACGCCGAGCTGCTCGAACTCGTCGCGGCCAACCTCGAACTGCTCGACGCGCGAGGCGTCGACGCGATCGTCACGGCGTGCAATACCTCGTGCGCGGTGGCGGAGCGCTACGGCTGGCCGGACAGCCGCGCCCCGATCGTCGACCTCATCGAATCGGCGGCGATCGCGGTGCAGCGCGGGGGCTTCCGGCGCGCGGGCGTCGTCGCGACGGCCGCGACGGTCGGCGCGGGATCCTACGGACGCACGATTCGCGCGAAGGTCGGCGGGATCGATGTCGTCGAGGTGCCGGCCCCGGCGCTCGTTCCGCTGGTCGAAGCGGGCAACGTCGAGGGAGACGAGGCGCGAGCGGCGGTCGCCGAGGTCTGCTGCCACCTGCCTCACGATCTCGATGCGCTCGTCTTCGGCTGCACGCACTACCCGGTGCTCGAGCGGCACTTTCGCGCCGTTCTCGGTGAGAGCGTGCTGCTCATCGATCCGGCAATCGTGCAGGCCGAGCGCGCAGCGGAACTCCTCGGCGAGCGCGCACAGGGGCGGGGCACGACCGAGTACCTGACGAGCGGCGACGAAGCGGCGTTTCTGCGCAACGTCGCGCGGTTTACGGCGCCGCGCCCTTCGACAGCCCTTCGGCAGGCTCAGGGTGAGATGGTGTAGCGCGGCTACTTTACGGAGAGCAAGCCGACGTGGAACAGCGAGAAGAAGAAGGCGGTCGTGCAGATTGCCAGCGCCGCGCCGGCTAGGACCTGCATGATCGTGTGTGCTTTGAGATAGACGCGCGCCCAGCAGACCATCGGGATCAGCACCATGAACGGGAGCGGCTGTCTCGCGTAGATCAGCGTCAGGGCCGCGAGCGGTGCGGTGATGCCGATCGCGTGCGTGCTGATCTTCCAATAACGCGTGATGTACTGCACGATCAGGGTCGAGACGAGGTAGCCGAGCATCGCCGCGATCATCAGCCGCGGCGCGTGCACGATCCAGAGCGCGATCGCGCCAAGCACGTCGAAGATGACAAACGCGCTGAAGACCAGTTCCCGTTCGGCTCGCACCGACATGTCCAGATCGGATATGCGGTCGGTTGCGTAGAGCCAGAAGACGTAGAGCATCGGCCCGATCGAGACGAAGAACGTCGAAATGAAGAGCAGGCGCCAGAAGTCCAGCGTATCCTTGGCTCCGATGTGGGCAAGGATCACGAAGAGCGCCAGCGCCGTCAGAAACGGGTTGAAAATCGTCGACAAAATCCGCGCCAAGTCGCGCCAAACGCGCCGGTTCCTGATCGGAACGACGGCTGAGACGTTGTCGGCGCGGCTCTCGGATTCCGGCACTTCCCCTTGCCTACTCGTGCAGGCGGCTCGAGGCCTGCGGTCGTAGTGAAGATGCCGCCATCCCGATATAAGGAAGAGAAAGTCCGTTGAATCTAGTTTTCTTAGCCGCTACCGCGGCTGCCAGGGCCGTACCATCGGCCGCGGCTACGACCTTGCCCAGGGGGGCGGTTCCGCCGAACGCGCCGATCGCGCCGCCCCAACCAATGCAGCAGACCCCGATTGCAATGCACGCGCCGTGGCTGACGCATACGCTTGCCGGGATCTTCATCGTCGCCGCGATCGCCATGATCGCGCTGCTGGCGGTTCAGACGACCAAGCAAGAGGGTCTGACCGGAACGATCGGCGGACGCGTCGAGACGGCCTATCGCGGGCGGCTCGGCGCCGACGAGCAGCTCAAACGGTGGACCGGCGTCGCGGCCGTTACGTTCGTGGTCGTCGCGTTCTTTCTCTCACTGACCGGCATTTGAGGCCCTAAGCGATCCCGTGCAGCTGCTCGAAGTCCGCAACCTTCGGACGACCTTTCGTACCGAAGACGGCCCCGTAACCGCGGTCAACGGTCTCTCGTTTTCGCTGCAAGCCGGCGAAACGCTCGGTATCGTTGGAGAGTCCGGCTCTGGAAAATCCGTGACCGCGCTTTCGATCATGCGGCTGTTGCCGCGGACCGCGACCGTCACGGCCGAACGCATCGCCCTGCACGGCGAAAGCCTGCCGGATAAGAGCGAAGCGGAGATGCGCGCGATTCGCGGCCGGCGGATCGCGATGATCTTCCAAGATCCCATGACCTCGCTCAATCCGGTGCTCACGATCGGCGAGCAGATCGCCGAAGCGGTGCGCCTCCACTTCGGCGTCGACCAGCGCGAAGCGCGCGAGCGCGCCATCGACATGCTGCGCAAGGTTCGCATTCCGCTGGCCGAAAAGCGGCTCGGCGACTATCCGCATCAGTTCTCGGGCGGAATGCGCCAGCGGGTCATGATCGCGATGGCACTTTCGTGCAATCCCGAGCTGCTCATCGCCGACGAGCCGACGACCGCGCTCGACGTAACGATCCAGGCCCAGGTTCTCGAGCTGATGGACGAGCTCCAGCGCGAGACCGGTGCGGCCATCATTCTGATCACGCACGACCTCGGGGTCGTCGCTGAGTTCTGCCGGAACGTGCTCGTGATGTACGGCGGCAACATGGTCGAATACGGGACCGCCGAGCAGATCTTTGCCGAGCCGCGTATGCCGTATACGCAGGGCCTTCTGTCGTCACTGCCGAGGCTCGATCAGAACAAACGTCTCGTGCCGATCGCCGGACAACCGCCGAATCTCTTACGGCTGCCGCCGGGCTGCGCTTTCGCGCCGCGCTGCGCCTACACGATGCCAATCTGCGCCGAGCCGGTTCCGCTCTACGACTTTGGCGGCGGCCACGTGGCGCGCTGCTTCCTCTACGACGAGCGCGCGCGTGACCAGCGCCCCGAAAGCCAGAGCGGCCTTCCCATTCTTCCGGCCGGCAGCGCGTGAACAACGGCTCTCTCATCGAGGTCAAGGACCTCTTCAAGTACTTCCCAATCCACGCTGGATTGATGTCGCGCCACGTCGCCGACGTCCGCGCGGTCGATGGTGTGAGCTTTCGCATCGAAGAGGGCGAGACGCTGGGGTTAGTGGGCGAATCCGGCTCCGGCAAGACCACGATCGGGCGGCTGCTCTTGCGGCTGCTGCCGGCGACCAAGGGCGAGGTCATCTTCGAAAATCGCGACGTCCTGGCGATGAACCGGAACGAGATACGCCGCCTGCGACGCTCGATTCAGATCATCTTCCAGGATCCTTTCGCTTCGCTCAATCCACGGATGTCGATCGGCGAGATCATTGCCGAGCCGCTGCGAATTCACCACATCGCCTCGGGTAAGGCGGTAGACGAGCGCGTTCAAGAACTCCTCTCACTCGTCGGGCTTCAGCCGTACCACGCGAACCGCTATCCGCACGAGTTCTCCGGCGGGCAGCGCCAGCGCGTCGGAGTCGCGCGCGCGCTCGCCGTCGATCCGCGCTTCATCGTCTGCGACGAACCGGTCTCGGCGCTCGACGTCTCGATTCAGGCGCAGGTCATAAACCTGCTCGAGGATCTCCAGAAGAAATTCAAGCTGACCTACCTGTTCATCGCGCACGACCTTTCGGTCGTGCGCCACATCTCGACGCGGGTCGCCGTGATGTACGTCGGCAAGATCGTCGAGCTGGCCGATCGCGACGCCCTTTACGAGCGGCCGATGCATCCCTACACCCAGGCGCTGCTCTCGGCGATTCCGATTCCCGACCCGGTGCTCGAAAAACGGCGCAAACGCGTCGTGCTCACCGGGGACATCCCGTCGCCGGTCAACCCGCCGCCGGGCTGCCGCTTTCACACGCGCTGTCCGGTTGCGTTCGAGCGCTGCAAGATCGAGGAGCCGCCGCTGCGCGAGTACGCGCCGGGACATTTCGCCGCGTGCCACTGGGTCGAGGAGCACGGCGGCAAAGCGCCCGAGCTCGTCTCGGTTCCTTAGGAGCCTGTTCCAGCAAAGAAAAACGGGCGACCGCATCGCGATCGCCCATCATTCTCTCTTAACCGCTTAGGCTAAGCTTTTTTCTTGCGTCCGCCCTTGCGCACCGCCTTGCGGACCGCCGCTTTCCGCACGCCCTTACGGCGTACGGTCTTGCGGGCCTTACGCACGCCTTTACGCGTGGCCTTGCGCGCCTTACGCGCGCCCTTGCGCACACCCTTACGGACCTTGCGCGCGCCCTTACGGACCTTGCGCGCGCCCTTACGGGCCTTGCGTACGCCCTTGCGCGCGCCTTTACGGGCTTTGCGCGCGCCCTTGCGCACGGCCTTACGGACCTTGCGCGCGCCCTTGCGAACGACCTTGCGGACCGCTTTGCGGACGGCCTTGCGGGCAACTTTCTTGCGGGCCGCTTTTTTACGGCCGTTCGTCGCCTTCTTCGCAAGTGCGACGGCGGCAACGGCCTTACGGCGACGTGCTTTACGACGCGGCTTGGGAGCTTCGGGCGTCGCGCCGCCGTTCATCGGGGTATCTGAGTCCATTCATTCCTCCTCGTCCCCCCGGGACGATAAGCGTTAGTGGACAGCGCTTTTTTTCCAGCGCTTTGCACGCATCATAGAGGATTTTTACGAATCATGCAAATTCGCGTGCGCGCGTGTGCAACGATGCGCGAGAACCGGCGACGAAAAACGGCCAAAATTTGCGAGGCCTTGACCCCGGCGGTATACTAAGGCCCGTGAAAAAGCCCCTGATCATCGTCGAGTCGCCGACAAAGGCTCGGACGATCAAGAAGTTTCTCCCGCGCTATGCGGTGAAGGCCTCGGTGGGGCACGTGCGCGACCTTCCGAAGAGTACGCTCGGCGTCGATGTCGAGAACGGTTTCGCGCCGCGCTACCTGACGATCAAGGGTAAGGGCGACGTCATCAAAGAGTTGCGGGGCGCGGTCAAAAGTGCGAGCGACGTCTTCCTCGCAACCGACCCCGACCGCGAGGGCGAGGCGATCGCCTGGCATCTCGCGGAGTTGCTCAAACTCGCCGATCCCAAGCGGATCGAGCTCCACGAGATCACCAAAGAGGCGGCGATGGCGGCACTCAAAGAGCCGCATCACATCGACCTCAACCGCGTCAACGCTCAACAGGCACGGCGCATTCTCGACCGGCTCGTCGGCTACAAAATCTCGCCGCTGCTGTGGGCAAAGGTGCGCGGCGGCCTTTCGGCCGGCCGCGTGCAATCGGTCGCCGTCAAGTTGATTGTCGATCGCGAGCGAGAGATTGCGGCCTTCGTAGCTAAAGAGTACTGGAGCCTCACCGCGCTGCTCGCCGGCGAGAGCGATCCCGAAATGCCGTTTTCCGCCGACCTCGTTTCGCACCACGGCGAAAAGCTCGAACTCCATACGCAGTCCGAGACCGAGAGCGTCCTGCAAGCGCTCGACGGTGCTGCCTATCGCATCGCCGGCATCAAGAAGCGCGAAGTGCGCCGGCAGTCTCCGGCGCCGTTTACGACCTCGACGCTCCAGCAGGAGGCATCGCGCAAGCTGCGGATGCGGGTGCGGCGCGCGATGCAAGTAGCGCAGAGTCTCTACGAGGGGCTCGATTTGGGCGGCAGCGACGGCACCGTCGGCTTGATCACCTACATGCGTACCGACTCGACGCGGATCAGCGATCAGGCGCGCGATTCGGCGCGCGAGTTCATCGTCTCGGAGTACGGTGAAGCATTCCACGGCGGCCGCGTCCACCGGGTCCGCGAGGGCGCCCAAGATGCGCACGAAGCGATTCGGCCGACCTCGATCCACCGGACGCCGGCGAGCCTGGCCCAGGTGCTCAAGCGCGACGAGCTGCGGCTGTATGCGATGATCTGGGAGCGTTTCGTCGCCTCGCAGATGTCGGCGGCGGTATTCGACCAAACGATCGTCGACGTCGGCGCTCACGAATACGGCTTCCGCGCCACCGGAACGGTGATGCGCTTTGCCGGCTTCACCCGCGTTTATGAGGAAGGCAAAGATGACGAAGGCAGCGCCAAGGGACGCGTCCGGTTGCCGGAACTGCACGAAGGCGAGAGGCTCGATTGCCGCAAGCTCGAGCCCAAGCAGCACTTCACCGAGCCGCCGCCGCGCTACAGCGAGGCCGCGCTCGTTAAGGCGCTCGAAGACAACGGCATCGGCCGGCCGTCGACCTACTCGACGATCGTCGAGACGATCCAAGCCCGCGGCTATGTGACGCAGCAGGAACGGCGCTTTATGCCGACCGAGATCGGCACGGCGGTCAACGACCTGCTCGTCGATCATTTTCCGAAGATCCTCAACCTCAAGTTCACCGCGCAGATGGAGGGCGATCTCGACAAGGTCGCCGACGGGCTCGAGGACTGGGTCGGGCTCTTGCGCCGCTTCTACGCTCCCTTCGAGACGGAGCTGGAAGAGGCCGAGAAACGGCTGCCGCGCCTCGAGCTGCGCGACGAACCGACCGACGAGATCTGCCCGAACTGCGGCCGGCCGATGGTCATCAAGACCGGGCGTTTCGGGCGCTTCATATCGTGCACCGGATATCCCGAATGTAAGACGGCAAAGCCGATCGTCAAAGAGACCGGCGTCGCTTGTCCGAAGTGCGGTGGCGCGATCGTCGAGCGGCGCTCGAAAAAAGGGCGCACGTTTTACGGCTGCGCGACCTATCCAAAGTGTGATTTCATTTCGTGGGACGCCGTGGTATCGCAGCGCTGCCCGGTCTGCAACTCCCACGTCGTGTCGAAGACGCGGCGCGGCGGGGTGACGCAGCTCGAATGCGCGGCCGATCGTCAGCACGAGGTTAAGGAAGAGCCTGCGCTAGTCTAGCTTCGCGCGGGCAGAATTCGCTTGAGCTTGGAACGGTTGACGGTTATTGGGGGCGGGCTCGCCGGGTGCGAGGCGGCGTGGCAGGCCGCGCGGCTCGGCGTCGAGGTCGACCTCTACGAGATGCGGCCGCAGCGCAGCGGCCCGGCGCACACGACCGGTGCGCTTGCGGAACTGGTCTGCAGTAATTCGTTTCGCGGCGCCGCGTTGGAGAATGCCGTCGGATTGCTCAAGGAAGAGCTGGCTCGCATTGGTTCGCTGATAGTAGTCGCGGCGCGTGAGAACGCCGTGCCGGCGGGCGGCGCGCTCGCCGTCGACCGCGCGCGGTTTGCCGAAGCGGTGCAGGCGCGTATCGACGGCGAATCGCGCATCACGCTGCGGCGGGAGGAGTTCGGCGCGATTCCGCTCGATCGCGCGGCGATCGTCGCCTGCGGTCCGCTGCCGAGCGAAGAGTTCTTGGCGAGCTTGGATGCGCTGCTCGGCGGCGGGCGGCTGTACTACTACGACGCGGCGTCGCCGATCGTTGCGGCCGATTCGCTCGACGAAACCGCGATGTTCCGGCAGTCGCGCTACGACAAAGGTGCCGGCGATGACTACCTCAACATTCCGCTTGATCGCGCGCAGTACGCGCAGCTGCTTGCCGATTTACGCACGCTCGAGCGGCACGCGGCGAAGAGTTTTGAGGAGACGCGCTATTTCGAGGGCTGCCTGCCGGTCGAAGAGATGGCCGACCGCGGCGACGACGTGCTTCGCTTCGGCCCGCTCAAGCCCGTCGGCCTGCGCGATCCGCGCACCGGCCGGGCGCCGTTCGCGGTCGTGCAGCTGCGCAAAGAGAATGCGGAAGGGACGGCCTACAACCTCGTCGGCTTTCAGACACGGCTCGCGTGGCCCGCGCAGCGCGAGGCCTTTGGAAGGCTCCCCGGTTTGGCAAACGCCGAGTGGCTGAGGCTCGGCGTAATGCACCGCAACACGTTCATCGACTCGCCGCGGCTGCTCGACGAGCGCCTCCGGCTGAACGGAACGCGGGCGCTCTATTTTGCCGGGCAGATCACGGGCGCCGAGGGATACGTCGAAGCGGCGGCCTGCGGCGCGATGACCGGCATCGCGGCCGCGCGCCAGATCCTCGGTTTGCCGCCGGTCGAATTCCCACGGGAGACCGCCTTCGGCGCGGTCGTCGCGCACTTACAGAACCGGCACACCCCCGATTTTCAGCCCTCGAACGTGACGTGGGGAGCTTTCCCCGCCGATGAGACTGGGGGTAAGCTGGGCAAGCGGGAGCGGCGCCGGATCGCGGCCGAGTGCGCGCTCGAGGCGATCGAACGCTTCGCGGCTGAAACCGTGGGGGCGCCCGCGGGGTACTGAAAAAAGCGAATGTTACGTTCAACAACCATTTTAGCCGTACGGCGGGACGGGAAGCTCGCCATCGCCGGAGACGGCCAAGTCACGCTCGACAAGACGATCGTCAAGCACGGGGCGCGCAAGGTGCGCAAGGTCAGCGGCGGCAAGGTTCTCGCCGGCTTCGCCGGCTCGGCCGCCGACGGTATCACGCTGCTCGAAAAGTTCGAAGGGAAGTTCGCCGAGTTCAAAGACATCACGCGAGCCGCGGTCGAGCTCGCGAAAGACTGGCGCCAGGACCGGGCGCTGCGGCGTCTCGAGGCGCTGATGATCGTCGGAAGCCCGGAGCACCTGTTCTTGCTCTCGGGTACCGGCGACGTCATCGAGCCCGATGAAGGCATTGCAGCGATCGGCAGCGGCGGCCCCTACGCGCAAGCCGCCGGCTCGGCGCTACTGCGCAACACCGGACTCTCTGCCGCCGAGATCGCGCGCAAAGGGCTCGAGATCGCCTCGGAAATCTGCATTTACACCAACTCCGACATCACCGTGGAGACGCTGCCATGACCGGCATGCTCGCGACGACGCTCGATCCGGCAACGCTGACGCCGCGCCAGATCGTCGCCGAGCTCGATAAGTACATCGTCGGCCAAGGGAACGCAAAGCGCGCCGTGGCGATCGCGCTGCGCAATCGGTATCGCCGGGCGCGCGCTCGCGAAGACCTGCGTGAAGAGATCACGCCGAAGAACATCTTGATGATCGGACCCACCGGCGTCGGCAAAACCGAGATTGCGCGGCGGCTCGCCGCGCTCGTCGGCGCGCCGTTCATCAAGGTCGAGGCTACGAAGTATACCGAGGTCGGCTACGTCGGGCGAGACGTGGAGTCGATGGTCCGCGATTTGGTGGAGGCAGCGATTCGCACGGTTACCGACGAACGGCGCGACGAGGTTCGCGACATGGCGGCGCATCACGCCGTCGAACGCGTTATCGACGTACTGCATCCCGAGACGCGACCGCCGGGAAGCTCGACGGGCGGCGGCCCGCTCGGCGCAGCGCTTGGTTCGATCTTCGGCAGCAACTATGCGCAGCAGCAGCCGCCCGGCGCGGGGGCGGCGTTGTCCCCGGACGCACAGCGCGTGCGCGATCAGACGCGCGGCGAGATCGAGCGCGGCTTCTACAACGTTCGCCTCGTCGAGATTGAAGTCGAAGAGACGCCGAGCCTGCCGATCGGTGTCATAGGCGGCGGGATGGACCAGGGCGGCGACCTCGGCGAGATGCTCGGCGGCATCCTCCCCAAGCGTCGCACGAAGAAGCGCGTGACCGTCGCGGAAGCGCTGCGCATCTTCGAGCAGGAAGAGGCCGCAAAGCTGATCGACAGCGACGCCGTCAAGCGCGAAGCGCTGCGCCGCGCCGCCGAGGACGGCATCATCTTCATCGACGAGATCGACAAGGTTGCCGCGGGCTCCCAGCAGCGCGGCGGCCCCGACGTTTCACGTGAGGGCGTCCAGCGCGACATCCTGCCAATCGTCGAAGGCTCGACGGTCAACACGAAGCACGGCCCGATCAAAACCGATCACGTGCTCTTCATCGCGGCGGGCGCGTTTCACATGAGCAAGCCGTCGGACCTCATTCCGGAGCTGCAGGGGCGTCTGCCCATTCGGGTCGAGCTCGATTCCCTTACCGCCGCCGACTTCAAGACGATTCTGACGCAGCCGAAAAATGCGCTCGTGGAACAATACAAGGCATTGCTCGCTACCGACGGCGTCTCGCTGGACTTCCGGGACGACGCGATCGAGCAGCTCGCCAACTTTGCGATGCGGGTTAACGAGCAGACCGAGAACATCGGCGCCAGGCGTCTGCATACGGTGCTCGAGCGGATGCTCGAGGACGTCAGCTTCGGGGCGCCCGAAGAGGGCGGCACCGTCGTCGTCGATAGCGAGTACGTGCGTAAGCGCTTGGCCGACGTCGTGGAGAACGCCGACCTTTCGGGGTACATTCTCTAAGACAATTCCCATTAGCCCAGGGAGGGTCCGCGCATCGCGCAGCGGATTCTGTATCTATGAAACAGTCGCTGACTGCTGCCGTCGTTCTCACTATTGCCGCCGTCCTGACCGCGTGCAATGGCGGGAACAGCAACAATACTCCGCCTCCCGGAACCGGATCGAACTGCGGTGGTCCTCCCAGCTCGAGCCAGCTCGAAGTGCTCTATCCCATCCCGAATTCGAAGAACGCTGCGAAGGCGCTCGGGAATATCTACGTCTCGACCAAAGGTCAACTTCCGCCCAGCAACTCGTTCAATTTCCTGCTGGTGCAAGCGAACGGGGGCCAGACTTTTACCGGCCCGTTCACCGGAATAAGCGAGTCGAAGATCCCACCACAACATGCGAAACCGTCCTACTCCAATCCGGTCTACTACGCCTCGGCGATAGGCGGTCCGTACGGATCGACCTATATCATCGGTCCCAATCAAGCCGTCAGCCTCTTCTGGAACGACGGCGGGACCGGATGCACTCCGCACTTTCTCGTTAGCTCCTTCCGGACGGCAAAATAGGCGCGCGTCCGTGGACGCGCCGGAGTAGCGGGCGGCTTTATCGCGAATAGCCGCCCGCGATGCCCTATGTCCGCGAAATCCTAACCGAAGGCCATCCAACGCTGCGCAAAGTCGCCAAGAGAGTCTCGCCCAAAGAGATCGGCGACCCGCTCTTTCAGCAGCTCATCGACGACATGTTCGAAACGATGTACGCCGCGCCGGGCGTCGGTCTGGCCGCACCCCAAGTCAACGTTTCCAAGCGCCTCTTCGTGATGGACGTGCACGACGACGAGCACGAGCCGGCCGTCGTCATCAATCCGAAGATCGAGGCGCTGCGCGAAGAGATCGAGCTGCGCGAAGGCTGCCTGTCGGTGCCGGGGATGGTCGGTGAGATCGTGCGCTTCAAGCACGCCGCGGTCAGCGGTTTGGATCGCTACGGAGAGAAGATCCGAATCGAGGGCGACGGCCTACTCGCGCAGTGCATCCAGCACGAACTCGATCATCTCAACGGCGCGCTCTACATCGATCGGGCGCGCGACCTGCGCGAGGCCGTTAGCGAAGAGGAGAAAGAAGCCGCAGAGGCTTGAAGACGCTTTTCTTCGGCACGAGCGGCTTCGCGGTGCCGAGCCTGCGCGTCGTCGCGCATAACACGCAGTGCGCCGGCGTCGTGACTGCGCCGGACCGGCCGGCCGGTCGAGGCCAGCGCTTGCAGCCTAGTCCAGTCAAGCGCGCGGCGCTCGAGCTGGGTTTGCGCGTCTACGAACCGGTGCGGCTACGCGCGCTTGCAGCGGAGGTTGCCGGCGAAGACTTCGATCTGTTCGTCTTGGCCTCGTACGGGCGCATACTTCCGCCGGCGCTGCTCGAGCTGCCGCGCTTGGGCGCGCTCAACGTCCACCCGTCGCTGCTGCCGAAATACCGCGGCGCCACGCCGATTCAGAGTGCGATCCTGCATGGAGAACGCACGACCGGGGTTTCGATCATGCTGATGGATGCGGGTCTCGACACCGGGGACGTCGTCGTCGCGCAGACGGTCGACATCGGGCCCGACGAGACCTATGGCGAGCTGCACGATCGTCTCGCGAAGACCGGTGCCGAGCTGTTGCGCGAGGCGCTGCGGACGGCGGAGCGCGGGGAGTTGCGCGCCGCGCCGCAGCGCGGCGAGGCGACGCTCACGCGGGTCATCGAACGCGGCGATTTGCTCGTCGATTGGAGCTGGCCGGCGGAGCGAATCGCCCGCACGGTGCGCGCCTATTCGCCGCTGCCGGCCGCCCGAGCGGAGATCGAGGGCGAAAGCGTCAAGCTTTTGCGCGCTCACGTCGACGAGACCGGCCGGCTCGTCATCGACGAGCTGATCGCACCGAATCGCCCAAAAATGAGCGGCGAAGCTTATAGGCGGGGGCGCGGTGGGCGCGCGTGAAGTAGCGTTGCGCGTCGTGCGCGACGTCTTTGAGGATTGCGGACCCGTTCGCACCGCCCATGCCGCCTTCGATTATCGCGTGCGCCGCGGCGGCTTAAGCGAACGCGACGTCGCCTTCGCCGCGGAACTGGCGTACGGCGCGATCAAGATGCGGCGCGCGCTGGACTTTTATCTCGCCGGCCGCGTCAAGACGATACCCGCGGTGATCCACGAAATACTGCGCCTGGCGATCTACGAACTCGTCTATACGCGAGCCGACGAGTACGCGACGGTCTTCGAGTTCGTCAACTTGGCGAAACGCTTCGGTCATCGGGGGCTCGCGAATCTGGTCAACGCGGTGCTCCGGGGCTTCTTACGCGACCGCCCCGCGGCGCCCCAGCGCGGCGCGTTTGCGAGCGAAGACGAGTACCTCGCGACCCGCTACTCGCTGCCGACGTGGCTCGTGCGTCAGTGGCGCGCCCTCTTTGGCGCGCGACTCGAAGAGATCTGCGCGGCCGTCGACGAGCCCGCGAAGAGCGCGATCGTCGTGAACGCGTTGCGCGGCAACGCTGAGGCCGGCGCTGGCGCGCTCCGGGCCGCCGGCGTCGAGACCCTTCCGTCGCCGGTCGTTGCCGAAGCGCTGCTGGTCGAGCGAGGACGCCTGGCCGAGCTGCGCGACGACGGGCGCTGGTGGCAACAGTCGGAAAGCTCCGCGATGGCGGTCGATATTCTGAATCCGCAGCCGGGCGAGGCGATCCTCGACGTCTGCAGCGGGCGCGGCAACAAGGCCCTGCAGATCGGCGGGCGTCTGCTGCGGGAGGGCACGCTTTGCTGCATCGAGCGCGACGAACGCAAAGCCAAGCTGCTGGAGGAGCGGCTCGCGCGGGCCGACGTCAGCGCGGCAATCGTCACCGGTGATGCGACGCAAGCGCTGCTCCCGCCCGGCCGTCTCTTCGATCGGGCGCTGATCGACGCGCCGTGCTCGGGCACGGGCATCGTTGGCCGCCAGCCAGAGGTCCGCTGGAAGAAGCAGCACGGCGACGGCGAACGCCTTGCGTCCACGCAGCGGGCGCTCCTGGAGCAGGTCGCGCGTCACGTTTATCCCGGCGGCGCGTTAGTCTATGCGGTCTGTTCGGTCGACCCACGCGAGACGACGGAAGTGATTGATTGGTTTTTGGCGCGAGAGAACTTCGAGCGCGGCCTGATCCCGGCGGCCTATGAGGGGCTGCTGACGGAGGCTGGAGACGTTCTCGTGCCCCCGGGCCTCGACGGGCGCGACGGCTTTTACATCGCCCGCTTGGGGCGGCGCCCGTGAGCTTCTTCGAGCGCATCGAACAGGCGTGCGCGCAGTTTATCGAGCGAACGTTCGCCAAGAGCTTCCCGAGCGACGTCGAGCCCGCCCAGATCGCACGCAAGCTCGTCGCGACGATGGAGGCGCAGACGCGCGGCGAAGACGGCCGGCACAGCGCGCCCTCGGCCTACGCGATCTACGTGAGCCGCGCAGACTTCGAACGTCTCGAGCAACACCGCGAGTACCTGGAAGAGGCTTGGACCGACCTCCTGCGGGATCTCGCGGCGAAGGTGGGCGTCGCCTTCGTTGGCGGCGAGCCGCGCGTGACGATGTCGGCGCGCCTGAGCGTGCCGCTCGGCGCGATCGCCGTCGAGGTGGGCGACGCCGCCAGAGCAAGCGCCCAGTTTGCGCTCCGAATGATCAAAGGGCTGCCCGTCGATGGGGTATACTCTATTACGGGGACGACCCGTGTCGGACGCGGCGACGAGAGCGAGATCGTATTGCTCGACCCGAGCGTTTCTCGAGCGCACGCCATTGTTGAGTTCGATGCGGGCGAGCCGGTGGTGCGCGATCTCGATTCGACGAACGGAACCTTCGTCAACGGACGGCGGGTCCGGGTCGAATCGCTGCAGGATGGAGACGAGCTGCGATTTGGAAATACACGAATGAGATTTGAAAACGCGTGAATCTTCGGATCGGATCGCTCGAGATAACGGCGGCGCTGGCGGTCGTGGCAGTGCTGGCGGCGCGGCCGCGTCTGCGCGGAGCGATCGAGATCGGCAGCATCTCGCCGATGCAGCTCGGCGTCGAGATCGTCGAGCGGCGCGCCCGGCGGCCCGTGCAGGGCCGGCCGCCCTTCTACATCGGGCGCGCGAAAGACGCGGCGATCTCGCTGCTGGATCCGGAGGTCAGCCGGCGGCACGCGCGGTTTTCCAGCCGCGACGGGGCGGTCTACGTCGAAGACTGCAAGAGCCGCAACGGGACCTTCCTCAACGGACGCCGGATCGGTGAGGCCATCGAGGTGCGCGAGGGCGACGAGATCGACGTTGGAACGACCCGCATGGTCGTGACCTCGGTACGGCCGGCATGACGCTGGCGATACGCGGCGACCGGACCTCGTGCCTGAGCCTGCAGCTCGGGCCGGGAACCTGGCTGCTCGCGGTCGCCCGCGGCTTCGGACAGATCGGGGGGATGCCGACCGAGACGGCCCTGCTCTCTCGCCTGCGCCTGGAGTGCCAGCGCCGGATGCGCAGCCCCCGCTTTCGCCGCGCGATCGATCGTCCGCAGGCGGCGGCGACGGCGATGCTGGCGATCATGGGCCGCGTAAATAGCGCGCTCTACGCTTGCACCGCGAGCCACGACGACTACGTTACGGCCGCGGCCTCGGTGACCGCCGTCGTCGTCGTGCAGCGGTACGCCTACGTGATCCACGCCGGAGCGACGGCGGCGTATCTCGCGCGCGATGGGGAAATCATTCCGCTCTGCGCCGACGACGGCCTCGACGACCCGCAGATTCAGGTGCTGGCGCGCGCTTTTGCCACCGCGCCGGCGCTCGACGTCAGCGTCTCGAACGCGCGCCTCGTCCCCGGCGACGCGATCGTCCTGATCGGCCGCCGAGTGGCGAGCGAATTGCAGCTCCGCGAGCTGCTGGCGCGCTTGGATGAAAGTGAACCCGCCGAACAAGTTCTCGTTGCGCGCTTCGAAGAGGACGCGGCATTAGCGGAGCCGCGCGCGAGCGCCCGCCGGCGCGCGCGATTCGCGCCGCTGCTGCGGGTTCTGGCGCTGATCGGGTTTCTCGTAGCCGCGGTCCTCGCGCACTGATCGCCGCAAACCTCCGCCGGTTCGCGCCGATGGCCGGCGCGCTGGCCGTTGCCGCGCTCATCCTCTCGTACGCTCCGCCCCACACGATCGGGCCGCCGTGGATGCTCGCGCTCCTCGGGGCATTCGCGCTGGCGTGGGTGCTGTGGCAGCCGTCGTCAAGCGTGCGCGACGACGTCATGCCCGCGCTGGCCGTCGTGCTCTCGGCGCTCGGCCTCGCGATGGTCGCGCGGCTCTCGCCGGATCTGGCTGCGCGCCAGCAGCTCTGGGTGCTTGTCTCGGTGGGGCTAGCGATGATCGCGGGCCCCGCGTTCACGCACTTCCGCCGCTTCGCCGCGTTCAAATACCTCTGGGTCGTTGCTTCGCTCGTGCTCTTCTTGCTGCTGATTCTGTTCGGACAAGAGATCAACGGCGCGCGTCTATGGATCAAAGTCGGTCCGATCCAGTACGAGCCGATCGAGCTGATCAAGCTCTTCATCGTGCTCTTTCTCGCGGCGTATCTCGCCGAAACCGCGGACGTGATCGCCAAGGCGAGGCTGTGGTCGCTGCGTGCAAACCTCAAGTATTTGGGACCGCTCTTCATCGGCTGGGGAGCGTCGATGGCGATTTTGGTCGTGCAGCGCGATCTGGGCATGGCGACGCTGCTCCTGGCGACGTTTGCGACGATGCTCTACGTCGCGACGCGTCGCTGGGACATCGTCCTCTTCGGTGCGCTGCTCTTCGCGCTGGGTGCGTTCTGGGCCGTGCACCACTACCCGTACGTCAACTCGCGGATTGCCGTCTGGTTCAATCCGTTCTCCGATCCGCACGGCGCGGGCTATCAGTCGTCGCAGGCCTACTATTCGCTTGCGGCGGGAGGCCTGCTCGGCACCGGATATCGGCTCGGGCACCCGAACTTCATTCCCGACGTCGCCACCGATTACGTGTATGCCGCGTTCGCCGAAGAGTTCGGCGCGGTCGGCGCGATCGTTGTGCTGGCGATCTTCCTCGATTTGGTGCGCCGCATCTTCGCAGCGGGGCTCGAACAGCCGGATCTGTACTCGAAGCTGCTTGCGACGGGGCTCGGCGCGACGCTGGGCTTTCAAGTGGTGATCATCGTCGGCGGCGTGATCGGACTGCTGCCGCTCACCGGCATCACGCTGCCCTTCGTCTCGTATGGGGGAAGCTCGCTCTTGGCGAACTTCTTGCTCGTGGCACTCGTCTGGGCGATCAGCGCCCGTCCTCGGAGGACCGAATGAAATCCTTGGCCGCGGCCGCGCTCTTGCTGACGCTCGCGGCCTGCGCCAAAAGTTCGAACAACGCGAGCACGCAGGCTGCGGCCTCGGCGTCGGCCGCTGCCGACGCGCAGAATCCCGCCTCGGCGAGCGACGGCGCGACCGTCTATCTAGAAAACTGCTCGAGCTGCCACCAAACCAGCGGCGAGGGCGTCTCGGGCGCCTTTCCCCCGTTGGCGGCCAACCCCGTCGTAACGGGCAATCCGGTCACCGTCATCGCGATCGTCAAAAATGGACTCGAAGGAAAGATCGTCGTGCACGGCAACGCCTACAGCGGCATCATGCCGGCGTGGAAGAAGCAGATCTCCGACCGGCAGATCGCCGAAGTGATCTCCTACATTCGCAGCGCCTGGAACAACAATGCCGGAGCCGTCAGCCTCTCGCAGATACAGGCCGTCCACTAAATCGAGACGACTTCTCCGAGGTTTGGGCGTTCGCCGAATTCGACTTCGAAGAGCATCTCGACGTAGTCGTGCATGCCGGGATCGATGTGCCGCAGTCGCGCGCGAGTGGCGCGCGGCCACGGCGACGCGCTATCGTTTGCTTCGACGTACGCGCGCAGCGATTCGGCGAAGTACTCGTCGACGCCCGTTGCCGCGTAGGGAGTCACGAAAGCATGCGCGTTGCCGAAGAGGGACCGGACCTGCGGATCGATCCCGCTGCGATAGACCCCACCGCCGAGCGCGCAGTCGAGCGCGTGCCCGAACTCGTGCGCGACCGTCATCGGACTGCGCGAACGCAGGTATAGCGCGCGTTCCTCGACGACGAAGAGGCCGGCGGGAGGAGCCGGCCATGCATCGACGTCGATTCCTAAACGCCCGAGCGCGGCCGAGGCTTCGCGATAGAGCTCACCCGGCCGCAGCAGCAGAATACGGATGCCTCGCCGGACGGCATAAGCAAGCGCACCCTGCCCGAAGAGCAGGAGCGTCGCCACCACGACCGGCTCCGCGGGGCGGCGGCGGACGTTTTCGAAGAGCCGGCGTGCGGTAACGACGGGATCCTTCTGCACCCGGCCATCGTTGCGCGCGAGCGTTGCGTCGCGGTTGCCGGAACGTTTTCAGAATTTCTTCATATTCGCCGCTTAGCTTGGGGGCCGGAGCAAAAACAACTCGAAGATTCACCAACGAATGGGAGCGCAATGAATCGACGTCCTCGACGCTTTCCGTTGCTACAACTCGTCGCCGTCGCAGTTCTTCTCTCTGGCTGCGACGGCGGCGCTTCGGAGCCTGCGGCGCTTTCGCCGCGTGCGCGAACCGCCGCGCAACACTCCGTAGGATTGGGCGCCGTCTTGACCTCACGCCGGGGTCAAATCTACGGCTTCGACATCAACCAGAACGGCAGCGACGGGGTGCTGGCCACGGCACTCGACGTCGAGACCTTCGATCAGAGCAGCGGAACGATCGCGAAGGTGTTTCCGAAGAAGAATCCGCCCGGAACGTCGTACGTCGCCATCAACATCTCCGCCGGCGACGTCGGCTTAATCAACCGCCAGATCGTCCCCAAAGGAAAGATCTACGCAAAACGCTTTTACAACGTGATGGATCCGGTAACGTCGGGCAAGTTCACCGGCAAATGGACGCCGCCGGTCAGGGACTTCCAGGTGGAAACGGCGGGCCCGAATCAGAGCACGGCCAACACCGCGATCTTCGGCATCGAGCTCAAGAACCAAGACGTGCCGGATCTCTTCGCATCGAACGTCGCTAAGAACACCTTCGGTAAGGTCATCCACCTCGATGCGAACACCTTTGGAGTTGGAAACGTGCCGCAAGTCGCGCAGGACACGGCGACGAACCAGGCGGTGATCGCGGTCTCGCCCGACGGCGGCCGAGTCGGCGGTGCGCCGCCGATCAACGTGCTCGTCAATCTGAAGACCGGAAAACAAATCCAGTTCAGCGGCTTCAACAACGGCTACTACGGCGCGGGCTACGTCAACGGCGTAGCCGTCGATTCGGCGACGGGCATCGCGGCGACGACGACCGAACTCAACGCGCAAGTCGAGTTCTACAACCTCGCCAAGCGCAACGGAGTCTACGCGCAGCTCCCGTGCACGGGCGACACGTCGCAGACCAATAGCGGCGCGGGTATCGCGAGCGACTCCGCCAACGGGCTCTTTCTCGTGACCGATCCTACTTACTGCGACGGCAGCCAAGGCAGCGCGATCGTCGTCTACGACGAAAGCGGGACTCTGGTCAAGACGATAACGGGGTTTAAGTTTGCAATCGGCGAGCCGGCGCCGGTCATCAACCCTTCCCAGCGCCTGGGCTGGGCCTTTGGCCCTGGTTTTAACCAGCTGCAGCAGTTCTTTTATTAAGGCAAAGCGAACGGCCCATCCCTCACTTGCAATTTGGGAGGAATGACCATGTTGCGATATACGCTTACAGCGACCGCTCTGGCGGCGGCGCTCCTGGCAGGCTTCTCGGCGGCGAAGGCTGCCGGCGCTCCGATCTCCGATTCGGAGTACATCGCCAAAATATCGACGGCCGCGCCGGCCGCGGTGGTGAAGGGCGCGACGATCGTCCAGATGAGCGACAAGGGGACGATGCGCACGGTTCAAACTGGGAGCAACGGCTTCACGTGCATGCTCCTTGGTCCGCAAGAACCGATGTGCGCGGATAATAACGCGATGGCTTGGATGAAAGCGATCTTGACGCACGGGACGCCACCCGCGACGACCGGTTTTGTGTACATGCTCGCCGGCGACGAAGGCGCGAGCAACTCCGATCCATACGCGCGAACGCAGAGCGCCGACAATCATTGGGTAAAGACCGGACCGCACGTGATGCTCCTCGGCCCCTCGGTGAAGAGCATGGGTTATCCCATGGGTCTCGATCCCGATCCGACCAAGCCGTACGTGATGTGGCCCGATTCACCGTACGCACACTTGATGATCCCGGTGAGCGTTAGCCCCTGAGCGGGGGCACGCTCGCGCCGCGATAGCCGCGCCATAGGAGTCTGAGCGGCGCGTCGGAAAGTGCCCAGCCTATGGTTAGGCATGGGTTTGGTGCTTCATTGTTCGGACTGCTCTTCATAGTTGCGTGCTCGTCGAACGGCGGCTCGACGCTTGCGGGGCGCAGCGGCAGCGACCTCGCCACGCTCCCCGGCGTCCAGCCGCAGACCGACTCGATCGGCCAGCACATCTCGCACGTCATCGTCATCATTCAAGAGAACCGCAGCTTCGAAAACTTTTTCGCCGGCTATCCCGGCGCGAATGCGCCGCTTTCGGGGTGTGCGCTTCCGCCCAGCAAGCCGCTGCAGCAGCGCGTCGCGTTGCCGTTCCGGCGCGAGTCGAGTTCGGGGTCCGGATGTCCGCCCGGCGACGTCACGGTACCCCTCAAGCAGATCACGTTCGACGGGCCCGACCTGCAGCACAACTGGCATTCGTCGATGGCCGAATACGACAAGGGCAACATGGACGGTTTCGGAGAGTTTGGCGACAAGCAAGTCGATGGCGCGTATTCCTACGTGAAACCGTCGCTGATCGAGCCGTACATGTCGATGGCCAATCAGTACGTGCTTTCCGACGCGATGTTTCCGAGCGAATGGGGCGGGAGCTTCACCGGGCATCTCATGCTGATCTCCGGCAACGATCGAATCAAGGCGACTCCGAGCGAATCGGAGGTCGATTTCCCCAACGGTCTGCACGACGACTGCGACTCGCCGGCAGGTACGAGAAGCTCTTTTATCACGGGACAGGGCGGCCCGCACTTCTATCAGGGCCCGTTCCCGTGCTTCGACCAGTTCCATACGATCGCCAACGTGCTCGATAACGCCGCCATCTCGTGGAAAATCTACGCGACGAAGCTCGTTGGCGCGGGCATGTGGGAGCCGTTCGAAGAGATCAAGTCGGTGCGTTACGGACCCGATTGGCGCACGAACGTGATCGCGCCGGAGACGACGATCCTCACCGATCCCGCAAAGGGAAAGCTCGCCGACGTCACCTGGGTGACGCCGAGCAAACAAGACTCCGACCACCCGGGCAATCACAGCGACGCGGGTCCGTCGTGGGTGGCCTCGGTCGTCAACGCGATCGGCCAGAGCTCCTACTGGAACACGAGCGCGATCGTCGTCGTCTGGGATGACTGGGGCGGCTGGTACGACAACGCGAAGCCGCCGCAGCTCGACTACCGCGGCCTCGGATTCCGCGTTCCGTGCCTGATCATCTCGCCGTACGCGAAAACCGGATACGTCGACAAGACGCAGTACGAGTATGCGAGCGTCCTAAAGTTCATCGAGGAAGTCTACAACCTGCCGACCATCGGACCCGCTTCGCAGATGTACACCGACGCGCGCGCTAAAGGGCTCGACAACGCCTTCGATTTTACCCAGAAACCACGCGCGTTTGTGAAGATCGATGCGAAGTACCCGCTCGCGCACTTTCTGCACGAACCGCCTTCGAACGAGCCGGTCGACACGGAGTAGGGTCAAAAACAAGACTCCCGTCCGGACTCAATCCCAACTCGGACACATTCGTAAAAGGCTCCGGCGCTCGGTCAGACGGTCCTTCGTTTGCGATTGGGTCCGGACGGAGTCTTGTTTTTGAATACGGAGAGCGTGCTTAGGAGATAGCCTTGCGCCTTAGCGGGTGAAGCCGGCGCGCGGTTTCATGGGGGGGACGACGCGGATGGTGACGCTGGTGCGGCGTTTGCCATCGTGCGCTTCGATTCGCCAGGCACCTAAGCGCAGCGGCCAGAACGCCGAGCCGGTCGCGTCAAGTGCCAGCGGTGCGCCATCCACGGTCCAATGCACTTCTCCCAGAGAGCCGATTGCGCGCAGCGCGATCTGTTGGGAACGCCGCTGGAGTGCGTTGCTTGCGTCGTTGAGTACGAATGTGTCGCCGTCGTTGGGGAACGCAATCCGCAGCGTGATCGGTTCGCTGCGCGGACGCAGTGAAGCGATGTCCTGCGGTTTGACCCACTCTTTAACGATCGCGGGGCAGGGTTGCCGGCGCGAGGGAGTTCGGCCGGTCGTCGCGCAGATCGCGACGCGCACGTATCCGCGCGGCGTTGTGAAGGGCGGCGGCTCGGCATTGCGCTCGTAGAGGTGCAGCATGATGCGATTCCAGAGCGGGCCGGCGCCGGTGACGCCCGAGACGCCGCGCATCGCGCTGCCGTCGAAGTTGCCGACCCAGACGCCGACCGTGTAATCGCGGGTGAAGCCGACGGTCCACGTATCGCGGAAGTCCGACGACGTGCCGGTCTTTACGGCGGCCGGGAACGGCATCTCGAGCACCGAGTGCAGGCCGAACGAGTGCGAGCGTGCGTGCGGATCCGCCAGGATGTCGGTCACGAGCTCCCACTCCGCCGCATCGCCGACCTGGCGATCGGTGCCGCTTTCGCCCGCGAGGTGCAACGCTAGGGAGTCGCCTTCGCGCGCCATCGTTACGTAGGCTTGCACGAGCTCCCAGAGGCTAATCTCACCGCTTCCCAGCGTCAGCCCCAGACCGTAGTACGACGCTGGACGATCGAGATGAACGAAACCCAGCGCGTGGAGCCGCTCGAGCAGGTTGGCGACGCCGAGACCGGAGAGAACGCGCACGGCCGGCACGTTGAGCGAGTTCGCCAGCGCGTAGCGAACGCGCACCGGGCCGCTGAAGCGGCCGCTATAGTCGGCGGGCTGATAGAGTTTCCCTCCGGGAATCGCGTAGGCCGCGGGAACGTCGGGAAGGATCGTCGTCGACCGAATCGTTTCGCGTTCGAGCGCGAGCTCGTAGGTGAAGGGCTTGAGCGAGGAGCCCGCTTGACGCTGTGCCTGCACGCCGTCGTTGCGTCCCAGCGCCGCATCAGAGAAATAGTCCGGCGAGCCGACGTAGGCGAGCACGTCGCCGGTTCGGTTATCGGCGACCAGCGCAGCGGCGTCGCTGACGTGATAGCGGGCCAGCGCAGCGATGACCTCTTGGGTTTGCGCCTGGACGAAGCGCTGCAGGGACCGATCGAGCGTCGTGGGTTCGCGGCCCCCGGCCCCTGAACTGCTGCGGTAGAGATAGAAGAGTGCGTGCGGCGCGTCGGCGATTCCCGAATCGTGCCGGCGAACGTCGAGCGTCTCGGCGAAGGCCCGATCGGCCGTCGGGCGATCGATGCTTCCAAGCGCGACCATCCGGTCGAGCACGTATCGCTGGCGCCTCCGCAGCGCGCGCCGGTTCGAATCAGGCGCGAGACGAGAGGGATCGTTGGGAATGGCCGCGAGCAGCGAGGCTTGCGCGAGATCGAGGTCGGAGGCGGGCTCGCCGAAGTAGGTGCGGGCGGCCGCCTCGACGCCGTAGAGATTTCCGCCCATCGGCGCGCGGTTGACGTAGGCCTCAAGCACCGCCGCTTTGCTCGAGCCAATCTCGATGCGCTCGGCGATTGCGATCTGCGCGAGCTTATCCTTCATCTGGGCGAGCGCGCCGCCGGGAGGCGTCGAGGGATAGAGCAGGCGCGCGAGCTGCATCTCAATGGTCGAGCCCCCGCTGCGCGCCTCGCCGAAGATCGCGTACTCGCGCGCGGCGCGCAGAAGCGCGAAGAGATCCACGCCGCCGTGCTGCCAGAAGCGCGCGTCCTCGGCAGCGACGATCGCTTCCCGGAAGCGCGGCGAGACTTCGTCAAGCGGCACGCCGATCGTGTGCGCCGAGTCGCCGCCCAGAATCGTTCCGAGGGGGATGCCGCTGCGGTCGGTGTAGGTCACCGATCCGCGCGCCAGGTGAATCTTGGCTACGTCGATGCCGCAGCGCGCGAGCGCCGCAATAGCGGCGAAGGCCGCCAGTGCGAGCAGGGGAGCAAAGAGTTTCATCGGCTCGAGATGAAAAGAGGCATGCGTGCGTCTGCTGTATTCGATGCTCGTCGTCGCGGCCATCGTCGCGGTGGCATCCTGCAACGGCCAGGGCGGCCCGGCGAAGCTCGCGCCGGTCGCGGCGGCGCCCAAGCCCTCGCTGCCGCCCTGGATCGCCTCGATCTCCCCAACCCTGACGGCGCAGACGCTGGCGCAAGTGCGCGTGATCTTCGCGAAGCCCGTCGCCGCAGTGGCGGCGCTCTCCGGCGACGGTGCCCGTAGCGTCCTCGATCGCGTCGCGGTCGACCCGCCGCTCGCGGGACACTTTACCCTGCTCACGCCGCGAATGATCGGCTTCGTCGCCGACCGCGCACTCCCGATCGGTGCGCGTATTCGCATCACGCTGCGGGCGGGGCTGCGAGATCTCGACGGCGACTCGCTGCCAAGCGATCTGGCGTGGAGCTTCGAAACCGAATCACTCGCTTTGAGCGACCTCCCGCAGATTTCCGGCGGCGACGACGAGTCGACGGCGCCGCCGGTCGACGTGCGGCCAACGCTCGACGTCACCGCCAATGCGGCGGTCGACGCGAGCTCGCTGGCCGCGCACGCGACGCTTTCCAACGGCGGCGACAGCGTGCCCCTTTCGGCGACGCTCAAGGCGACGCCGACGCCGTATCCCGGCAGCGGCGCGCAAGAGCTCTTCGATCCTTCGCTGAGCTCTTGGGTCTACGAGCTCAAGCCGGCGCACGAGCTGCGCAAGGGAACGAAGTATACGCTGAACATCGCGCCCGGCGTCGAGCCGGCGTACGGCAACGTCGGGTCGATCAAGGCTTTCCGTGGGGCGGTGCAAACCTACGACGCGCTCGCGATCGTGCCGACGCCCGTGCCGAGCCCCAACAGCGGCGGCCGCTTCGCCGCCGGCGACCCAGCGATTGCTTTCAGCAATCCGCTGGATGCCGGCTCGATCGCCAACGCGGTGACGATCTCGCCAGCGCCGGCTTCGCTGCAGAACCTTTACAGCGTCGCCGATCAGTCGAATACCATCGCGATCAATCCCTACGCGCTCGATCCGGACAAAACATACGTCGCCACGATTGCCCCGACCGTCAAAGACGTTTTCGGACAGACGCTCGGCGCGGAGCAAAAGGTGACGATTCACACCTCCGATTTCGCGGCGGGTGCCTGGGCGCCGACCGGAACCAACGTCATTCCCGCCGGCGCGCCGGTCGCGTTGAACTTCTATGCGACTAATCTGCCCGGCAATGGATACTCCGTGCAGTATGCGCGCGTGAAGCCGGCGCAGCTTTTGGGCAACGCGGACGCGCTGTCGGTTCTCCCTTCGTGGAAGAGCTGGCCGAGTGTAACGCTCAAAGGTCCCAGCCGCAACGCGCAGAGCATCGTGCGCGTGCCGCTGCAATCGCAGCTCGGCGGCCGGTACGGCGCGCTCGCGTACGGCTTTCGCACCGGCCTCGACAGCAGCGATTCGCCGCCTTCGCTCACCGGCATCGCGCAGCTGACCAATCTCGGCGTCTTCTCGCAGTGGTTCCCGGCGCACGGCATCGTGCTCGTCCAGCATCTCAGCGACGGCGCACCGGTGCGCGGCGCGAACGTCACCGTCTACCGTCTCGCCGACTCGGCGAAAGTTCCGCCGGCGCAGTGCGCGAGCGGCACGACCAACGCCGCCGGCGAGGCCAACTTTGGGGGCGTCGACGTCGAACGCTGCTCGGCGCTGGCCTCGTCGAGTCAGGGGCCGAATCTCGGCGTCGTCGTTACCCAAGGCGCCGACGTTGCGACCGTGACGACCTGGAACTACAGCGGTTTCGCGCGCTTCAACATCTACGGATCGTGGACGGGCGGGGCGCCGCTCTCCCGCGGAACGATCTTTACCGACCGGCAGATGTATCAGCCGGGCGAGCGCGCGCAGATCACCGGGATCGCCTACTACGTCAAGGGCGATCGCGTCGTACCCGACGCGAATGCCGACTATAAGGTGACGCTTAGCGATCCGAGCAACGCCGCGACCAAGCTCGGCACGCGGCGCACCGATTCGCTCGGCGTCTTCTCGATGACGGTTCCGTTCTCGAATCAGCAGGCGCTTGGGTACTATACGATCGCGGCCAAGGGGACGAACGGCAACGAGATCGACGGCTCGCTGCGCGTCGCGCAGTTCAAGCCCCCGAACTTCAGTGTTACGGTGAAGCTCGCGGGAACGTCGGCGACGGCGGGTTCGAGCCTGCAGGCCGACGTCTCGGCCAACTACCTCTTCGGCGCGCCGCTGCAGGGCGGTAAGGCGCACGCGTACGTTACGCGTGAGGTGGCAGCGGTGCAGCCCAAGGGCTGGGACGATTTCTCGTTCGGACCGCAATGGTTCTATCCCGAACAGACGCCCGATTTTACGACCGACGTGCTGCAGCGCGATCTTCCGCTCGACGAGAAGGGCGACGCTTCGCTGAACGTCGCCGTGCCCGGCGACCTCCCGTTTCCGATGACCTATCACGTTGATATGGAGACGACCGACGTCTCGAACCTCTCGGTGAGCGATTCGCAGAGTTTTCTCGCGCTGCCGGCGGATGCGGTGATCGGCCTGTCCTCCGATTCGGTCGGCAAAGCCGGAAGCGCGATGCCGATTCGCGTGCTCGTTAGCGGCGCCGACGGCAACGCGATCGCCGGGCGCGCCGTCCACCTCGAGCTGCAGAAGATGACCTACACTTCGGCGACGCAAGAAGAAGAGGGCGGCGAGAACGCGGACCAGTCGATCAAATACACGACCGTTTCGACGGCTGACGTCACCTCCGCCGACAAGGCGGTCACCGCGCAGCTCACGCCCAGCGACGTCGGGCCGTACCGCGTCAAGGCGACCTTCGCGCAGGCGCAGAACGATAAACAGCGCGCGGCGAGCGCGACCCAGATCCAAGTCTTCGCCTTCGGCGGCGGCGAGGCCGATTGGGGACTGCAAGATGTCAATGCCGTGGCGATCAAGCTCGATAAGAAGCAGTACGCGATCGGCGATACCGCCAACGCCCTGATCGCCTCACCGTACGATCGCGCCGACGTCTACGTTGCGGTCGTGCGCAACGACGCGATCTACCGGACGACTCTGCACGGCGTCAGCGGCACGGTGCGTTTCCCGTTCAAGGTGACGCGGGAGATGATGCCCAACGCGGCGCTGCAGGCTCTAGTCGTGCGGCGCGGCGGCCCGATTGGGGCGTCGCCGAAGCAGCCGACGCTCTCGCTGACCGGAATGACGGCCTTCAACGTCGACGTCTCGGGGCGGTACTTAAAGCTCGCGATCGCTCCGCGCAACGCCACCGTGCAGCCGGCCGGCGCCCAGAGCGTCGACTTCACCCTACGGAATGCAAACGGATCGCCGGCGCGCGGCGAGATCGTCGCGATGGTCGTCAACGATGCGATCCTGCAGCTGTCGGGGTATCGTCTGCCGGACCTCGTGCAGACGGTCTTCGCGCAGCAGCCGATCGCGACGATCTTCTCCGATAATCGCGAGAACGTCATTCTCAAGACGCAGACACCGGCGGTCGAGAAAGGATTCGGCTACGGCGGCGGCTTCCTGGCCGGCGCGGCGGGTACGCGCGTCCGCGCGAACTTCGCGCCGATGCCGTACTACGGCGTCCTCACGCTCGACGCGACCGGCCATGCGCACGCGAACTTCACGATGCCCGACGACCTCACAACCTGGCGAATCATGGCGGTCGCGCTCGACAGCGATGCTTCGCACTTCGCAACCGGCGACAAGACGTTCGTCTCCTCGCAGCCGCTGATCGCGAATCCCTTGCTGCCGCAGTTTGCGCGTCCCGGCGATCGCTTCGATCTCGGAGTTTCGGTCGCGAACCAAACCGGGGCGGCCGGCGCGCTCGATTTATTGCTGCAGCTGAGCGGCGCGCTTGCGTTCGCGCAGGGCGATCCGCGTACGCACAAAGCGTCGGAGAGCGCGCAGACGGGGATGCAGGCGTTTCGCTTCCCGGTCGTCGTCGGGACGCCGGTGCCGACCTTGGTGCAAGCCTCGGGCACGCTCGGCAGCCATAGCGACGCGTTTAAAGTTCCGTTTACGGCAAGCCAACGCGCGGTCACCGATTCGGTGATCGAGAGCGGCGTCAGCACCGGGAGCACCTCGATTCCGGTCGACTTGCGCGCCGGCGGTTCGATCGAGCTGACGCTGGCGAATTCGATCGTGCCGCAGTTCGTCGTCCCGTCGGCGCGCGAGCTCGAGGGCGACGCGCTGCCGCTGGCCGACGAATCGGCCTCACGTCTCGTCGTCGCGAGCGCGCTCGCACGGCTGCGCGGAACCTACGCACTCAAGCTGAGCTTCGATCCCGTGCAAGCGGCGGTCGAAAACCTTCGCGTGCTCCTCTCGTATCAGCGCGGCGACGGGGGATTCGGTGAGGTTGCGCAGGCGAAGGAGAGCGACCCGTTCATCACGTCCGCCGCGCTCGACGCGCTGCTCTTCGCCCGGGCGCACGGCATGAAGGTCGACGGCAGCGCGATCGCGCAAGCCTCGAACTTCATGTCGCAGGCGCTCGCCAATCCCGGGCGTTTCAAGTGGTGCGGCGACGCGCTGTGCAAGGCGCAGCTGCGCTTCGAAGCGCTCTGGGCGCTCGCGCAAAACGGCAAACCGCGAAGCGATTTCCTTTCCGATATCGTCGCAAAGTCGAGCAGCTTCGACAGCGCCACGCAGATCCGCGTCGCGCGCTACCTGCTGCGCGCGCCGGGCTGGCAGAGCAAAGGCGCGGCGACGGCCGATCGCCTGACGCAGACGCTCTACCTGACGGGGCGCTACGTCACGGCGAATCTCTCGAATCGCTGGAGCTGGCTCGGCTCGCTCGTCGACGCGCAGTCGCAGATGCTGCAGCTGCTGATCGAGCGGCGCGCGCCGGCCGAACAGACCGACGGGGCGGTGCGCGCATTGGTCGCGCAGCAGTGCCGTTGCGGCTGGCCGACGGCCGACGACACGGCGTCGGCGCTAACCGCACTCTCGGCGTACGCGGCGACCGAGAGGCTAACGCCGGGCACGGCGACCGCGACGGTCAACGGCCATCAGATCGCGCATGCACGGTTCGGCACGACGGCGTCCTCGCAGAGCTTCACCGTGAACGTGTCGTCGCTGCAGGCGGCGTCGGCGATCGTAGTGACCTCGTCGCTCAACGGGCGCGCGCACTATACGCTGCTCTACACCTATCCGATCGCACCCGACGCGCCCGGTGAGCTGGCTGCCTTCCGCGTGATCCGTACGATCAACGATCCGGCGGCCGCCGGCGCGGCTTCGACCGCTGCACCGCTGGCGACGATCGATCTCGCCGCACCGGCGCAGCCGCTCGACGTTGCAGCCGGCCGCGTCTTCGACATCGGCGTGCGGACGATCGTCGATCATCCCGTCGACCGGCTCGTCATCGACGATCCGCTGCCGGCGGGCTTCGAAGCCGTCGATACGTCGTTCCGCACGACGCTTCAAGCGATCGCTCCGCAGAGCGACAGCTGGCAGATGGATGCGACGCAGATCTACAGCGACCGTGTCGTCGCCTACGCGCAGCACCTCGATCCTGGCGTCTACGACGTGCACTACCTGGTGCGTTCGGTAACACCGGGCACCTTCGCATGGCCCGGCGCGCGGGCCTATTTACAGAATGCGCCCGAGCAATTCGGGCGAAGCGCGAGCACGAAGCTCGAGGTGAAGCCGTCGAAATAGGGCTCGAACGCAGCAGCGTTCACCTCGAGGTTCGCTACGGTTACTTTACGGGCAAACGAATTTCGCCATCGCGCTGCCGGAGATGGAGATCGTTTTGTTCGTGCTGTTGACCCAGTAGATGTACGTGTTGCTGCCGTTGGCTCCCGTTTGCGTGACGTCGATCGTGAGCGGCGTTCCGCCGTTGGTCTTGTTCCAGAAATTGGAGTAGAAGCACCCGTTCTGGTGCACCGTTTTTGACGCGCAGATGTCGCCCGGCTTACACGTTGAGTCGGGTGAGATGGCTCGTGCGGTGATCGTGCCTTCGGCGGGCGACATTTGGGCGCGCGGCGCCATCGCCGGATTAAGGGTCACCACGGATAGCAAAATGGACGTAAGAAACATCGGTTTTTATGATCTCCTCGGAGACGACGGTGAGGTATGATGTTGTACTGTAGTACGGCTAGCATATCCAAAGTTGTTGCTGCTGGTGGCAAGCAGGCGGAGTCTTTTTCACAATTTCTAATGCCCCGTTGAGCCCCAAAGAGGGCGCAACTCGCCGCCTCCCGTTTGTATTATTTTTAATACATAGCCGAAGAAGGGACTACGATGAGCACCTACCGAGCGCCACTGCGCGACATGCAGTTCGCCCTCCGCGAACTGGCCGGCATCGAGGAGGTGGCCGCCCTGCCGGGCTGCGGGGAGAGCCTCGATGTCCTCGATTCCGTGCTCGAGGAAGCCGCCGCCTTTGCCTCAGGCGTGCTCGATCCGCTGAATCGGACGGGCGATACGGAGGGGTGTACGTGGTCAGAGGGTGAGGTCAAGACTCCCAGCGGGTTCAAGGAGGCCTACCGGCAGTTTGCCGACGCGGGTTGGATCGGGCTCCCGGTACCGCCCGAATATGGGGGCCAGGGGCTGCCGCAGATCCTGCTCGGGCCGACGCTGGAGATGTGGAACGCGGCGAACATCGGCTTTGCCAACGGCCCACTGCTCAACCAGGGGGCCATCGAAGCAATCGAGCTGGTCGGCTCCGACGAGCAGAAGAAGCGTTACATCCCCAACCTCGTCAACGGCAAGTGGACGGGGACAATGTGCCTGACCGAGCCGCAGGCCGGCTCCGACCTCGCGCAGGTGCGCACCCGTGCGGTGCCTGAGGGCGACCACTACCTGCTCTCGGGCACGAAGATTTTTATTACCTTCGGCGAGCACGACATGGCCGATAACATCATCCATCTTGTCCTCGCGCGGCTTCCCGACGCGCCCGAAGGAACCAAAGGCATCTCGCTCTTCATCGTGCCCAAGCTCCTGGTGAACGACGACGGCACGCTCGGCGGGCGCAACGACGTCGTCTGCGCGAGCATCGAGCACAAGCTCGGCATCAACGGCAACCCGACGTGCACGCTCAACTACGGTGAAAAGGGAAAAGGCGCCGTCGGTTATTTGGTCGGCGACCCGAATCGCGGCCTCGAGTACATGTTCATCATGATGAACGCGGCGCGCTTCTCCGTCGGCGTGCAGGGCATCGCGCTCGCGGACCGGGCGTACCAGAGTTCCCTCGCCTACGCGCTCGAGCGCGTGCAGGGGCGCGATCTAAAGCCGGGCTCACGCGCTCCCGAAGTGATCTTCAAACACCCCGACGTGCGGCGCATGCTGATGCTGCAGAAGGCGACGATCGAAGCGATGCGCGGCCTCGCGTACGTGACCGCCGCGTCGCTCGACTACGCGCTGCGCCATCCCGATGAAAAGGTACGCAAACAGCACAAAGCCTTCGTCGAGCTGATGATCCCGGTCGTCAAAGGCTGGTGTACCGAAAACGCCGTCGACCTCTGCTCGGTCGCGCTGCAGGTCTTCGGGGGTATGGGCTACATCGAGGAGACCGGCATAGCCCAGCAGTACCGCGACGTCCGCATCATCACGATCTACGAGGGAACGACCGGCATCCAGTCGCTCGATCTCATCGGGCGTAAGCTCTTGCGCGACATGGGTGCGACGGCGCGAACCGTCGGCAAGCAGATGGAGGCGGTCGCCAGAGAGTGCGCCGGCCACTCCGACAAGAGCGTGAAGCGGATCGGTGAGTCGCTCGGCGCGGGCCTGAAGGCACTCAACGAAACGTCGCAGTGGATCGGTATGAACGCGATGGGCGATTTACATAAAGCCTTCGCGTGTTCGGTTCCGTACCTGCGTCTATGGGGAACCGTCGCGGGCGGATGGCAGATGGCGCGCGCCGCGCAGATCGCGGCGGCGAAGCTTGCGGCCGGCGATTCGGAGGCCGATTTCTACCGTGCGAAGCTCGCGACCGCATCGTTCTACGCTTCACACGTGCTCTCGCAGTGCGCTTGGTATCAGCGGCAGATCGTCGACGGATCGGGCGACGTGATGGCGCTGGACGAAACGCAGTTCGAGCTCGATCGCAAGGCGACCGTAGGCATCTGATGATTCCCCAAGACCCTTCGACCGGCTGGGCGCAGGCCGTCCGCGTCATCACCCTCGACAACCCGCCGGTGAACGCGCTGTCCTTTGCGTACTGCGCGAAGCTGCGCGAGGAGATCGCCGCCGCACAGCGCGACGAGGCGGTCGGCGTGGTGATCGTGACCGGCGCGAATGGCCTCTTTAGCGGGGGCGCCGACGTCAACGATTTCAACCGGGAGATGCCGCCGGACGCGGTAACGATTCGCGACGTCATTGCCGATATCGAGTTCAGCGACAAAATTTTCGTCGCCGCAATCGATGGAACGTGCCTGGGGGGCGGCCTCGAGCTCGCACTCACCTGCGACTATCGCGTGGCGACGGAGCGGTCGAAGCTCGGTCTGCCGGAGATCAAGCTCGGCCTATTGCCCGGCGCCGGTGCAACCCAGCGGCTCACCCGCTTAATCGGCGCGCGGGCGGCGCTCGAGTTCATGCTCAAGGGCTCCTCGGCGAAGGCGCAACGCGCGCTCGAGCTCGGGGTGTTAGACGAAGTCGTTGAGAGCGACGTGGTCGCGCGCGCCGAAGCGCTCGCGAAGAGCCGCGCCCGCAAGCGGCGCGCCTCGGCGCTGGCGCCGACGATTGCTCCCGACGTGACGGCGCAAGCGGGGCCGTTCGTCGTCGCGCAGGCGCACAAGGTGGTGCCGCCGGAAAACAACGGCGGCTATGCCGCGCACAAACTCATCGACGCGGTGCAGGCGGCAGTCGAGCTGCCGTTTGCGTTCGGGCTCGCGCGTGAGGCACGGCTCTTCGACGAGCTCGTGCGTTCCGCGCCGTCGGCGGCACTGCGCCACGTCTTTTTCGCGGAGCGCGAGCTGGATAAACCCTTCGGCAAGCTCGGGATGACAGAGGCACCATTCGACAAGCTCGGGATGACACCGGAGGTGGAGAACGTTGGGGTCGTTGGTGCCGGGACGATGGGCAGCGGAATCGCGATCGCTTTCGCGCAGGCCGGCTTTCCGGTCGTGGTGGTCGACAACAACGACGAAGCGGTCGACAAGGCACGCCAGACCGTCATGGGCATGTTCATGTATCAGGTGCAGAAGGGGCGGCTGACCCAAGAGGAAGCCTGGGAACGCGCGCAGGCGATTACCTTCACCGAAGACTGGAGCGCGCTGGCTGACTGCGATCTCGTCGTTGAAGCGGTCTTCGAGAGTCTCGATGTCAAACGCGAGGTCTTCGCCAAGCTCGACGGCATCGTCAAGCCGGAAGGTTTGCTCGCGAGCAATACCTCGACGCTGGACATCGATGAGCTGGCTGCCGTGACAAAGCGTCCGGAGCAGGTCTTTGGACTGCACTTCTTCGTGCCGGCGAACATCATGCCGCTGCTCGAGATCGTGCGCGGCAAGGAGTCGTCCGCGCAGAGCTTGGCGGCCGGGTTCGCGATCGGCAAGAGGCTCCGCAAGAAGGCCGTGCTCTCGGGCAACGCCTTCGGCTTCATCGGCAACCGGATGGTCTTCGACTACGTGCGCGAGGCCTACGCGCTCGCCGAAGCGGGCAACACGCCCTCCCGGATCGATGCCGTGATGAAGGCGTTTGGTTTTCCGATGGGGCCGTTTGCGATGAGCGATCTCTCCGGGCTCGATATCGGCCTGAACGTGCAGAAGCTGCGAGGCAAACCCGCGCAGGAACGCACGAACGTGCTCGAACGCCTGGTCGAACGCAAGCGGCTCGGGCAGAAAGCGATGGCCGGCTTCTACAAATACGATAAAGCGGTCGGCAAGGGCCGCGAGCCGATTCGCGACCCGGAAGTTGAAGAGCTGTTCGCGGAGGCGGCGCGCGAAGCCGGCATCGAGCCGCGGGATGCCGGCGAGGCCGAGATTCGCGATCGTTTGCTCTATGCGCTGGTCAATCGCGGTGCGTACTTGCTCGAAGATGGCATCGCGCTGCGGCCGGGCGACATCGATATCGTCTACGTCTATGGCTACGGCTTTCCGCCGCATCACGGGGGACCGATGTGGTACGCCGACGAGGTGGGCGTCGCGCGGGTCTACGAGCGCATCAAAGAGTTCGAAGCGGCTTTTGGGCCGCAGTGGAAGCCGTCGGCCCTGCTCGCGCGCGTGGCGATGAGCGGCGGCACGTTTGCCGAAGCGCACAGCGCGCAACCGGAGGCCGTTCATGCGTGAAGCGGCGATCGTTTCGGCGGCGCGCACGCCGATCGGGCGCGCCTTTCGGGGCGCCTTCAATCAAACGCCGGGCGCGACGATGGCGGGGCACGCCGTCAAGCATGCGCTGGAGCGCGCGGCGGTGGCGCCGCACGAAGTGCAGGACGTCATTATGGGCTGCGGCCTCCCCGAAGGCGCGACCGGAAACAACATCGGCCGCACCGCGGCGCTGCGTGCGGGCTGTCCGGTAACGGTTCCGGGACAGACGGTCAGCCGCTACTGCGCCTCGGGGCTCGATGCGATCGCCGGCGCGGCCAAACGCGTGATCGCCGATGGTGCGGGGATCGTCGTCGCGGGCGGGGTCGAGTCGATCAGTATGGTGCAGAACGAGCTCAACCTGCATTTTTTCGCCGAGGATTGGCTGCTGCGCCACGTTCCGGATATCTACATGCCGATGCTCTACACGGCCGACAACGTCGCGAAGAAATACGGCGTTTCGCGCGCGCGCCAAGACGAATACGCGCTGCAGAGCCAAGAGCGTACGGCCGCCGCGCAAGCCGCGAGCCGTTTTGAAGCGGAGATCGTCCCGTTGCCCTCCTGGAAGTACGAACAGGATAAGGAGAGCGGCGCCGTTCGTGAGGAGCGCGTCGTACTGCGCAAAGATGAAGGGAATCGGCCCGATACGACGCTTGAAGGGCTCGCCTCGCTGCGAGGCGCGGTACCGGGCGTCACGGACACGACGATTACGGCCGGCAATTCGTCGCAGTTTTCCGACGGCGCGGCGGCGGTCGTCGTCATGGACGTGGAACTCGCAAAAGAGCGCGGATTAGCGCCGTTAGGTTTTTACCGGGGCTACGTCGTGGCGGGCTGCGATCCGGGCGAGATGGGAATCGCGCCGGTATTCGCCGTGCCGATGCTGCTCGAGCAGCACGGACTTTCGATTGGCGATATCGGTCTGTGGGAACTCAACGAGGCCTTCGCGGTGCAGACGGTCTACTGTCGCGATACGCTAGGCTTGCCCAACGACCGTTTTAATGTCGACGGCGGCGCCATCTCGATCGGCCATCCCTACGGGATGAGCGGCGCACGAATGACGATGCACGCGTTGATCGAAGGTAAACGCCGCGGCGAAAAGTATGCCGTCATCACGATGTGCATCGGGGGCGGCATGGGCGCCGCGGCGCTCTTCGAGATCGCTTATCCTTCGACAAGCTCAGGATGACCCTTCGACAAGCTCAGGGTGGTCCTTCGACAAGCTCAGGATGACACCGACAAGCTCAGGATGACACCGACAAGCTCAGGATGACACCGACAAGCTCAGGATGACACCGACAAGCTCAGGATGACACTTGGGTGCTCGTGTTAGCTCTTCTTGCTCCAGGCGGTGCACCAGCCGTTGGGGCTGATGGAGCCGTCGACGACTTTACAGGTGCCGCTCGCCGTCGCGGAGCTGCCGGGGATGAACAGGCTGCACTGCGAGCACTTCTTGCCGCCGTTCGGCGTGCTTTGATACTTGAAGGACGCCTTCGAGGCTTTGGCTTGCGCAGCGGTCGTTTGGGTGAGGAACAGTCCGGCTAGCGCCGGTAGAACGATTACGCCCGAAAGGAAGTTACGTCGCGAAAGGTCGCGTTCCGAGTCTTGCATTTCAGATCCACCTCCGCCGTACCACTTAGCGGCAAGCACGCCGTCCCCTCTCACTCGAGCTTAATGCTACACTAATCGCGAATCGATGACGTCAATACCCGGATTCGGGTTCAATGGTGGTGAGGGGAAACGAACACACATATGACTAGCAAGTGGTTTACAAGCGTCCTTTGCGGCGCCGCGCTCGTCGGGGTCAGCCTCGGCAGCGTGACGCCGGTTTCGGCCGACCAAGCGGCACCGAGCAAGGACGGCCCCGGGGTTGCCCGGATCAGCGTTCTGAACGGATCCGCGGTCGTCCAGCGCGGGGACAGCAACGAGCAGGTGAAGGCGGTCATTAACGCTCCGTTGCTGCCTGGGGACTATCTCTCGACCGGGCAGACAGCCCGGGCCGAGTTACAGTTTGACGGTTATACTGCCGTGCGCTTAGGCGGCAACGTTCAGGCGCGCATCACCAACGACGACCCGAATAATCGCCAGCTGCAGCTCGCCGACGGGACGATCGAGGTCGGGCTGGTTCACGACTCTCGTGCGTTCCAGGTCGACACGCCGTCGATCAGCGTGCGCTCGCAGCAGAAGGGAGACTATCGAGTCTCTATCACGCAAGACGGCTCGACGTGGGTGACGGTCCGCCGCGGCCAGGCCGAGGTCGTCACGCCGCAGCAGAAGTACGACCTGCAGTCCGGGCGGACGCTCGTCGCGCGCGGCGCGGCCTCGGATCCATCGATCAGTTATACGACGGCGGTCGGGTTCGACACATTCGACGATTTTAGCGCGAAGCGCGACCAGACGATGGTCGCTGCGCTCGACTCCAGCCCGAACGTCAGTCCGGATATCGCCGGCTACGATAACCTCAGCCAGTACGGCCAGTGGCAGGACGTCGCGGGTTACGGTCAGGCGTGGGTTCCGAATCAGTCTTCCGACTGGGCTCCATACCAGAACGGCTCGTGGACCTGGGAAGACGGTTATGGCTGGACGTGGGTCTCGGCTGACCAGTGGGGCTGGGCGCCGTATCACTACGGCCGCTGGTTCTACGCGAACAACTCAGGCTGGGCATGGCTCCCGCCGGCGTACGTCGGGTACTATAACACCCAGCCGGCTTGGTCGCCCGCACTTGTCGGATTCTTTGGATTCGGCCTGAGCGTCGGCGGCGCGGGCTGGGGCGTCAGCGCCGGCTTCGGCGGCTATCCATACGTCGGGTGGTATCCGTTGGCCCCGTACGCGCCGTACTATCCGTGGTATGCGGGCTGGGCCTGGACGGGATACGGTTGGGGCTGGCCGCGATACGGCGGCTACGGCTACGGCCGCGGCTGGAACACCCGGATCGTCAACGTGACAAACATCCGCAACTACTACGGCAACTTCGGGCACCACGGCGCCACCGGAACCATCGTTGGCAACTTCCAGCACGGAAACTTCGGTCACATGATCGCCGTCAATCCGAAGATGATTTCGAAGATGGGCACGATTCAGGGTGCCGTGCCGGTTACCCCGGGCCGCGAAAACCTTCGCTTCGCTTCAGGATCGCGCGGAACGGTCAGCGCCCCAGTGACGATGTCGAAGAGCTTCAACTCTCCACGCTTCGCGTCGAATCGCGCACTGGCCGCGCGGCCGGCCTTCGAGTCTCAGCAGCGCTCGGTATCGCAGGCGATTCGCGGCGACTCCGGTCGCAACAATGCGCCGGTATCGCGCAGCAGCGAGATGACGCGCGGTAACGAAACGCGCGGCAACCTCGACTCCGCGCGCACCAATGCGCCGACCTCGTCGTGGCAGCGCTTCAACACCGATCGCGGAGTTGCGCACGGCGGCGCGCAGGGGCAGAGCGCGATGGCCGGCTCGCAGCGTAACGATTCGAGCCGCGGAATGACCGAAGGCTCCCGTTCAAGCTCCCTCCAGGGGTCTGGTTCGCAAAACCGCAGCGTCTCGGATTCGTGGAACCGGTTTTCGCAAGAGCGCGGCAGTGCCTCGGGATCGAACGATCGCGGCGGTATCTCCGGATCGAACGATCGCGGCTTCTCGAGCCGCAACCAATCCTTCGGAAGCGCGCCCCGCAACGGGTCCGTCGGCTCGGAACGGCAAACATCGGCCCGCGATCCTTACGCGATGCAGTCGTCGCGTAACGCCGCGCCTGCATACTCGCGCGGCAGCAGCTCCTATCCGTCGTATTCGCGCGGCGATTCGTCCGGCAATGGCCGCAGTGCGTACTCGGAATCGCATAACGCCGCACCCTCGTACTCACGCGGCAACGGTGGAGGCGGTTCGTATCCGTCGTACTCACGCGGCAGCAGCGGAGGCGGTTCGCATCCATCGTACTCGCGCGGTAACGCCGGCGGCGGCGGTTCCGCGCCGCGCAGCTCGGGCGGCGGTGCCGGTGGAGGCGGCGGTCGCAATGGCGGCGGCGGAGGCCGGGGCGGCGGCGGGCGACCACCGCAATAACGAACACGCGATCAGCCAATCGGGGCGGTGCCAAGGCGCCGCCCTTTCGCTTGCAGAAGGCGGACAGCCAAGACAACCGTGTTTTCAATCCGCTAAGGAGGCCTCATGAACCCGTTACGCTTTTCGCTGGGCGTAGGAGCGCTATGCTTGCTAAGCAGCCTTCCTGCGATCACTGCGGCGCAGTCCACGAACGTCGCAATGTCGCAGGCATCACAAGTGACAATGCCGCACCCAATCCAGGTCAACGCCTGCAACCCTCAACGCAATGTCAGCTATAACTACGCCGGATACACGCCGGGATTCTATCCCTCGTACGGTCTCTACGGCCGGTACTGGGGCTGGCCGTCGGTCTACGGGCCGACGTACTACCAGTCTCCCGTCGAGAACGACCCGACGCTCGGCATCGACTACGTCAACGCCACGCAGCACGTTATGAAACAGATCGAGTTCGGTCTGCTGGTCAAGGGCAACCTCGTCGCTGAGGTAAAGGACGTCGGCACCTTCTCGCCGGGCGCCGAGATAAAGCACAAGTTCGGGCTGAGTCGCAACGTCTTTCCGCTTCAGACGAGCTTCGCGAAATGCGTACCGCTGAAGATTGCTTTCACCGACGGTTCCCATTGGAAGAATCCGCACTTGCCGGCCTATCATGCCACCATGTACGGCCACCCGCACTCCTAGAGTAAGCCGCACCCGCGTAACCAGAGTAGAGGAAGTCATGGCTCAAGATCTCTCCGCCGTTCAATCGCAAGACAACGTTTGGGACATGGCCACGCGTCAGCTCGATGAAGTGAGCCGGCTCATTGGCCTCAACGAATCGCTGCATGGATACCTGCGCCAGCCTAAACGCGTTCTCGAGGTCTCCGTTCCGGTGCGAATGGACGACGGAGCGTTCCGCATGTTCACCGGGTACCGCGTGCAGCACAACATGTCGCGCGGGCCCGGGAAGGGCGGCATCCGTTTCCACCCCGACGTCACGCTCGACGAAGTCAAGGCGCTCGCGATGTGGATGACCTGGAAGTGCGCGCTCGTGAACATCCCCTTTGGCGGCGCCAAAGGCGGCGTGATCTGCGACCCCAAGCACATGTCGATGCAGGAGCTCGAGAACCTGACACGCCGTTTCACCAACGAGATCTCGATCATCATCGGGCCAGAGAAAGATATCCCCGCGCCCGACGTCTACACGACGCCCCAGATCATGGCGTGGATCATGGACTCATTTTCGATGCAGCACGGCTATTCGATCCCGGGCGTCGTCACCGGTAAGCCGGTTTCGATCGGCGGCTCGCTCGGGCGGGACAAAGCGACGGCGCGCGGCTGCGGCTACGTCGTCGACGAAGCGATGGCGGAGCTCGGCAAAGAGATCGCCGGTGCGCGCGTCGCCATCCAGGGATTCGGCAACGCCGGCATGTACGCCGCGCAGCTGATGTCCGACATCGGCTATAAGATCGTCGCGGTCTCCGACTCGCACGGCGGCGTCGCCAACGAGGACGGCCTCGACGTCAAAGGCTTGATGGCGCATAAGGGTGAGACGGGATCGGTCACCGGCTTTCGCGGCGGCGAACGCATCGACAACCGCGCGGTGCTCGAGTTCGATTGCGACGTGCTCGTCCCGGCGGCGCTGGAAAAAGTCATCACCGGCGAGAACGCCTCACACATTCGCGCGCGAATCGTGGCGGAGGCGGCCAACGGACCGACGACACCCGACGCCGATGCGATCCTCTTCGATCGCGGCATCATGGTGCTGCCGGATATTTTGGCCAACGCCGGGGGCGTGACGGTTTCGTACTTCGAGTGGGTTCAGGATCTGCAGGCGAACTTCTGGGAAGAGGCCGAGATCAACGAACGCCTCAAGCACAAGATGGTCCGTGCGTTTCGCGAGACGCACGAACAGGCGAAACGCCACGGCGTTTCGATGCGTCAGGGCGCGTATTGCGTCGCGGTTTCGCGCGTCGCCGAGGCGACGAAACTGCGCGGCCTGTATCCCTGACCCAACTGGGAATCTTCGGCGACGGGCGGCGGACGCTGGTCGCCGACGAAACCGGCACGATCTACTACATCCCGCGGTTCGCGGATTCGGCGACCGCGGCGGCGTGGTTCGAGGCGCTGCGCGACGGGATTCCGTGGCAGAGCGAACGGCGCTGGATGTACGATCGCAAGGTCGACGTGCCGCGACGAGTCGCGCGGTACCGGCTCGACGATCCGGAGTTGCCGCCGGCGCTCGCGGAGATCGCGGCCAAGGCGGGTGAGGTTACCGCGACGCGCTTTAACAGCGTGGGGCTAAACCTCTATCGCGACGGGCACGACAGCGTCGCTCCGCACAACGACCACCTTTACGAGATCGTCGCGAACCACCCGATCGCGCTGATTTCTTTGGGAGCGACGCGGCTGATGACGATTCGCAGCAAAGGCCCCCTCGATTCGGGCCGGCGTAAATCGCGGCGAGCCCTCGACCTCGATCTCGAGGCGGGCAGCCTGCTCGTGATGAGCTACGAGACCCAGCTGCATTACGACCACGGCGTGCCGAAGGCAAAAGGCACCGTAGGGCCGCGAATCAGCGCGGCGCTCCGGGTCCGTCCGAGTGTGGGCTAGACGCCGATCTGGCCGAGATCGGCGAAGAAACGCTGCGTGCGCGGATCGTCCCACCAGTTGACGACGATCGCTTCGAGCTCCGGCAGCAGCCGCAGCCGCGCCACGTGCCCCTCGACGACGCTGCGATCCGGCGCGTCCTTTTTCAACTCGCCGTCCAGCTGGTCGATCGCCGCGTGGGCTGCGTGCTCGCGGGGCAGCGCGTCGTGGAGCTTTAGGATCGGCAGCATCGTCTCGGCCTGGGTGATGAGCTCCTCCCCCGCAACCATGCCGGTGGCGTCCGCGTCTTCCACGCCTTCCCGGCGGTTCGAATTCTCGTCCATACGGAGCATCCTACCCGTTTTGACGATGGCGCTCCTGGTCGCGACCGCGCTGTCCGCTTGCCAACGCCCGGTTCCACAAGCGCACGTGCTCGCGATCGCCGACAACGTCGATCCGACCTCCCTCAATCCGTTGCTCGCGCACGACCAGGACACGATCGGCTACGACTTGCTCGTTACGCAGACGCTCATCGGGCTCTCGGCGGAGAACCGGCTGATCCCAATTCTGGTGACGCGGGTTCCCTCGCGCGCGAACGGCGACGTCTCGCGTGACGGTAAGACGATCATCTATCATCTTCGGCACGAGGTGCGCTTCGCCGACGGCAGCGAGCTGACGTCGGCCGACGTCGCGTTTACCTATCGCGCGATCGTCGATCCGCGCAATCCTGTCGAATCGGTCGACGCCTATCGGCGAATCGCGGCGTTGCAGACGCCGGATCGCTACACGGTCGTCGTGCGCTTGCGCAATCCTTGGAATGCGGCCGTCGCCGAGCTCTTCGCCCAGGCCGATTTCGCGTTCGGGATCTTGCCGGCGCACGCGTTTTCGTCGACGGACGTGCGGCGCGGCGCGTGGGATCAGCTGCCGTTCGGCACCGGACCATTTCGCGTGACGCAGTGGCAGCGCGCGAACCGCATCGTCCTCGAACGCAATCCCTACTTCGGACCGCAGCCGCGGCTGCGCCGCATCGTGCTGTCGCTCATCCCGACGACGCAGAGCTCGCTGCTGGCGCTGAGCACCGGCGAGGTCGACGTTACCGAGATCGGTTCGGCGCAAGTGCCGCGAGCGCGGGAAATTGCGCACGCGCGCGTCGTCGTCACGCCGGTCAACGGCGTCTATTTTTTAATGGCGCAGACGACGGCGCCGCCGACCCGCGACGTCCACGTGCGGCGCGCGATCGCCGAGGCGATCGACGGCGGCGAGATCGTTCGCGCCGCGTTCGGCGTGCTGCGGCCGGCCGATTCGTTTCTCCCGCCGGTCTTTGTGTGGCACGACGGCGGCGCGATCGGGAACGGCCCAGCGGCGGCGGCGCGCGAGCTCACGGCGGGCGGCTGGCGGCGCAGCGCGGGGCATTGGAGCAAGGGGGGCGTTCGGCTGAGCGTAGCGATCGCGCTTGCGCCCGAGCGGGGAACGTGGATGCAGGTGATCGAGCAAGAGCAGCTGCAGCGCGCGGGAATCGACGCGGTGCTCAAGCCCTACCCCGCCGCGCTCTTCAACGCGCCGGGCGGGCCGCTGCGGACCGGCGCCTTTACGTTAGCGGCGGCGCAGTGGATCGGGGCGGCAGATCCGGAGCAATCGGTGATCTTCGCCTGCAGCCAGCGCGGCGGCAACGGGAACAACTCGATGAACTACTGCAATCCGCGTTTCGACGCGCTCTTCGAGGATCAGGCGACGACCGGCGATCCGCGGCGCCGGCGTGCCGACTTGGTCGCGATGCAGCGGATCGTGCGGCAAGAGGTTCCGGCGATTCCGGTTGCATTCGAATCGAACGTCGACGTCGTGCGCGACCGCGTCAGCGGATTCCGGCGGAACATGCTGATGTATCCGGTCGGCGCGGAGTACTGGGACGCGCGTTAAGGCCTATCCCGGGACGCCCCCGTCGTGCTCGATGATTTGGCGAACCACGTCACCCGCCGGCGGCCTGCAGTGGGGTTTCGGCGGCAACGGCGCGGCCGTGAATGTATTTGGTGTCTGCGTGAAGTTGAAGCTGTCCATCAGGGAGTTCGCCGAGGCGTCGGTCGTGCCGAGCGAGCCGAGCTTGAACGTCTCTTCGATAAAACGCAGGATGCTGCCGTAGTTGTACTCCGTGTGTGAGACGTTGTGGGGTAGAGCGTACGGCGAGATAACGAGCAGCGGAATGCGCATCCCGTCGCTCGTATAGTTGACCTGCGGAGGAGGAACGGGATCGTACCAGCCGCCCCAGTCATCCCAGAGCAGTACGATCGCGGTGTTCTTCCAATATCGGCTCGTGCCGGCGGCGTTGACGACGCTGGTCACCCACCGCGGTCCGCCGTTGCAGCCGCTCGCGGGGTGATCGGAATCAAAGAGCGTCGGAATCACCCACGATACCGCGGGCAGGCTCCCGCCCTTGAGATCCTTGAAGATGTTGGTGTTTGGGACGCTGATGTGGTTCTTCCAGTCGCTGCTGTAACGGAACTTCTTGATGGCGTCGAAGCCGTTCCACGCCGCTCCGGAGAAATCATAGTACGGCTTCCTCGCGTCCAGCCCTTGCATCACGTAAAACTGATAAGAGACGCCTTTTGCATCGAGCAAATCAGCGATAGTCCGATACTGCGTGAAGCACGGAAAGGAGAGCTTTGTCGGCGGATCCGGAATTACCCGGCCGTCCCTCAACAGAAAGGGCGTCGAAATGCCCGGGGGTGCGTCGCAGCCCCAGGGTGTAGTCGGCGGCTGGTCGGTCAGCGATTCGCGGTCGTTGATCCGAACCGTTCCCGAGAGGATCAGCTGGTGGGCGATAAAACTCGAGGCGGTATCGGTCAAGAACATTTTGTCCGCGAGCGTGTACTGCTGCGCGAGCTTCCAATAGGGGGCCGTTTCCTGACGATCCACGTACGCGTAGGGAAAGCTCTTGGCCGGCGCGGACTGACCCGACTCGCCGTAGCGAATTAGATTGAAGCCATCCATCGCGCAGACGTTGGAGGCGCTGACGTCGCACTCGATGCCGAAGCCGTTATGGCTATGATCGATGTCTTTGCCGAAATCCGGCGTGCCGGTTTTGAGACTGACCGCGTGCAGCCGAATGATGTGGTTCCCCGTGCACCATTTTGCGGCTTGCCCCTTCGGCTTGCAGGGGCCCGACATCGCCGTCGTCGCGCCCGGAAAGCCGGCGAAGATGTTGTTGAAGCTGCGGTTCTCCTGCACGAGGATAATGATGTGCTGGATCGAGTGCTGCGCGACCGGCTGCGGCGGCGTCACGACGCTCGAGCTGTTACACCCGGCAAAGGCGAGCGTCAGGAGGAGCGGGAGAGCGCGCAGCGCCTTGCGCACAGCTACGTCGGTGCGGGCATCGGCGTCGCAGAGGTCGAGGGTTCGGGCGTCGGCCCGTTGAGCGCTTCGATCGTCGAACAGATCGTTCGCGAGCCGAGTTTATAATCTACGACCTGGCCGCCGGCAGCGGTCGTTGCCGTGCCGCCGACGGTTACGTTCTCGTCGGGGGGCAGCGCGACGCGGTTGTAGAGCAGATCGACTTGGCGCGCCATCGTGCCTTCGTCGCGATTGCTATTAAGGTTGTCGTCGAACCAAGCGCAGCCGTTAGCGGTGTCGGGAAGGCCGGTGAATGTGTACAGAATCGGCTGAGCCGATGCGGCGCTGCCGGCAATGGCGAGCAGCGCGGCGAAGACCGTGGCGGCGGTAGAGGTACGCTTCATCGCGATTTGATTCTACACGCTGCCGCCTTGCCCCGTCCGCCCAGCGGCCGTATCGAGCAGTTGGCGGACCTCCTCGTCATGCGTCTGCTCGAAGTTTTCATAAAAGAGACCGACGGCAACAAACGGCTCTGGAGTGTAGGGGCAGACGACGCGATCGGCCACGTCCGCAAGCGCTTCGCACGTTCGCCACGCGGCGACCGGCACGGCGACGACGATCTCGGCGGGGCTGCGTTTGCGCAGCGCGGTCACGGCGGCCCGCATCGTCGCGCCGGTTGCGAGGCCATCGTCGACCAGGATCACCGACTTGCCCGCGACCTCTGCTTGCGGGCGTTCGTCGCGAAAGAGGCGTTCGCGGCGTGCGACCTCCTCGATCTCCCGCGCGACGACGGCCTGCACGTCCCGCTCGTCGATTCGCAGCGAGGCAACGATCTCACGGTCGAGCACGCAGGTGCCGTCGCTCGCGAGGGCGCCCATCGCGAGTTCGGCGTGCCCCGGAACGCCGAGCTTGCGCACGACGTAAACGTCGAGCGGAAGCCCCAAGCGCTGTGCAACCTGCGCGCCGACGGGAACGCCGCCGCGGGGCAGTGCGAGCACGACGGCGTCGGGCCGGCCGGCGTACTCCTGGAGCGCCTCCGCGAGCTTTGCACCCGCCTCAGCGCGGTCTTTGATTATTCCGGAACGCCTCCATCGTGCTCGATGATCTGTTTTGCGGTCGGCTTGCCGGCGCAGTTGCCCTTTTGCGGCAGCGGCTCGGGCTTAAATGAGATGCCGCTCTGGTTGAAGTTGAAGACGTCGGCCATCGAGGTCGACGTCGCGTCGGTCGTGTGCAGCGAGCCCAGACCGAAGTTACCCTCGACGAACTTCAGGATGCTGCCGAACTCATACTCGGTGTGTACGACGGTGCTCTGCTGCGCCCACGGCGAGATCACGATCATCGGGACGCGCATGCCGAGGCTCGTGTAGTTGGTTTGCAGCGGCGGTGCGGGGTCGTACCAGCCGCCCCAGTCGTCCCAGAGCAGAATAATCGCGGTGGTATCCCAGTATTTGCTCTTGCCGATCGCGTTGATGACGCTGGTAACCCAGTGCGGGCCGCCGTTGCACCCGCTGGCCGGATGATCGGAATCTGCCAACGAGGGAATGACCCACGAAACCGCGGGCAGCCTGCCGTCCTTCACATCGGTAAACACGGTGGTGTTCGGCATGCTCATGTTTTTATTCCAGTCGGGCCCGTGGCGAATTTTCTTGATCGCATCGTAGCCGTTCCAGACACCGCCGGAGAAATCGGCGTCCTTCGATCCCTCGAAGGCGTCGACGTAGTATCGCCAAGAGACATTTGCCTTATCGAGCAGATCGGCGATCGTGCCGTACTCCGTGAAGCAGGGGAACGGCAGGCCCCTATGCGGGGGCTGAATCTCCGTCCCGTTTTTCAGCAGGATCGGTGTCTGCGTGCCGGGCGGCGCATCGCAGCCCCAAGGTTGGCCGTCCGGCTGATCGGTCAGCGACTCGTGTGAGTTCAGCCTGACCGTACCGGAGAGAATGATCTGGTGCGCGATGAAGCTGCTGGCCGTCTCGGTGAAGAACATCTGGTCGGCGAGCGAGTACTGCTTGGCAAAATCCCAGTACGCCTTCGACTCGGAGCGCTCGATGTACGCATACGGGTACCGCTTCGCGAGCCCGGCGCCGCCGGATTCGCCGTATCGTATCAGGTCGAACCCGTTATTCCGGCAGACGCCCTGCGCGTTGGCATTGCATTCAACAAGGAATCCCGCGTGACTGTGATCGATGTCGATGCCAAGCCCGAGGTTCCCGCTCGATTCGAGCGTAACCGGCTTCAGCTTGATGGTACCCGACTTGCACCAAGGCTTGATAACGCACGCCCCCGTCATCGTGCTCATTGCGCCGGGAAAGCCGGCGAAAATGTTGTTGAAGCTGCGGTTCTCCTGCATCATGATGACGACGTGCTGGATCGAGTGCTGAGGCTGGGTCGTGGGCTTCGGACCGGGCACGATCGTGTTGTTCGTGCTGTTGCAGCCGGCGAAGGCTCCGGCGCAGATAAAAACGATGGCCGCGTATAGTTTCTTCACTTATCCCCTCCAGAAGGCGCTGACCGGCTGTCTTTTGCAATAGCGAGTCGGGCGCCTTCCCCCTTTGCCCGCCTGCACGATCGTGAAAACCGCATTAAAGTCAACCTTTACGCAGAGTGCGAACGCTTGGCTCGGCCGGCACGTTAAGGGAATAGGGGCCGCGATGTCGCGCGCAGGAAACCCAAGCGCCGCGTCGCAGGCTTCAACCCCGCAGATAGGAGTCCGATCTTGAGATTCTCGTCCTTTGCTTCCCTTAGTTTCGTTATCGCGCTCGCGGCGTGCAGCAGCACCGGCGCAATGAGTTCGCTGCCCTCCGTCGGCAATGCAGCGCCTCCGGCCGCGACCGGCACGGAAGAGCCGGCGCCAACCTCCGTAGAGACGCCGGAGTCCGAGCTCACCTCGCAACCGAACGAACCCCAATCCAAAGCGGTGATAGCGCAATCCAAAGCGGCGATCGCGCATCCCAGCGCGGCGCAGCTCGGCCTCTGGCCGCGCGCCGGACGCGCCGCGCGCGTGTGCGCCGCCGTCGGGAGCGGCTATGCGCGCTGTCAATCCTGGATCCGTACAGACGTAAAGGGCCTCGTTCGTAAGAACACGCCGAGCGGTTACGCTCCCAGCGACCTGCAGACGGCCTACGGGCTGACGTCGTTTAGCACAAGCAACGGCCAGGGGCAGACGGTCGCGATCGTGGATGCCTACGTCGATCCGAACGCGGCGAAGGATCTCGCAGTCTATCGCGCCCAGTACGGATTGCCCGCGTGCACGGGATCGAAGGGCTGCTTTACGACCAAGGCCTTCGGAAGCAAAGCCGATGCCGGCTGGGCGGAAGAAGAGTCGCTCGACGTCGACATGGTTTCGGCGATCTGCCCGAACTGCAAGATCCTGCTGGTGGAAGCGGCCAGCAACAGTCTGGCCGCGCTGGTAACCGCGGAGAAGTACGCGACGTCCCACGCAAACTACGTGAGCAACAGCTGGAGCGGCAACGAGGGTACGCAAAAATACGACGCTAGCTTCAACGTCAGCGGCATCGCGATCACGGCGGCAACCGGCGACAATGGCCACAATGCCACGGCGCAGTGGCCGGCGATTCTGCCCAGCGTCATGGCAGTCGGCGGAACGACCTTGACGAAGATCAATCCGCGCACCGAGTCTGCCTGGTCGGGCGCCGGCAGCGGCTGCAGCAAGGTGTACGCGAAGCCGAGTTTCCAAAACGGCCTGAGCACGGGCTGCTCGCTACGCGCCCAAGCCGACACGTCGGCCGACGCCAATCCGAATACCGGCGTCGCCGTCTACGATACCTATCGACAGAGCGGCTGGCTGGTCTTTGGCGGAACGTCGGTAGCGACACCGATCATCGCCTCGGTCTACGCGCTGGCCGGTACCGGCGCCAACAACAACAATACGTACCTGTATGGGCACGCCTCGAGCCTCAACGACGTCTCTAGCGGCAGTGACGGCAGCTGCGGCGCGCCGATGTGCACCTCCGGGAAAGGTTGGGATGGCCCGACTGGTTTGGGCACGCCAAACGGGATCGACGCCTTTTAGGAGAGTTCTAACGTTGTAAGACCGCCGCGACGGGTAAAAAGCGAACGCTATGAAATTTTACGCAGGAATGATTTCGCTAGTCGCGGCGGTGCTGCTCATCGGCGGTGCCTCCATCGCGCCGGTGGCGGCTCAGGACTACGGCGCCGGCGCACCCGCGTACACCACCTGGCAGCCCGACTGGGACGTCTATAAATATGATAAGCGGCACGTTATGTTGGGAACCGTAACCGGCTTCACCCCGTACCGTTTGACCGTGCTGCGCCACAACGGCATCGTGCAGACGGTCGATCTCAAGCACGGCACGATCATCTACCCGACCGGCGGAACGCCGGCCCAGGGCGAACGCGTCTCGCTCGTCGGCTACTACAGCAGCGGCACGTTCGTCGTGAATCGGGTGATCTTGCATCCTTAGCACGGCGGCGGCGTCTGCGCCACCTGTTCTCGCACAGGTGGCGCAGCGCTTCACCCAGACATCCCGCGGGATCGTCACATTCCGCCTGCACCGCGTGCTCGACGTGCACGCCGGCTTCTCCAAGCGGCACGAAGATATCGTCCTGACCGGCGTCTACGAGAATGGCAGAGTCGCCCGGGTGCGCGTCATCAGCTACACGATCGACGGACGGCCGGCGGACGTGCAGCAGCAGGCGGCGCTCGCCCAAGCGTATCAAAGCCCGAAGCCCGGCGAAGCGTTCGCGCTGCCGTTCGATGCACGCAATGCCGAGGACTACTCGTACCAGGAGCAAGGGCCGGGCACGATCGCATTCGCATCCACACTGCACGACGCCGGGCACGGAAACGGGACCTTTACGTACGACGCAACGAACAGCGTGCTCGCCTACACCTATCAACCCAACGTCTTGCCGCCGCATGCAACCTGGGGCGAGATCGCCGACCGGCGGGCCGAAGTGCTCCCCAACTTCTGGGCCGTCACGCAAGAGACGCAAAACTACAAAGGCAGCTACGGCCCCTTCGCGGGAGCGGCGACCGAACGGGTTGACTTCACCGATTTCCGCCGGTTTTCGAACCTCCAAAGCGCGCTTGCGGCGCTGTAGGAGCCGGTCGGGCTCCGAGGGAAAGGCCTTGCGTCGCGCCCGGAAACCGTCAGCACCGGAGGAATAGTGGATGCCCGATTTTCTCAAGACATTGTTCGTGAACCCGCCAACGTTCGAAGGGTTCGACGGCGGCGCCGGGGCGCGCTATCAATGTCACCGTGAGGTGCGGTCGTTCTGGTATCCGACGTGGTTGGCGCAGCCGGCCGCGATGGTGCCGGGAAGCAGACTGATCGACGCACCGCCCGACGATTTGACCGTCGATCAGGTGGCGCCGCTCGCCAAGGATTACGAGCGGATCATCCTTCACACCAGCACGCCGTCGTTTGACAACGACGCCCGCTTCGCGGCTCGCGTCAAGGAAGAGAGCCCCAACGCAATCGTCGGCATGGTCGGCGCGCACGTCGGCGTCCTGCCCGAACTCTCGCTCAAGCTCGCGCCGGCGGTCGATTGGGTTGGCGTCGGCGAGTTCGACTACACGTGCGTCGACGTCGCTTCGGGCAAACCGCTGCGCGAGATCGACGGCTTGGCCTATCGCAAGAACGGCGAGATCGTGCGCACGGCGGAGCGGCCGATCATCACCGACATGGATGCGTTTCCATCGGTGCTCGACGTCTATCGCCGCGACCTGACGATCCCTAACTATTTCAACGGCTACCTGCAGCATCCGTACCTTTCGCTTTATACGGGGCGCGGCTGCAAATCGATGTGCACGTTCTGCCTCTGGCCGCAGACGATCGGCGGGCACCTCTACCGGGTGCGCAGCGTCGAGAGCGTCGCGGCGGAGATGGCCCGCGCAAAGGAGCTCTTCCCGGAGGTCAAAGAGTACTTCTTCGACGACGACACACTGACCGACAACATTCCGCGCGTCCAAGAGGTGGCCCGGAAGCTCGGACCGCTCGGGATGACCTGGTCGTGCAACGCCAAACCCAACGTGCCGCGGGCAACGCTTGAAGTGATGAAGGAAAACGGGCTGCGCCTGCTGCTCGTCGGTTACGAATCGGGCAACCAGCAGGTGCTCAACAACATGAAGAAGGGGACCCGCCTCGACATCATCCGGCGCTTCTCCAAAGACTGTCGCGAGCTGGGCATCAAGGTGCACGGGACGTTCATCCTGGGGATGCCGGGCGAGACGCCCGAGACGATCCAGGAGACGATCAACTTCGCCTGCGAGATGGATCCGGAAACGCTCCAGGTCTCACTCGCCGCGCCCTATCCCGGAACCCATCTCTACAAGCAGGCGAAAGAGAACGGCTGGCTCGAGCAAACCGATGAGCTCGTTGATACGCACGGCGTGCAGCACGCGGCGCTCAACTATCCGGGCCTAACCTCGACGATGATGTTCGAATCGGTCGACGAGTTCTACCGGCGGTTCTACTTCCGTCCGCGCAAGATGTTCTCGCTGCTCGGCGGGATGATCGGCGATCGTCAGGTGATGAAGCGCCGCCTGCGCGAAGGCAAAGAGTTCTTCCAGTTCTTGCGCGATCGAAAGCGCGAGGAACGAGAAGCGCAGCGTCAGCGCGTCGCAGTCACGACGTAAGCGCGGCTTGGGCGCCCTTCGCCAGGGCGGCTGCTATATGAGGGTCAGGGCCGAAACGCTATAGGGCCCCAGCGTGAGTGGGATCTTCGTGCCGACTTTGCCCAGGCTCTTGCTCAGCGGCCCCACCCACTGGTCGTCTTTCGACTTATCGTATTGCGCTTTGCCGTAGACGGAGAGCGTTGCGGCGAAGCTGCTCTTGCCGGAGTTGCTGACGCGCGCCTCCACGCGAATCGGTTTGAGCGTATTGTTGAAGAGAACGAGCGCGTAACCGCTCGAGAGGGAGAATCCGTACGCGCGAACGTTCGTGCCGAGCGATTTCGGCAAGCTGACCGTGCGCACTTGAGAACCGGCAGGTACCTTGTTCGCGAACAGCGTCATCACACGCGCGGTCGGAAAGGGCGTGCCCCCCGGAATCTTCGGCGCATCGCCGCAGTATTCGTAAACGTTGGGGAGACCGTCGGAGAAGAGTGTCTCGGTTCCAAAATGCTGCCAGCCGTAAAGCTTTTTCGAGTAGTCGCCGCTCTCGTCACATTGCCCGTAGGCCAGCCACCAGGTCGCCATCGGAACGCCCGCGTCTTCGAGCGTACCGAGCATTTGCCCTAAGAACAGGCCATTGATGATCGAGACAGACTGCTTGCCTTCGTTGCCGGCATCGTTGTTGAACTCTCCGAGATAGATCGGGACGTTTTTCGAGACGCCCGCGTCATCCATCTGCTTGCGCAGGCCGGTTAGGTCGTTGGCGAAGTTGTCGACGTCCGGGCCAAGCAGCTGTCGGTCGTTGTCGACGTTGTACTCCGGGTAGTAGTGCAGCTCGACGAAATCGAACGGCTGCGCTTTGCTCAACACCGCGTCGTTCCAGGCGGTATCATCGGGCGTATCGACGACGATGCCGAGCTTCGCGCTAGAATTGGCTTTCTTTACTGCGGGGTAGAAACCGGTACGCACCGCGTCGGAATACGTCGCTGGGTCGTGCGGTTTCGCGTGCAGGTCGTATTCCCACGAACCGTAGACTTCGTTGCCGACCGTCCAGTAGGGGACGCGGTCGGCGTGCTTCTTCGCATAAGCGACCCATGCCGCGGCTTCGCTCGGCTCGCCTCCGCCGTTGCAGGCGCGATTGCTGCCGTAGTTAAGGGTGATCGCCACATCGAGGTCTAAGGGACGTGCCGCGTGCTGCATCAGATTGTCGAAGGTCGCTCCCGGCGTGATATAGCCGTAGCCGTTGCAAAGCGACCCGCCGCTCTCCCAGTGGTAAGCGTCGGATTCGGAGCCGCCGGGAAAACGCACGAGCTTCATACCGGCCTTACGCAGCGACGGGTTGACGAACGGCTGGCGGAAGTTCCACCAGGTGCCGATCGACGCGCCGTAAACGTCGGCGGAGACGGTGGCTCCGCTCGAGCGCGCGTCGAGATCGATCAGGGGCGTCGTTGCGCCGCGGACCGATGGGTTGAAGGCGCTGCCGGGCGCCGCCGCGGGTATCGTTCGACTAGCAGAACAGGCTGTGAAGAGAAGTGCAAGCACGGCACAGCAGAGGATCGGACGATGGCTCATCCGCCAAGTATAGCGCAGCAGATTGACCGAACGTACGTTCGCATGATAGAGTTCGTAGCGTGAGCAGGTGGGGGAGCCTCGGGTGAGCTGGCTTTCGCGGCTTCGCACCTCCCTCGGCCGTGCCCGCGAAGTTTTCTCGGCCGTTGCCCGCCTCGGTTCGCCTCAGCGGCCCATATCGCCCGAGTTCTGGGACGAGCTGGAAGAGACGCTGATCATGGCCGACTTCGGCGTGCCGACGACCGCGAAGATCGTCACGGGCCTGCAGACCGTTGCGAAGCAGGAAGAGTGGAAGACGACCGACCAAGCCGTAGCGCGCTTCCGCAAAGACGTCGAGCGTTTCCTCACGCTGCCTCACGCCGAACTCCAACTCGACCGCCGGCCCGCCGTGCTGCTGATCGTCGGGGTCAACGGCAGCGGCAAGACGACGACGATCGGTAAGCTCGCGATCCGTCTGCACAAAGAGCGCAAACGCGTGCTGCTGGTTGCCGCGGACACCTTTCGCGCCGCGGCCGCCGAGCAGCTCGTGGTGTGGGCCGAGCGCGGTCGCGCAAGCGTCGTTCGCGGCGCCGAGGGTGCCGATCCGGCCTCGGTCGTCTTCGACGGATTGCGCGCGGCCAACGCGCGCAACGCCGACGTGGTCATCGTCGACACTGCCGGCCGCTTGCAGACGAAGACGAATCTTATGGAAGAGCTCAAGAAGATGCGGCGGGTCATCGAGCGTGAGACGGGCGAGCCGCCTGCCGAGACGCTGCTCGTCCTCGACGGCACGAGCGGTCAGAACGCGATCTCGCAGGCGAAGCTCTTCAACGAAGCGACCCAACTGACGGGCATCGTCGTCACCAAGCTCGACTCGACCGCGAAAGGCGGCGTGCTCGTCGCGGTCGTCGACGAACTGGAAGTGCCGATCAAGCTCATCGGCTTGGGCGAAGGACCCGACGACTTGCGCGATTTTTCGCCCGCGGAGTTTATCGACGCACTCTTCGAAGAGAGTGCCGAACCGGCCGCGCCGTGAAAACGAAAAAATACCTATGCCAGGCACTTGGCACTCGGCCATGAGAGCGTGATAGCCGTAGGGCGCTCAACCCGCTAGAGAAAGGAACCAGAATGGCTGCAGAAGACGAACGACAAATTGCCCTGGCCAACGCACTGACGCAGATCGAGCGACAGTTCGGCAAAGGCTCGATCATGCGCATGGGCGACTTCCAAGAGCGCATGGCGTTCGAGGTCGTTCCGACTGGATCGATCGCCCTCGACTTGGCGCTCGGCGTCGGCGGCCTTCCGCGTGGCCGAATCGTAGAGATCTACGGCCCGGAGGCGAGCGGCAAGACGACGCTCGCCCTGCACGCTATCGCCGAGGCGCAGAAGACCGGCGGCACGGCCGCCTTCATCGACGTCGAGCATGCGCTCGATCCGAACTACGCGGCGGCCCTCGGCGTCGATCTCGACAATCTACTCGTCTCGCAGCCCGATACCGGCGAACAGGCACTCGAGATCGCCGAGATGCTCACCCGAAGCAACGCCGTCGACGTGGTCGTCGTGGACTCGGTCGCCGCGCTGGTCACCCGCGCGGAGCTCGAGGGCGACATGGGCGACGCGCACGTCGGTCTGCAGGCGCGTCTGATGTCGCAGGCACTGCGCAAACTCACCGCCGCGATCTCTCGCAGCAAGACCGTGATGATCTTCATCAACCAGCTGCGCGAGAAGGTCGGCGTGATGTTCGGCAACCCCGAGACGACTTCGGGCGGCCGCGCGCTCAAGTTTTACGCCTCCGTGCGGCTCGACGTACGCAAACTCGAGGCGATTAAGGTGGGGCAAGACGTCATCGGCACGCGCACGCGCGTTAAGGTCGTCAAGAACAAGGTGGCGCCGCCGTTCCGGCAGGCCGAGTTCGACATCACCTACGGACACGGCATCTCGAAGATGGGCTCGATCCTCGACGTCGCGCTCGATCAGAACATCGTCGGCAAGAGCGGCTCGTGGTACACGTACGGCGAGCAGCGCATCGGCCAAGGCCGCGAGAACGCGAAGGCCTTCCTCGAAGAACACTCCGATGTCGCCTTCGAGATCGAAGGCAAGATCCGCGAGGCACTCAGCACGGTGGCGTCTACGAACGGGAAAGCCCCCGCCACCGCGGTCGTCGAGTAGTCCTTCGACATCCTTCGACAGGCTCAGGATGACAAAGGTGGGATGACAAAGCTCGTCCTTCGACAGGCTCAGGATGACAAAGGTGGGATGACAAAGCTCGTCCTTCGACAGGCTCAGGATGACAAAGCTGGGATGACAAAGCTGGGATGAGATGCGGGCGTACCCTGCCGCGTTAGCGATGCTGGCGCGGCAGCGCTTGACCGAGGCGGGACTCTGGGAGCGGCTAGAGCGCAAAGGTTTCGACGGCGACGCGATCCGCGATGCCGTCGAACGCTGTAAGCGCGGAGGCTTCGTCGACGATCGTCTCTATGCGGCGCTTTACGTCGAGCGCAAGCGCAGGGCGGTCGGCGATGGACGGCTCATCGGCGAACTTAGCCGCAAGGGTATCGACGCCGAGGCGGCCGCGGCGGCGGTGGCGGATCTAGAAGAAGACGAAGCGACTCGGTGTGCCGCGGCCTTCGCAAAGCTCGCCGGCAAGATGCCGGAGGTCGCCTATCCATCCGCGGCACGGCGCTTGGAGCGCCTCGGATTTCCCGCAGCGACGATCTATCGAACGCTGCGCGAGCACGCCGCGCAGTTCGGGCCGCTCGCCGCCGACGACGAGTAAATCAACCCTAACCGCCGTCCCACCCGCCGCCGGCAGCGGGCACTTTTTCCTTCATGCCGCTGCAGACGATCGTGGTTGCTGAAGACGACCGCGCGACTCGGGACCTCCTCACCCATCACCTCGAGCGTGACGGCTTCACGGCGCTCGGCGTCTCCGACGGGCACGCGGCGCTGCGCTACGCGCGCGGCGCAGCCGATCTGCTCGTGCTCGACGTCGGGTTGCCGGGCATCGACGGTTACGACGTCGCTCGCACGCTGCGGCGCGAAGGGCGCAACATCCCGATCGTCATGGTTACGGGCCGCGGCGACGAGGTCGACCGCGTGGTCGGATTCGAACTCGGCGCGGACGACTATCTCTCGAAGCCCTTCGCGCCAAGGGAGCTGGTCGTTCGCGTTAAGGCGATCCTACGGCGCGTGGGGCAGCCCGTCGTGAAAGCGACGCCGTCGCTGCGTTTCGGCCGCCTCGAAGTTGACGCAGCCGCGCGTGAAGCGCGCGTCGACGGCAACGACGTCAAGCTCAAACCGCGCGAGTTTGCCCTGCTGATGGAGTTTGCGAGCAATCCAGGTGTCGCACTCTCGCGCGACTGGCTGCTGCAGCGCGTCTGGGGTTTCGATTTTGCCGGCGACGAGCGGACCGTCGACGTGCACGTCCATCGCTTGCGCGCCAAGATCGAGGAGCACTGGAAGATTCCGCCGCTGCTGCGTACCGTTCACGGATTCGGCTACAAGTTCGCGCGGCCGTAGCGCACGAGCGGCGTGCTCGATCTCAAGTCTCTCGCCGGCGCGCTGGGCGAGCGGGCCGCCCTTCCGGCCGTTCGCCACGAGCTGCGCCGGCCGCTCACGGCGATTCGCGGCTACCTCGAGACGCTGCTCGAAGAGGAGGCAGACCCGCAGACGACGCGTCGTTTTCTCGAAACGGCACGCAGCGAAGCACTCCATTTGAGTCGCCTGATCGACGGCATGCTCGATCTGCCGATGCTCGAGCTCCAGCAGCCGGCGCAACGCGCCCTAGCGTGCGACGTCGTCGACCAGATTCGGGTAACCATCGAGATCGTTTTGCCGATGGCGCGCAAGCGCGACGTGACGATTCGCACGCGGGCGCCGAAGCGCGCGGTCGCACTAATCGACAGCGACGAGTGCGTTCACGCGCTCTCGAACCTCGTCGAAAACGCGATAAAGCACGGCAGCGAGCACGGAACCGTCGAGGTCCGATGCCGGCGTCTCGTGCCCTTCGTCGAGGTCGCGGTTGAAGATGACGGCGACGGCGTCGATCCCGGCGATCGCGCCGCGATCTTCGACCTGGGCGCGCGCGGCGCGCGTACCGATCGCACGGGCAGCGGCATAGGCCTCGCTGTCGTCAAGGCAATCGCGCAACGGGCTCGGGGCGAAGTTTGCGTCGGTTCGTCGGCGCTCGGCGGCGCGCGGTTTCTCTTACGACTTCCGGCGAAGTAGCCGCTACGACCAGTAGATAATCACCGAGCCGTCGCCTTGGGAGGCGCCGCCCCGTACGTCTGTTACATTCGTTGCGCTGGGCTCGACGAACGATGAGCCGCCGCCTCCGCCGCCTCCGCCACCGACGCCGCTGGTGCTCGACGATCCGCCGCCTCCGCCGCCGCCGCCGTAGTAGCCGCTGCCGGCGCCGCCGCCGCCACCGCCGAACGTGCCGCTGTCCGCGCCGCCATTTCCACCCATGCCGAGCTCGCCGTGCTTTCCGCGCAGGCCCCTGCTGAACCCCGAGCGCGATCCGCCGGCGCCGCCCCGGCCGCCGGTCTCTTGGCGGCCGCCCTTCCCGCCGAAGCCTTCGGAGCTGCCGTGGTACGTGGGGCCTTGACCCTTGCCGCCCGCCGTTCCGCCGCCGGCGCCGCCATTGCCGGCACCGTAAATTCCAAAACCGCCGGCGCCGCCGCCGCCGGCCGCCACGACGATGCGGTCGGCGAGCCTGTTTCCACCCTCGCGAATATCGGAGGCGCCGCCGCCGCCGCTGCCGTCGATACCGCTGCCCCCGGCTGGACTCCCGCCGTCACCGCCGCCGTTGTAGCCGCCTTTGCCAAACAGACCGTCGTGTGCGCCGGCCCCCTTGCCCCCAACGAAGATCGCGAGCGTTTCCTGCGGCCTCACCGGTATCGTGGCCGTCACTGCTCCCCCGAGGCCGCCACGGGCTGTCCGGCTGTATTTGCCCGGCGCATCCGCTCCGCTGGAGCCGCTAACCACCACGACGAGCTGCGTCACCCCAGATGGGACCCGAAAGTTTTGCTGCACGTGCTTGAAGTTGAACTCTTTGCTTTTCGTCTGGGCCGAGTAGGGCGAGGCATTCGGCGTGCTCGGCAGCGAGTGCGATCCGCACCCGCCCAGTGATGCTGCCATAACGCCGGTGCTCAGGACCAGACGGATCTTCGCAGGAGACGCCACTACTTCGCCCTCCAAAAGCTCTCAGAAGGAGACTTCAGTCAACTTTACCAGAAAAATCGGAGTCCTGCGAGCGGCAAGCCGTCGTTGGGGCGGCGAGCGCTTTTGGGGGATAGCCGCGCGCACGCGTCGTAGATATTGGTCCGTGGCTATGTCACGGGCTTCGTTCGCTCATGCGAGTGAAGCCGAGCTCGCCCGAATCTTCGATTTCTACGGAATCGCGTGGCAATACGAACCGCAGACCTTTCCGATTTCTTGGAACGATCGCGGACGCCCCGTCGAGTTTTTCACGCCGGATTTTTATCTGCCGGAGTACGATCTTTACATCGAGCTGACATACGCTAAGCCCATCCGCAACACGCGCAAGAACCGCAAGATTCGCTTGCTGCGAGCGCATCATCCGCGCATCAACGTCAAACTGTTCACCCGCCGCGATATCGAACGCGTCTTTTGGCGCTCCCACCAGCGCGCCTCATGAAGGCGCAGCCGCTCTTTGATTCCGGATCGATCGCCGCGCGGGTCGCCCAGATCGGAGCGGCGATCTCGGCGGACTACGCGGATAAGCTCCCGGTCTTGGTCGGCTTGCTTACCGCCGCGGCGCCCTTTCTCTCCGACCTGATCCGGGCGGTCACGATCCCCTGCCAGATGGACGTGATCGCGGTCAGCAGATACGGCGACGGCCAGTCGGTCGTCCTGGAGAAGGACCTGGCCATCCCCATCGAGGGGCGGCACGTGATCCTGGTGGACGACACGGTCGATACCGGCATGACGCTGCACTCGGTCGTCAAAACGCTGCTTGGGCGCGAGCCCGCATCCCTGGCGGTCTGCGCGCTGCTCGACCGGCCTCACCGCCGGATTGCCGATATAGAAATTAAGTACAGGGGGTTCGAAGTCCCCGACGTATTCGTCGTGGGTTACGGCCTTGATTATCTAGGACGCTATCGGGAGTTACCCGCATTGTATGCACACGGAACGTGGCCCGCGTAAATGGGTAAAGGTTTCCAGCGATTCGCTATGGCCGCGTTGCTTTGTGCCGCGGCCACTCTCGTGTTTCCGGGCCGGCTGGTCGCGCTCGAGCTGCGCTCGATCGAAAAAGCCGCAGCGGATTATCGCAATTCTAACGGCCACTTGCAAGACATGTTTCGTGCGGCACTGCTCGATACGAGCCGGCTCGCAGAGTACGCCCCCGACGGCACGGCCTACATCGAGACCGGCGACATTCCGGCGGAATGGCTGCGCGACGCGAGCGCGCAGGCGCGTCCGTATCTCTATTTCGCCAAGGATGATGGCGACGTTCGCAGTTTGCTGCGCGCGATCATCGCGCGGATGGTCAAGTACGTGCAGCTCGACCCGTATGCAAACGCCTACACGTTGGACTACCGCGTCTGGGAGCAGAAGTTCGAACTCGACTCGCTCGCCTATCCGACGGCCTTCGCCTGGAGCTACTGGAAGACGACCGGCGACGCGTCGATCTTCAACGGCAACTTCTCGAACATGCTCGACGACGTGCTCTCCACGATGCAGCGCGAGCAGAACCATCCGCGCAACTCCCGCTACACGCACAAAGAACTTCCGGCAGACGGCGCGGGACGCCCGGTCGGCTATACCGGGATGATTTGGACGGGCTTCCGTCCCTCCGACGACGCCTGCTACTACAACTTCCTCATCCCCTCGGAGATGTTCGCGGTCGTCGCGCTCGGCGACATGTCCGATATCGAGCTCAACGTCTACCACAACGTCGTCAAGGCGCGCGAGGCGAAGGCGCTGCGCGACGAGGTGCAGCGCGGAATTCAGACCTACGGCCTCGTGCTCGTGCCCAAGTACGGCTACATCTACGCTTATGAAGTCGACGGGCTGGGGCACGCGATCCTTACCGACGACGCCAACATTCCAAGCCTGCTGGCGGCCCCGTACTTCGGGTACACGGTCGCCAACGACCGCTACTACGAGAACACGCGGCGGTTCTTGCTCTCGCAGGACAACCCGTCGTTCTATCAAGGGCACGTCGCACGCGGCATCGGCAGCTACCACACGCCGGACCACTGGATCTGGCCCCTCGCGCTGATCATCCAGGGAATGACGACGACCTCGGGCACCGAAAAGCAGGACGTCCTCACGCAGCTCCTCGCGAGCGATCCCGGCGATCACCTGCTGCACGAGTCGTTCAATCCCGACAATCCGCAGCAGTACACCCGGCGCAACTTCGGGTGGCCCAACGCGCTGTTTTCCGAGTTTGTCATGACGCAGCTTCAGGGCGTGCCCGCGATTCCGATGGGCGATACCGCGGATCTCGAGTTCCGCACCGAATAGCGTGGCCTCCAAAGCCGACATCCTTCTCGGGTGTCAGTGGGGGGACGAAGGCAAGGGCCGCATCGTCGACCTGTACGCAGCCGATTACGACGTCGTCGCGCGATTCGGCGGCGGCGATAACGCCGGGCACACGATCGTCGCCGGCGAGCAAGAGCTGGCGCTGCGCATCGTCCCGTCGGGCGTGCTGCACGAGCATGTCGAGCTGTTCATCGGGGGCGGGACGGTCGTCAATCCTGCCACGCTGCTGGGCGAGCTCGAGAGCCTAGCGGCGATCGGGGTCGATACGTCGCGCATCTCGATTTCGGATCGCGCACACGTCGTCTTACCCTCGCACGTCGAGCGCGACGCGGCCGCCGAGCGCGAGCGCGGAACCGGCGCGATCGGCACGACGGGACGCGGCATCGGGCCGGCTTACGTCGATCGGGTGGCGCGCAACGGCCTTCGCTTCGCCGACGTCATGCGCGGCGCGCACGCGCGCGGTGCGGGCGACGCTGAGGGGATCGAGGCCGCGCGGCGGCTGAGCGAACACGTCGTCGACGGCGTCGAGTATCTGCAGGAGCGCCTGCGTTCGAACAAGCGCGTGCTGCTGGAGGGCGCGCAGGGCTCACTGCTCGACGTTACCTACGGGACGTATCCGTACGTCACGAGCTCGCACACGATCGCGGGCGGCGCCTGTACCGGCTTGGGCATCGGGCCTGGTGCGATCGGGCGCGTGAGCGGTGTTTTCAAGGCATACTGCACGCGGGTCGGTGCCGGCCCGATGCCGTCGGAACTCACCGACGAGCGCGGCGAGCTTTTGCGGCGCCAAGGCGGCGAATTCGGAACGGTGACCGGCCGCCCGCGGCGCTGCGGCTGGTTCGACGCGGTCGCGGCGCGCTATGCCGTCGGGCTCAACGGACTCGACGGCGCGATCGTCACGAAACTCGACGTACTGTCGGGGCTCGATCGCATCGGCATCGTCACCGGCTATCGTGGCGGCGGCAAGAGCGTCGGATTCGGTGCCGTCGATCGGACGGATCTGCAGGTCGACGTCGAGGAGATGCCCGGGTGGAGCGAGCCGATCGGAGAGTGCCGGCGGATCGCGGAGCTTCCCGAAGCGGCTCGCTCCTACGTCGCACGGCTCGGCGAAGTGCTCGCCGTTCCGATCGAACTGGTTTCGGTCGGCCGGGAACGCTCGCAGCTGGCTCGCTAACGGGATGCCGCGGGAACTCTCTTTGGGTAGATGGCGGCGAAGTTTGTATTTTCGTTGCAGCCGCTGCTCGAAGAGCGGCGGCGTCGTGAAGAGTGCAGTCGCCGGGCATTCGCTCGGGCGAAACGAGCCCGCGACGAAGGCCTGCGTGAGATGAAGCGGTTGAACGGCTCGCTGCGCGAGGCTGGGGTGGCGTTGTATGCGTGCGCGCTCTCCGGTGAGTTTGCCGGCGCGGGCGTTGTGTTTTACGATGCGCGGCTTCGTTTTCTCGCTGAGGCGATCGAAGGGCAGGGCGAGCGCGTTCACCGTTGGGGCAGCGACGCTTCGGCGGCCCTGGCGGAGCTGACAGCGGCGCACCGCGAGCGTTCGGTTGTCGAAAGGCTTCGAGAGCGGCGCTTGCGCGAATTTCGCGCGGAGGAGGCAAGGCGGGACGAAATGGAGATCGACGAAGCGAATTCTCGTCCTTCGACAGGCTCAGGATGACATGGTGAGATGATTACTTTGACGAGAGAGAATGGGCAGCCGGTGCTGCTGAACTGTGACCTGATCGAGACGGTCGAGGAGAACGGAAAGAGCGTGATTACGCTGACGACCGGAAATGCCGTCGTCGTCCGCGAGCGGCTGCACGAGATCGAGGCGAAGGTCGTGGAGTTCAAGCAGAAGATCTACGGCCGCTAGCGCGTGCCGGCGAGCTTCTGGGCTGCCTACGCGATCAAGCTGGCAGTTCTCGCCGCGGTACTGGGGGCGGTCTACGCGCTCGCGCGATTGCTGCGCGGCAACGCATTCTTTTGGCGCGGGGCGCAGCGCAGCATCGAAGTGCTCGAGAGCACGACGCTCGCGCCCAACGCCGCGATCCACCTGATCCGCGTCGGAAAACGCCGCCTGTTGCTCGGGAGCGGCGGGTTGAGCAAGCTCGCCGAGCTGGAGCCCGGCGAGCTGGAAACTATACCGCGAAGTACCTGAACTGGGCGATCCTGTTACCGGCTGTCTCGACCAGATAGATCTGGTTGTCGAGGCCGAGCGTCATCGCCGTCGGTTCGGAGTTTTTGGTCGGAAGCGAAAAGTAGGCAACGTGACGCGTGCGCGTAACGAATTGGCCGATGCGGTTTCCCGCCGTGTCGGTGAAGTAAAAGTTGCCGTCGACGCCCTGCAGCACTTGGTTCGGCGTTTTCGAGCCGGTCAGCGGATATTCGGTAACCGAACCGTTGAGCTGGACCCGCGCGATGTTGTGGCCCTTCATCTCGACGAACCAGACCGAGTTGTCGCTTCCGGCACAGATGCCGGTCGGATCGGAAAATTTCGTCGGAATCGGATATTCGGTCAACGGAGAGCCGCTTGTCGGGAGCCGGCCGATCTTATTGGTTCCCGGTTCGGTAAACCAAATCGCGCTATCGGGGCCGTTGGTGATCGCCATTGGTTTTGCGGCGCCTGTCAACGCGAACTGCGTGAACGTCACGAAGGGCTTTTTCTTCAGCTGCCGGACGCGCCAGATCGAGTTCGTGCCGGGATCGGTCACCCACATGTTGCCGTCGGCGCCGAGCGTAATGTTGGTCGGCCTCGTATTGGGAACCGGTAAGGCGTACTCGGTGTACGGCGGCCCGGCCGTCGTGATCTGACCGACCTTGCCCACCGCGCTCTCGGCGAACCAGACGTTGACGTTCGGGCCGGGGCCCGAGGCCATTCCGTACGGTTCGGACTTGCGCGTTGGGGTGACGTTCTCGGCGATCGAACCGTCGGAGACCAGCTGCGCGACCTTGGCCTTCGAAAATTCGGTGAACCAGATGTTGCCGTCGCTGCCGAGGGTAATGCCCATCGGCTGGCTCGAGGCGGTTGGAATGGGGTACTGGGCACTGATGGTCGGGGGCGGGGTCGGCGGAGGGGTCGGGGTGCCGCTGGTGACGGGGGTACCCTTGCCGCACGCAGCGAGAAACCCGACCGCTAAAAAGGTGAAGAGGACGCGGGCCGTTGGCATAGCCCTCCCTTATTGGCAGAGCATATCCGCTTTCCCCCAATGGCAGCCTCCCAGGTGGACGGCCTCCCCTGCTTCTAATACTAATTTCTTAGTTGACAGCTCCCCTGCGGCGCGGTACTATTCAACTAAGGATTTAGTAGAAACAATCCCAACCCCTCACCCATAGAGAAAGTACGCATGGCACGACGACGTTCGAACACCCTGACCGAGGCTGAGCTGCGGCTGATGGAGGTCCTGTGGGAGCGAGGCCGGGCCACGGTCGCGGAAGTGACGGCCGCATTGCCGCCACCGCCGCTTGCCTACAACAGCGTGCTCACGACGATGCGCATTCTCGAGCGCAAAGGGTACGTCGATCACAACGAGGCCGGCCGCGCCTTTATGTATCGTCCGCTCGTCGCGCGCGAAGACGCGGCAACGAGCGCCGTCGGACACCTGCTTTCGCGCTTCTTCGATAATAGCGCGGGTTCCCTCGCGCTTGCGCTCATCGCCAACGAACGCCCGTCGAACGACGAACTGAACCGGCTCAAGTCACTCATCGAACAGTACGAGGAGAACGGCTCATGATCGTCGTTGCCGCGACGGTACTCAACGCACTTTGGCAAGACGCGCTGCTCGTGCTCTGCGTCTGGCTGCTCCTTCGCGCGTGGCCGAGCATCAACGCGGCAACGCGTTACGTCGTCTGGAGTGCCACGTTGATGGCGGCACTCGTCGTGCCGGTCGCAACGACGCTGGCGTTCTTCACGCCGGCGCAACCGGTCGCGACGACCGCGGGCGGCCAGGGTCACGCTACGAGCGTCACCGGGGCGCACGAACGCACCGCGGTGACCCCGAGCCGCCCAATCCAGCACTCGGCGATGCCCGCGCCGCAGATGCCGAGCTTGACGCGCGTGCTGCCGGTGCTGCCCCCGCGCCTGCACGTCACGCTGCCGCTCCCCGTGGGGATCGCGGTCTTCGCGGCCTGGCTGCTGCTGGCGGCATACGCGCTGATCGGCCTGCTGATCGGCTTGCTGCGCCTCGAGCAGCTCAAGCGCGACGCGCTGCCGTTGCCGATCGAATACCGCGATTCGATGCCGCAGTGGGTCGAGGCCAACAAGGGGCGCCGTCCCGTACGCCTGTGCGTTAGCGAAGCGATCGACGTGCCGGTGGCGGTCGGGCTCTTCGACGCGATGATTTTGATTCCGCAAGCGCTGCTCGACCGGCTCTCGCCCCAGGAAGTCGAGCAGATCAGCCTGCACGAACTCGCCCACCTGCGCCGTGCCGACGACTGGAGCAACTGCTTGCAGCGGTTGATCGTCGCCGCGCTCGGCTGGAATCCGGCGGCGCTCTTCGTCGCGCAGCAGCTGGAGCTCGAACGCGAAGTTGCCTGCGACGACTGGGTGCTCTCCTCGGTACACGCCGTGCGCCCGTACGCACTCTGCCTGACGAAGATGGCGCAGACTGCCGCCTGGCCGCATCATCCGATGCCGGCGCCGGGCGTCTTTACCACGCGCAAGCAGATCTCTTTGCGCATCGAACGGCTGCTCGGCACCGGCCGCGACATCGCTACGAACCTCGCAATCGGGCCAGCGACGGCCGCGATCGCCTCCGTCGGCGCGCTCGCGCTGCTGATCGCTTTCGTCGCGCCGTCGGTTGCGGCACCGGCATACCAAGTGGCGCAGCCGGCCAAACCGCCAACGGCTGCCGCACACGCGACCGTTGCGAAAGCCGCCGCCTCGAGCAGGCCGAAGATCGTTGCGAAGACCGAGATCGTGCGCCAACCGGCAATCCCAAGCCGCGCGTCGAGCCTCCCGGCGGCGCCCGCCCCCGTGCAGCGCCAAGCGCGCGAGAACAAGTACGTGGCGGCGGCGCCGCTGGCGCCGGCCGGCAAACCGCTGCCGCCGAGCGGCGCGATCCCCAGCGGCGCGATCCCCAGCGGAGCGGCCAGCGCGGTCGACATGGGCATGAATATCGCGAGCAAGAGCATCGCCGACAGCTCGAAGATGGCAAACGGCATCGATGCGTCGGTCGGCAGCGCCATCGCGAAAAGTTTAAACGGCACCGCTGCAACCCACACACTCGCGCAGAGCAGCAGCGGAAAGTCGTGTGTCGGCTGCGATTTCCGCGGGGTCAACTGGGCCGGCCGCGACCTGCGCGGCGCGCACTACACCGGCACCGATTTCAGCAGCGCGAACCTGCGCGGCGCGGATCTCTCCAACAGCGACCTCAGCGGCGTCGATTTCTCGAGCGCGAACCTCAGCGGCGTCTCGTTCCGGCACGCGCGCCTCGCCGGCTGCGACTTCGCGAACGCCAATCTCACGGGCGCGGACTTTACCGGCGCAACGATGACGGGGTGCCAGTTCAAGAACGCCTCGCTTCCTTCGGCAGTGTTGCGCGGCATCCTCAACAGCTGCAAAGGCTGCGATTTCACCCGCGCCAACCTGTCGGGCGCGGACCTCAGCGGCGTCCGGCTCAACGGCGACGATTTCTCGCGCGCCGATCTGCGGAACGCTAACTTCTCCGGCGCCGAACTCGTCGGTGCGGACTTTAGCCGCGCGCGGTTGGACGGCGCGAACTTCAACGGCGCGACGCTCAGTGGCTGCGATCTCTCCGGCGTCGACCTCTCGCACGTCGACTTCTCACGAGCTAAACTCGTCGGGATGGATTTCACAAAACAAAACACGCCACGATAAGCTAAGCGACCTCATAACCCTTTCCTAACAAAATCGCCTCGCGGCCGGGGCCTGGTTTCCTGCGCCCCCCGCCGGCTTTAAAGGAGCAAAACACCGTGAACTACTTGTTGGCTGCGATACTCTCACTGCTCTCGATCGGCGGCGGAGCCGCCCTTGCGGCCGGCGGCTTGCCGGCCAACTGTACCGGATGTGACTTCGCCGGACGCGATCTGCACGGTACCGATCTGCGCAACGTCGCCTACGTCGGCGTCGATCTCTCGGGGGCGAATCTGCGCGATGCAAACCTGCGCGGCGCAAAACTCGTCGGCGTCGACTTTTCGCACGCCGACCTGCGCGAGGCAAACCTGCAAGACAGCCGGCTGACCGGCGTCGATTTGGACGGCGCTCAGCTGAGCGGCGCGATCTTTTCCGGCGCGGTGTTGACCGGCATCAATCTGCGCGGCGTGATCAACGGTCTGGGGAGCGCCGACGTGCGCGGCCTGCTGCAGAAGTGCACCGGCTGCGACGCGCACGGTGCCGACATCGCGGGGTTCGATCTCTCCGGCATCGCGGTCGTCGGCGCGGATCTGAGTGGTGCGCGCGCCGCGCGGGCGCGTTTCACCGGGGCGGAGCTCGAGGGCGTCGATCTGGCGAACGCCGATCTTCGCGGCGCCGATTTTCGCAATGCAAAAATCTGCACGCGCGATGACGACGGGTCGGGCAGCGACGCGAGCAACGGACGCGTGCACTGCGTCGATCTGCGTGGAGCCGACGTTGCGGGCGCGGACTTTCGCGGTGCGCTCTATTGTGAGAGCCACTCGTCGCGCACCTGCCGCCCGGTCGACGCGGCGACTCTGCGCGCCGGGTCGCGTTCCGATCTGAGTGGGGCGATCTTGCAATGAGGCGCGGCTTGCGGGCGCTGGGCCTGGGCCTCGCGCTGGCCGCGGCGTTGACGGCCCGAGCGCTTGCCTATCCGCACCTTACGGTCGCGCAGGCGACGGATCCGCCGCTCGATCCCAAGGCGCCCACCAGCACGTGGTCGCAGGCGACGAGCTTGACGCTGCCGTGGAATCCAGTGAAGTCGAAGCCCGCCAGCGAGCCGACGACGGCATACGTGACGACCGACGGCAAGGCGCTCTACGTTCGCTTCGATGCGATCCAGCACGAGCCGATCGCCGCGGAGCAGCACACCAACGACGTCGGGCAGGGCAACGACGACGAAGTCTGGATCGACCTGTGGCCCAATGGCATCAACGGCTATTTCTACCAGTTCTACGCGACGCCCAACGGCACGCACTACGAGTTCTCCTCGGAGAATACGGGGTATTCGCCGAACTGGGAATCGGCCGGCACGACGACCGCCGGCGGGTACACCGTGACGATGCGCATTCCGTTCGAGGTGCTGCGCAACGCGCACGGCGGCGACTGGCACGCGCAGTTCGTCCGGTACGTGCGCTCGACGGGCGAGCAGCAGGTGTGGTCGTACGATAAGGTGCAGATGACGCCGGATTCTTACGGGAACGCCGACTACGCGCACGCCGGTTCGATCGAGGTTCCGAAGCTCACCGGCATCGCCTTCTCGCGTCCAAGGCCGCGCGCGGCGCTGTACGCGCTGGGCGAAGCGGCCAGCAAGACGATCGGCGGATCCACCTCGCGCGTCGGCGCCGATCTCTCGATTCCGATCACGCCGACGGCCTCGTTTTATTCGACCTTTCATCCGGATTATTCCAACGTGGAGCTCGATCAGCAGTCGATCTCGCCGACGGTCTATCAACGCTACTACAGCGAGGTGCGCCCCTTCTTTACGCAGGCGGCAAACTTTTACAATCAGTTTAACTGCGACGCATGTCCGAACGTGCAGGCGCTCTATACGCCGGCGATTCCAACGCCGCGAGAAGGGTATGCCGTCGAGGGGAAGGCGGGACCGATCGGCTTTGCGACCTTCGACTCGATCGGCGACGGCCGCAACGACCTCGCGAGCGCGGTCGACTACACGTCGCCCGATACGCGCTGGGGCGCGAGCGTCGAGCGGGTGGCGGCGAACCTCACGGGCCTCAACGACGACGTTACCGAGACCGGTATGTACTACTCGGATCTCAAGCACATTAGCGGTTACTTCAACTACGGCGACGACAGCGGGACCAACGTGGTCGAGGGTAACCAGGCACAGTATTACGACTTCGGCGGCGGCTGGTCGAATCAGACCTTCGGTTTCTTCGCGGCGACGCGCAAGATCGGCCAGTACTACGACCCCGTCGACGGGTTCATCTCGCACCCCGGCATCGCGGGGTACGCGCTCTACGCCGCCAAGATCTTCGATTTCACCGGCGACAGCAAGCTCGTCTCGATCGGCGCGTCGGGATTCGTGGATCGCTATCAGGGGCCGACGATGGGCAGCGCGCAGAGCGACAATCAGTTCCTCGTGGATATTTTGACGAAGCGCACCTTCGATCTGCAGCTCTTTACGGGGTCGAACTACTGGCGCTTCGGCGACGTCCTGACGCCGATCACGCAGAATGGCGGCTTTGCGTTGACCTACGACAGCGGCTTGCAGACAAACAACCCCGGACAGTTCCCGTATCACGGAAGCTCATCGAATCCGACGACGATTAGCTACAACACCGGGCGTTACGGCGAAGGCCGGCTCGACACGTGGTTTCGCAGCACGACGATTCGCGTCGGCAACCGCGGAGCGCTGACCCTGGCGCTCGACGACACCGCGCAGTGGCAGCCGGCGCCGCTGCAAGACAACATCCAGTGGTTCGAGAGCGTCAGCTACGCGTACCAGATCGGCTACAATTCTTCGCTCGCGATCGGCCTGCGCCAGGTAATCGGTTATCCCCCGATTCCCAACGGCGGCGGCAACTGCATGGGACGCTGTTCGAATGTGTCCGTTGCGTACCACCTGCGCTTGCGCAGCAGCGAGGTCTACATGGCGTACGGCAATCCCAATACGCTGACGACCGTTCCCCAAGCGATTTTTAAGGTTATTTTCTATGCGGGCGCGCAGAAGGGGACCTAAGGGCCGCACGTAAAGAGGGTCTTCGAGATGCTGCAGGTTGCGTTCGTAATTGCGGCCGTGACGACTGCGGCGAGCCCCTCGCCGCCGCCTCAGATTTACCACGTCATCACTCGCCCGCTGTGCAGCGAACTACGGCAGCGGATCAAGCCGGCGATCGGCATGATGATGCAAAACGACTCGAACATCAAAAAGAGTCCGGATCTCTTCAAGGCGTACAACAGGGCGGCGCTCTACGGAAACGATCCCAGCGCAGGCGGCGGCGGCCAAAACGAGCCGGGCGCCGATCCCGGTTCGAACAGCTCGCAGAATATGGCGCTGCTCGGCCTCGAGAATCTGGTGCGCCCGATCGCCAACAACATCATCGCCATCCAGACGGCGCTCGACAGCCCCGAGCTGACGAGCGGCAGCGGGCTGCCCGAGGACGACAAACGGCTCCAAGAGATTCGCGCCAGGCTGCTCAAGGCGCTCGCCACGCAAAGTGCATCGCTCGACATCATCAGCGGCTTCGTCGACACGCAGCAGATGGCCGATCTCCAGCACGCTGGCCAAGGCTACATTTCATCGATGAATCAGCCAGACACGACCAAGGGCCTGCCGACGCAGCCGTCCCCAAATCCGCTGACGACGAACCCCGATTATGCGGGGCTTCCGCCCAATCCGTACACGATCGATCTCGCCAACGTTCCCGGCTTAACGCTGGGCTATAACCCGGTGACGCGGCTCGTCGACGCCCTGCACTGGACGATGGATCAAACGCAGGCTCAGGAGAACCAGGCGGCGACGGCGGTCATGTCGGGCGCCGCGCTCTGCCAATCGATCCCGCTCGCATCGCCGCCGCCCTAAAGCGGGAAAGAGGAAGACGGAAGCCCTGGGGGCCGATAAAATCTCCAGGGCTCCCGCGCCGTTACCTGTTCGGTCGAACTTGCATTGCCCTACCAGCCAAGCTGGCCATCCCCTGCTGAGCGGCGTTCACCCTCTGGCGCGCGCAAGGTTGACGCGCCCGTGCTGCCAACGTACTGCCGCTGATGCTCGACGTCGGCTGGCAAGCGTGGCTCGGTCTCATACTTGTTGGGATTATCGTCTATTTCGTGCTCGACGCGCCGGGCAATCCCAACAGCCTCGGCCAGAACATCCTGCGCCTTTGGTGCAGGCTCCTCGATCGTTTCGCGGTCCCCGAGGGCGTATTGCCGCCCGACGAGGCGCGAGCCGAGCGCACGGAGCGCTTGCGGTCGCAGTATCCGGGTCTGACCGACGACACCGTTGCAGCGTTTCTGCTCGCGCAAGCCAACGCGCTGACGGCCGCGACCTCCGAAAGAATCAGGCGGCTCGAAGCGAGGGCGCTGGCGCTGATCGGTTCGGCGGCCGCCGCGGTAGTGCTGCTTTCGACGTTCTCGCCCAAGGGCGACGCAACGGCTCAGCCAACGGCACTCTTCGAATTTTCTCTGATTCTGCTGTTCGCCTCGATCGTGCTGAGCGCGATTGCGCTGATGCCACAGCGATGCCGTCCCCCGTCAGTCGAAATCTACAACTCGCTGGGAGCGTGTGAAAACCAAGAGTTGAAGGCGCCGATTACACTCGAACTCACCGAAGCCGTGCTGATCTACAACCGAAAGCTGCAGGTTGTAAACGTGAAGAAAGGCCGCTGGCAAGGAGCGGGCATCGCTCTCGCGATCGCGGCGATATTTTTCCTGCTGATCAACTTCCATTTCGGCGCCGGCAGCCATCCGGGATCAGTGCCCGGACACGTGAATTGTCCGCCCAACGATCCCATCTTGTGCAAAAGGATCGATCAGTAACGCTTTTAACGGGTCTCCGCGATCAGGGCGTTAGTTCAAAGACGGTTCCAAAGCATCCGTAAAAGCACTGGCCTTTCTTGCCGCCGGAGGCCGTGGTGCCATAGAGGAGTCCGTTTACGTCGAGTAGGGGTCCGGAGGGTGCAACGCCGTCGGGGGAACCGAGAAACCCGTGTAGGACGGCGTAATCGCGGCCGGAGGTGTTCAGCTCGAAGACGCTTCCACACCCGTAGCCCTGACATCCGGGAGCACCACCGGCGATCGTCGTACCATAAAGCGTCGCGCCGGCTGCCACCAAGCTGTCCGGCCCCGCTCCGTCCGAACCGTGCGTGAAACGATGCAAAATGCGTTCGTTGCCCGACTCGCTCATCTCAAAGACGGTTCCGCAGCCAAAGCCGCTGACATTGCATACGGAACCGCCGCCGCCATTGGTGGTACCGTAAAGCCTACCGTTCACGCTGACGAGGCTGGCGTTCGGGCCAACACCGTCCTTGCCACCTTTGAAACGATACAGCACCCGATATTGACTGCCCGAAGGGCTCATCTCGAAAACGGTCCCACACCCTCCAAAACACGACTGCGAGTGACGACCGCCGCCGCTGGTGGTACCGTAAAGCAGTCCGTTCATCGCCGTCAGGCCGGCGTACGGAAAACGACCCTCCCCTTTGCGATCTTCTCCGTCGCCGTTGAATAGGTGAAGTACCTGTTCCGTGCCCGATGTCGTGACGCTGAAGACGATCCCGCACCCGCGAACATAGCCCTTGCACTTTGCGCTGCCGCCATTAACGGTCGTACCGTACAGCACGCCGTTGATGGCGATGAGACCGGCTTGGGGATAATCACCATCGCCGGCATGCTGCCCTTTGAAGCTGTAGATGACGTTTTCGGCGCCGGTGCTCGGATTTATCGCAAAGACGGCACCCGCGTTGTTTTCGCCCCCGCGTAGCGTCGTGCCGTAGAGCGTGCCGTCCAGCGCGAGCAGGCTGGATGAGGGATACGAACCATCCTGCATTCCCTTGAAGCGGTAAAGCACTTGTTCTCGGCCCGAGGGACTCACCCGATAGACGGTCCCGCACGTGTCAGGGTCTTTGCAGCCTTTCGCACCGCCGCCCTGGGCCGTCGTTCCGTAAAACTCGCCGTTGAGGGCGGTGAGGCCCGCCTCGGGATCTTGACCGTCCCGGCGTGTGTACCCCTTGAACCGATAGAGCACGCTTTCGGCGGACGTGGTTGTCAGTGGCGCGAGCAGCGTCTTTGTTGCGGGAAAGACGGTGTTGCCGGCCTCGCCGCACGCCGCTAAGAGCGCCGCGCAGAGGCCGGCGCCGGCGATCTTGTTGAGGTTATTCATGCCGCCTCCCAGTTAAAACGCAAGCTTTCGACGCCCTGAGGAGTCGAGGCCCATCCGGGTACATGGTGTCACTTCTCGGAGCCGGAATGAAGGCCCATTAGTCCCGATGTGCTGGGCCCAAGACGCATGCCCAGAGATTACGGTCCCGCAGGTGAGAGCAGATCGACGGCGCCGCTTGCCGCGACCGGCTCGCCTTCGCGCAGCCCCGACGAAACGAGCGCGAAGCGATCGTCTTTGCCGGCAATGCTGACGTGCCGCGCATCGAAGCGATTGCCGTTACGCACGAAGCTCCTTGGGAATAAAACGAGAGACTCAGGAAGTAGGTCCCCACTTTTGTCAGCCCCGAGTCTCTCGCTACGAAGCCCGCACAGCGTTGCGTGCTCGTGCGACGATTGCTACCCCATACCGTCGCGCACGTCGCCTGAGAAGGCTCGTCTAAGGAACGATCATCGGCCGAGAATGGTTCCCATCCTTAACGTGCGGCGACGATCGTGCAGTCGCCGGAGAGGGCTGACGAAATTGGGTTAGCGGTGATCGTGCAGATGTAGGCTGCGGTTGCGCCGTTGCGGGCGGCGGCTGCAGCCGCGAGGAGTTTGGGCTTCATGCTGTCGCGGCACGCGCTCGTGTGCGCGAAGATCGATGCTTGATCGGCGGTGAGGCGGTCGATGCCCGAGGTGGGATCTTCGACGTCTCGCAGAACGCGCGGAACATTCGTGACGAGCACCAAGGCTTCGGCCGCAAGTGCGGCCGCGATCGCGCCGGCCGCGAGATCGGCGTTGACGTTGTATGCGTGGCTCGCGTCTTGCGCGATTGCAAGCGGCGCGACGACCGGCAGAAATCCCGCAGCGAGCAGCGCCCGGATGAGCTTCGGCTCGACGCGCGCAATCTCGCCGACGTAACCGAGATCCTCGCCATTGATTCCCTTCGCGCGGCGGCCGATCAGCGTTCCGCCGTCTTGACCCGAAATACCGGCAGCGGGAAGCCCGAGCGTCGTGCACGCGCGCACGAGGCGCTTGTTCAAGCTGCCGCAGAGGACGGCTTCGGTTACCTCGAGGGTCGCGGCGTCGGTGACGCGCTGCCCGTCGATGCGTTCGCTCTCGACACCCCGCTGCGCAAGCGCGGCATCGATCTCGGGGCCGCCGCCGTGCACGAGCACCACCGCCTGCCCGGCGTGCCAGCGGGCGGCCACCTCGGCCAGCAGCGGGTCGGGGCCGCTGCCCGGGCCCGCCATCGCGTTGCCGCCGTATTTCACCACGAGGGTGCTTGCATAATCATGCGTCATATGCATAAATATACATGACGTGTATGCCGTAGCGCCAGCCCCGTCGCCCCTTTCCGGCCTGGCCGGGCGCCATTTTCTGGAAGTTGACGATCTTTCGCACGACGAACTGAGCGCGCTGCTGCGCCTTGCCGGCTTCTTAAAGGAACGGCCGGTCCGCGCTGCGGGCGCGCTGCTCAAGGGGCGGACCGTCGCCCTGTTTTTCGAAAAGCCGAGTCTGCGGACGCGGGTCTCCTTCGAGGTCGCGCTGACCCAACTGGGAGCAACGCCGCTCTTCGCCCAGGGGTCGGAGTTCGCGATCGGCTCGCGCGAGACGCCCGAAGACGCCGCGCGGGTGCTCTCGCGGTACGTCGACGCGGTGGTCATCCGCACGCACGATCACGCCGGGCTGCAGCGTTTTGCCGCGGCGGCGAGCGTCCCGGTGATCAACGCGCTCTCCGCGGCGGCGCATCCGTGCCAGGCCTTGGCCGATCTGCAGACGCTGCGCGAACGCTTCGGTGAAGTCGCCGGGCTGCGCGTGGCGTACGTCGGTGACGGGCGCAACAACGTCGCGGCGTCGCTTGCGCGCGCGGCGGTGATGATGGGCGCGACGATGCACTTCGGATCGCCGCCGACGCATCGCCCCTCCGAAACCTTTCTCGTGCAGCTGGCGCGTCTGGGGAAGGCCACGGGCGGCTCGGCGCGCGCATTCTCCAATCCGGTGCGCGCGGTGCGGGGTGCCGATGCGATCTACACCGACGTCTGGACCTCGATGGGCGAAGAGCGCTTTCGCGAGCGCAACGACGCGATGCTGCGCCCGTACGGCGTCACCGGCGAACTGATGGGCTACGCCGCGCCGCACGCAGCCTTCTTACACTGTCTGCCGGCCCATCGCGGCGAGGAGGTCACCGCGGAGGTGATCGACGGACCGCAGAGCGCCGTTTTCGATCAAGCCGAGAACCGCATGCACGCGCAAAAAGCGCTGCTCCTCGCACTCTTGACCGACAGCAAAGGATTTCCGATATGAAAGATCGCCGGCAACGAGCCATTCTCACCCTCGTGGCAACGCGACCGGTCCACTCGCAAGAAGAGCTCGTCGCGCTGCTGCGCCGTCAGGGGATCGAGGCGACGCAGGCGACCGTCTCGCGCGATATCAAAGAGCTGCGGCTGACCAAGGTGCCGATCACTTCTGAGGAGGGCGACGCCTTCAAATACGTCGTGCCGAGCGCGGCCGCGAACTACGTCAGCCGGCTGCACCGCGCGATGGCGGAGCTGACGACGACGATCGAAGCGAGCGGGAATCTGATCGTGATCCACACCGCTCCCGGGAGCGCGATGATGCTGGCTTCGGCGGTCGACGAAGCCGCGTGGCCGGAAGTTCTCGGAACGATCGGCGGTGACGACACGATTTTGATCGTCGTGCGCTCGGCGGAAGAGACGCCCTTCGTGCGGCAGCGGTTCGCCGACCTTCGCGGGCAAGCCGAGGCGGCATGAGCCGTATCGTCTTGGCCTACTCGGGCGGACTCGACACGTCGGTTCTGCTCAAGAAGCTCGTCCTCGAAGGAAGCGAGGTCATCGCCATGACGGTCGACCTCGGAGAGAGCGACGCGATCGCGGGGAGCGGCGCCCGCGCTGCATTGGAAGCGGTGCGCGCCAAAGCCCTGAGCCTTGGAGCGCATGCTGCGGTGCTCGTCGACGCGCGCGAGCGCTTCATCTCCGAGTACGCGTTTGCGGCGCTGCGCGCCAACGCGCTCTACCAAGACGTCTATCCGCTTTCTGCGGCGCTTTCTCGCCCGCTGATCGCCGAACTGCTCGTGCAGACTGCCCACGAGTACGGAGCGACGACGGTGGCGCACGGCTGTACCGGTAAAGGCAACGACCAAGTGCGCATCGAGCTCGGTGTGCGAGCGCTCGACCCAATGCTGGTCTGCCGTGCGCCGCTGCGGGAATCGCCGCTCTCGCGCCCCGGCGCGATCGCCTACGCTCGCGAGCACGGCATTCCGATCGCGCACACGGTCGAGAAGCCCTATTCGATCGACGCGAACTTGTGGGGGCGCTCGATCGAGGCCGGGGTGCTCGAGGATCCGGCGAACGCCCCGCCAGAAGACGCGTACGCTTGGACGCGTGCGCCCCAAGCCGCACCGGCGGCAGCGCAGGAGATCGTCGTCTCGTTCGATTCGGGCGAACCGGGGATCGCCGGCGCTCGCGGGGCGGCGATGATCGCCGAGCTCAATCGCGTAGCCGGCGCGCACGGGGTCGGCCGCATCGATCTGATCGAGGACCGGGTCGTCGGCCTCAAGTCGCGCGAGATCTACGAGTGCCCGGCGGCGATCGTCCTTATTTCGGCGCATCGCGCGCTCGAGCGGCTCGTGCTGACGCGCGACGAGCTGCGCTTCAAGGCGCTCGCCGATCGGCGTTACGCCGAGCTGATCTACGACGGACTCTGGATGCAGCCGCTGCGGACGGCGCTGGATGCGTTGTACGCGAGTTTTGCCGCACGGATGAATGGCGAGGTGCGCCTGCGGCTTTATCGCGGGAACGCAACCGTCATCGGGCTGAGTTCGCCCAACGGGCTGTACCGCGAGCGGCTGGCGACCTACGGCACGCGGGACGAATTCGATCATCAGGCGGCCGGCGGATTCATCGCGCTGCAGGCGCTGCCGCTCGAAGCGTTCGCAGCGGCGGGCGCGCGCGAGCGCGTCGCAACGTAAGTTCGAGGTGAGCATGCTCCAGTGGGGCGGACGCTTCGCCAACGCCCCCGATTCGCAACTCCTGGCGTTCGGCTCCTCGCTCGAAGAGGATCTCGTGCTCGCCTCGTTCGACGTCGAGTGCTCGTGCGCGCACGTCGCCGCGCTGCTGGCAGGCGGAGTCATCGACGAGTCGCAGGCGACGGCGCTGCGGGGCGCCCTGCAGAGCGTGCGCGACGAGATTACCGACGGCAGCTTCGCGCAAGCGGCGCGCGCCGGGGGGTTCGAAGACGTGCACGGGGCGATCGACGCGCGCGTTCGCGCGCTCGCGGGCGAGACCGGCGAGTGGCTACACGCGGGACGCAGCCGCAACGATCAGGTGGCGACGACGCTGCTTCTCTACGTGCGCGACCGCGCGGGGAGCGCCGCAAGATGCACGCACGCGATCGCCGGCGCGATCGGCGAACGCGCACGCGGCGAGTTCGAAGCGGGAACGCTGCTGGCGGCCTGCACGCATCGCCAGCCGGCGCAGCCGGCGATGCTCGCTTTCGTGCTGGTGGCTTGGGCCGAACCGTTCGTGCGCGCAACTTCGCGCTTTTTGGCGGCGGGGCGCGCTGCGGCGGCCGCGTGTCCGCTCGGCAGTGCGGCGCTGGCCGGCTCGAGCCTGCCGCTCGACCGGCAGCGCGCAGCCGATGCGCTCGCCTTCGCTGCACCGTCGCGCAACGCGCTCGACGCGGTCGGCAACCGCGATGCGGCGCTCGATCTGGCGCACGCGTTCGTGCGGGCGACGATCGATGCGTCGCGCATCTGCGAGGAACTGATCGCGTGGACGGCGCCCGCCTACGGTTACGTGCAGTTAGGCGACGCGGCGTCGACCGGATCGAGCTTGATGCCGCAAAAGCGCAATCCCGATCCGTTCGAGCTCGTGCGCGCTCGGGCGGCGGCGGGCGTCGGGAGGTACGCCGGCGCGCTGGCAACGCTCTGCGGGCTCGCACCCTCCTACCAGCGCGACCTGCAGGTCACCAAGAGCCAAATCGTCGCGATCGTCGAGGATTCGCTTCGCACGCTCGACGCATTCGCGCGGGCGTTCGACGCGGTGGCGTTCGTGCGGGAGAAGATGGCGGCGGGCGCACTCGAGGGGTACACGGTGGCGACCGACGTCGCCGACGTGCTGATCGCGCACGGCGTGACGGCCCGCACGGCGCACGCGCTCGTGGGTGCGGCGGTGGCGCGTGCAGAGTCGGACCAGCGCGCGCTTGGCGCGCAAGATTTTGCGTGGCTCGCGCGCGAGAGTGGAATTTCGTCGCTGCCGGCGCCGCTCGACGCTCGAGCCTCCGTCGAGGGGAAACGGACGTGCGGCTCGACCTTACCCGACGACGTGCGCCGTCAGCTCGCCTCGCTGGATTCCGAGCTGCGCAACCTGCAAGGGCAGTTGTGACGCGCGTGCACGTGACCGGCGCCGCCGGGTATGCGGCGGCCGAGGCCCTTCGATGGCTGCACGCGCATCCTTTCCTCGAGGTCGGCGTGGTCGAAAGCCGCAGCCACGCGGGCGAGCGGCTCGGCGACCACTTTCCGCTGCTGCGCGATGCGCCGTACTGCTGCGCGGAGGCGGGCAGCGTGCTGCAAAGCGCCTGCGCGGACGACGTGGCGATCGTCGGCGGTACCGACGACGAATCGCGGGCGATCGTGCCGCAGCTTCTCCAGGCCGGGCTGCGCGCGATCGACCTCTCCGCGGAGTATCGGGCCGACGCCTCGGCGGCGTACGGCTTGTGCGAGTGGGAACGGCCGGCGATCGCGCAGGCGCGTCTAGTTGCCAATCCCGGCTGCTATCCGACGGCGACCCTGCTTTCGCTACTGCCGCTGGGGATGGTCGGGACGCCACGTCAGGTCGTGATCGATGCGAAGAGCGGAATCACCGGCGCCGGACGCCGTCCGCGCGTGGAATCGCTCTTTGCCGAAGTGAGCGGCGAGATTCGCGCCTACGGCTTGGAGGGACACCGCCATCAGGCGGAGATCGAGCACGCATTGCGCGCCGGGGGGATTCCGGCGGACGTCACGTTTACGCCGCACGTCGTGCCAATTGCGCGGGGCATGCTCGTAGACGCGTACGCGATCTTCGACGAGGCGCTCGACGCCGGCGCGGTGCACGCGGCGTACGAGTTCGCTTACGCGGGAAGCCCGTTCGTGCGCGTGCTCGCCGCCGGCCGCACGCCGAGCGTCGCAGCGGTCGTGGGTACCAACGATGCCGAGCTGCGCGTCGACGTGCACGGCTGCGTCGTGCGCGCGATCTGCGCGATCGACAACCTCGGCAAGGGCGCGGCCGGACAGGCCGTTCAGAATCTCAACATCATGCTGGGACTCCCGGAGGAGAGCGGGTTTGGCAATCGCATCGTCGTCGCTTGAGCTGATCGCTCTGCGAGGCGGTCTGGGCTGCGTCCCGGGCGTGCGCCTGGCGGGCGTGCACGCCGGCATCAAGCCGCGCAAGCGCGACCTGGCGCTGGTGCTCTTCGATACACCGCAGAGCTGCGCGTCGGTGGTGACGACCAACGACATCAAGGCCGCACCCCTGCTGGTGAGCGCGGAGCACCTCGGGCTGTCGCCGGCGATGCGCGCGATCGTCTGCAATTCGGGCTGCGCGAATGCGTGCACCGGCGAACGCGGCGAGCGCGACGCGCGCGCCACCGCGCGCCAAGCGGCGGCGCTGCTCGATTTGCTGCCCTCGCAGGTCGTCGTTGCGTCGACGGGCGTGATCGGTGTGCCGCTGGCGATCGATCGCGTGCAGCGCGGCTTGGAGCGCGCGGCAACGCAGCTCGATTTCGGCGGGAAGGCGGCCTACGACGCGGCCGAAGCGATCATGACGACCGATCGCGTGCCGAAACTCTCGGCGTACGCGTTCTATCACGAGGATCGCAAATACGTCGTCGGCGGGATCGCCAAAGGCTCGGGGATGATCGCTCCCGACATGGCGACGATGCTCGCCTTCATCGCCACGGATTTTCCCCTCTCGCGCGGCGGCCTCGCGCGCGTGCTGGAGAGCGGCAGCGACGCGAGCTTCAACATGATTTCGGTCGACGGCGACATGTCGACCAACGACGCGGTTTACGCGTTCGCCCCGGCGCTGCTCGACGGCGCCGAAGCACCGCCGGCCTGCGCTCGGGCGCTGCACGCCGTCTGTCTCGATCTCGCCCAGGCGATGGTCGCCGACGGCGAGGGCGCGACCAAATCGCTCGAGGTGCGGGTGAGCGAGGCGCGCGACGTCGCGCAGGCGCGGCGGATCGCGCGCGCGATCATCAACAGCAACCTCGTTAAGACGGCGATCTACGGTGAAGATCCCAACTGGGGACGGATCGTCGCGGCCGCGGGTGCGGCGCGCGCGCAGCTCGATCCGGCGCGCTGGTCGCTTTATCTCAACGGTAAAGCCTGGGTCGCGCCGGGCGCGATCGAACTGCTTTCGGAGGCCGAGGCGCATCGCGAGCTGGAGGGCTCGTCGATCGGCGTAGAGCTGTGCCTTGGGATCGGTGAAGCCGAGGCGACCGGCTGGGGCTGCGATCTCTCGCGCGACTACGTGCGCATCAACGCGAGCTATCGCACCTGATGCTCGCCGGCGGATTTCTCGATACCTACCGGCGCGCGCCGATCACGATCGTCGCGGGTGACGGCTGCGAGGTCGTCGACGAGAACGGAAAGCGGTATCTGGATTGCATCGGCGGCCTCGCGGTCTGCGCGCTCGGGCACGCTCACCCGGCGATCGCCGACGCGGTCGCGTCGCAGGCGCGCCGGCTCGTGCATGCAAGCAACCTCTACCACCACGAGCCTGCGGCCTCGCTCGTGCGCGAACTGCTCTCGCGCTCCGCAATGGATGCGGTCTTCCTCTGCAATTCGGGAACGGAGGCCAACGAAGCCGCGATCAAACTGGCGCGCAAGTGGGCGTACCGTCGCGGCGAGCGCGAACGGCGGACGATACTCGCCTGCAGCGGTTCGTTCCACGGGCGCACGCTCGGCGCGCTCGCGGCGACGGCGAACGCCGCGTATCACGAAGGGTTCGAGCCGCTGCCGGCGGGCTTTGCGTTTACGCCGTTCAACGACGCCGCGGCGCTGGAGGAGACGATCGACGAGCACGTTGCCGCGCTGATCGTCGAGCCGGTGCAGGGTGAGAGCGGCGTGCATCCCGCGAGCGTAGAGTTTCTTTCACGCGCGCGGCAACTCTGCAGCGAGCGCGGCGCGCTGCTCGTCTACGACGAGGTCCAGTGCGGGGCCGGACGGACGGGGAGCTTCTTCGCCTTCGAGCAGTTCGGTATACGGCCGGATATCGTAACGCTGGCGAAGGCGCTGGCGAACGGTCTGCCGATCGGCGCGACGATTGCGAACCAACGCGCGGCGATCGGCTTTGCGCCGGGCGACCACGGCTCGACCTTCGGCGGTTCCCCTATCCCGTGCGCGGCAGCGATGGCGCACCTGCGGGTTCGAGACGAACTCGATCTCGACGCGAATGTGCGCGAGCGTTCCGCGCAGCTCTTCGAGGCGCTGTGGGCGCTGGCGCACGTGCGGCCCGATGTCTTTGGCGCGGCGCGCGGCATGGGTTTGCTCATCGCTCTGCCCGTTGTCGCACCGCACGAAGCGAGCGCTTTAGCGAGCGCCGCCCGAGCAAACGGGCTGCTCGTCGGAACCGCCGGGGGCAACACGCTGCGCTTTGCGCCGCCGCTGATTATTTCTGAGGCGAACGTATCTCGCGCGGTGTCACTGCTGCGCGATGCGGTGTTTTACATGTGCAAAAGCGTGGAATAAGCTGGACGTAAGTCTCCTGAAGAGGGCACAATCCATTGCAGTAGCTTACTCGCAAGAAAAACACGGGGCCCGTTTAAAAGGCGGGCCCCGCTCCCCTTTGCGATAGAGCACGCGCGAGGCGGCGCCACAGTCGAAACGCGATAAAGATGATGAGCGTCCCCTCGAAGACACCGAGCACGTAGGTCGGGCCCCAGGCGTGCAAGAGCATGGCGAGCACCGCGATTGCAAGCGCCGGCGGCATCTGCGCGCGCAACGCAAACTGCAGGCCGAGCACCACGAGGGTGGCGATTGCGACGCCGTGGGGACTCATGCCGAGGTAGTGCCAGCAGATCTCGCCGGCGATCGCCGCGAGGCAGGGCAGCAGGATGACCGAGCGCAGCCCCGTGGACTCGCCGGCGGGCGTGCGGAAAATCAGATAGATGACGACCGCGAGGGGCGGCAGCAGCAAGTATTCGGTCACCGGCCGATGGACGGCGAGCTGGATGCCGCTGAGCACCGCCAACAGCAGCGGCACGGCGACCGAAGCGGCAATTTGGTTGAGGCGATCTGTTTGCGGCCGAGCATTCGTCATTGCTAGCGATGGTTTGCCAAGCGAATCAATTGCCCGTTTGCCGGGTAAGATAGGCTTGTTAGGATGATCGCTCCGACACGAGATGTAGGCACCCCCGAAGTCGCTTCGCGCGACCCGTGGGCGAATGCGGCCCTCGAGGTGCTGCGTTTGCTCTTCGGCCGCGCCTTCGCGAACGATTTCGGCGTCGAGCTTTGGGACGGAACGCGCGTGTGGGCTGCCAAGCACGAACGCTTCGTCCTGCGGGTCAACGCGCCGGGTGCGCTGCGGCTGGCCTTTACGCCGCCGGCCGACCTTTCGACGGGGCGCGCCTTCGCCGCCGGACTGCTCGATGTGCACGGCGATCTCGAGTGTGCGGTCGACGCCTTCTATCGCGTCGGCCAAGCGCGCAGCCCGCTGCGGATCGTGCGGCTGATGGCGGCGCTTGCGCGGCTGCCGGCGATGCCGCCGCCCGAGCTGACCGAGGCGAAGCTGCGCGGCGGGCGTCACTCTCGGGCGCGGGATCGTGCCGCGATCGGCTTCCACTACGATCAGCCGGTCGAGTTCTACCGGAGCTTTCTCGGTTGCGGGATGAACTACTCGAGCGCTTATTTCGATGACGGCTGCGAGACGCTCGACGCGGCGCAGTCCGCGAAGATGGACTATGTGCTGCGTAAGCTGCGTTTGCGCCCGGGCGAACGGCTGCTCGACGTCGGCTGCGGGTGGGGCGGCCTCGTCTTGCGCGCCGCGCAGCGCTTCGGTGCTCGAGTGCTCGGTATCACGCTGAGCACGCGTCAGTTCGAAGAGGCACGGCGGCGCATCGGCAATGGGGGCATTTTCGATCGCGCGCGCGTCGAGCTGCGCGACTACCGCGATCTACGCGGCGAGCGCTTCGACAAGATCGTCAGCATCGGGATGTTCGAACACGTCGGGCGCGCGAAGCTGCCCGAGTATTTTCGCGCGATCTATCGCGCGCTGCGACCGGGCGGACTCTTTCTCAATACCGGCATCTCGAACCAAGATCCACGCAGCAACGGAAAGACGACAGGCTTCATGGATCGCCTCATTTTTCCCGACGGCGAACTGGTCCCGATCTCCGAGGCGTTGAACGTCTCCGAACGTGCGGGCTTCGAAGTGCGTGACGTCGAGAGCCTGCGCGAGCATTACATGCGCACGACGCGCGAGTGGGTCGCGAATCTCGAGCGCAACCGGGCGGACGCCGTCGCGGCCGCGGGCGAAGTAACCTACCGTCTCTGGCGGCTCTACCTGGCCGGCAGCGCGCAGGGTTTTCGCGTCGGTCGAATCGGAATTTATCAATCGTTATTGGCGCGTCCGCGCGCAGGCGGTTTCGTCGAGTTGCCCCCGACGCGGCGCGACCTCTACGTAGGAGAGGTCGCCGGCGGCTAGAGAGACAAGCTACCCCGCGTGCACGATGTAAACGAATCGCTCCGTTTGCCCTCCCCGGCGCCGCGTCCGCAATCGATTGCGTTTGATGGCGAGAAGCTGTGGATGGGCTCCATCGAAACCTGCCGTCTCTACGCGCTCGACCCGCGCCAGTGGACGCTGATCGAAGAAGATACCGCGCCCGGTAAGCCGTGGGGTATGACGGTCGTCGGCGACGAGCTGCGCGTGATCTGCGGCGAAGGCGACGAGGACGACCGGATCATCCGCCGCTTCGTTCCAGGCCACGGGTTCAAGAGCCGCGACGCGCTGCCGTGCCCCGACGACACCGGCTCCCAACTCAGCTACGACGGATCGTGGCTCTACGTGAGCCAGTGGTACAACAAACGCATCCTCGGTTTGGACGATACGGGCAAGATCATGCGCGAGATCGGCGTCCCGCGCGGGATTTGTGGGCAGTGTTACGTCGACGGCACGTTTTACGTGCTGACGACCGACGACGAAGACGGCCAGGATTATTTCATCGGCAAAGTCACGCAGAACGGCCACGGAGAGTACGAAGAGCTCGCCCGCATTCCGTTTGCCGCACGTGCGCTTGCCTACGACGGGTCGCGATTCTGGACCAACCATCGGGAGGCCAACCAGATCGTGGCCTTCGATGCGTAGTCAGTCGACGAGTACGCAACGGCGCAGGGAATAACCCATCGTCGCTTCCCACTCGCGCTCCATGCTCTCGTAGCACTCGCAGGAGGCCGACTCCAATCCGGGGCGATCGAGGATTGTGATAAGGCCGCGCGTGTAGGTGATGAATCCGGCGCTTTGCAGCGCCGCGGCGGCGAGAGCGATACTGGCGCGCCGTACGCCGAGCATATCTCCGAGGAACTCTTGCGTGAGTGCAAGGCGCTCGCGGCCGACGCGGTCGTGCGCCATCAGCAGCCAGCGCGCGCAGCGCTCATTCGTCGGGTGAAGCGCGTTACAGGCGGAGAGGCGTGCGGAGGCGCCGAGAACGGCCTGCGCGTAGCGCAGGGAGAAGGCGCGCAGCTCGGGCTCTTGCTCGAGGGCGGCGCGAAAGTCCTCGATCGGCAGGCATTCCGCACCGTCGGCAATTTGCACGAGACTGCGCTGGCTGGCGGTGGTCTGGCCGAGAACGACGGCCAGTCCGGTCATTCCCTCCCGGCCAACGACCCCCACCTCGGCGGTGCTGCCGTTGGCCATGTCGAGCACGACCGAGATCATGCTGCGAAGCGGAAAGAGCACCCGTTCTACCGGCATTCCGTCATCGTCGACCGGCTGGTAGGATTCCAGCGAGATCGGCGTCAGCGCTGGGCGCAAGCGTTCGAAGGCCGGCGCGCACAGGTTATCGAGAAACAAGTTTCCGGTTGCCGGACGCTGGTTTTGCATAAAGGCGCTTCCTCCCAATTATGAAGAAAAAACGAGCTTTATGCCCCGGAGGCGGGCAAGCGCTCGCGCAATGTCATAAACCGTACAGAACCAAGCTTGTTCGACGGTGTAGGCTAACACTCAGCCTGGTCATACTAAGGATGCGCTACTTGGGGGTTCGGGAAACGGTGACCAATGAGGGCGGCGTTCAAAACTGCGAGATGGTTCTTGTGGTCTTCCGGGGTGAGTACGATCTCGCTTCAAAGCAACGGCTTCGCCAGGAGTTTGCGGCGCTCGTCGACGAGGCGAGCGTCGTTTTGGATTTCAGCGACGTCGGCTATTTTGACTCGACGATGATCGAGGAGCTCGTCTGGCTGCGCAACGCGCGTGAGGCGGCGGGGCTCGAGCGGGCGACGCTCGTGCTCAACAATCCGAGCCTGCTGCGGATCCTCGAGATGCTCGATCTCGGAAAGTTCTTGCAGGTCGTTCCGTCGCTCGACGACGTGATCGGCCGGGACGGAAGACCGGTCCGAGTGCGCTACGCGCAGATGGACGACTAGAAGCCGGGGCGCGTTACGTTCGCAGCGCCTGCGCGCGCGGATAGCGCAGCAGCAGATAGAGCGAGAAGAGCGCGATTGTCGGCAGCATGAAATAACTGGCTTCGGTTCCGAGTGCACCGCCGTTCACCCACGCCGGCCCGGGAAAGGCCACGGCGAGAAGATGGCCGACCGGCACCGCACCGCCGTTGCGCGTACCGATAACGAAAAACTGCATGAAGTCGAAACTGAAGTGGAAGCCGACGGCGAGCCAGAGCGAACCGGTGCGCTGCAGAGAGAGACAGAGCGTGAGTCCGAGCAGAATGATGTTCGTGATGTCGATCGCGTTTTCGCCGGGTTTGGTAAGATGCGCGGCGCCGAACAGGATCGAGAGCACGATCGCCGCGGGCCAGAAACCCATGCCGCGCGTCAGCGCCTGCAGCGGATAGCCGCGAAACATATACTCCTCGTTGATGCCGACGAGCACCATGCCGATCAGCCAGAGCAGCGCGGTGACGAGGAGCACGCCGCCGTGCAGCGCGAGGCCGTGCACGACCATGCCGCCGGCGGCGATCATGGCGAGCGCGACGCCGCCGGCACCGATGACGCCGATCGCGGCGCCTTCCCAGAAGAGGCGCCCGAAGGCCAGGCGCAGCGGCAGCCCGTAGGCGTCGATCCGGCGGCGCTCGCACAGCGCGAGGATGCCGGTTGCGATGAAGACGCAGATGCCTTCGGCGATTTCTTGGTAGATCAGGCCCGTAGCCGTGAGGCCCGGCTCGTTGTAGCGTATCGCGGCGAGCACGCGCGGCAACAGCAGAAATTCGATGCCGATCACCAGTCCGACGAGCAGCACGACGTAGGCGAGGAATCGCCATCCTGCGCGTACGCCGTACGGACCGATGAAGATGCTTTTTACCAATTCGTCACAAACGCTGGATCGATCGCTCCCTGCACGATTTTGCTAAACGTCGGAAACGGACAGCTGTAGCCGGGGCATCCCGGCACGTAGACCGGAACGCGGATCGGCTTCTCGCCGTGACCGCTGCGCATGGCGTCGAGCGACTGCGCGGAGAAGTAGGTTCGCACGTACGGCGCGGCTCCCCCGTGCGGCGCGTACAGCTCGAAGAGCAGCGCGCTGCCGGGCGGCGTGTCGTTGACCTGGTCGCCTTCGACCAGCCACGATAGATCGAGTAACCCGGAGAACTCGGCGAGCTGCGTGTCGTGCCCCGAGAGGAAGACGAAGCGCGCCTGCGGCGGAACTCGCGTTGCGCTATTGGCCTGTCCGGTCGCGCCTTCTTGGAGCGTCTGCAGAATGTGCGACATGATGTTCGAGGAGTGCGCGCGCGCCGTGTAACGGTTACCGTGCTCGAGCTCTTTGCCGAGCACGTGCAGCGTCAGCAGCTGCAGGAGCTTGGCGCGATCGACGCCGCCCCAGCCAACCGCAGCGTTGCCGTTCGTATATTCGAGGAGCAGGTTTTCGGCGACGTCGCCGGCCATGTCGAGGCCGCCGTTGAGGCTGGCCAGACCGCCGTCGCCGTCGTTGGAGAGCGTCGTCGGAATGCGCGAGATCTGCTTGCACGACGAAGGCGCCGCGCAGTCGAGGACCTGTTCCATCGTCGAGAACGCGGCGCCGTAGGCGGCTGGGATGCCGGCGAAGCCGCCGCCGATCGCGCCGAGCACCGAGGCCGTCGATTCCGCTTCGTCGACGTCGCCGGTGCCGGGAAGCGGATCGAACAGCGGGTCGTTGTCGCTCGCGGCGTGCCGCTCCGCGATGCCGCAGCCGGGCGCAAAGCCTTGCAGCAGAGCGTCGCGCGAGGCGACGGTGCGTTCGTCGACGTCGGCCCAGACGAAGACCGAGCCCGCGGACGGGCAGCGGCGTCCCGCGCCCTCGAGCAGCCCGTCGTACTCGTTGCGATAGTACGTGCCGAGCTGCTTCATCAGCGCGGCGCCGTGCGGCGTCAAATTTCCAGGTTTCCCACTCCACGCGGGCCACGGCCGCCGCGCGTAGGCGTTGAGCTCGGCGGGATGCGACGGAGAGCGAACGCCGTGGCGGCTCATCACGATCACCATGCGCAGATCGGATGCGCTTTGGGCCGGCGCCGCCGTGCCGAACGAGAGGCTTACGATAAAGGTAATAATTGCGACTCTGATTGCATTCAAGGGAGACCTCAGTTCTAGGTAGAGAAGTTCCCGACGATTATAGTGCGCGTGAATGAATCGAGAATGAAAGATTCGGATCGGCACTCAGCGCGAGCGGGTCGACGCGCGTCCAATCTCGCTGGTAGAACGCGGCCGCGGCGACCATCGCGGCATTGTCGGTGCAGTATTTCGGCGGCGGAATAAATGTGGGTACGCCGTTGCGCGCGCTCCAGGCGTGCACCGCCGCTTGTAACGCCGAATTGGCGGCAACGCCGCCGGAGACGATGACCGCGTTATAACGCTCGCGTTCGAACGCGGACTGCAGGCGCGTCATCAGCTGATCGATCACCGCAGCTTGAAACGAGGCGGCCACGCCGGCGCGATCTGCGTCGCGGCCGGCCTCCGATTCGAGATAGTAGCGGACCGAGGTTTTCAAGCCCGAAAAGGAGAGATCGAGCGAACCGTCCGTCGGACGGTAACGTGGAAACACGTGCGCCTTCGGGTTGCCGGTTTGCGCCAGACGATCGAGTTCGAGGCCGCCGGGATAGGGCAGGCCGAGGAGGCGTGCGGTCTTGTCGTACGCTTCGCCGGCGGCGTCGTCGTGCGTCCGGCCAAGGATGCGCAGCTGCGCCGGCGAGTCGACGGCGACCAGCTGCGAGTGCCCGCCGGATACCAGCAACGCGAGAAACGGATACGGCGGCGCTTCTGCACGATCGAGAAACGGCGCGAAGAGATGTCCGTGCAGATGGTTCACCGCATAGAGCGGTTTATCGAGAGCGTACGCGAGCGCTTTGGCCGAGGCAACTCCGACGACCAGGCTGCCGATTAGGCCCGGCCCCGCGGTCACCGCGATCCCATCGATCGCTTCGAACGTCGTGCCGGCGCGGTCGAGCGAGTCTTCGACCGCGGCTGAGAGCAGCGCGACGTGCCGCCGGCTCGCGATCTCCGGCACGATTCCGCCGTACTTCAGATGGAACTCGTCCTGATTTGTCGACACGCTCGACAAAACGTCGCGCCCGTCGCGCACGACGGCGGTCGCGGTATCGTCGCAGGACGTTTCGATGCCCAGGAGCAGCACTACGATGGCAAAAATTCGGCGCGGTGCGTTAAGCGGCCTCGCGCTTGGCCCAGGTTCCCAGCGTCGTGAGCAACGCGATCAAGACGGCCAGACCCCCGACGATCCACATTAAGGCTGCGGCTGCGGCCTGATCGGAGAGTGCGCTCTGCCGCCCCGCAAGCATCGCGTAGTGCGGATAGAGCGGAACACGAGCGCTGCCGATCGCCATGGCGACGAGTGCGCCTTGCGGCAGCGCAATCGCGAGATAGAGGAGCCGGGCAGGGTAGGCGAGGGGACGCAGCGGCGGCGGCGCGAGGACCGGCAGCCAAAAGAGCGTTCCCGCGGCGAGGTAGAGCAGATGCTCGCCGGCGTGGACCAGGGGATTTGCCAGCGAGAGTTCGTAGAGCGGCGTGAAGTGCGTCAGCCAAAGCGTGCCGGTGAAGGCCGCGAGCGCCGCCGGCGGTTGGGCGACGACGTGCAGCGCACGCGTCGCGCGCACGAAGGCGGTCGTTGTCCGCTTGCCGGCGACCGCGACGAAGAGTTCGAAGGGGTGCGTGCACAACAAGAGCAGCGGTACCACAAAGAGCAGCAGCAGATGCTGAACCATATGCCAGGCAAACGAACCATCGGCGAGGCGGTCGAGCGGCGGCGCGACCGCAGCAGCGGCGGCGAGCGCCGCGGCGAGAAGATACCACGTGCGAGCGTTCACGGCAGCGGCTCCTCGTCGAATCCGCCGCGCGCGTTGCGGCGCAGACGAATGCGCGGCGCCTGCTGCACGCCGCCTTTGGCGCGCAGCTCGCGTGCGAGCGCAAAGGCGAGCGCGAAGCCGGCGATCGGCGCTACGACGCAGAAGATGCGATAGAAGAACGTGATCGAGGTAACGGGCAGGTGCACGTAGCGGGCCTGCACGTCGTCGCTGCCCGCGAGCGTCAGGCCGAGCGCAAAAAGGAAGACCGCGACGCCCAGGCCCGTCCGCCACGGCACCTCGCGCGGGTTATCGAGCAGCTGATGCGCGCCGCGGTCGCGGCGCAGGGCGGCGTCGATCCACGGCCAGACGAGCAGCAGGATGAAGAGCAGCGCCGGGAGCGCGACCGCCGGCCAGAACGGCGAGGGGATCGTGTGGCCAAAGGGGTGGATTGCAAAGGGCGGCCCCATGCGCAGTGCGCCTTCGAGCCAGCCGATGTACCAATCGGGCTGCGCGGGACTGACGACGTTCCAGGCTTCGTACGGTCCGTAGAGCCAGATCGGATTGATCTGCACGAGCGCGCCCAGCGCGAAGACGACGGAAGTAACGGCGAGCATCAGGGCGAGCGACTTCGCCGCGTAGTTCGGAAAGAGCGGCGAGCCGACGACGTTGCGTTCCGTCCTGCCCGGGCCGGGGAACTGCGCGTGCTTCTGCCGCCAAACGATCGCGAGGTGTAAGCCGATCAACGCGGCGATCGCGGCCGGCAGCAGATAGATGTGCGCGACGAAGAGGCGCGGCAGGAGCTGCTCTGACGGATAGTTGCCGCCGAGCAAAAAGAACGTGAGCCAGGTGCCGATCACCGGGATCGCGAGCGCGACCGAGACGAAGATGCGCATGCCCGTGCCGCTCAAGAGATCGTCGGGCAGCGAGTAGCCCGTGAAACCTGCGAGCATCGCGATCCAAAAGAGCAGCACACCCAGCACCCAGTTGATCTCGCGCGGCTTGCGAAAGGCCCCGGTGAAGAAGACGCGCCCCATGTGCACGGCGATACCGGCGACGAAGATCAGCGCCGTCCAGTGGTGCACCTGGCGGATCAACAGGCCGCCGTTGACCTTGAAACTGAGCGCGATGGTCGACTCATAGGCGCGATCGGGCGCGAAGAAGAGCGCGAGAAACGTGCCGGTCGCGACCAGTACGATGAAGGCGTAGAGGTTGATCTCGCCGAGCATGAAGGACCAGTGATCGGGAAAGGCCTTGCGCAGTGCGTGACGCACGAAGTGCGCCGTGCCGAGACGATCGTCGAACCAGAGCAGGAGGCGCTCGACCAGCGTCATCGCGTTGCGCCGCGCTCCCAGAAGCCGGGCCCGACCGGCTCGGGAAAATCGCCGGTCGCCTGCAGGATGCCGTCGGCCGCGACTTCGAGCGGCAGCCGCGGCAGCGCGTGATCGGCGGGTCCGGAGACGACCGCGCCGTCCGCGACGACGTTGAAGACCGATTGATGGCAGGGGCACAAGAGCTGCTTTGCTTGGGCGCGATAGAGCGCAACCGGACAGCCGGCGTGCGTGCAGACCTTTGAGTAGGCAATATAACCCTGTACGCTGCCGCCCAGCGCAGCGGGGAGACGAATCAGCATCGCTTGCGACTGCGCGTCGCCGAGCGCGCCTTCGGGGAAGATCGTCACCGCGGAATCCACGTCGAGATCGGCGACGTGAACCGGACTGCCGTCTTCGCGCACGACGCGCGAGCCGCGGCGCCAGCGCGTTTTGAAGAGCTCGCCGTCGGGCCTCGGACCCAGCGATCGAATCGGAACGACGAGCGCCACTGCGAAGGCGCCGATTGCGGTGCACAACAGCGCGAGCAGCGCGCGCGGGCGCGTGATCTCGCGCGTACCGGCAGCAGCGGCGCTGCCTTCGGCCCTGCGGTCGGCGGCGTCCGACGGATAAGTCTCGATTTCGTCGATCACTTGCTGCACCGGAAGGATCCAAAACGCCCAGCCGAGGCCGGCGGCGCAGAGCCCCGCGGCGGCCACCGCCAGCGAGATACCCTCGGCAAGGCGATCCCCGCCGGTCGCGTAGGCAGCGATGAAGCCGCCGCTGCCGGCGACCGCGGCGAGCAGCGCGGCGGCGATCCAAAGCTCGCGCTTCACCGCACGAGATAGATCGTCACGAAAATGCCGACCCAGACGATGAAGACGAAATGCCAATAGTAGGTCATCGCCTCGGCGCCGGCGCGGCGGTCGGCGAGCAGCGCGCGGCTGCGCATGCCGACGAGCAGTGCTGTGAGGATCCCGGCGCCGGCGAGGACGTGCAGCAGATGAAAGCCGGTCATCGCGTAGTAGATCGAGCCGTACGCGCTCGTGCCGACCGTGAAGCCGTTGACGGCGTAGCCGTGCAGTGAGAGCGCGATGAAGCCGAGCGCGGCGACGATCGCGGCGGCGGTCCACCAGCGCGCGGCGCGCAGCCTGCCGCGATCCATCGCGCGCGTGGCCAAGAGCATCACAACCGAGGCCGCGAAGAGCAAAAAGGTCCCAAAGCCGCCCTCATAGACGTTGAGGTGCACGTAGGCCGGCGGCCACGGCGCGCCGTTTGCGCGCAGGTCGTAGTACGTGGCAAAGAGCGCCGCGAAGAACATCAGTTCCGACGAGAGAAAGAGGACGACGCCGAAGACGAGCGGATGGGCGCGAATCGGCAATGGCGCAAGCTGGCGCGCGCTGCCATTCGCCGAAGTGGCCATGCCTGGTCCTACCCGCCGCGCAGGCCTTCTACACAACGCGTATTTGGGTACACACCGCTGTGTGGAATGGCTGGCGAATCCGGCCTCGACCGGCGGCCTTGCGATGCGGGCGGATTGGTATATCTTTATTGGTGCGGGCATCGCCGTAGGGATCTTCGTCTACGCCTGCATCCTCTGGTGCTTGATCGCGTTCCGGCGCGGGGCGCGAGCCGCCGCGCAGTTCGAAGAGAACCGGCCGCTCGAGCTGTTCTACGTGATCGTGCCGATGCTGCTCGTCTTCGCGCTGTTCGGGGTCACGCTCGCCTACGAACTCCCCGTCGACCGGGTTGCCGATCCCTCCAACCGGATTGCGGTAACGGCCTATCGCTGGTCGTGGCGCTTCGACTACGGCACCGTCACGACGACGGGGACGCCGGCCGCGCCGCCGAGGCTCTACCTTCCGGTCGGCGAGACGACCGAAATCCAGCTGCGCTCCGACGACGTCACGCACTCGTTCTGGGTACCGGCCTTTCTCTTCAAGCGCGACGCGATTCCGGGGATGACCAACGCCTTCGATCTGACCCCGAACCGGCTGGGAATCTTTCCGGGGCGCTGCGCGCAGTTCTGCGGGCTTTCGCACGCGCAGATGACCTTTACGGTACAGGTCGTGCCGCGCACGGCGTACGTGCGCTATCTCGCGACGAGGGGAGCGGCGGCGCCGTGATCGATTGGCTGACGACGACCGACCACAAGCGGATCGGCATCATGTACGTCGTAGCGACGATGAGCTTCTTCGTAATCGCCGGCCTGCTGGCACTGCTGATTCGCGCGCAGCTCGCGGTGCCGGAGAACACGTTGATCGGCGCGCACGCCTACAACCAGATCTTCACGCTGCACGGAACCGCGATGATCTTTTTCGTCATCGCACCGTTTGGGATTGGGCTGGCAAACTATCTCGTGCCGCTGCAGATCGGTGCGCCCGACGTCGCCTTTCCGCGGCTCAACGCCGTGGGGCTCTGGCTTTTCGTGCTGGGCGGCATCACGGTGTTCTGCGGGCTCGCGACCTACGGCGGCGCGGCGGCGACGGGCTGGACGGCCTACGAGCCGCTCAGCGATATCGTCGTCGGAACCGGCGCGGGGCAAGACTTGTGGTTCGTCGGCCTGCTGATGGCGAGCATCTCGACGATTCTCACCGCGATCAATTTGCTGGCGACGATCTTCCTGCTGCGCGCGCCGGGGATGACGATGTGGCGGATTCCGATCTTCTCGTGGGAAATTGTCGCGACGGCGCTGCTGATTCTGATGGCGTTTCCTTCACTTGCGGCGGTCTTCGCGATGGCGCTCATCGAGCGGCACCTGGGCGGCCACTTCTTCGATCCCGCGTACGGCGGGAATCCGGTGCTCTACCAGCACCTTTTCTGGTTCTTCGGACATCCCGAAGTCTACGTGATGATTCTGCCGTACTTCGGAATCGTCACCGAGATCATCGCGACCTTTTCGCGCAAGCCGGTCTTCGGGTACGTGGGGCTGGTCGTTGCGGCCTTCGCGATCGCGGGGCTGTCGCTCGGCGTGTGGGCCCACCACATGTTCACGACCGGTGCGGTCAGCAACCCGTTCTTCTCGGCGGTATCGTTTCTGATCGCGGTGCCGACCGGGGTGAAGTGTGTCAATTGGATCGGCACGATGTGGAAGGGTTCGATCGAGCTGAGCGTGCCGATGCTCTTTGCGATCGGCTTCATGCTGAACTTCCTGATCGGCGGGATTACGGGCGTGATGATCGCGTCGCCGCCGATCGACTACGGCGCGCACGACAGCTACTTCATCGTGCAGCACTTTCACTACACGATCGGCGGCGGAAGCATGTTTGCGCTCTTCGGCGCGCTCTATTTCTGGTTTCCGAAGATGTTCGGGATCAAGCTGAGCGAGGGGTTCGGGCGCTGGGTCTTCGCGCTGCTCTTCGTCGGCTTCAATGCGACCTTCATTCCGATGGGCTTCATGGGGATGGAGGGGATGGCACGGCGCGTCTACACCTATCCGGCCTTCGGGCATCTGGCGCTGCTCAATGCGATCGCCACGGCCGGGACGGTGCTGATGGCGGCGGCCGTCGTCGTCTTTGCGCTCGACGTCGTGGTATCGGCGCGGCGGCGCGAGCCGGTGGGCGATAATCCCTGGGGCGGGTACAGCCTCGAGTGGATGACCTCCTCGCCCCCGCCGGAGTTCAACTTCGAGGAGCTGCCGGCGATCCGCAATCGGCGGCCGGCGTGGCCCGTCGACGCGGCTGCGGGTGATAACGCGTGAAAGCGTTCGTGGGACTCTTCGCGATCGCGGCGGCGTTCGGGGCGGCGATCGCGGTGGCGTATTGGTTCGTCGCGCACGAAGAAGCGACCGGGACCGCATTGCTGGGGATTATGGCGGCGGCGCTCGCCTTTGCGGCGGGTTACGCCGTCGTCGCCGAGCGCGACGCGCAACTCGAGGGCGACGATCCCAGCGAAACCACGCAGCGCGTGAGCGGTGAGGACCTCGGAATCTTCACGACCAACAGCCCCTGGCCGATCCTCATCGCGCTGTGCACGCTCGCGCTGCTAACGGGGACGTTGTGGTCGCCGCTGCTCGGGTTTGCGGGATTGGTTGGGATGCTGCTCTGCTTTTGGAGGCTCGGCGCAGAGAGCGCGCGGAGTTAGTCGGTCGTGCCGATGCGGCGGATGAAGAGCACCAGCGCCCCTAATCCGAAGAGCCAGGCGACGAAACCTTCGGCGACCGGGCCGACGTGCGCGAGCGTGAATCCGCCGGCCGCCGGGCCGCGCGGCAGGTTCGCGTGCGCGTGCACGAGGCCGATATAGCTTGCGATGTCGCCGATATTGCGATCGGTAAGCACGTCGTCACCGAAGCGCGGCATGACGCCGGGGCCGGTGCGGATCGCTTCGGCGACTTGCATCGCGCTCGCGCCGGCGAGCGACGGCGCAACGTTGCCGTAGCCGACCGAGGCGCCGTCGGCGGTCGCGCCGTGGCAGGCCGCGCAGTTTTCGATGAAGAGCGCACGGCCGGCGACGGCGTTGCCGGGCTTCGGCACCGGGAGCGGCTGCGCGGCAGTTTGCGGAGCGAGACTCGCAACGTACTGCACGATCTGCGAGATCTGCGCCGGTGAGAAGGCTGCCGGACGCGTAATTTCGTTAACGCCCGGCGCCGCGGCGGGCATGCGCCCGGTATCGAGCATCAGATGCACTTCGGCCGCAGGCGTGCCGAGTAAGGGCGGGGCGACCTGCGAGCCCTGCCCGCGGCTGCCGTGACAGGACGAGCAGTAGGTTGCATAGAGCGCGGCACCGGCCGCGACGGCCGCCAAGAGCATCGTGCTTGCTCTTTACCCTCACACTTGGCGGGTACACTTTTCTAAAGACAGGAGGACGAGATGCAAGGCAAAGCGACAATCGCCGGTCACCCACTCCACCCGATGCTCGTGACGTTCCCGATCGGCTGCTACGTTGCAGCCGTGGTCTGCGACCTTATATCGATCTGGGCCGGCCCGGAGTTTTGGTCTCCGATGGCGACGTGGCTGATCCTCTTCGGCGTGCTGGGCTCGCTGCTCGCCGGCCTGTTCGGCTTCATCGATTACTTGAGCGCGCCGATGTCGGCTCGGGCGAAGAATATTGCGGCCTGGCACATGACGCTCAACATCGGCGTGATCTTTATCTTCGGCGTGGACTGCGCGGTGCGATTCGTCGATCACAACTCGGTTGCCGGCCACGCGCTGACGGGGCTCGGCATCGTTCTGCTGGCGATTGCCGGATTTTTGGGCGGCGAGGTCGCGCATCGCCATCTCGTCGGTTCGTCCGAAGAGGACGTTACCGAAGTCCGTCGCGCGGAAGATCAAACCGCTCGGCGCTAGGGCCCCAGCGTCCCTTGGTTTAAGGTGCGGTCCGCTCGGGCATCAACCGGGCCGAAGGAGGATCTGCAATGGACGTACTAACGCTGCTAAAACAGGATCACAAAACGGTTGGGGGTCTGCTGGATCGGGCGATAAAGTACGATCCGGACGACGATCGCCTCGCCGGCCTCGCGCAAGAGATTGAAGAGGCGCTCACGGTGCACGCGGCGATCGAGGAAAAGTTCTTCTACCCGGTGCTTCGCGAGCGTGCCGAAAAAACAGAAGATACCGTCGACGTTTTCGAAGCCTATACCGAGCACGGCCTCATCAAGGACCTCATCGCACTGCTCAAATCGGGGCGGCAGCCGGACGAGCAGTTCAAAGCCGAGGTGCAAGTGCTCTGCGAGAACGTAACGCATCACGTCAAGGAAGAAGAAAGCACGATCTTCTCGCTCGCGCGCGGCCTGCTCGAAGCCGACGAACTCGAGGAAATCGGGGAAGAGATGGCGGCCGCGAAAAAGCGGATGCTCGCCGCTGCAAAGCGCGCGCCGGCCCGCAAGCGCGCCCCGGCCCGCAAAAAATCGGCACGGGCTTCCCGAACGAAGGCTCGGAAGCGCTAGTCGGTACGCCGCCGCGCTAACCAGGTAACCTGCGCTAGCGAGAGCAAAGACGCGGCGTGGCCCGCAGAGCACTTTGCAGCCGTGCTGCTTGCTGCGTGATTCTCGCCGCCGGATGCTCGCCCGGCGGCGTTGGCCTGCCAAACGGGGGCAGCTTTGCGGGCGGCAGCGCGGCCCTCCCGATGCTTCGCCCGGCGAACGGATCCCCGAGCCAATACATTTCGCACGTCGTCATCATCGTGCAAGAGAATCGCAGCTTCGAGAATTTCTTTGCCGGCTACCCGAACGCCAACGCGCCGATGACGGGCTGCGCGATCCCAGTTGGAAGCCACCAAACGCAGCACTTCGCACGGCGCTTTCGGCGGAGCACCGGTTCGGGTTCGAGTTGCCCGCCCGGCGACGTCTCGATTGCGCTGCAGAAGATCAGCTTCGACGGGCCGGATCTCGCGCACAACTATCGCGCGGCGACCGTCGACTACGATAAGGGGAAGATGGACGGCTTCTCCAAGTTTGGCAACCGGGGGCCGTACGAGGCTTACTCGTACGTCGACCCGTCGCTGCTGGGACCCTATAGGACGATGGCGCAGCAGTACGTGCTCGCCGACGCGATGTTTCCCACCGAGTTTGGCGGGAGCTTTACCGGGCACCTCACGCTCGTGGCCGGCAACGACGCGATCGAGCAGTCGCCGAGCCGCTCAGAAGTGGATTTCCCCAACGGGATCTATGACGACTGCGACTCGCCGCCCGGTACGCGCAGCTCGTATCTGACGGCCGCCGGCAAGGAACACTACTACGCCGGGCCCTATCCGTGTTTCGATCAGTTCAACACGATCGCGAACGTGCTCGATCGCAGCGGCGTGGCGTGGAAGTACTACGCGAGCAAACAGCTCGACGACGGAATGTGGGAGCCTTTCGAAGCGATCAGGTACACGCGGTACGGGCGCGATTGGAGCAATATCATTGCGCCGCAGTCGAGGGTTTTGAGCGATGCTGGGGACGGCGCGCTGGCCGCCGTCGACTGGGTGACGCCGAGTAAGGACGACTCCGATCATCCGCACTATCGCAGCGACCAAGGCCCATCGTGGGTCGCGTCGGTCGTCAACGCCGTCGGCGAAAGCCCGTCTTGGCCGACGACGGCGATTGTAATTCTGTGGGACGACTGGGGCGGCTGGTACGACAATGCGGTGCCGCCGCAGCTCGATTATCGCGGGTTAGGCGTCCGCGTGCCGTGTCTGATTATCTCGCCGTACGCGAAAACGAACTACGTCTCGCACGTGCAGTACGAGTACGGCAGCATCCTGCACTTCATCGAAGAGGTCTACGGCTTGGGGCCGATCGGGCCGGCTTCGCAGGGCTACACGGATACGCGCGCGGCGAGTCTCGACGACGCCTTCGACTTCACGCAGAGTCCGCGTCCGTTCGCTTTTATTCCATCGAAGTATCCGATGGCGCACTTCTTGCACGAGCCGCTGTCGAACGAGCCGATCGATACGCAGTAGCCTCAATGCTCGGCGGTCGCTCCGTTTGTTCCGAAGGACCGCGCGTGCTGGAACGTGACCGAGTCACCAGCTGCCGCGACCTCGCGCATTTCGCCGGCGAAATTGAAGAACTGCCGCATGCCGACGATCTCGAACAGCCGCAGAATGTTGCCGTTGCTGGTTACGATCGTAGCGGGGGCGAGGCCGGCGGCGCTGCGCGATTTGTGCAGCAGCGTCAGCTCGCCCAGCGCCGTGGAATCGAGGTAGGTGACATCGTTGAAGTCGAGGACCGCGCGCTCGACGTCGGCGACGAGACTAAACGCCTCGCGCAGCTGATTCTTTGAGGTGAGGTCGTACTCTCCGTTAAAGATCATCACGACCGTTTCGGTGCTAACCATTGTTCTTAATACTCGGCGTTTCCGTTAGCAAAAGCAAGCGTGATTGGGGCTTACTACCTTAGCTCACTGCAGCGTTATGAACAGCGGTGCCGGAGTTGTGAATAACTTCGAACGCGGACTCCGGCGAAGTGGGATTTTCCCCGCCATTTGAGTGGGAATGCGCCACCGCGGCGCTGCGCGCGCAGAACGTTCGCAGGGCACGGATCAAGGGACCCTGCGCCTCCTCCAACGGATCGTCTCGAAGGATGGCCAGCGGCGAGCGATCCTCGAGCTGGGGGTTGGAGCCGTAGAACCAGGCTCGGGCGACGTCGCGGGTCGGGCGGGTGGACATCATCAGCGCCAGTTGAAGAGCGAAACGCAGGGCATGGGCGCGTTGCGGCTCGCGTTCGCCGCTCAACCACTGGGCGACGGCCCGGGTTTCTTTCACACTGCCGATCGCGGCGACGGTGGTCGCGCCAAGCAGGTCGACGAGCTGCCGGATCACCTCATCCAGCGGGAGGGCCATGGCGTCGTTGTGGGCTTGCGTGGGGGTGTGGACCATGATAGCCGGGTCAAGCACGTGTGCGATCCTCCTCCGATGAGCAGATTATACCCACCAGAATCACAGGGTCAAGACCCTTGGCGATCACAGACTAACTTACATCGCGAATTGCCGTTCGAAGGTCATGGACGAGGTCGGACATCTTCGCCCGGCGGTCCTCGCCGTCGGGTGCCCGGAGGACGGCCGAGGGATGAATCGTCGGCAGAATCCGGGGCGGCCCGGAAAGCACCCGGCCCCGGTTGGCCATCAGCCGGAAGGTTGAGCCGAGCAACGACTGCGCTGCGGACGCGCCCAGCGCGACGATCAAACGCGGCTTCACGAGTGCGATCTCGCTCTCGAGCCACGGCTTACAAGCGCGAACCTCGACGATCTTGGGCTTTTGGTGGATGCGGCGCTTGCCGCGCTCGATGAACTTGAAGTGTTTGACGGCGTTGGTTACGTAGACGTCGCGCGATGCGATGCCGGCAGCTTCCATCGCGCGATGCAGCAGCTTCCCGGCGGGCCCGACAAACGGGTGGCCTTCGAGATCCTCGCTGTCGCCGGGTTCTTCACCGACCAGCATCAGGCGCGCGCGAGCCGGGCCTTCGCCAAAGACCGTCTGCGTCGCATATTTGTAGAGATCGCAGCCACGGCACGCCGCGGCTGTGTCGCGTAGGCTTTTGAGCGAGAGGCGGCTCGGAAGGAAGTCGGCTGCCGATACCGCTGGATTACGCGGCGTTTTCAATCGAGATTCCGTGGTGGAATCTTTCCCCGGCATTGGCGCGAGAGAAACCCGGGTACAAGGCAGGCATGGCGGAGATATTTGGATCGGCGGGCGAGGCCGTTGCCGTCAGTGGGCAGTACGAATGTTCGCAGTGCGGCTTTCGCCGGCACTTCGCGGCCGGCGAAAACTTCCCGGCCGATCATCATCCCGAAAAACCTTGGACGCTGTACCTCACGGATTGAGGCGGGCGGCGGGTTTGCTCGGGGATAATGCTAGGGTGAGACGGACATGGCGGCGGTGACGTGAGCGCCGAAGCCGGGAAGGGTCTCTACGTCGACGCGTGCGCCGAGGCGACCGACGAGCCAAAGATCGTGATCGTATTCGCGGCGCGCGTACTCGTCGCCGCGTGCGACGACATGCAGCACTGGCGCGCCGGCGCACCACTCTAGCGCAAATTCGACCGGCCCTTCGGAGTGCTGCGCGATGCTCGCGCTCAGCTCGCCGAAGATCAGCTCGCCGTTTTTGACGCTGCGTTCTGGCATGCCGGCGGCGCCGAGTTCGGCGGCGAATTCACGGCGCGCCAGTTTTGCGGCGTTCCAGTCGCGCGATTCGAACCTCCAGCGTCGGCACTTTACGAAGTTCACCGCGAGGATCGCGACGTCGTCGGGTGACTGACCGCGCAGGCAGTACTCTTCGATGAAGCGCGCCGGGTTTTCGACGTAGAGAATTGCGCGGCTGCCGACGGCTTCGTGCAGCAGGCGTTCGCCGAGCAGCGTATCGTGCGTCGCTTCCGTCAATCCGTCGGAGTAGAACGTCAGCAGCGCCGGTTCGTCGAGGCGTTCGTTGACCGGGTTCGCCGGTTCGCCGGCGGAACGCAGCCCGAGCGGGAGTCCGTCGGCTTCGAGTTCCTGGATCGTGCCGTCGCGTCTGCGCAGTAGCGGGTACGGATGTCCGGCGTTGGCGTAGGCGATCGTCAGCGTGCGCGCATCGAAGACCGCGACGAACGCCGTGGCGACGGCGGCCGGAAAGCGTCGTAAGAGAATCCGCTCGGCGGCGTCGAGGATTCTGGCGGGATTGGGTTCGTACATCGCGACCACGTTGATCGAGTGGCGCAGCTTGCCCATTACGGCCGAGGCCTCGAGGCCGTGCCCGGTGACGTCGCCGACGCTGAAGAGCACGCGATGCTCGTCGAGGTCGTAGGCGTCGTACCAATCCCCGCCGACTTGCACCTCCGAAGATGCGGGGCGATAGATCGCACTCAGCGTTGCGCCTTCAACTTTCGCAAGCAGCGGCGGGAGTGTTGCGTGCTGCAAGGTCCGAATAAGGCGGCGTTCGCGTGCAACGTTTTCCGCGCGATCGAGCGCGATCGACGCGCGGCGGCCGACCTCCTCGAGCAGCTCGAGGTCTTCGGTGCCGTAGCGGCGGCTGTTCGAACAGGCAACGATCGCGCCGTAGACGGCATCACCCGAGTAGAGCGGCACCATCATCCACGAGAGCGGCCGGATCGTCTCTCGCAGCGGCCCCGGTTTCAAGAGCGTTGCGTTGCGCAGCGAACGACGCGCGGCGAGATGCTCGACGAACTCGCGTTCGCTCTCCTCGTGCAGCGTCGCCGCCGTTCCGGAGCGCGCGAGGATGCGCAAGTGCTCGCCGCTCATCTCCGCAGCGATTGCGTAGTCCGCGAAGCGCTCGACGATCTCATCGAGCAGCAACGAGAGCGTCTCTGCGGCGTCGAGGGTCGCGAAGAGCCGGTCGGTTATCCGCGCGAGAAAGCGAAGGCGCTCGGTGACGTGCCGCTCGCGTTCGAAGGTCTTGATGTTCTCCAGGGCCATCGCCAGTTGGCGCGAGACGACGACGCCGACATCCTGCTCGCGCGCGGCAAAACTCGAGCGGCGCTCCGACTCGAAAAAGACGGCCGCGCCGGCGCAGCTCATCCCCGCGAGCAGCGGCACGGCGAGCAGCGAGCGTACGTTCTCCGGCGGCGCCGGCGTTGTGGCGGAGAGCATCAATTGCGGCTGCTTCGAGCGCAGCGCCGCTTCGACCGCAGCCGTCAGCGATTCCGCACGCATCGGTCCCGTGGAGCGGCCGTCGGCGAAACCCTCGAGCTGCAGCCCGCCCGCGTCGTCGAACGTGAAGATGGCGCATCCGTCGGCGAACTCGGCGGTAGCGGCTTTGATGAAGCGGTTAACGATCGTCGCGCGGCTGAGCGACGACGAGAGCGCCGCGGTAGCTTCTGAAATAAAGCGCGTGCCGGCATCGGCAAAGCGCTCGACTTCGGTAGCGTGCCCGGACCAATAGAGCACCTCGTCGCGATTGTCGAAGACCGGCACCGCCTGCACGAGGAAGTTGCGCAGCGCCGAGCCGCCCGCGGCGCGCACGTGGTAGACGGCGCTGAAACGCTCCGCGCAGCGCAATGCTTTGCCCCAAAGCGCATCGACCTGCGCGACCTCGGTGTCGTCGAGGCGCCCCTGCACCTCGGAGCGCGCCGGGCGGCAGACGATGACGCTCGTAACGGTGCCGCAAGGATCGGCTCGCCAGAGCACGTCGCACGCGCGCGCGATGACGGCACGAATGGAGCAAATGCTCCTTTCGCCGGGCGAAAACGACGGCTCAGATTCCGGAAGCGGTTTCATTAGTGTGAATATCCAGCCAGGCGGTCTCTTTTCGGCTCTCGATGCCCGGGAAACTGCACGGTCGGCGTTCTCTAATATGAGGAGGAGCATTGGGTTGCCCGCAATTGGGGTAAAGAGGCAAGCAATGATTACGTTCGATGCCGCCACGCGCAAGGAGAGTACATGGTAGGACTACTTTGGACGATTATTGTGATTCTGTTCGTCTTCTGGCTGCTGGGCTTTTTGCTCCACTTCGGAGGCGGACTGATCCATCTGATTCTGGTGATCGTCGTTATCCTGATCATCGTCAATCTGATCACCGGCCGAGGCGCACGGGTCTAACCGACGATGCCGGCACGTAAGAAGAAGACCACGCGCAAAAAAGCCGCATCGCGCAAAGGCGCGGGGCGGCGAACGACGACCGTCCGCCGGAAGACCAGCGGCCGGAAGAAAACCGCCGGCCGGAAGAAAACCGCCGGCCGGAAGAAAGCCACCGGCCGGAAGAAAACCACCGGCCGGAAGAAAGCCACCGGCCGAAAGAAAACCACCGGCCGAAAGAAGACCCGCAAAAAGGCAAGCGGACGTAAGTACAGTCGCAAATCAGGCAAGAAGGTCGAGCGCGCGATGCGCGAGATGAAGGCGGGCAAGCTTAAATCCGGCCGCTCGGGCCGAAAGGTAACGAGTCGCAAGCAGGCGATTGCCATCGGCCTGAGCGAGGCGCGGGCCGGGGGCGCGAAGGTCCCGACCCGCAAGCGGGCTTCGCGAAAGAAAAGCTAGACGACACCCCGATCGAAGCGCCTGACCCGCGCTTCTTTCATAAGGCGCAACAGCTCGGCGGTGAGATACTCGATCGCCTCGTCGGGCGGATAGCTCGAGAGCTCTTCTCGGCAAATCCGCACGACAAGCATCACCGCCTCGCTTAGTCCGAGCTGCGGTGCGTGCGCGTCCTGTTCAGCCGCATGGGCCTTTATCCGGGCCCACACTTTGTCCATCTCCGTCATAACCATGGCCCTTCAGGGGCGGGGTTGTTATGATTTGGGGCAAGCGTACCACCGATAGGCTGGCTCGTCTATAGGGTTCGCAGCGACGCCTTTGCGCGACCCTTCGAGAGGCGCAGCGTGACGCGGGGCACTCGCAGGTGACACTGGTAGACGTCCCGTGATACAATAGCCGTCTGTGCCCCGCGCCAGGAGCGACGGTGGGAGCCCCTACGTGACGACGTGGGTCTGGCCTTCCCTGCGTAAGCGCCGGCGCCGTGGGCCCGCTGGAGTTCCATCCTTTGAACCTAATTGACGTCAACAACTTCGACGCAATGCGCATCGGCCTGGCGTCGCCGGAGCAAATTCGCGCGTGGTCGTTCGGAGAAGTCAAAAAGCCCGAGACCATCAATTACCGCACGCTCAAGCCCGAGCGCGACGGCCTCTTTTGCGAAAAGATCTTCGGGCCAACCAAAGACTGGGAATGCCACTGCGGCAAGTACAAGCGCATCCGCTTCAAAGGGATGATCTGCGACCGCTGCGGCGTCGAGATCACCCGCGCCAAGGTGCGCCGCGAGCGGATGGGCCACATCGAGCTCGCGACGCCGGTCAGTCACATCTGGTATCTCAAGGGCGTACCGAGCCGCATCGGCATCCTGCTGGACATGTCGCCGCGCCAGCTCGAGAAGGTCATCTACTTCGCGGCCTATGTCGTCATCGATCCGGGCGACACGACGCTGACCAAGCGCGAGGTCCTTTCCGAGCAGAAGTATCGCGAAGCGCGCGACAAATTCGGCAACCGCTTCAAAGCGGGCATGGGCGCCGAGGCGATCCGCGAGCTGCTGCGCGACCTCAACCTGCGTAAGATCCAAGAAGATCTGCGCAAAGAGTTCAAGGAAACCAGCGGCCAGAAGCGCCTGAAGGCGATCAAGCGGCTTGAAGTCGTCGAAGCCTTTTTGAACAGCGGTAACCGTCCCGAGTGGATGGTGCTCGCTGCCGTGCCGGTCATCGCGCCGGAGCTGCGCCCGATGGTTCAGCTCGACGGCGGCCGCTTTGCAACGTCGGATCTCAACGACCTCTACCGGCGCGTGATCAATCGCAACAACCGCCTCAAGCGGCTGCTCGAGCTCAACGCGCCCGAGATCATCATCAAGAACGAAAAGCGCATGCTGCAAGAAGCGGTCGATGCGCTGATCGACAACGGGCGTCGTGGGCGTCCGGTTACCGGTCCCAACAATCGTCCGCTCAAGTCACTCTCGGATATTCTCAAGGGTAAACAGGGCCGCTTCCGGCAGAACCTGCTCGGCAAGCGGGTCGACTACTCAGGCCGTTCGGTCATCGTCGTCGGTCCGTCGCTCAAGCTGCACCAGTGCGGCCTGCCGAAAGAGATGGCGCTCGAGCTCTTCAAACCGTTCGTCATGAAGAAACTCGTCGACCGCGGGCTCGCGCACAACATCAAGAGCGCGAAGCGCATGGTCGAGCGCGTGCGTCCGGAAGTCTGGGACGTGCTCGAAGAGGTCATCAAGGAGCATCCGGTGCTGCTCAACCGCGCGCCAACGCTCCATCGTTTGGGCATTCAGGCGTTCGAGCCGGTGCTGGTCGAAGGTAAGGCGATTCACCTGCATCCGCTGGTCTGCACGCCGTACAACGCCGACTTCGACGGCGACCAGATGGCCGTGCACTTGCCGCTCTCGGCGGGGGCGCAGGCCGAGGCGCGCATCCTGATGCTCTCCTCGAACAACATCCTGTTGCCGGCCTACGGCAATCCGGTCTCGATTCCGACCCAAGACATGGTCCTCGGGCTCTACTACCTCACGTTCCAACGCGATCAGTATGCGGGTCCCGCGAAGGCCGCGATGACCGACGAAACCGAGCAGATCACTCGGCCGAACAAGAGGAACGCTCCCGACGGCGACGGCCCCGGTGCGATTCCAACGTTCTTCGACGCCAAGGAGGCCATCACGGCGTACGAGACCAAGCAACTCGGTCTGCAAGAGTGGATCTACGTGCGTTGGAAGGGCGAGCTGATCAAGACGACCGTCGGGCGCGCGATCTTCAATATCGCCTTCCCGGAGCCGTGGAACCACGAGTTCGTCAACCGCATCATCGATAAGGGCAGCCTGAAGAAGACGATTACGGACTGCTACCGCCGCTACGGCAATGCCGAAACGGCGCGCTTCCTCGACGCCATCAAGGATCTCGGCTTCCACTACGCCACGCTCTCGGGAACGACTGTGTCGATCAGCGACGTCGTGGTGCCGGAGAGCAAGTACGAGATCGTCGGTAAGGCACAGGGCGAAGTCGACGAACTGCATCGTCTGTACGAGCAGGGCTTCATCTCCGACGACGAGCGGTACAATAAGACCATCGACCTCTGGTCGAAGGCGTCCGATGAAGTCACGACCGCCATGCAGGCCTCGCAGAACCCGCTCAACCCGGTCTTCATGATGGCGACTTCGGGCGCGCGCGGTTCGATCGCGCAGGTCAAGCAGCTCGGCGGAATGCGCGGCTTGATGTCCGACCCGTCGGGCCGGATTCTCGAGATCCCCGTCAAGGCATCGCTCAAAGAAGGCCTGACGGTCCTCGAGTACTTCATCTCGACGCACGGCGCACGTAAGGGTCTGGCCGACACCGCGCTGCGAACGGCCGACTCGGGTTACTTGACGCGCAGACTCGTCGACGTCGCGCAAGACGTCATCGTCCGCGAGGAAGATTGCGGTACCGCCAATGGGATCACCGTCAGCGACATCCGTTCGGGCAAAGAGATCATCGAGCCGCTCATCGACCGGATCATCGGCCGGCGCGCGGCCGAAGAGGTTCGCATCGATCCCAAGCGTCCGACGACAGCCATCGTCACGCGCGACGCCGAGATCGACGAAGATAAGGCCAAGGCGCTCATCGACAACGGCATCACCGAAGTGAAGATTCGCTCGGTGCTGACCTGCCAGTCGAAGTACGGGGTCTGCTCGATGTGCTACGGCCGCGATCTAGCGGCGGGCAAGCGCGCGGATATCGGCACGGCCGTCGGCATCATCGCGGCGCAGTCGATTGGTGAACCGGGTACGCAGCTGACGCTGCGAACCTTCCACACCGGCGGCGTTGCGACCGCAGACATCATCACGGGTCTCCCGCGCGTCGAGGAAATCTTCGAAGCGCGCAAACCGAAGGGTCAGGCGATGATCGTCGAGGTCAGCGGCACGATCCGTTTCGGTGACGAGAAGAATAAGAGAATCGTCTACATCACCGATTCGCACGGCGAGGAGCACGAGTACGAGATCCCGCCGGGCACGCACCTGTTGGTGCAGGAAGGGCAGTCGATCGAGCCGGGCGACCAGCTCAACGAAGGCTCGCTCAATCCGCACGACATCCTGCGCATCAAGGGCGAGACCGCGCTGCAGAACTACTTGGTTCGGGAAGTGCAGAAGGTCTATCGTTCGCAAGGCGTCGACATCAACGACAAGCATATCGAAGTGATCGTTCGCTCGATGCTGCGCAAGGTCAAGATCGTCGAAGGCGGCGACACGACGCTGCTGCCGGGCCAGCTGGTCGAAGCGGCGGCGTTCCACGAGGCCAACGAGCGGATGAAGGCCGCCGGCAAAGAGCTGGCGACCGCGAATCCGGTGCTGCTCGGCGTCACCAAGGCGTCGTTGGCGACGGAGTCGTTCCTCTCGGCGGCGAGCTTCCAGGAGACGACGCGCGTGCTCACCGACGCGGCGATCAAGGGCAAGTACGATCCGCTGCTCGGCCTCAAGGAGAACGTCATCATCGGCAAACTGATCCCCGCGGGTACGGGAATGTCGCGGTATCGCAACGTCGAAATCGTGCCGCAGGGCCAGGACGTCGACGAGGACGGGCGTCCGCGCCACGAGTTCGAGATGCCCTACGCGACGATGACCGCCGACGAAGCGGCCCTCGCCGAAGTGATGGGCACCAACGGCGACGGCATGAGCCGCCTCGTCAGCGCATACGAGCGCAACCGCGAGCCACTCACCGTACAGTACGAAGGCGAGTACCCGGACCACGCCAACCCGCATGCGTCCCCGACCAAGACGCAGTACGACCGGCTCAAGGGCATCAACCCCGAAGACCTCTAACGCTTCCGCTCACGGTGTCACCCTGAGCTTGTCGAAGGGCTGTCGAAGGGCTGTCGAAGGCCTCGCGTTCATCCGCGGGGCCTTTTTCATTGGGTGTACTTCCGCGGCTTCCAGACCGCCGATCGCAACGCGCAGATTTACACCGCGCTGGTGCTATTTGCACCTGCTGCTAATTTGCACCGCGCTGCTGCTGCTGGCGTTCGTACTGCGAGCGTGCCTTTGAGCTCGGCCGCACGCGGCTGTGAGAATATTTGAGAATTCGAAGACGGTTGACAGGCGCTTCGCACCCTAGGCTATACTCGCTGTGAAGAGGAGCCTGAACCGTGCAAGAAGCGCTGCCCGCGAATTTTCACAATAACGAAGACGTCAAGTACGGAGTGCTGCGGCTGGTGGATATCCCCGGCGAGGTCGCAGCCAATGCGCCCTGGTTCAATCAGACGCTGACGACGGTCAACGACGCCGTCGTACGCTTGGGGATCTTCGAAGGTGAATTTCCATGGCACCAGCATGTCGAGCAAGACGAGTTCTTTCTCGTGCTCGACGGCGAATTCACGCTCGATATCGAAGGACGCGACTCCGTCGTGCTGCGGCGTCACCAAGGCTTCACCATACCCAGAGGCACGATGCATCGACCGCGTTCGCCGCGCAAGTCGGTCGTGCTGATGGTGGAGTCGCTGGGCATCGTCGCCACGGGAGATGCCGCGTGAAACACATCGGCATCGTCGGCTGCTCGCACGAAGGCGCCGCACTCTGTTACCGCACGATCTGCGCCATGGGTGCGAAGCGCCTCGGCGGACACGCGCATCCGGAAATCTCGCTGCATTCGTACTCGTTTCGCGACTACGTCGAATGCTTGGAGGCGGGCGATTGGGACGGAGTTGCGGATCTAATGGTTCGCTCGGCGAAGAAGCTGGCCGGTACCGGTGCCGATTTCCTGATTTGCCCAGATAATACGATTCACGAAGTGCTGCCGGACGTAACGAGCCGAACCGAACTGCCGTGGCTGCACATCGCCGAGGTCGTCCGCGACGAAGCGCTGCAGCGTGGTCTTTCTCGGATTGGGCTGATGGGGACGCGCTGGCTGGTCGATGGTCCGGTCTATCCCAGCGCGTTTGCGGGCGTCGGCCTGGAGTATCTACGCCCCGATGCAGCGGATCGCGCGACCGTCAATAGGATCATTCTGGAGGAGCTCGTGCGCGGGGAGTTTCACCTCAAATCGGCCGACGAACTCATCGGTGTGACGGAGCACTTCCAAGCCGCCGGCTGCGACGCGGTCGTGCTTGGGTGCACCGAACTGCCGCTGGTGCTCGACGAGTCGAATTCCGCCGTGCCGGTGCTCGACTCGACAAGGCTCCTTGCGCAAGCGGCCGTGCGCCGCGCCGTCGGCGAAACGGTTGGCGCCGCGAATTAACGGCGGCGCGTCGGATCTGCTGCAACGCACGGCGGCGCACGCCGCGCGGTATCTCGCCGAGATTGGAGAGCGCCACGCCGGCGCGCCGACCGGCGGCGCGGAGCTCCGCCGGATGCTTGGGCAGGCGCTCCCGGAGACTGGCGACGACCCTGAGGTCGTGATCGACGAACTCGCGCGCGCCGGGTGGGAAGGCACGACCGCCTCGCAAGGGCCGCGCTACTTTGGATTCGTTACCGGGGGGAGCCTACCAGCGGCGACGGCTGCAGATTGGCTGACCGCGGCGTGGGATCAGAACGCGCAGGTCTACGCGATGTCACCGATCGCGTCGGTCGTCGAAGCGATCGTCGCGCAGTGGATCAAAGACTTATTGGGATTGCCCGCGGCGTGGAGCGCCGGGTTCGTCACCGGAGCGCAGATGGCGAGCTTTACCGCGCTGGCCGTCGCGCGTTCGTGCGTGCTGCGCGATGCGGCCTGGGACGCCGAGCGAGACGGCCTGTTCGGGGCGCCCCCGATCGAGATTATCGTCAGCGACGAAGCGCATCGCACGATCTTCACCGCGTTACGGATGCTGGGGCTTGGCGACGGCCGGGTTCGCCGCGCGGCAACCGACGGACAGGGGCGAATGCTCCCGCGCGAGCTAGCGCAGGAACTTCGCGCGACGAACGGGCCGTGCATCGTCTGCGCGCAGGTAGGCAACGTCAACACGGGCGCCGCGGATCCGCTCGGGGAGATCGTTCCGCTGGTTCGAGAACGGGGCGGGTGGCTGCACGTCGACGGAGCGTTCGGCGCGTGGGCGGCCGTCTCTGAAGCGTACCGGCATCTCACCGCGGGAATGAGCGCGGCCGACTCGATCGCGACCGACGCCCACAAGTGGCTGAACGTACCGTACGATTCGGGCATCGTGCTGACCGCGCACGCCGCGACGCACGAAGCCGTGATGGTCGTGCCGGCGCATTATATCTCGCGCACCGCAGGCGAACGCGATCCGCGTTCGTTCACGCCCGACGAGTCGCGGCGGGCGCGAGGCATTGCGCTATACGCGGCGCTGCGCACACTCGGCCGGAGCGGCGTTGCCGAGCTCGTCGAGCGGTGCTGTGCCCACGCACGGCGTGCGGCGGCGGCGCTGCAGGCGCACCCCCAGGTGCGCGTACTCAACGACGTGGTCCTGAATCAAGTGCTCGTGCAGTTTGTTCCCGTACGGGCCGATCCGCGCGATGCGGCGGCGTTCACCGAGGCCGTGATCGCAGGAATCCAGGAGGACGGGACGTGCTGGCTCGGAGGGACGCTCTGGCACGGCGAACGCGCGGCGAGAATTTCAATTTGCAACTGGTCGACGACGCAAGACGACATCGATCGTTCGGTGAGTGCCATCTCGAGGGTTATCGAGCGGGTCAGCCAAACGCCGTAGGCCCTAGCTCGGCGTTGCGATTGCCAAGCGCGCCGTCGAACGCATTGGCGGCTCCATAGCAATCGAAAGCACCGTTGACGCCGGGACGCGGCCCACGCCGGTTTCTGCGGATCGCGAGCCTCTTTTCCTCGCATCCGGAGACGCTTATGACGGCTTAATGTTTTGGTTGATACAGAACAAGTTGTCGGGATCGTACTTCGCCTTTATGTTCGCCAGACGTGAGTAATTATCGCGATACGCGGATTTGACGTACTCCTCACCTTCGTCCATCATCATGTTTACGTAGGCGCCTCCTGCCGAATAGGGATGGAGCGCTAGCCAACAATCCCTGGCCCACTGCATGAGCCGGTCGTTGTTTGCGGGATCGGGATCGACGCTAACGATCACCTCGGCAAAATTCGCGTCTCGGAAGCTGAATGCCGTGTCCGCACGCCCCGCACGTTGCGCCGCACCGTTGAGGGGGTAAAGATGGATCGTCGAATGCATGCTGGGAAGGCGCTGCGCGTATTTCATGTAGAGATCCACCGAAGTATCGGTCAGATCACGGATGAAGTCGGCCTTCCAGTACCATTGCAAACCCGGTGGGTAGAGCGGATCGAACATGCTCTGCAGTGCTGGAAAAGGAATCGGGCCTGCAAAGTCCATGATCGGCGGTGCGAATGCCCGCACCGGGCGTAAAGCTGCCTCCGCGCCTGCGAGATCGCCCGTATAGCACCAGACGGTAACGCACATCTTCTTCAAGTGATGTTCGGGCGGAAAGGGCGGCGCGGGCGGCACCGTCACGAATCCGAACCACCCATTGAGATCTTCGGGCGCTTCCAAGATGAAGTCTCGCCATTTACGAAGTACGCTTGCGCCATGCTCCAACGGCCAAAAGATTGGACCACCGTACACGGTGCCGAGGGTGTTGCCGCGGAA
>DATDHW010000051.1:0-15819 GCA_036521375.1 Candidatus Cybelea sp.
AAGAGAGTGCGATAACCGTACACGTCGAGGTATCGCTCAACGCTACTGTTATCGACAACTCTCAGCTTAACCGTCTCTGCGGCGGCAACGAAGTCGGCTACGATCGGTAGAAAGCCGCGCGCGTAGACGCCTCCGACGTCCGAGAGATCGACCCACTTTACGTCAGTTCGGATTGACTCTCGTAAACCAAAATACTGCACGGCAGCATCTAGGTCGAGGTTGCCTCGGATGCGAAGCGTGCGCCCCGTGACCTTAGCCGTAACGACCGCGCGCCGTCTCTCGGTGGGGAGTAGAGCTTTAGGCATACTTAATGGGAGCTGCTGCCTACCGAGCTTTTCGCGTGGAGTTCAGAACTCTCTCGTGATGGCGACAATGATTCCCAAGCGTCGCCTTTTCGTGGCACGGCAACCGAATGGCAACCGTTGCGGACTCGATGCGTAAAAATGCCTTGTACCATTGGAGTTATTAAATAGCCCCAGCGGGATTCGAACCCGCGTTACCGCCGTGAGAGGGCGGCGTCCTAGGCCTCTAGACGATAGGGCCACGTGCTCCGGGGCAGAGATTTGAACTCCGATAACGGACTTCAGAGGCCCGCGTCCTACCGTTAGACGACCCCGGAACGGTAGCGACGGTCTATACTACACGACCGCTCCGAGGTCTTGCATTTGACGCCGTTGGCATGGTCGAGGTGTTGCTCGTTGCGCGAATCGTCGATGCCCCGAGTGCCGACCGGGTGGCATTACCTCGATATTTCCTTGCAAGTACCCGCTTGAGGGAAGCAGAATAACCGACCCAATGCAGGCAATCGTTTTGGTAGGCGGCGAGGGGACGCGGCTTCGCCCCTTGACCTACGGCACCCCCAAGCCGATGGTGCCCATCATGAACGTGCCCTTTCTTGCCCGCACCCTCGAGCGCTTGTTCGCGGCCGAGATACGCGACGTGATCCTCGCTGCCGGCTACATGCCGCAGGCGATCATCGATTACTTTGGCGACGGATCGCGCCTCGGCATGAAAGTGACCTATGCGATCGAGGAGACCCCGCTCGGCACGGCCGGCGCGCTCAAGAACGTCGAGCCGCACATCACAGGCCCGTTTTTCGTGCTCAACGGCGACATCTTTACGAGCCTCGATTTGACCGCAATGCGCCGGTACCACGAAGAGAAGGGCGGTGTAGCCTGCCTGCATTTGATTCGCGTCGACGACCCGTCGGCATTCGGCTGCGTCGCGCACGAACCCGACGGCCGCATCACTGCCTTCATCGAGAAACCGCCTAAAGACGAAGCGCAGACCGACGAAATCAACGCCGGAACCTATCTGCTCGAGCGTGAGATTCTCTCGCTGATTCCTCCCGGGCGCAACGTTTCGATCGAGCGCGAGACCTTCCCCAAAGCGATCGCGGAGGGAAAGAAGCTCTACGCGTACACGACGACCGACTATTGGATCGATCTCGGCCGGCCGGAGCAGTATTTGGCTGCCCACCGCGACGTGCTCAGCGGCGCGATGCCGTTGCTGGTCGAACCGGGAATCAGCGGCGACGGGGGCGACGTGCTGCGCGGCCACCCGGGAGTCATTCCACCCGTCCACGCCGATGCCGACGTCGTGGTGGACGCGAGCGCCACGGTTGGCCCAAACGTCGTCCTTGGCCGAGGCTGCAGCATCGGCGCGAGCGCGGTCGTTCGCGAGTCCGTCTTATGGGAGTGCGTCAGCGTCGGCGCCGGCGCTGTTATAGAGGAAGCGATCCTCGCCAGCAACGTCACGGTCGGGCCGAAAACCCAGATCGGCCGAGGCAGCGTCATCGGGCACGACGTGAGCCTCGAACCGGGTACGATGGTAGAAGCCGGCGCAAGGGTCGGCTCGCCGCCCTAGTAAAGTTCGCAGCCCCTGGGCGCCCGGCGCTCGTTCGGTTTACCCTGCATCCGGAGCGGGGTAAATTGGGGTCCAGAAAGGAGGAGGAGACGCACCCACGCATGCTTCCACCCCAGGTTTTGTTCTTGGGCTCGTATCCGCCCCGGGAGTGCGGAATTGCGACTTTTACAAAGGACGTGGTCGATGCCTACGACCGTGCCTTCAGCTTTTCGAGCCCCGTCATCGCGATCGATGAACCGGATGCCGAGGTGCGCCGTTACGGGCCCGAGGTCGTCGCCCGCATCAAGGAACAGAACCGCGAGAGCTACGCCCTAGCCGCCGAACTCGTCTCCGTCTATCCGATCGAGCTGGTCAACATTCAGCACGAGTACGGGCTGTTTGGGGGTGAACGCGGCGAGTGGCTCGTCGATTTTATTCGCGTCCTGCAGAAGCCCGTCGTTTTGACGATGCATACCGTTCTGCCGGATCCCGACGAAGACTATCTGCGCGTGACGCGAGCGCTCTGCGAGCAGGCGTCGAAGGTCGTCGCGCTCTCGGAGACCGGGCGCGGACTGTTGGAAAATATTTACGGCGTCGATCCCGAGCGGCTGGCCGTCATCCATCACGGCGTGCCCGACGTGCCGTTTCAGGATACCGACGCCGCCAAAGCCTCCTTCGGCATCGGCCAGCGTACCGTCATCTCGACCTTCGGCCTGATCAGCCGCGGAAAGGGCCTCGAGTACGCCATCGAGGCGATGCGCGACGTCGTCAAGCGTCATCCCGAGACGCTCTATCTGATCCTGGGCGAAACGCATCCCGTCGTGCGCCGTCAGGAAGGCGAGTCGTACCGCGAATCGCTGATCTCGATGGTGCGCGACTTCGGCCTGAACTATAACGTGCAGCTGATCGACAAATACCTGGATTTCGACGAGGTCGTCAGCTATCTCGCGGCGACCGATATCTATCTCACGCCCTACCTGAACCCCGCGCAGATCGTCAGCGGAACGCTGGCCTACGCCGTCGGCTGCGGCAAGGCGATCGTCTCGACGCCGTATCTCTACGCGCAAGAGCTCTTGGCCCATAATCGGGGTTTTCTCTGCGATTTTCGCGACGCAGCCTCGATTGCGAGCCGGTTGAACATGCTGCTCGACGATCCCGCGCTGCGGCGCGCGACCGAACGCCGGGCCTATCGCTTCGGACGGCAGATGACGTGGCCGCACGTCGCCGCGCAGTACGGAGCGCTCTTCGCCGAGCTCTGCCCGCGCGGGCCGATGGAGCTCGTCAACACTGCGTAAGGGGCGGAGCCGAGCGCTCCCGCCGATGGACCATCTCGCCGTCCTCACCGACGACGCCGGCGTAATCCAACACGCACTGCACACGTCGCCCAATCGCAAGACCGGCTACTGCACCGACGACGTCGCGCGAGCGTTCATCGTCGCACTCGAGCATTTGCGGCTCTCGCCCAACGACCGGCAGAGCCAGCGATTCGCTTCGACCTATCTCGCCTTTCTGCAGCACGCGCAGCTTGCCGACGGACGCTTCCACAACTTCATGGAGTACGACCGTCGCTGGAGCGACGAGTGCGGGACGCACGATAGCATCGGCCGAGCGATCTGGGCGCTCGGCTACGGCGTGGCCACTGCGCCCGCGCAGCCGTGGCGGCTCGTCTGCGCGACGCTGCTCGATCGCGCGCTGCCGGCGCTCGGCTCGCTCGACTACCTTCGCTCCCGCGCCTACGCGGCGCTCGGGCTCGCGCACGCCTACGCCGCCGTCAAAGAGGAGCGCTACGCGAGTGCGCTCTCTGCGATCGCCGGTGACCTCCACGCCGCGTACGAATCGACGGCGTCCGACGACTGGCCGTGGTACGAAGACGTCATGACCTACGATAATGCGCGTCTGCCCGAAGCGATGATTCGCGCCGGGCAGATGCTCGGCGAAAAGGCCTTCCAGGACGTGGGCTTGACGACGTTGGCCTTTTACGAGAGCGTCACGACAGAGAATGGCGTGCACGTGCCGATCGGCAACGAGGGCTGGTACCCCCGCGGGGGGCGGCGGGCGGTCTACGCGCAGCAGCCGTTGGAAGCCGCTTCGATGGTCGATGCGCAGCTAGCCGCTTTCGATCTGACCAGCGACGTTAGTCGCTTTGCAGCCGCCGAGCTCGCGCTGGAATGGTACTACGGAAAGAATTCGCGCGGCGTCGTCATGGCGCAGGGCGGCGGCTGCTACGACGGCCTGGACGAAGACTCCGTCAACCACAATATGGGCGCGGAATCGACGCTCGCATTGCTCGCGGCGGCCTTCGCGATTGCCGCCCGGCGCGCTCGCGTGTTGCGCGCGGTGCGTTGACGGTGCCGAAAGCGTAGCAGTTTCCTCCATAAACAGGCGTTAACGATAGTTGCGTCGAATCGCTATAAATGCTCCTCGAAACCGAAGTCCTCAACGACGTGCAATCTGCCGCCGTTCGGCAGACCGATGGCCCCGTCTTGATTTTTGCTGGTGCGGGCAGCGGAAAAACCCGCGTACTTACACATCGCATCGCCTACCTGCTTAAAGAGCTGCGCGTCGCGCCGGATCGCGTGCTGGCGGTAACCTTTACGAACAAAGCCGCGGGCGAGATGAAAACCCGCCTGCAGAACATGATCGGCACCGATGCCCGCGACATATGGGTCGGCACTTTTCACTCGATGTGCGTGCGCATCTTGCGCCGCGACGGTTCGCGAATCGGTATCGCGCCGACGTTTGCCGTCATCGACGACGCCGATCAGCGTCAGCTCGTGCGCGAAATTCTCGAGGATCTCGATTACGACGAACGGCAGCTTTCGCCGGGCGCCTGCCTTGCGGAGATCGACAAAGCGAAGAACGCGCTGATCTGGCCCGACGAATACGTCGGGCGCCAGACGTCGTTTATCGGCGAGCGCACCGCCAACGTCTACACCGAGTACCAGCGCCGCCTCAACGAGTCGAACTCGCTCGACTTCGACGACCTCATCGTCCGCGCGATCGATCTGCTCGAGCGCGACAAGGACGTTCGCGAGAAGTATCAGCGCAAGTTCGAGTACGTTTTGGTCGACGAATACCAAGACGTCAATGCCGCGCAGTACCGGCTCGTCGCCCTGCTGGCCGCGCGCTCTGGGAACCTCACCGTCGTCGGCGACGACGACCAATCGATTTACTCGTGGCGCGGCAGCGACTACCGCATGATCCTGCGCTTCGAGGAAGACTTCCCGGGCTCGAACGTCTTCAAGCTCGAGGAGAACTATCGCAGCTCGGGGCGGATCCTCGAAGCAGCCAACGCGCTCGTCGCCAACAATCGATCGCGGGCCGCCAAGAAGCTCTTCACCTCGCGCGACGAAGGCGAGCCGATCTCGGTCTATCCGGCGGCGACCGAGCGCGACGAAGCCCGCTACGTCGTCGAGAAAGTCAAGAATCTCGTGCGCGAAGGCTCGGCCTATCGCGACTTCGTCGTTCTCTACCGCACCAACGCCCAGTCGCGCGTCTTTGAAGAAGCGCTCCTGGCCGAGGGAATTCCCTATCGGGTCGTCGGCGGCGTCGGCTTCTACGCGCGTACCGAGATCAAAGATATCGTCGCGTACCTTCGTTACATCGTCAACTCGTCTGATGCGCTTGCGTTCAAGCGGATCGTCAACGTGCCGCGGCGCGGCATCGGTCAGCAAACGCTCTCGGCGCTCGTGCAGTCGGCCGGCGCGGCACGTCTCTCGGTCGGCGAAGCAATCTTCAACGGCGAGCTGCTGCGCACGGCCGTTCCCAAGAAGCTCAAGGAGCTGGAGCGCTTTGCGGATCTCATCAACGATCTGCGCCGGCGCGCGCAAGAATTTAACGTCGCCGATCTGCTCGTCGCGGTCATGGAAGAGTCCGGCTACCTTCGCGAGCTGCAGAGCGAGGATACGCACGACGCTCGGGCGCGCTTGGAGAACCTCCAGGAACTGATCGGCGTCGCGCGCGAGTATGAAACCAACGACGAGGAACCATCCCTGGCCGGCTTCCTCGCCAACATTGCGCTCGTCAGCGACCTCGATGCGCTCGACGACGAAGCGTCCTACGTCACGCTGATGACGCTGCACAGCGCGAAGGGACTCGAGTTTCCCAGCGTCTTCCTCACCGGCCTGGAAGAGGGGGTTTTCCCGCACAGCCGGGCGCTCACCGAACAGGTCGAGCTCGAAGAAGAGCGCCGTCTTGCCTACGTCGGCATCACGCGGGCGATCGATCGTCTCTTCCTTACCTACGCCGCGCGTCGCGCGCTCTTCGGCAACACCTACGCCTATCCGAAATCGCGCTTTATCGAGGAGCTGCCGTCACTGCTGATTCTCGAAAGCGACAGCGTTCCGTTGGCGCGCCCGGCTGGCGGCCGGTGGCGTGAAGTCGCCATCCACGAGTCCGCGGGCGCGGGCATGCATCTTGGGCTCAAGGCCAGCGACCGTGTGCGCCATCCGAAGTGGGGCGAAGGCCGCATCGAAAGCATCGTCGGCGCGGGCGGGGATGGCTTGGTGACGATCGACTTCCCCAACGTAGGGCAGAAGATGCTGATGCTGAAGTACGCGCCCCTCGAAAAAATCTAGCCGGGAGGCCGCATGGTGCCTCAAGGTTTGAGGGTCGCGGTCGCTGGAATCCACGGACGTATGGGGACGATCGCGCGAGAAGCGCTCGAGCGCAGCGGCGAGTTTTGCTGCGGTTTGGCGCGCCGCTCGGATAGCGTCCGCGATGTCGTCGATTCCGTCGACGCGGTCATCGCCCGCAAACCCGACGTGCTGCTCGATCTCACGACGCAGCCTGGCAGCTACGACATCTCGCTCGCGGCCGTGGCGCGTGGACTTCCGACCGTCATCGGTACGAGCGGATGGAGCGCCGAACAGCGCGCCGTCCTCGAGGCGACCGCGCAGGAGCGCGGCGTCGGCGTTCTGCTCGTCCCTAACTTTTCGCTCGGTGCGACGCTGATGATGCGCTTTGCCGAGCAGGCAGCGCGCTTTTTTCCCGACGCCGAGATCGTCGAGCTCCACCATGCCGGCAAGAAAGACAAACCCTCGGGCACGGCACGCGAGACCGCCGAGCGCATGGAGCGCGCGGCCGGCCGGCTACCCGGAATTCACAGCGTTCGCCTGCCGGGACTGGTCGCCCACCAAGAAGTGATGCTTGGAGGAACCGGCGAGGTGCTGACGATTCGCCACGATTCGCTCAGCCGCGACTCATTCGTCGCGGGCATGCTGGCCGCGGTGCACGCGGTCGGGAAGCGCCGCGGACTTTCCGTCGGACTCGACGCGATACTCGACGATGCCCCCCTCTCGTTCGGAACGCGCGCGTGAAGATCGCGGTCGTGGGCGCCACCGGCGCCGTCGGCGAGACGATTCTTGCGGTGCTCGAAGAGCGCGGCGTACCGATCGCGCAGCTCGCGCCCTTCGCCTCGCGCGAACGCAGCGCCGCGGTGCGGTTTCGCGGTGACCGGCTCGACGTACGCGCGGCCTCCGACGACGCACTGCGCGGCTACGATGTCGTGTTCTTCGCCGGCGGCGAGGATGCGAGCGAACGATATGCTCCGGCGCTGATCGAACGCGGTTCCGTCGTCATCGACAACAGCTCGACATTCCGGATGCAACAGGGCGTGCCGCTGATCGTTCCGGAGGTCAACGCCGACGAAATGCGTCCGGAGCACCGGCTCTTTCCGGTCGCCAACTGCACGGCGATCCTGCTCTGCACGGCGTTGCGCCCGATACGCGACGCGGCCGGTCTGAAGAGCGTGCACGTCGCTACGTACCAAGCCGCCAGCGGCGCGGGCCGCGCCGGGCTCGAGGAGCTCGAGGCCGGCGAACGCGCCGTCGTCAACGGCGAAGCCGAACCGGCGCCGGCCGTCTTTCCGCGTCGCCTTGCGCGCAACGTCGTGCCGCAGGTGGGAGGCTTCGACGACGAAGGCTGGAGCGGCGAAGAGCGCAAGGTGCGCGAGGAAAGCCAGAAGATGCTCGGGCTTGCCGATCTCGAGATAAACGTCACTTCCGTGCGCGTTCCGGTGCGTACCGCGCATAGCGAAGCCGTCTTCGTGCAGACGCAACGCGCCACGACCCGCGCGGACTTGGCGACGGCCTTCGAAAGCGCGCCCGGCATCGTCTTTCATCCGCAGGGGATCGTGACGCCGCGCGAGGTCGAAGGAACCGACGAGGTGCACGTCGCGCGTTTGCGCGCCCTTCGACAAGCTCCTGTCCTTCGACAAGCTCCTGTCCTTCGACAAGCTCAGGATGACAGCCGACAAGCTCCTGTCCTTCGACAAGCTCAGGATGACGGGGGGACGGAGTTTGCGCTGTGGTGCGTCGGCGATCAATTGCGCAAAGGCGCGGCGACCAATGCCGTGCAAATTCTCGAGTTGCTGCTGCAAAAGGGATTTCTCGCCGCATGAACGCGACCAGCCGCATCGCCGTCCTGAAGTTCGGCGGCACCTCGGTCGCGACGCGCGAGCAACGACTCCTTGCGTTCCGGCGCGTGCGCGATGCGTGCGACGCCGGATTTGCGACCGTCGCGGTCGTTTCGGCGATGGGCCGTTCCCCCGAGCCGTACGCGACCGACACCCTGCTCTCGATGCTCGGCGGCCGGGCTGGAAACGCGAACGCCGACCTGCTGCTCGCGGCCGGCGAGCTGATCTCGGCGGCCGTCTTCGCCGGCGAGCTGAGCGTCGAAGGCATCGCGGCTGTGGCGCTCTCCGGGGCGCAAGCCGGCATCATTACCAACTCTCGTCACGGCGACGCCACGATTCTGCGGGTCGAGCCGAACGCAGTTCGCGAGCTGCTCGAGAAACAGGTCGTTCCGGTCGTCGCCGGCTTCCAGGGCGTCGCCGAAGACGGTACGGTCACGACGCTCGGGCGCGGCGGCACCGATCTTTCGGCGGTCGCTATCGGTCACGCGCTCGATGCGCAGCGCGTCGATATCTACACCGACGTCAGCGGTGCGATGACCGGTGATCCGCGGCGCATCCCAACCGCACGCACGATCGACCGCGCCTCGCTCGCTGAGATGAGCGAACTCGCCGATCAGGGCGCAAAGGTCATGCACTCCAAGGCCGCCGAGTACGCCAACCGTACCGGGACCCGTTACGCGGTCAAGGGCCTGACGACGGATCGCGGGACGATTGTCGACGAAGACGTCGATCATCACCGCCCGGTCACCGGCGTCACCTCGTCGGGGCGGGTAACGTGGGTGCGCATCATTCGCGGCGATATCGAGTCGCCCGAGCGGCGGATGCAGACCGAGCTCGAGATGTTTCGCCGCGTCGCCGAGGCCGAGATCTCGATCGACCAAGTTACGATCAATCAAGCGGGCGTCGCGTTCGTCGTGGAGGGCGACCGCGGCAACGACATCCGGCGGCTGCTCAGCGATCTCAACCTCGCGGTTCGGGTGCGCGAGGGATGCTCGAAGCTCTCCGTCGTCGGCATGGGAATGCGCTACGCTCCGGGCGTCGTACACAACGTCGTGGCGGCCCTCTCGAACGCGGATGTGGAGATCATTCACTGCACCGACAGCAACGTGACGATCTCGGTGCTCGTGCCTGCCGCGCAGGCCGAACGGGCCGAGAATGCCGTTCACGATCAGTTTTGTCTGGAACGAGGAGATCCCGTCGTATGAACTCGCAACTCGGAGTGATTCTTACCGCGATGGTGACGCCGTTCGACGAGCACGGCGAGTTGGATCGGCGCGAGGCGCAGCGCTTGGCGCGCTGGCTCGTCGAGCGCGGCAACGATGGCTTGATCCTCGCCGGGTCTACCGGTGAAGGCCAGACGCTCGACCCCGGCGAGCGCGTCGAGCTCTATCGCGCCGTCAAAGAGACCGTCGGCAGTTCTGCGTACGTTGTCGCCAACGCCGGTACGAACTCGACGCGCGAATCCGTCACCGCCGCCCGCGATGCGGCAGCCGCCGGCGCCGACGCAGTTCTTGCGGTCGTGCCCTACTACAACAAGCCGACGCAGAGCGGCATGATCGCGCATTTTTCGGCGATCGCGCAGACGACGCCGTTGCCGGTCGTCATCTACAACATTCCCGGACGCACCGGAGCGAATATGCTTCCCGAGACGCTGCTCGAGATTGCCCGGCGAAATCCCAACGTCGCCGGCGTCAAAGAGTCCAGCGGCGATCTCAAGCAGATCGGAATGATCCTGCGCGATCGCAGCGAGCATTTCATCGTTTGGGCCGGCGACGACCACCTCTTTCTTCCGTGCTTGGCGCTGGGGGCCGACGGTGTCGTCGGCGTCGCCTCGCACCTCTGTTCGCGCGAGTACTATGCGATGGTCGACGCTTATCGCAACGGCCGCCCGGACGACGCCGCGCAGATTCATGCTTCGCTGCTGCCGCTCATCGACGCGCTCTTCGCAACGACCAGCCCGATCGCGGTGAAGTGGGCAATGGCGCAGCTTGGCTTCCGCGTCGGCTCGTGCCGGCTGCCGCTCGACGAGATCCCGCCGGCCGTCGCCGATCGGCTGCGCCCGCTGCTGGCCGCGTACGTGTCGCACCCCGTCGAGTCCCGGTGAGCTCGCTCCAAATCCTCGGCTGCCGTCTCGATCCGATCGATGCCGACGAGGCGACGGAGAACATTCTCGACTTGGCTCGAGGCGGCAGCGGCGCGCAGGTCGTAACGCTCGGCACCGAGATGGTCGTCTACGCGCAAAAGGATCCCAAGTTCCGCAGCATCGTCAACCAGAGCGCCCTCTCGCTCTGCGACACCGCCGGCGTGCTCACGGTGGCGCGCTGGCGAGGTGCGCCGCTGCGCGATCGCGTCGCTGGCGTCGAGCTCTTGGAGCATCTCTGCGCGGGCGCCGCCATCGCCGAGATTCCGGTCTATTTTCTCGGCGGTGCGGAGGGCGTCGCCGCCGACGCGGCCGCGATCTCAGAAGTGCGCTTCCCGGGATTGCAAATCGCGGGAACGCGCGACGGCTACTTTACCCGCGAGCAGACGCCGCAGGTCGTCAAGGAGATCGCCGCTAGCGGCGCGCGGCTGCTCTTCGTCGGCATGGGCTCACCGCGCCAGGAGTTTTGGCTGGCCGATCACCTGCGCGAGACTGGATGCGGCGTGGGCATCGGCGTCGGAGGCTCCTTCGACGTGATCTCCGGCCGCGTCGCCCGTGCGCCCCAAATCGTGCAGCGCATGCGCCTCGAGTGGCTCTACCGGCTCGTCAAAGAACCGCGGCGCTGGCGCCGCCAGCTCGCCCTTCCGCACTTCGCCGCGCTCGTCGCACTGGATCAACTCCGACCGTGAAAGCGATGATCTTGGCGGGCGGCCTCTCGACGAGGCTCTACCCGCTGACTAAATCTGTTCCCAAGCCGCTGGTGCCGGTCGCGGGCGTTCCCAACGCGATCCATCTGATGCGCTACTTGAAGGCCTTCGGCTTCGACGAGATCGTGATCAACACTCACTATCTCGCCGATGCGATCGTTCGAACGCTCGGCGACGGATCGGAGTACGGCGTGCGTTTGCAGTACTCGTACGAACCGGAGCTCCTCGGGAGCGCGGGCGGCCTGAAGAAGGTCGAATCCTTCTTCGACGACGGGCCGTTTCTCGTAATCGGCTGCGACGAAGTCACCGACATACCGCTCGACGAGGTGCTCGCCTTTCATCGCGACCGCGAAGCGATCGCGACCATCGGTTTGGTTGAGTGCGAGGAGGTCGATCAGTACGGTGTCGTCGTGCTGGGCGATCGGGGAAAGATCGTCGGCTTTCAGGAGAAACCGGCAAAAGGCACCGAGCGCAGCAAGCTCGCGAACACCGGCGTCTATTTTTTCTCGCCGGAGATATTCAACCGGATTCCGGCAAATGAGTTTTACGACTTCGGCAAGCAGGTCTTCCCCGCGCTGCAGAGCGCGGGCGAAGCATTCTACGGCTTCGACGCGCAGGGTGCCTACTGGTCCGATATCGGCACGCCGGCCGAGTACCGGCGTGCGAGCTACGACGTGATTCGCGGCGTCGTTGCCATCCCGCAGACGCGAGCCGACGGCATCGACGCTTCGGCAACGCTGGGCCGCGACGTGCGCATCGAAGGGCCGGTTCGCATCGGCGCCGCGGTACGTATCGAGGACGGGGTCGCGATCGTCGGCCCAAGCATCCTCGACGACGGCGTCTGCGTCCGTTCCGGCGCGCGGCTCGAGCGCAGCATCGTTTGGCAGGAATCGACGATCGGTGCGGGCACAACGCTGCGCGACACGGTCGTCGGCCGCGACTACGACGTCGCGGGCGGCCTCACGCTCGACGACACGCTGGTCGCAACCGACGGAGTCGCGAACGTCTAGGGTTTGGAGAAGCCCCATAGATTTTTGCGGGGAGTGTGTGATCGAGTGGTGTGGACTTGCGGCCGCTGCTCGATTTCGTCTTTCCGGCGCAATGCGCTGGCTGCAACGCGTTCGGTTCGGGTCTCTGCAGCGCGTGCGCGCCAAATGGCCCCACCATCGAGGCGCGTTTTCCGTTGCTGCGCGTCAGCGGGATCGCCCCGTATGAAGGAAGGCTGCGCGACGCGATCCTCGCGCTCAAAGACGGTCGCCGCGACGTCGCGGAAGCGCTCGGCCGCCTCGCCGCGCGGCTGGTCGCGTGCGATGCGGTACTGCTTCCGGTGCCCACGACCCTAAAGCGTCGCCGTTTGCGCGGCATGGACGGCGTGGCGCTGATGGCGCGCGTTGCCGCGAACGCCGCCGGCGCGCGCGTCGTTCTCGCCTTGAATCAGCGCTCGGGCGATGCCCAGCGGGGCCGCTGCCGTGCCTCGCGCTTGGCGGCCCACGGACGCTTCGGCTGCGACACCTCCGAGGTGGCGGGCCGCTGCGTGACGCTCTTCGACGACGTCTGCACGACCGGATCGACGCTGCGCGACTGCGCGGGCGCGGTCCGCGAGGCTGGCGGAATGGTGAACCATGCGATAGTCGTGGCCGTGGCGAACAGCCCTGACCCGTGGAGTACTCCGATGGCCAGCTGACACCGCTCGACGAAGTCTACCTGCAGCGCGCCTACGAACTGGCGGCCCGCGGCATCGGCAGCACCTCGCCCAATCCGCCGGTCGGCGCCGTCATCGTGCGCGAGAACCGCATCGTTGGCGAAGGTTACCATCACCGAGCCGGGGAGGCGCACGCCGAAACGCTCGCGCTCAAACGAGCGGGGGGCGCGGCGCGCGGTGCGACGCTCTACGTCTCGCTCGAGCCCTGCGGCCACGTGGGCGCGACGCCGCCGTGTGCCGGTGCGTTGATCGGGGCGGGTATCGTGCGCGTCGTCGCCGGCGCGCTCGACCCCGCGCGGCACGGCGGCTCGGGCGATCTGCGCCGTCAAGGCGTCGACGTCGTCGTAGCAAACGATGATGCCGCCCGCGCCTTGGTCGAAGTCTTCGAGCGGGCGGCGAGCCTCGCGCGTCCGTATCTCACGGTGAAGATGGCGATGTCGCTCGACGGTGCGATCGCCGCGCGTCCCGGCGTTGCGGAATGGCTGAGCGGCGAGCAGAGCCGCGAGTTCGTCCGCAGTTTGCGCATCGCGTACGACGCAGTGATGGTCGGCGCCGGCACCGTTGCGGTCGACGATCCGCAGCTGACCGTGCGGCCGCCGCGCGATCGCCTGCGTCCGTACGTTCGCGTGGTCGTCTGCGAGCGCGAGGGCGTCTCCTCGCGCAGTCGAATCTTCGCGCGAGAGGCGGGGTACGCGCGCACGATCGTGCTCGCACCCGGGGGCGTAGCCGAGACGTTGAACGAGCTTCGTGACGTCGCCGAGGTCGTCGCGGTTGGAGCGCCGGATAGCCGCCGGCTCGACCTTGCGCAAGCGCTCGAGGCGCTGCGCGCAAAAGGCATCTTCAGCGTCGTGTGCGAGGGAGGCCCGACGCTGGCAGGGCGGCTGATCGCCGCGCGCCAAGCCGATCGTTTCTATTGGCTGATCGCGCCGCTCTTGCTGCGCGGTGAGACCAGCGTGCCGGTGCTGGCCGGCGCGGAACTACGGGGCAGGCGATTGCGCTTCGATCGTACCGAGCGAATCGGCGACGACCTGCTCGTCAGTGGAGTCTTTGCCGATGTTTAGCGGGCTGATTCGCTATCGCGGGACGGTCGTCTCGAACAAGTTTCGCAGCGACGGCGGCGCGAGACTGGTCGTGAGCTGCGAGGGCGTCGAGGCGGAGCACCCGGCCCCCGGCGATTCGATCGCGATCAATGGAATCTGTCTGACCGCAACCGCGGTGGCTGGCGCGGCGGTTGCCTTCGACGTGATTCCCGAGACGATCGCCTGCAGCACCACCGGCGACTTGCGAACCGCAGACGTGGTCAACGTCGAGTACGCGCTGCGCGTCGGCGATCGCGTCGGCGGCCATTTCGTTTACGGGCATGGCGATGCCGCGGCCGAAGTGCTTTCGCGCGTTGCCGAGGGCCCGGGCGAGCGAATGCGGCTCGAGCTGCCCGCAGCCTTGGCGCGCTCGATCGTTCCGAAAACGTTCGTCACCGTCGACGGCATCAGCCTGACCGTCGCCGCCGCCGGCGAGGGCTGGTTTGAAATCGCGCTGATCCCCGAGACGCTGGCGCGCACGACGCTCGCCGCGCGGGCGCCCGGGAGCCGCGTCAACCTGGAGGTCGACCCGATCGCACGGTATCATGGCACGCTATAAACGGTACCATGGCACGCTATAAAGAGATGCTCCCGCCCGGTGCGCGCACGTTCGAGGCGCGGCTGCAGGTGCAATGGGCCGACGTCGACGTCGTCGGCATCATGTACTTTGCCGCCTATTCCCGTTTTGCCGAGTACGCGGAGATGCAGATGTTCGCCGAGCTCGGCTTTCCCTACGAGAGCGTCTTCACCGAGTACGGCTTCTGGCTGCCGCGCGTCAAGGTCGACGCCGAGTATCACGCCCCGGCACGCATGAGCGACTGGCTGCGCATGCGCACGCATATCGAGCGCGTCGGTTCGTCGAGCGTCCGCTGGAAGACCGTCTTCTTCAACGAGCGAACCGGCGAGGCGGGCGCGGCCTGGAGCTTCGTCGTCGCGACGATTGACGATGCGACCCGCAAGAGCCGTCCGCTCCCCGATGCCGTTCGCGCGGCGCTGCTGGCCTGCGTGGCCGAACCGGCGCCGTGATCGACGGACGTTCGCGTGTCGCGATGCTGGTCGAGCCGCAGCGGATCGAGCTGCGGGAAGAGGCCGCGCCGCGCGCCGAGCCGGGCGGCATCGTCGTGCGCGTGCGCGCCGCGCTGACCGACGGTACCGATCTGAAGACCTATCGGCGCGGCCACCCGAAGATGCCGATGCCGACGCGCTTCGGCCACGAGTTTTCCGGCGAGGTCGCCGCGGTCGGCGAGGGCGTGACGGCCTTCGAACCGGGCGATCCCGTGATGTGCGTCCACACCGCGCCCTGCGGCGCGTGCTTTTGGTGCCGCAACGCGCAAGAGGAGCTCTGCGAATCGATCATGCCGTCGATGATCCTTGGTGCGTATTCAGACACGATCGCCGTGCCGCAGCGCGTCGTCGATCGCAACTGCTTCCAGAAGCCCGACGACGTCAGCTGGGTCGAGGGCGCGTTTCTCGAGCCGCTCTCGTGCGTGGTTCACTCAGTCGAACTGCTCGGCGCGCAGGCGGGCTCGGTCGTCGCCGTTTTGGGCACCGGCGGCTTCGGCATCCTGCACGCGCTGCTGCTGCGCGGCCGCGGCGTCGAGGTGCTCCTCTTTGGGCGCAATCCGCAGCGGGCCGCGCTCGCGCGCGAACTCGGCTTGGAGAATTTCGATACGCGCGCGCTCGCGATGGGAGAAGTAATCGCGCAGCGCACCGCCGGGCGCGGGGCCGACGCCGTCGTCGAGTGCACCGGAAGCGCGCAGATGTGGGAACGCGCGCCGGCGCTCGTGCGCCGCGGCGGGCGCGTCTCGTTCTTCGCCGGGCTTCCCGGCGGAACGAACGTCTCGTTTGACGCGGCGCGTCTGCACTACGATGAAGTGCAGCTCGTCGCGCCCTTCCATTTCACGCCGGAAGACGTCCGTACGGCGTACGAG
>DATDHW010000052.1:0-106554 GCA_036521375.1 Candidatus Cybelea sp.
CTTTCGCATAGCACCGCGCGTCAGCTACGTAACCGATTCTATGACCGCGCGCTCATGGCACACCCATTGGTTGCCCTTCATCGTCTGATGCATCTCGGGATCTCTCTCGCCGTCTTGGTTCTTGGTCGAGCTGGGCGCATGGATGATCGTCGCGTTCACAATCGTGCCGCCACTGACGGTGATGCCGCAATCGGCCAGGTAGCGATTCACCTCGGCGAAGAGCTTCTTGCCCAACTTGTGCTCCTCGAGCAGGTGGCGGAACTTGCGGATCGTCGTCTCGTCCGGTGGCGGAGCCTCGCCCAGGTCCACGCGCGCAAACTCCCGCATTGAAAGCGAATCGTAGAGTGCCTCTTCGACAACCGGGTCGCTCAACGTGAACCACTGTTGAAGAAAGTAGATACGCAGCATCCGCTCCAACTCAATCGGCCGGCGCCCAACGCCTTCCCCTTTATAGTAATAGGGCCGAACGATCTTTCGCAGGCGCTTCCAGGGAACGATGTGGTCCATCTCCAGCAAAAACTTCGTTCGGCGAGTGGTCTTCGAGTAACGTTCGAACCCCGTCGCCGCCAAGGAGAGTTGCTTTTCCATGCTCATGAAAAAATTGTAGCATGCCGTTCAAGCGCCGCCACCGTTGCGAGACAGTACTACGGCGCCGGGTCGCCCTTCGACTCCGCTCAGGGTGACACGGCGCCGGAACCCCGAATAAATCAGAGTTGCCCTAGAGCGCTTCGAAAAAGCGGCTGAGGAAACCGTCGCTGCGATCGTAAACGGTCGCGCCTCGAACCTCGCGCAACTTACTAATGTCGCTTCGGAGTCCTCGCGCGCGCTTCTTGAACTTTACATCCAGCTCCTCGAGGCCCAGCGGGAGCTCCTCTGTAGTTGGGGCCTGAATGGCTCCGTCGCCTGGAGCGTACAAAAGTCGCTAAAGCGTAGACTCGAGTCTCGGCGATGGTTCGGTTAAGCGCGCCATGAGTACGAGTCCAATGCAGTGCCTTCTGTGCGGTGGACCACCTCCGCTCGTTGAGGGTCATCTAATACCCGATTTCGCAGTACGCCGCTTGAAGAAAGACGGTCCAAGCGGATTCTTGCGCGGCGAAAATCCGAATCGGCGGATTCAAGGCAGCGTGAAGGAGCCGCTGCTTTGCGCAGATTGCGACAACCGCCGCTTCAGTGACGCAGAAACCTCGTTTGCGAACCGAATCTTTCATCCGTTCCTTGACGATAGAGCGAATGAATTCGACTGTACCGAAACAGATCGCTACTTCGTCGCTTCTCTCGCGTGGCGCGCGACAGTATCGCGACTTCGTACCCGAACTACGGGCGACTTCGACTACCTACCGGACGAAGTAGCGGCGATGAAAGAGGCTGCGGGGCGCTTGCGTCTGTACCTGCTTGGGGCACAGCAGTACCCCGAAGAGGTTGAGCAGCACATTTTCTTCTGCGGACCTGACGGCCATGGACAGTTCCTTGGATTAATCATTGGGAGGCACGACCGCCTTTACACCTTGGCGATTCTGAGCGGCGTCGTTATAGCTTCGCCGTTAAGAATTCCAGCGGACTCTCTCGGTGACTGGCGCTACGATACGCTACTCATCCCTGGAGAACGGATCCATGCTGGCGGCCAAACGATTGCTGACAGGATCTTTGGTGGCATTCTCGCAGCTCGCGCGGACGCTCTTTACAAGTTGCGAGACCAGATGTCAGAGCGGCAACGTGCAAAACTTCGCGATGCATTTCGTGCCGTAGATTGGGTGCGGGTTGCGGCTTCAAGGCAAGGACGGGCGCTAATTCGTGATCACCTCAACCGGGAGGCTCGCGACGGAGGATGAAGGCGGCTGATTCGCGCTGAGGGGCGTAGCGTTAGCTTAAGGGCAGCCGCTTACGCCGTCGCCTTAGGAGCGTGAGCACTGCACAGACTCGCTGCCGACTCACGGACGGAACAGCGGGAAGAACGCATGACTCGCTTTTGCGAATGCACCTTTTAAAGTGCAGTTGGGCTGCCATACCGTTAAGGTTCGGCGTGAGAAGCCAATTCTTTACATTCCGGCACGCCATCAACTTGAGGATCGGGCCAGACCCACTCGGTCCATAGCGGAGAAACACGATATTGCTGGCGTTCTCCGCGAGGAAAGGGCCTCATTTGTGGGTGGAATCTTAGCGGCAAATCTCCCGATGGTAACGTTCCCCTCGGTCGCCTCCTCGACGTCGGCAGTACGCTCTACGGGACGACAACCATGGGCGGCACATACGGTAACGGACGGCCTACGCGTTGCGCCCATAACGCGCCAGCCAATGCTTAGCGGTCGACGATTATAGAATGCGGACTCGCGGGCTCCCTGATCGTCTGTATCAGTTTGTCCGACTGGTAGACCGTTACGTTGCGGTCATTTTGAACGCAAACTTCACCGACAGCACACACCGCCAATCCCTTCGGGGAGCGAACGCCTTCGGTGATCTTCGTCTTATGCTGAGTAAAGAAGTCGTAGTCGATCACTTCGCTGTGCGTGTAAGAGAATGCGCCAATGTACATTCTATCGCCGCCAATCGCTAAGGCGTTAGGCGCAAGGTCTCCGGTGGGAACCACGAGTATTAAATGGCGAGCGTTCGGCGCGTATCCCGTCACGTTGTGGCCGCCGGCATTGGCAACAAAAAGCAGGCCTCCGTGAAAGGCTAAGGCGGTGGGAAGAGAAACGCCCTCCGAAATTGACTTGACGATCGTATTGCCGCCCGGAGCGTAGACCTTCACCGTGTCGTCGCCGAGGTTGGCGACGTACAGGTTGCGTGACTTGTCGAACGCGACGGCCTTCGGCTCGTTCATGCCTTTGCGAATGACGTAGGGGAAGGGGCTGCCCAACGGATAGACCGTAACGACGCCCACGAGATTTCCCTTCTCCTCGCGGCTGTTGACTACAGCAACGTCGCCGGCGTCGTCGGCAGCGACTGCAATCGGACGCGAGATGTCGTCCGTGAGGCTCCCGACGTATATGCCGCCGTGAGCCAAGTTGTAGATGGAGACGGCATTCGCGTAAAGGTCGGCAACGTATAACTCATCCTTGCCGATCGCCATTGAGGCGGGCGACTCAATGTGATCGGTGATCTTCGCGATCGTCGTCCAACCACCCGTCGGCGCGTTCGCGTACACGTTCACCCGGCTGTGTTCCCCGAACCCGGCGCCGACGTATAACGCGCCCTTCGGCAAACCAGTTGCCGCCTGGCGAGCACTCGCGCGGCCATCCGTGGCGGGACGCAGCGTCGGGTTTGCGCCGCCCGAGCACGCGACCAGAAACGTAGTGACAAAGACGACGGCAACGCGTCGCAACACGAAATGTTTCATAGCAGTTACTTCTGTAGCCAGCCCACCGCTTCCCACTTCGATCTTCTTCAGCCAAGACCACTGCTCGGCGCAACGCGGTTCAGACCCAGCCGGATGGAAGCGTTCGGTCCGAGCACCCACCATTCCGTCTGCCTCGGAGCCGACGAGGTTTAGCCGGGATTCCGCATATGACCGTCGTTTTTCGAGCCGCCTCAGATATTCCCGCCGCCTTTCCGCCCTATGAGCAAGCTGAGTCGCAGATGGGGCGCGAGATAAGGCGCGGTTTGGGCTCAGGGGCAGCGAGGATGCCAGCGACCGGGCCGAAAGCAGACAAATCTCCCGTCGATTTTCTCCGGGGCGGTTGCGCCCGGGGCGTCATGTCGCGGTCGCCGGGATCGGCGGCGCGCGCAGCGTGGCTATCAGTCGTAGGATGTCCCCGAACAGATGGCGCGAGATGGCGACCTCAGCCATTTGAAACGCGACGTACCGGCCGTGACTGACGACCTTCGCGCCGATCTTGATGAACTTCTCACGCAGACTCGTCAGCGACCAATCCCGGATGGGTTCAGGCGTCGCGAGCGTACGAAGAAAGTTCCCAAGATTGTACGCCAGTGCGTGCAGTTGAAGCCGAACCGCGTTGGCGGCAAACGAGCGACATGAGAGGCGCGTCCATTTGATCGCCGCCTTGCCTTCCTTGATCCACTGCCCGCATGTGCCGCGCTGGTTGTAGAACCCGACGACATTCTTCGAGGCATATCGCAGGTTCGTGACGATAAAACCGACGCGCGGGAACAACTCCCCGTGGTGCCACTCCACTTTGGCGACAACCCGGCGCGGATGGCTCCAGCTCGCCGCCCGGTAGCGAAAGCTTCGAAAGAAACGTTGTACGTAGTGCGCTGGTCGTCCGACCGGTCGCCGAAGCAAATCGCTGATGCGCTCCTGCAGCACCTGATTTGCAGGAAGGCGAATCGCGTAGTCGATGCCCTCTGCTTCCAAGAACTCGTACACGTTCGGCTGAGCAAATGCGGCGTCGCCGCGAAAGGCGATGCGTCTCACCGCTCCCCGGTACCGCGCGACGACCGGCTTAAGTACGTGCTCCCAGCCATCGGCGCTATGCACGTTGCCCGCTCGAAGCGCGCAGCGCTCCAGATCGCCGAACTGGTTGAACACGAAGAGCGGGTGATAGCACGTGCAGCTGAAATGGCCGTTCCACACGCTTTGCCCTTGCGTCCCTGCATCGGCGAGCACCTCACCAGCGGCCACGCTCAGGCCGAGCGCATCATCAAGCTCGCGATACGCAAGCAAACCTGCATCGGACGTCACGACGGAGCCACGAAACTGCATCGTTACGCGACGATCAAACTCTACGCGAAGAACCTCGTTTTGGGCTTCACCCGCCGGGTTCGACATGTACGCCCTGCTCGATCATGCAAAACATAATGTGATTATAGCGAAATCCGCATGCGGTCGCATCAGATACTCGGATTTATCCGGCGAATTCGGGTATAGATCGAGCTGTGACCGATCCAGAGCGCTGTCGATGTGCCAACGGCGCGGAATAGATCATCGAGATATCGCCCGTTGGGCCACGTATCGAGAATGTAACGGCACGCCACAGGCGTCTTTTTGATCTGTTCCTGCCACTTGAGTTTCGTGATGAACGGACTAAGGTTGGTCATGAGCAAAATGAAGCCGTCCGTGATGGCATCCGCCGCGTCCGCGTTCGAGACGAACGTGCCTTGCGGGCTCTTGCAAGGCCCTAACGATGAAGCAGTGAGCCACGCAGTCCTATTTCGTTGGAATGCCGCAATCGCTGCGACCGCGGCGTGGTACGATCCCGTACCACGGATAGTACCGGGCTTGTCTTTGCTGCTCTGGCACGGAACGAGCTCCCCGGCGGACTCGACGCCTCCCTGCGTATTGTTGATGCCGATCGCAACCACGAGGGGGAACCCTCGTGGCGCGTTGCGATGCGTCCGGTCAAGGGCGCCGAACTGGACGCCGCCGGTGATGCAATCCCGCAAGCCGTCAGTCCATGCGAACGTGGCGTTAAGCTGACGAAGATGATTTCTTTCTAACTCAGCGACGATCTTACTCGTCGAGGAAAATGCGTCCATCCGTTATTTAATTACCACGACCAGAATGATCAGTTCGGACCACACGTTGCCTTAACTCCCTTGTATGATGGAGCGGGCAGGTCACGCTGGTTAACTCCTTGGGGTTTTAGCCTCGCGGGATAGATAGGCGGCCTGCCCGAGGCGTCTACAGAGATCGGACGGTATCGTGAGCACCGCATCGCCGGTAAGCTCGAATGCACAAGGTCGATCGAGAAAGGACGCCATGATTGGAGGCTGCGTACCGATGGCATCATTCTTGGGAATCGACCTGTCGAAAGAGACCTTCCATGCGTTTCTTTGGGCGATCGTGGCGAAGCGAAAAGGGTTTTTCCGAACTCGCCAAGGGGCTTCGAGCAGTTGAAGGCGTGGCTTAAGAATCGTCATGCCGTTGATGCCCGCATCTGTATGGAAGCGACTGGCGCGTATTGGGTTGCCCTGGCGCTTCACCTTCACGGCCTCGAGCACGACGACTTCTTGATCGCTATCGTTGGGCTTTCTGCGGTTCTGACGAGCCTACGGCCGCTCGGTCGATAGTCTGCCTTCTTTGTCTAACGCGAAAACTTTTTTAAAAAAGTAAATCCAAACGGAATCGCTCCGCGTTTGTCGGAGACTGTCCCCCAAACACTAAAAAGGAGCACTCATGTATCGACAGTCGCGAACGCTGGCAGCAGCCATGACATTCGCGCTATGCGCGAGCTTGCTTGGCGCATGCTCGTCTCAGCAATCAGGCTCTCTCGGGCTTCCAGACGGTTCAGCGGCCTCAAACAACGCTGCAGCCGCGTCATCATTTGCCTTCGACCCAACCTCGCTTCCCGACTTTGGCAGTGGCGTTAGCCCAGACGAGGTCAACCCGCTGGCCACCAAACTTAAAGCCAATCAGACTCTTGGGTTCGGAGCAGACAAGCTGCTACTCTTTGACTATCAGCAGCAGTTTGACTGCGTAGTCGGACCGTTTACCGACTTGAACTCCATAGGCAGACCCGCCGACCAAGCTCCGCAGCAGTTCGCATCGCCTGAATGTGCGGTCGGCTTTGGTTCTAAACTTGCGCCGAGCGGCAAAACCATAGGGGAGACGGACCCGTTGTACATTCTTGTACCGTTCTTCGAAACGAACAAGAAGACACCGGCGTTTACGCCTGCGCTCGGAAAAGCTCTCAAAAAACTGTTCGGCTTCGTACCCGACGCCTTTAAACCCGACCCTGGCGTCGCCGTTCAATGCCCCACCCCAAGAGACAAGCCGGGCACTTGTACAATGCATCCCTTAGAGACGAACCTCGGACCGCTCGTCGCCTCGCTCGGCCTCCTTCCGAAGGGCTCCAATCTTTACGTGCCGCTCATTAACCACGATCATCTGCTTGCCGACGGCGACATAAGCCAGGCGAGAGAGTGGTGGAAGCTCATCGTCGTACTTGTCGAAGACCCCAAAGCGTGGCCGAATGCGGCGGGTACTACCGGAATCACGTCTATCGCGAAATTGAAAACCGCTCAGACGGCAAAACAAGCGAGTGGCGACGTAACCTCAAACTTCTATCTTTACTTCAGCTCTTACGGTCTCAAGAGTACCAACGGTAAAATGCCCGGCATGAAGATGTAGTTTTACGTTCGGCAAATCGTCATGGCGGCGTTTTTCTCGCAAGTCGCCGCCGGGACAAAAAGGGACCGTCTCTCTGCGGTCCCTTTCTTTTTGTCCCGTTTTGAGTCGGAATCGCGGGGGCGGGAAGGGAACCGTACAGAACTCTCGTTACGTGAGCGTCTGGAACGACTATCTATCGACTTTCCCGGCGAGTGTCCAAAAGCGACTTCGGCAGATGCGGACCGTGCTCAAAGACACGGTGCCGGCCGCTTCAGATACTGTTAGCTACGGTATGCCGGCACTTGCTATCGGTGGCAAGGCGCTGCTCGGGTTCGGAGCCTTCAAATCCCATATTGGCTTCTATCCCGGTGCGGCCGCATTGAAGGCATTCGCCGATGACCTTAAGCAGTACAAGACATCGAAAGGCTCGGTGCAGTTTCCAATCGACAAACCTCTACCTGTCGACCTTGTTAAACGGATTGCTCGCTTCAAGTTCAAAAGCCTAAAGTAGGCACTCCCGGATAGTCTTTTCTGGGCCGCTGGTGTGCCGTAAAGAAAACTATCCGGGCATTGCATGGTCTGCACCGGGAGGTTAGCACATGAGCCGGCAACGGCCTGGCCAGTCGCGGCAACGCTTACCTGCGGCTGAGTATTTAGTGACCGACGATTTCGGAGAGCCGGCTCGTGTCGAACACGGTGATCGTATTCGAGCGATTGTTCGAGAGAAAGAGTATCGATCCGATTCCTGGTGAGAATTGCCGTGGAAAGATTCCCACGGGAATCGTTCCGGAGACTCGCATCGTGGCCGTGTCGATCACGGAGACCGTGCCCTGCGACGGCCCTGACGGACCGAACCGATTTGTATTGCCGGCCAAAACGTAGCGCCCGTCACCGGTAACCGCGATCGCAACGGGCCCTGCGCCGACGGGAACCGTCGCCGTGAGCGCATCGGGCTTACCCGCGATCATTCTCGCGGTCGAATACGCAGTCACGGAATTCGAATTGCGATTCGTGACGAAGATGGTCTTTCCGTCTGGAGCAATCGCCATGCGCACCGGGCTGCACGCGCCGGCGAATCGCCCGATTAGCGCGTGGGCGGGATCGGTTTGTGCGGCATGCACGTCGATCGTCTGGATCACCCCAGGCGCGACCGTAAGCCGGGCATTCGATCCCGCGCCTTCGGGGCGGCAGCTCGGAGCATAGTTATACGACTTCAGCGCGACCTCGCTCGTGGTGAACAGATACTTTCCGTCCGGCGAGAAAACCAGCGCGACTGGCGCCTCGGCAACTGGGATCTGCCCCACGATGGCGGCACGGGTGAATCCGCCGGCTCGCGCCCTCGCCAAGTTGATCACGGTGATTGTCTGATTGTCTTCGTCTGCAACGAACGCGTAGCGATCGTCGGGCGTAACGTTGACGTACACCGACCCGGCGTCGTTATCTTCGGGATCTCCCTCGACATCTTGGAAGTATCCGAGCAAAGCCGGACGACCGAGCAGGGCGCGCTCCTGGTCCACGAATGCGACGAACCCGTCGTCGGCGACGATAAGCAACTTTCCATCGTGCGTTCCAACCATGCCGAGCGGACTCGACTCGAGCGGCGAGAGGTGCGAATAGTGAAAGTGGCCATTGCGGCACCGTAGAACGGCGATGCCGTTTCTGAGCGCCGGGCTACTTCCGACTACGGCTACGAAGAGCGTGGAACCATCTCGCGACTGCACCGCTGAAAATGGGTGGCCCGGAACCGCCACGTCGTAGCGGGCTGAGCCCGAAACGCAACTCGGGCTCGCGCTGGGAGCGGGTAACGTGCCCGCCGCGTGCGCGGTTCCGGATTGCCCAATCCCGGCGATCAGCAGGGCAGCAAGCGCTATAAGAGCTTGTCTCACCGAAGCCGCTTCATGCTTGGTCGCGGCTCTTAGCTTCGCTCATTACCGTGCGTTATCGCATCGAACCGCGGACGCGGGAGAGAACCGTTGTCGCTAACGGCCACACAGCGCGCCGGCGACTCATATCACTGCCGTTACAAGAGTTGACGCTGGGATTGTTGGCTATCTCGATGCTCGTAATCTGTGCCGCTGGGTCCGGCGGCGTGTAGCCCAGATTGGGGTAGTAGGTGTTATCGAAGCACGTTGTCATGTCGAGGCGCGGCGAGACGAACTGCGGGTCAGTCGGCCCGCCCGCACCCATTGACTCTACAAAGAACCACTGCCCTGTAGAACTGGACTGGGCAACGAAAGCATTAAATGTGTATATGTGAGGCGGACTCGATGTCGGCGACGGTGTGGGCGAAGGATTGTACTGAAAAACCGACTTCGCGGAGCGAATCGAAAACTGAGTTCCGGTCCCGTTGGAGTCGAGATTATAGAAGAAAATCTGCGGCGGCGTAATGATGGGGAACCAAGTCGGTGGCTGATGGGGGTTATTTGGATTATGATAGAGCATTACGGCCTGCGCGTTCGATGCGCCGGCACTTCCACGGGCGACGAAGGTATATGAGTATCCGTCCCAGTTTGTCTGGAACGTGTCGGTAGAGGGCGTGCGTCCGTCTCCGGTCGTGTTCCACACGACGTGGTACTGGTAGTTGCTGAAGTTAAATGGCGACTGCACATTAAAAAATACCGTTACGAAGCCCGCCGGCGTGCCGCCCGGACCCAGAGTGGCGGGATTAGGGGTAACCTGACGACCGCACGCTACGCCTACGACTGCCGCGAGCGCGGCAAAGACCAAGCCGGCGCGATGTAGCATCTGAACTCTTTCTTCATAGTTGCGAGGTTGCCTATGCGCCGCCGCAGCCAGGTCGATGTCGAACCAGGCATGCCGAATCCGGGAGCCGGAGGCGCAGGTGCTGGATCAGGGCGGCGGCTCGTGGCGATTCTATATCAAGCGGCAGCTCAACGGCGGAACGAAACATATCGTCGCGCCCGAGACCCGCGTGCTTACCGAAATCAAGCGCGGCAAGCTTGCCGGCGTTACACGAGTGTCCGTCGCCGCGACAACGCCGACCTCGCGGGAACGCACAGCGACAAGGGCCCCTCGTAAGTGTTTTCAATAGTGGACGAGCTGGGCGAGAGTAAATTTTTGGAATCGCAACTCGGCTACCGCGGACTCGCCATTCGCGTTCGCTGCCTCATCATTTCGTCGTTTAACGCGGAACGCGCAACGTGCAAAACTGCAAATCGCAATCGAATGAACTTGCGCAGGAGACGCACATGGCACGGTAAAGGCATTGCCTGGGTCGCCTATGCCAATGCGACGCAGCGCTACGGCGTCGGGTGGTGGACGGTCGGCAACGAGCAGTGGGCACCGGGCGCGCTTGACCTGCATTTTCATCCGCACTCCCCGGCACAATACGCGCGGATTGAGGCATCCCGCTTCTATCCGGCAATGAAAGCCGCTTCCCCGACGCCGATCAACGTCTGCGTGGGCGTCCAACCGAGGAATCGCTATTGGGATCCGATCGTCCTCGCGAAGGCGCGCTACGACTGCGTTGAGATGCATTATTATGCGCAGAGCTCGGAGAACATCACCGATACATTCCTGCTGCAGCAAGCCATACCGATCTTGCACGGCTATCTGGTGAAGCTCAAAGGGGAACTCGCTGCCGCCGGCCACGCTGCGGCGCCGATCTATCTCGGAGAGATTGGCTCCAGCACGTCACCGCCCGGCAAGCAGAGCCAGTCCATCGTTCAAGCGCTTTTTGCTGGCCAGGTAATCGGCGAGCTCATTAGCAGTGGCGTGACCCGCGCGACGTGGCACATGGGAAACGGTGACTGCAGCACGCCCTCTGATGGCGGCGAATAGGCAAAGTCGATTTATGGGTGGCAAAAATGGGGAGGCGCCATGATTTTCGCCGACCGGCAGCAAAACGGCTGCCCGCCGCAGTCGATCCCCCCGGAGACGCTGCTCGCCCCCGCGCGTGCTTACCAAGTGCTGATGCACTTCGCGCATCCCGGTGAGGCGGCCCTCGCCACGAGCGTGAGTTCGTTACCCGGCATTTGCGCCTACGCGACGAGTGACGCCGGCGGCTTTGCCGTGATGCTCTTCAACTTGAATGAAGCGAAAAGTGAGAACGTCCCCGTTTCGATTGACGGTCGCAGCAGCGGCGCCGGCGGTACGATCACGACCTACGACAAGGCAACGTATGATCGTACGAAAAACAACGTTTGGGCCGGCGTAAAAACAGTAAAACTACCCGCCTGGAGCGGCAGCTTCACAATTCCAATGCAGCCCTGGAGCATGGCGGTAGTCGAAACACAATAAGCCGTCCTACCGCGACCCCGCGCACCGACGTGCTTTGTCCCGCGTTGTGCGGGAAAAGGCTCCCTTATGACTTCGTGCAGGTGGTCTTCGCCACTACCTTCCAGGCACCGCCGACTTTCGCTTCGCTCAGATCGTACTGCTTGCTCATGCTGAGCATTGTGAAGGTGTCGCGAATCGTCGTCATCGAGCTATTGGTCAGATAAAACGTGCCGGTCCACCGGATTGTCTTTCCAGATTGTTGCGTCGACTCATATCCGTAGTTTCCGGTTGAGTCCACAAACGGGCTGTACCAGGACTTCGTGTTCGAAATATACGCATAGTAGACCGTTACGTCGCCATTGGGGCTCGTCGTATGCAGCGCGATGCTGCCGTCCTTCAGTTTTGTCGCCGTAAGGGTCGTCTGGGACAACGCACCAAGCTTCGAGGGTTCCATCGTGTTCGTGCACGACCACGTGCCGACGAGCCAATCATAACCGTTCGCCCCGGCTCCAACGGTGGAAGGGGACATTGGCCCTGACGCCCCGCGTGCCAGCATGGGAGATAGCAGTACTGAAATGGCTGCAAAAGCGATAAGATAACGCTGCATGAAGGTTTCCTTTCGTTCTGCACTAGGCAGATTGAGCAATGGTTTAGCCGACCGCCAAGCGGTTCCCTGGGGCGGCGCGGCGCCTGGAGTAATCATCGACGCACCACCGTGCGAACGAGGCCAGTCAAGCGAAAACTCAGTAAGATCCTTACCTCCGTGACCGATACTTCCAATCGGGCGCGTCGCTCGATTTGGGTTTTATCGTTTCTTCACAACTTGCGGAAACGAATCAGTGATGCAAGCCGCTAAGCCCCGATCCCGCCCGCTGCAGCGCCTGGCAATTGCGCCGCCGCGTTACCTCGCTCCGGTCGTCGTTTTCGCGTTTGCCGTCGTCGTCGCCGGTTTTTTGCTGGCAGAAATTAATGCAATGCGCCTCGGCATGAACGGCGTGAATGCGGCGATGGTTCAAACAAACGCGCAGCTCCTACGGACAAACCATCACCTCGAGAGTACGAACCGTCAACTGACCAATATGACGTCATTGCTCCGCGGGGCCAATCGCTCGCTGCTCGTCACGCAAGCTCAGTTGGGAGGTACGAACGCCAGTCTGGCCCGCACGAACGCGCAGCTCCGGAAGATGGGCGCCGACATCGCGCCGATGCGAACGGCGATCGATGGGATGGCAAAGAAGGTCGTCCACGCCAAGCTACTGTTCTAGGTACGCGGCGACAACCGGTATAGCTCTCGGGGGTTCACGCTTTCTTAATAGATTCGCGCTAGATTCGCGTCGGATCGTAAAATACTCTAACAGCGCAATCCGTTTTAGCATTATCAAGGAGTACCATGAACTCTACCAAGTCAGCGCTTCGAGGCCTCGCTACCCTCGCCGCGGCCGGCGCCCTGGCGGCCTGCGCCTCGGCACCTCAATCCACATCGAGCACCTTGCCCGCCATGGCGCCGCCTGCAGCGGTTCCCCTGGTTTGCAAGTCGGATCACGGCGTATCCGTGAAGCCTTGCTCCATCAGCCTGTCACTTTCCAATCCTCAGGAATCGGTGACGACAAAAGCCCCGACGGGCGACACGTTTAGCTTCAACGACGCGGCATGCAAGAAGAATCACATCGCAACGATCGCCGGCTCCGGTCGCACCTTTCGGGCGACGTGGGGATCGTCGTCTGGCTCTTGTACCGCGGTCTTCACCGCGAAAACAAAAGGCGGTAAGACCATCGGAACGGCCGATCTTCATATCAGCAACCGGGCCTAGTTTCGGCCCTGGGCGGGCGCTGCGGCTCAGCGGACGCGGCTACGGCGACCCGCCCATGAGATGCTGCGCGGTGAAGACGATCGCCAGCAACACGAGCACGACGCCCGCCACGCGTTGAGCGTCCCTTCGGTACCTTCGCCCAAGCCTCTCACCGAACACCAGCCCGATCGCGGTAAAGATAACCGTGCTCACGGCAACGGTAGCAAGAAGCGGTGGAAGCGGCAACGGCACGCCCGGCAACGAGACGCCGATTCCGAAAGAGTCGAGGCTGATCGAGGCCGACGCGATGACGAGACCCCAACCTGACGTGACCTTAAACGTCGGCGGAACCTTTTCGAAACTCTCGCGAAAGATCAGGCTGCCTACGCACGCCAGGATGGCGAAGCCAACGTAAGGTGCGATGGCTCCCGCGACGCGCCCGGCACCGGTGCCGATACCGTAGCCGATGAGCTGCATCAGCACTTCGGCGGCGGAGAAAGCGGCACCGAGCCGGATGCGCGCGGGCCAGTCGATCCGCATGACGCCGACCGCGATCGACAATGCGAGTACGTCCAGACCGACCGCGAATGCTATGCCCAGTATTTTCGCGGCAGCCGTCAGGGTCAACGCGTCGGTTCCGTACACTCTAACGCCGTCGAAACCCGGCTACCGGTTCGCCGCCGATCGATTCTGGACTCGACTTATCTCGAAAACGGTACGTTATTTGGCGTTATGATCGACGCGATATCGCGAACGATCGCGACGGCCACGCCCGGAGCCGGTTTCTCTCGCTGGCTGTTGACGAAAGCGATGATCGTCGATCCCGTAGCGGGCATATAATAGGCGCTGGTGTTGTAGCCGGTGATGCCGCCCGTATAGCCGTACCAACCCGCGGAACAGCCGACTCCCAAACCGAAACCGCGGTTCCCCTCGCCGGTCGGCAAACACGTAAGGCGCTCCTTCTGAGTCGCCGCGCTGTTCGTGGTTCCGGTCACGTAGGCTTTCACCCACCGCTTCATATCCGCCATGTTTGAAATCATGGCACCGGCCGCCCACGAAATCGCAGGCGGAAGGGCAGCGGACTCGTCGACCCACTGGTCGTTATCCAGAGAGTAACCGTGCGCGTAGGGGGCCGGCATGTTCGGGTTCGTCGTCGGAAACGACGTGTGGCTCAGGCTCATCGGAATGAGAATGCGGTCGCGGATCTCGGCCTCGATGCTGCGATGCGTAACCTTCTCGACGATCAGCCCGAGCAAAAACCAGTTCGTATTGCTGTAGTTGTACTTGGTTCCCGGGGCGAATAGCGGCGGCTGCTTCGCTGCGAGGGCGACCCATTGTCGCGGCGTCCGTCGCGCCCACTCGGCCGTCCCTTCCTTTTGGACCCCCGGAACCGAGTAGATGTTGATGATGCCGCTGCGCATTTCCGCCAACTCGCGCAGCGTGATGATTTTCTCATTCGGTACGGCTAGCCCGAGATCGAACTTGCTGATCGTATCGTCGAGCCGCAGCTTCTTCTCGTCAACGAGCTGGAGCAGGACCGTTGCGACGAACGTCTTTGTGTTGCTGCCGATACGAAAAAGATCGTCGTGCCACATCCCTTCGGGCGGCGAAAGCCGCGCCGAACCGATCCCTTTGACGAACTCGCCCTTCTCTGGCACCCACACTCCGATGGCCGCGCCGGGCACGGGCTGCGTCCCACCGTATTTCGTGAGCTCATTTGCGACGGCCACGGCGATTGCTTTTTGGACGTCGGGACTCAGTTGAGGGTTCACGGCGGCACCCGCCGCGCCGGCGGTCGGCAATGACAGCAGCAACCCAAACAGAGCCAGTATTAGCGGCTTCATGGCGCTCATTTTCTTTGATGCGCCGATACAGTCCGCTTCTAGCCTAGAATGTTTGTCCCTCAAGCGCGATTGAGAGACGGCCTCCTGCCGAACCGTATGCAAGGTCGATTCCGACTCCGAAGTCGGTTGACACTGGAACGTCGGCAGCGCGTCGTTGAGCCGGAACTCAGCCATCGCCTGTTGTCCGTCCATGCCGCAGAACGCCTTCGGGTAGGCGCGCACGTAGGCACACCAAGAGTCGAGCCAAGCCAGCCGAGGGAGTCGAATGCTTCCAGCCGGTACTGCGTATGGCAATACGGCGGGCACCACTGCGACGATGGAACGCGACACGCGTGCAGTATCTCGCCTCGACGACCGCGTTATGCGCCGGCGATTTGCTCGTTTGATAGACGCACGGAGAAATGATGCCGGTGAAGAGTGACGGTCCTGGCGGTACGCCCTTTTCCGATCACAAAGCCTCGGGACGAATCCAGCGAGCGCAGGTTTGCGAAGTCGCGATTGACGCCCGATTGATCGAGCCGGGAGCCCTTGCGATCTTCGCGCCGGCCGTCGCAGCGAAGACCGTTGGGGGCCCGAGGGACCTTTGCCAGGGCGGCGGACGGCAGAAACAGGCATCCGACCAACAGGATCAGCAGGGCGGTGCTCGTCAAATTCCGAGATTCAATCCGGCGCGGGCCAGTTTCCGTTGGTCCTGCGACGGGGCCGTACACCCTTGGGGCTCTCGCCGGGGCTTCGCTGTGGAATCTCATCGACTCTTAGCCGTTTACGATGAATTACGCTGGGCAGCGTGGGCGGAGTCGTGGAAGGATTGACCCCATGCCGATCTTTCTGCGGGCGCTCGCGTTCTTTTCCGTTATCTTGTGCCTCGCGCCGGTCGCCGCGCGGCCGGATACGTCCTCGCGAGAGGAGAGCTGGGAAACCCAGGTCGGCCGACAGCGCTACCTGGACTACCAGGAGCGAGGCGAAGTCGTCCCGCCGCAGTCGCCGCTCTATCGGACGCTCGACCCGGTCGGGAACGCTATCGCCGCGGTCGCCGATCGGCAGTACTTTGCGCCGTTCCATTTTGTAGTGCTCAACGAACAGACCCCCAACGCGTTTTCTATGCCCGGCGGCAACATCTACGTGACGACCGCGTTGCTGTCGTTCCTCAAGAATAAAGACGAGCTCGCGGGGGTGATCTGTCACGAAGTCAATCACGACATCCACCACGACATGTATGAGGTATTCCAAGCGACGCAAGGCGGCCGGTCGCCGCAAGATTCCAGCGTGATCGCCTACGAACGCGCCGCCGAGAGAAATGCGGACCGCGCCGGCGCTTATACGTGCGCGAGGGCGGGCTTTAATCCGTGGGGGATGGTGTGGAACTTCAGGCAGTACCGACAGGCGATGGGCGCCGGCAACAACGGTGGCGTCGATCACCCGAGCGACGAGCAGCGCGAGGCCGATCTCATTGCATTATTTCGAAGCCACAAAGCGACGTTTGGAAAATTCAGTGATGATATCGCAAGCGCCGCCCCGCTAGCGCGGACGATGCAGGTCGCACAAAGCCGCTATTCGCCCTACTCCCGGTACCCCTCGGGTTCGCAATACTACCAGCAATACCCGCAGCAGCAGTACCAGCAATACCCGCAGCAGCAATACCCGCAGCAGCGGTATGCGCCCTATCCGCCGCCTCCGCTCCCTCCCTGTTATCCGGGCTGCTAGCCCTCGCCACCGCCGCGATGCCGTACCCCGCGCACGCTTTTACGGCTGATGGGGAAAGCGAGCCCTTCAGGCCAAGAAACGGTTCTATCGATTCAAGTGTGGAAACGGACCTGCCGGCACAACCACAGTCGGCGGCGGTTAGAGTGATGGAGCGGTGTACGCCATCACCCTGTGCGCTTCAAGAGTCAGCGCATGCTAGTGGACGCTAAAAATGAAATCTCTTCGCCTTGAGGTGCCGTACAGGTTGTAATCGCACGCGCTGCGGTCGACGCTGCCGTTAACGGCATCATCTACAGCCTCGGGGGCTCGCGCCCGATCTAAGACTTTCGCGGTGGCCATCATACTAGTTCAACTTTCCAATCTTGCGGTTGTGTCACTTCGATCGTTACTACCGGAACCGGTCTGCCGAGGTTTCGAAAAACCCCAAATTCTCGCGTAAGTTGCTACTTTTGCCGGTTTTTCAGCCGCGGTTCTCAAGAATCGAGGTCCTTCGCCCTGAATCTCGAATAAGAAAAGGACGCCTCCGATTTGGGGCGGCGCTGCTCCTGACCCGGGAGCCGATAAGAGTAGACAATCATCGAACCCGCAGCACCGGTTAAGAAGCGTACGAAAGTCGCAAAGACGTTCGAGCCGCACGAGCATTTTGGAAGTCCGCTGAATATTTGCCGTATCTGCGGCGAGAAGTACGTCTACGTTCAAAGACCGGACTATCCGATTCGCGATAGTAATAAGTAAGCCGTTCGCCGCAAGGGCGCAATAGGCCGATGCGCTCCTAGAAGCGGCATTCGGTGCGAGGGCGTTTGGGGCAAAAGGGCCTTGAAGGCGGCGGCCCGTGGGAGTAGGCTCCAGGTACAGGATGGAGGCCTACCCGCGAATGGAGATACACACCGTAAACCGCGTTCCGACCAACGCCGATTACATCGACGCAGGCCTCGATATTTACAGGGCAGTGACCATCGTCGAGGTCAGCCAAAAGGCGTTCCAAAACCAGATCGATGGGAATTATTGGCCGGCGGACTTCAACGACACGGCCTTCTCATGACGAAGCTGACGGTGCTCACTGACGATGCGGGAACCGTCGTCGCTGCCCAGGTCGGCCGCAGCGGCGCGTGCCATCCGAATGGATCCGTCATAATGATCGGCGCGGCCCCGCCCGGCCAAAAGCTTCACCAGACGGAGTTCGAGATGCCCCAGATCACTTCACTGAGCGAACTCGAATACTTTCACAAGAAGCTCGCTCGACATCTCTCTGCTGCCTAGAGGTCACCGAAGTGAAAAGCGCAGCGTACCGTCTGCATTCTTGGAAATCGCGACCCGGCCTTGCCCACGCTAATGCGTCGCCGAGAGTTCTACCTCGACGTCGACCAGTCCGGGGAACATCGTTTCGCTACCGGGATACTGCGCGATGACGTCTTGCACGTAGCGCGACAAAGAGGCAGCGTCCACGGCATGGCCCTGCTGGACTTCCGAGTCGCCGTGGGCGTCGTAATGGACGACCAACGTCGTTCCATCAAACGATGATAACGCTAGCCCGCGTTCTGCCAGCAGCGCCGTGAGCTTCGTTCGAACATCTGCTTCCATCGGCTCTAGGCGTTTCCGCGAAGCTCAGCTTCTAAACCGGCGCGCAATGGCTGCTTGGCTTCCCAAATGCCTGGTTGCTGGCCGAAGGGCTTCAAACCAAGCCCGTTTAAGCCGATGTGCTTATGATTCTAATTCGGCTCGATGAGCCTGAATGGGATATCTCCACAGCCGGCAAACTGCGTGAGGCGCTCGCATCGGCGCGCCAGGAGCCCAGCGTCGTCATCGACATGAGCAACGTCACGTACATCGACTCCTCGTGTCTCTCGATCCTCATGGCGATGTATCAGGAGCGAGTTATCAAAAAGCACTTCGCAGCCGCGCATCTCGCCGCCCCGCCCTACACGGTACGGCGGCTCTTTGAAATCACCGGGTTTGACGCACTCTGGCCCGTACACGAGCGGATCGAAGATGCGATGAAGGCCGCCCAAGCGGACGAGGATTCACCTTAACGGCGGCTCGGTTCCCTGGCCAAGGCCGCGCTTGGCAAGCAGCCTCAGATCGTCGAACCCATAAACGACGTCGTCGAAACGATCGGCGTCGCGATCGACCCCTTCGGGTACCAGGCGCGCGCCGAGGTGCTCGTAGAAGCTGCGAGCTGCACCCATGCGAAGTGTCCGCAGCGCCATGTTGGCGACGCCGCGGTCGAGCAGCTCCGCGGCGATCGCCGAGAGCAGTTCCCGGCCAAGGCCTCGTTCCCAAACGTCGGGTGCGACGTAGAGAGCTTCCAAATAGCTTTGAAAATTCGGCTCCGCGATCGGCAGTGCACTCGCGAATCCGTGGATTGCTCCATCGTCGCCGCACGCGACGAGCGTCATGCGCTCGGGTCTCTGCAGCATACCCGTCCACTGCTCGATCCGCACCTCGACCGTTCTCGCTGCGATGATATCGGCAGGAACGATTCCTCGGAACGCGCGATCCCACGCCGTTACATGCGTGCGGGCGATTCCGAAGGCATCTTCTGGCAAGGCGCGGCGGATCTGGGTTCGCACTACAGAGGCACTACGAAGTTTCTAGAGTTTTGCCTTACTGGGGGTCGGGTGCAGGCAGCGTGCCCGGCGCGACCGCGTCGGCAAGCGCGCGAAAGACTTGCGTCGCACCGAGGCCGGCGTCGCCCTTTTGATCGTACGCGGCGGCCGTGTTCGTCGCCTCAACGGCGATCGTTACCCTCTGCGCCGGCAGATAGCCGACGGCTCCGGACGCACCGGCAAACCCCAAAGTTTGCGTAATCCACGGACCGGAGAAGATAACGCCGAGCCCGTAGCTCAGCGCGAGGTCGTTCTTCCGGCAGGCAGGACAGTTCGGCTGCGGGTGCCCGAAGCCGATCAGCTTCGGCGTGATCTGCGCGGCCGAGGACGCCGGCGATATGAGCTTCCCGGTCCCGACCGCCTCGAGCGAAATGCTGAGATCGCTGATCGTCGTCGTTTCGACCGCCTGGTCGATCGTGGTCCACGAGGGATTCCAGTAGGTCGACTCTTCGAAGAATGGGACCTTCGCGGCGATTCCGAGCGCCTCACGCCGTTCCGACGTGAACGAGTGCAATACCGGCTGCGGGATGGCCGGCGTCTTGTTGCCGCGGGTCTCCTTGAGCCCCATTGGATCGAAGACGTATTTCTCGAGCGCATCGATGAGCGGCATGCCCGCGATCTTCTCCAGCACCCGTCCCAGAATCACGTAATTGGTGTGCGAGTAACCCCAGTTCGTCCCAGGCGCGAACTGCAAGGGCTTGCTGACACCGATTTGGATCAGCTCCTCGGGCGTCCACTGACGAAAGGGATCGAGGTATAGACCGTTGAGCAGCTCGTCCTGATAGACGTAATCGGCGTAGCCCGACGTCATCCGAGCGAGGTCCGCAAGCGTGATGCGATCGGCGTTCGGAAGCTCGGGATAGAATTTGGAGAGCTTCGTGTCGAGCGTCACCTTCTTCTGATCGCAGAACTCCAGCAGCAGCGTCGCCATGTAGGTGAAGGCCAAGGCACCGTTGCGAAAGTGCATATCGGTCGTGGCCGCAACGCCGGTCATCGACTCGCCGAAGGCGCCCGTGTAAAGGTTATTTCCGTTCCGCCGGACCTGCACGATCGCGGCCCGCAGATGATTGGCCGCCATCGAGCTGCGGACGACGCTCTCGATGGCCGCGCGAGAATCGGTACCTGCGGCGCGCGCCGCGTGCGGCATCAGGAGGGCGAGCAACAAGGCGGCGGCGCTCGCGGCGCGCATCACGGTTTCGCCGTCGCGTGCGGACGCGCGGATTTCATCGAGTCGCGCTTCAGGGTGAAATCGTACTTTGCATGGCTGGCCTCGTCGCCGCTGGTGGTCACGACGTCGTCGTGGATCGTGGCCGGCACCTCCATCACGCGGTCGTACGTAATCATCACGTCCGACGTTTGGTTATCGAAGCCGCCGTTATGCAGCGTCATCTTCTTGACTTCGTGGACCACCGCTCGTTGCTGGCTCGCGTCGACCAGCGTAAAGTCTTCCGTGGTCTGGAACTGATCGGATTGCTCGGTGCGCTCCCACTGCCCTTGCGCATTCCACGGCGCAGCGTCGACGAACTCTCGACCGAGATAGCTCAGCAATACCCACTCGGCCTGGCTCGGCGAGGGCGTCGAGGGACACAGCACCGAGGTGTTGCCGTAGACGCTGCAGGTAAAGGCCTGGCGAGGGCGCGCATCGCCCCGCACGAGTTCGGCAATGCGCACGACCAGCGCCCCGTCCGGCGCGACCGAGAGCACGTCGACGTACATCGTCCCGCTTCCGCCCTCGGGCGTCGCGATGTGGCCTCCCTTGTCGACGGTCTGCACGCCGCTGCCGCCGGGCTCGACGGCATAGTTCTGCACGCCCTGCACGCCGACGCTAAAGGTATACTCGAGGTGACGCAACGGCTTGCCGGGCGTTGGAGTCGGCGCAGGGCTGAGCGCGGGAAGCGGTGCGGGGCTCGGCGTGCCCAGCGCGGCTACGCCGAAGAGTACGAGGGCTAACACCCCGTCAGCAGTTCGATCGAGACGAGACGATCTTGGCGGAAAAAGAAACTTTGGAACTGTCCGCACGCATCGCCGCTGGGCCGCGACGGCGTTCCGCGCATCGTCGTGTAGGAAAGGGCCGTCAGGCCGGGACGCTCTTTCGCGGCGTGCGGCTTCGCCGCCCCATAGATCTTCTGCACGGCCGAGCTGCTCATCCCCAGCGACACGCCGCGCATCGTGTGAACCCCGAGCAGGTCCATGGAAGCGACCGGTGCCGGCGGCCGCGTGACGCCTTGGGTCAGCGCGAAGCCGCGCCACGCGCAGCATCCCTTATCGTAGAGTGCGATTGCGTGCGCCGCGTCGTAGAGAATGTTAACCTTCTTTGGCTCGGGCGTACTGTATGAAAACGACGTCCCGTTTTTGACCAGCGGGCAGGCGCTTCCGGGGTAATAGAAGCTTTGCTTCTTTTCGGCCGGCATCGCGTTGGCGCAGACGAAGTAGTCGTATGCCGAGGACGCGGCCGTCTTTCCGTTGGCCCAGGCCGTGAAGCCCGTATCCGGATCGGGAAGCCACGCCCCCAACGCGTTATTCGACGCGCCGGCCGCGACGGCGGCGACGCCGGAGAGAGCCGCGAAGGCCAGCGCGAGCATCGTTTGTTTTGCGAAAGACAGCATTCTGATACGGGAATTCTGCGACGCCGCCGAACCTCCGCCTCGGCCTCCCGGGGGGATTCGAATCTCCTTGCCAGAAGGCGCGCGCGTGGAGCTTCGACCACTGGGCTTCGGCGAAATTTTCGACCGGGCCGTTACGCTCTATATTCGTAACATCGTGCCGTTCGCCGGCATCGTCATGGTCTTGATCCTGCCGCTGTCGATCCTACAGTACGTTCTGGATCGCAGTTCCCAGCCGCAGCTCGACCAGATGATCAAGGTTCTGCAAAACCCCGCACACGCGAAGGTCGAACACGTTCCGACGATCCTGGATTCGCCGGCATCGGTCGCGGTGCTCGGCATCCTTCTCTTCATCACGTATCTTTTTTGGCCGTTCGCGCTCAACGCGGTCGCGGTCGGCGTCGCGAGGCTCTATCGTAACCGGCGAGTCGAATTTCGCCCGTGCTACGAGGCTGTGCTGGCGCGCTGGCGCCAGATCATCGCGCTGCTCTTCTTTCAGTTGTTCGCCTTCCTGGCTTGGTATCTCGCGGTGGTCGTCATCGTCGTGGTGATCGTCGTCGTCGTGATCGCGCTGGGCGCAGCCTCGAGCGCCTTCGCATTTTGGTTCGGCTTCGCTGCCGGGCTCGCCGGCGTCATCGTAATGGCTCCGTTGCTTGCGCCACTTGGGGTCTCGCTCATCTTTGCGATGTACGCGGCGGTCATCGAAGAGTGCGGCGTCGGCGAATCGCTCCGGCGAGGCTTCGTGCGCGTCTTCAACCGCACCGAGTTCTGGCGCGCGCTGCTCTTCTCGATCGCCGCCGGCGGTGTCGTACTCGGCGGCTCGATGATGCTGGGAATGCTCGGATTAGTGGCCGCCTTCGCCCACCAGCCGGCCCTGGAGGCCATAATCGAATCGCTGGCCCGCGCGACGCTCGCGCCGTTCGGCGTGGTGCTGCTCGCGATCTACTACTTCGACGTGCGCATTCGCCGTGAAGCCTTCGATCTCGAAACCTCGCTCGACCGTTTGACCGGCGCGCAGCCCGCGTGATTCTCGCGGTCGCGGCCGCGGCGGCACTTGCGACGCCCTCGCGAGAAGCGCTGATCTCGCGCTGGCTGCAGGCCGATCGGTCACACAAGGCGGCACAGCTCGATTCTCCTCGTTCAAACACGCGCGCTCCGGCGGGCCTTCGCGCAATTGCTCAGCGCGAGCTCGCGATTGCCGGCCGATACCGGCTGAGCGAACCACCTCCCGCGCCGCCGCAACCCGAGCCGTGGTGGATGCGCGCCTGGCAGTGGCTGCGCGGTCGCTGGGATCAGTTTTGGAGTTCCATCTTCGCCCACGCCCACATCGGCCGGCGCGGCGCCGCGGCAATCGGCGACGGCGTGCTCGCAATCGTCGCGGCCGCGCTGCTGCTGGTCGCATTTCTTCTCCTGCGCAATCTGCAGCTTCGCCGGGCCGCCAAACGAGTTGTAAGCGAACCCTTGCCGCCAAGTACCGATTCGGCGCTTCTCTATGGGGAAGCGTGCGGTGCCGCCAACCGTGGAGAGTACGGGAATGCGGCGCTCTTGCTCTTCGCCGCCACCGTGGCGCTGCTCGACCGCAGCGGAACGGTGGCGAGTACGCGCAGCGCGACCGTCGGCGATCTGCGCCGGCAACTGCGCAGCGGCTCCGGCACGCTCGTCGCCCCCTTCGATGCGGTCGCCGCCGCTTTTACGCTGAAGGCATATGCCGAACGCAGCGTCGAGGCGGCGCAATGGGAGCGCGCGCGAGACGCGTTCGGCACGCTGCGGCAGGGGGTGCGAACATAAAAGCACGTCTCGACGTCGCCGTCGTCACCGGCGCGGCCGTGATACTGATCCTGCTGGCGTATGCAAACACGACGACGCCGCATCAAACCGTTTCGGTCTTCTCCACCTTCGATACGGGGCCGAACGGCTACCGCGCGCTCTACGAAGTGCTGCGCACAGCCGGAGTACCAGTCCGGCGCCTCGAGCGCGTCGTCGCGGTTCTCGATCCTTCCGTAAAGACGCTGATCGTGACCGGCTACGAGGACGACCCTTCGGCGAAGCCCCTCGACCAGCACGAGGCCTCGGCGATAAAGCGCTTCGTGGAAGGCGGTGGGCGATTTGTGGCGATCGACACCGATTTTGTGGGGCGCAACGACATAACGCCGGGCGTTGGAACGAGCCGTCAAGCAAAGGCCGCAACGGCGATCGCCCTCGCGCGCAACCCCTATACCGCCGGCGTACGCCGCGTGCTCGGCCCGGTGAGTTCGGTCTTTCCCTTCAGCTCCGCGCGCGGAATACCGCTGCTCGCCAACGATCGCGGCATGGTCGCGGTCTCCTACCGGTTCGGGCGCGGCGAAGTCATCGCGGTCACCGCCCCGCAGCTCTTTGGGAACCGGCACCTGCGCGACGCGGATAACCTGCGTTTCGCTTACAACACGATCGCCAACCATGGCGCGGCTGCTTTCGACGAGTACGTTCATGGCTACGACGACGGCTTGACGATGTGGGGTGCGCTGCCGCAGCCCGTTCGCGCGGCCTTCTGGATCGTCGTGGCGATCGTCGTCCTGGCGCTGATCGGCGCCAACGTGCGTTCGGCGCCGCCCTACCTGCCCGCGCCTCCCGACGAGCGCGACTCGTCTTCGTATATTGCGGCGATGGCCGAGCTGCTGCGCCGCTCACGGGGCCGGCCCGGCGACGCCGCCGTGCTGCACGAGGCAGTTCTGGCGTACCGGCGGCGAAAGGAGCACGCGTGAACAGTAACGTGAGCGAGATCGCCGGCCGCGTGTCGGCCGGCATGGATCGTGTTTTGGTCGGCGCGGAACGCGTAACCACCGGTTTGACGATCGCGCTGCTGGCACGCGGCCACGTCCTGATCGAGGGCGTGCCCGGCACGGGCAAGACCCTCGCGGTGCGAGCGCTCGCGCTGCTGCTCGGCCTGCAGTTCCGGCGAATCGCCTTTACGCCGGATTTGATGCCGTCGGACGTCGTCGGAACGACGGTCTTCAATCCGCAGACTGCGGAGTTCACGACGCGCACCGGGCCGATCGTCGCCAACGTCGTGCTCGCCGACGAAGTCAACCGTACGCCGCCCAAGACGCAATCGGCCCTGCTCGAAGCGATGGAGGAAGGCCGGGTGACCATCGACGGCGTCTCGTACCCGCTGCCGCAGCCGTTTTTGCTCTGCGCGACGCAGAACCCAATCGAGTACGAGGGCACGTATCCGCTGCCCGAAGCCCAGCTCGACCGTTTCACCATCAAGGTCGAGTCTTCATACCCGCAGGAGGCGCAGGAGCTCGAGCTGCTCGCGCGCGCTGCCGCGGGCTTCGATGCGCGCGCGCTCGAGTCGTCGGATATTGCGCCGGTAACCAACGCGGCCGAAGTGATCGACGCTCAGCAGGCGGTACGGCGCGTTCACCTCTCCGATGCCGTGCGCGACTACACCTACCGCATCGTCGCGGCGACACGCGCCAATGTGCGCCTAACGCTCGGCGCGTCACCGCGCGCCGGCATCGGGCTGCTGGCGGCATCGCAGGCGGCGGCGGCCATTACGGGGCGCGATTTCGTCACGCCAGATGACGTCAAAGACGTGGCCGATTTGGTAATTCCGCACCGATTGATCGTTGCGCCGGAGGCCGAGATCGAAGGTATCTCGGCGCGTGACGTCGTCGAAGAGATCCTCGCCTCGCTTCCCGTACCTCGTGAGTAGATTCACCCCGTGGCTCCCGCTGTGGGTCACGGCGCGCTTTCTCTGGATTTTGGCGGCCGTCGCATTGCTGTTGGCGTGCGCGCCCGGTATCTCGCTTTTCGTGCCGCTGGCAATCGCACTGGGAGCGGCGCTCGCGATTGCGACCCTCGTCGACGCAGCGATCGGGCCGCCGGCAAAATTCATTTCGGTCGCCCGCACGCCGCCCGCCCACTTCGCGCTGCGCGCGCGAGCCGAGCTTTCGTATGCGATCGAGAATGCGTCAACGCGATCGCTGCGCATCGGCATCATCGAGACGCCGGTTCGGGCGCTGCACTTTGATGTCGACGAGCTCGACGGCGAGGTGCCGCTCCGCAGCCGCGCGCGGCTCGTACGCCCGGTAACGCCGCTCTCGCGGGGAGCCGACGAGCTCAGAACGATGTACGTTTGGTACGAGAACCAAATCGGGCTCTTGCGGCGCCGCCGGCGGATCGAGGCGTCGACGGAGATCCGCGTCTATCCCGATCTCTCGGCCGTCGAACGGTACGGTGCGCTTCACGTGCGCAACCGCGTCATCGAGGCAGGATTGCGCCGCATGAAGCTTCGCGGCGCGGGCACCGAGTTCGAATCGCTGCGAGAATGGAGCGACGGCGACGCTTTCCGGACGGTCAATTGGAAGGCCACGGCGCGGCGCGGAAAACTAATGGTCGCCCAGCACGAAGTCGAGCGCAGTCAAAGCGTCATGCTTTTGCTCGATTGCGGGCGCCTCATGACGGCGCGCAGCGGCAGTGCGCCCGGCGCACTGCGCAAGCTCGATTACGCGGTAACCGCGGCGCTCTCGCTGGCGACCATCGCCGGTCTTGCAAGCGATCGCGTCGGCCTCGTCGCGTTCGCACGCGAGATTCTCGCCGCGCTGGCACCTCGTTCGACGCGTTCTTCGATCGCGCGCCTCTCGGAAGCGCTCTACGACCTCGAGCCGCGCTTCGAGGAGGCGAACTACGCCCGCGCCTTCGCCTATCTGCGCCATCACCTCCACAAGCGCTCGATGATCGTCTTTCTCACCGACGTCATCGATCCGATCGCCCAAGCGACGCTGATGGCCGAGGTCACCTCACTCGCAACACACCACCTGCTCGTTTGCGTCTTTATGAATGATGCAGCCGTAAATACGGCGCTTGGGAGCGAGCCCGGGAGCGTGGGTGAGGCCTATCGCGCAAAAGTTGCGCTCGGCCTGGCGGGGGAGCGCCGCGTTGCGAAGACCATTTTGGAGCGCACCGGGGCGATCGTAATCGACGTTCCCGCAAGCTCGCTGACGACGGCGCTGATCGACGAGTATCTGCGCGTTAAGCGGCGAGGTCTTCTATAGGCATCGGCTTCGCTCGGCGCCCCGCAGCGGAAAAGTACGCGGTCAGCGCGACGGCCGTAACGAGGCCGACCGTGAGGCGAATCGCCGGCGGCAGCCGTCGCGGAGAGACGAAGGCCTCGATCGTGCCGGCCACGACGAGCAGCGAGGCAACGCCAACGATCAGCGTGCCGGCACGGCGCGCATTCGCCACAATCGCGTCACGCCGGCGCAGTCGGCCAGGATAGAGCACCCCGGCGACGATCAGCAGACCCGCGGCACCCGCAATCTGAATCGCCGTCAGCTCGATAAATCCGTGCGGCGCGATCGTCGCCCAGAAATCGGCACCGAACCCGGCATTGGTAAAGAGCGCCGCGAGGCCGCCGAGCATCAGCCCGTTGAAGGCGATGATGTAGATCGTCAGCGCTCCGAGCGTCACACAGCCGGCAAAAGCGACGATCGCGACTTTTACGTTGTTGGTGATGATCAGCGCGGACATCGCCGGCGCGAAGCTCGCATCGACGGCGAAGTTCGAGTCGTGAAGGCTCTTACGGATCGCATCCGGGACGAGGCCTGCCGGCAGCAACGCGTAGACGTCGGCCGGGTGATTACGAACCAATACGTACGAGACGACCGCGCAGGCGACCGTCAGGGCGGTGCAGATCGCAACGTACGGGAGCGACCGCCGGAACTCCCGCGGAAAGACGGCCGTGTAAAAGTCGGAGATCCGTGTCATTCCGCTCTTGGACCCCTTCGCATACACGAGCGCGTGGGCGCGCGCAACGCAGCGGTTCAGGTACTCGAGCAGCGGGCGGTCGAAGCCGCGGCCTTGCGCGTAGGCCAGATCGCTGGTTGTGGCGCGATAGAGCCGGCCCAGCTCCTCCATTTCGTCGGTTGAAAGCGAGCGTATGCCGCGGCGTCCGATGCGCTTAAGCAGCGCTTCGAGCCGCTGCCACGTCTCCGACCGGCGCGCGATAAAAGCCCTCTGTGTCAAGCCTCCAAGGAGTTGGCGAAAAGCGGCCGTCGAACCTAGCGGCGGTGGATCGTACCGTCGACGTACGTACGCCCGAGAGTATCGCGTTCAGCTACGAGCTCGCCGGGCTCGGCAGCCGTTTTCTCGCGCTCATGGTCGATCAGGTGATCCAGATCGGCACCCTGGTTGCAATCTTCCTGGGAATCGTACTCGCGGCGTCGCGCGTGCCGAACCGCCACGTCATCGCCGCCACCTCCGATAAGGTTGCGGAAAGCGCGGCGATCGCGCTCATCGTGGCGGTCGTCTTCACCGTCATGTTCGGTTACTTCATCGCCTTCGAGGCGCTCTGGAACGGGCAGACGCCCGGGAAGCGGCTTCTCGGTCTGCGCGTCGTGCAGGACGGGGGCTATCCGATCGACTTCGGCGCGTCGCTGATCCGTAACCTCATTCGTGTCGGCGAGCAGATCGTCGGGTACTACATTCTCGCGGCGATCAGCGCACTAATCTCGCCGGAAAACAAACGGCTCGGTGACCTGGCCGCCGGTACGATCGTCGTGCGCGACGCGGGCCTGCTTGAGCCGCACGATCTGCCGCTTCGCCGCCACGAGCCGGTCTATGCCGCAACGGCGTATCTCGACGGCGACGAACGCGCCATCATCAAGCGCTTCATGGAGCGCCGCGACGCGCTCCCCCCGGAGCGGCGCCGAGAACTCGCTGCGCGGCTTGCGGCGCGCGCACGCAGCCGCGTGCCGGCGGAGCTTGCCGCATTGGATGACGAAGCTCTTTTAGAGCGCCTCTAGCCCTTCGACAAGCTCAGGATGACGGGGGTTATAGGTGAACTCCCGAAGCAAGCGCGAAAGCACCGGGCGTGGTCAACGCGCCAAACGAGGGCGATCGTCTCGCCGCGCTCGGCTACCGCCAAGAGCTTTCGAGAGTACTCTCACTCTTCGACAACTTCTCGGTAGCCTTCAGCTACCTGAGCCCGATGGTGGGCATCTACTCCCTCTATACGCTCGGTCTGGGCACCGGAGGTCCGCGCTATCTCTGGACGATTCCGGTCGTCGTCGGTCTGATGATGCTCGTAGCGCTGGTCTTCGGGGAGCTCGCCAGCGAGTATCCGCTCTCGGGGGCGCTTTACCAATACGGCAAGTACTGCGTCGGGCCGCGCTACGGATGGTTCATCGGCTGGATTTATGGTTTTGCGCTGCTCGCGACGGTGGCGTCGGTCGACTCGGGGGCGGTCGGATACGTGATCTCGCTCTCGAACATCTGGTTCGGCACGCACTTCGACCCTGCGAACCACCTCGCGATCTTTACCATCGCCGGCGGCATCATCGTTCTTTCGGCGATCTTGAACTGGATCGGCGCAAAGATCATGGGACGGGTCGCGCGTTTCGGTGTCTACGTCGAGACAATTGGAACGTTCGGCGTCTTCATTGCGCTCGCGATCTACGGGTTTCATCAACATCCCGGATTCGTCTTTTCGACCCAAGGCGTCGAGCATCTAAAGAGCAATCCGCTTGGGCTCGACTTCGGCGGAAACTGGTGGACCGGTGCGGCGCTGGTCGCGGTGCTCGCCAACGTCTACATCTTTTACGGATTCGAGTCGGCGGGCGACATCTCCGAAGAGACGATCGAGGCGCAGCGCCAGGTTCCCAAGGCGATGCGCACCGCGCTGCTCTACGGCGGCATTGCGTCGTTCGTGCTCGTTGCGGGCCTGCTGTTCGCAACACCCGCCGCCGGCATCGGCGGCGTCGTCAGCGGCGGCATCAACAGCATCCTCGCGGTGCTGCCGACATGGCTGCAAGACTTCTTCCTCGTGATGGTGATCGTCGCGTTCTTCAGCTGCGGCACGGCCGTGCAGGGCGCGGGCGCCCGCGTCGCCTTTGCGCTGGCGCGCGATGGTGCGCTGCCCTTGAGCGGCAAGATCAAGCAGATCTCGCCGCGCCACCGGACCCCCGGAAACGCGATCCTCGTCGGCACGATCGTCCCGTTTCTCTTTCTGCTGCTCGTCCTGGTCAATCCGAGCAGGCCGGTGCACGTGCTCTGGTTCGACTATCCGGCAAACGTCAACGCGCTCTACGCACTCGTTTCGTTCGCAACCTCGGGAATCTACCTCGCCTTCTTTCTGACCGTCGTAGGAGCGCTCGTCGCGAGAGTGCGGGGCTGGCGCCCGAGTGGAGTCTTCTCGCTCGGGCGCTGGGGACTTCCGGTGACGATCGGCGGCGCGCTCTACTTGATTCTGATGCTGCTCGACATCGTCTGGCCCGGGCCGTTATCGGGCGGCCGCGCCGTTTTCAACTACGGCTGGATTACGCTGCTCGTGATGGCGCTGATCGTCGGCGCCGGTGCCATCTACGAAGCGATCGCGCGCCCCGACCGCCGCGTCGCGGCCCACCGCATCGACCGCGACTAGGGAGCCGTCGCGGCCCTAGATCAGTTGTTCAGCCGCAACTGCAGCGTCGTCTGCGTGCTCTGTGAAGTCGAAGGATCGGTGGCCGTGATGCGTACGCGCACCGACTGCTGGCCCATCAGCGTCGTCAGCGTCACCTTGATTCGAAAGTTCCCCTGGCCGCCAGCGGTCGTCGTGCCGGTAAACTGACCGTTGAGCGACGGCGTCGCGCCGGCGGTAACGTTGATCCGCGCGTAGGGCACGGTACTTCCCGCAATGACAAACATGCGGCCGACCGCAGCGTCAGGAGCGGGCTGATTGATCGTCAGCGTGATCGGTGCCTGGCCCGAGCGCCGCACGCTGAACGACCACGCGCGGTCGAAGGGCGCGCCGCCGACGTCGCGTCCGTCGACGCGCACGGTATGCGAGCCGAAGTCCAGCGGCGCCGGTGGTTTATAGGAGAATCCCGTCTGCGATACGCCGCTGCGGTAGGTGATGCTGTTGCCGTCGAGCCGCACGCGAACGCTGCCCGGGGCGACGCGATGCGTGAACTCGGCCGAGATAACGATGAAGCGATCGTTCACCACCGAATCGGAGGCGGGCTGGCGCGCGCGCAGATTCACGACGCTGTTGGGCGGCGGATTCGGCGGCGGCGGGGGGCCCGGCGGATAGGGCCGAGCCGGGCCGGGGCCAGACGCACCGACGATCGCGACCACGCGCGTCGAGGCATCGTAACCGACCTGCGCGCCCAGCGACTGCGCGACGAAACGCAGCGGCACGTACGTGCTCGCACCGACAATGAAAGGGGCAACGTCGAGAATCTGCGCCTGGCCATTTACCGTGGCCTGCGTGGAGCCGATCTGCAGCGAGACCGTCGTGCTCCCCTTCGTCGCATTGATCGTGCCTGAAGAGTACACGACGGCGGCGCCGAGTCGCTCGAAAATTCCGCGCAACGGAACGAAGACGCGGCCGCTGCGTTCGATCGGTCCGGGATTGAGATACATCGGCTGGCCGTTGACCGTCACGGTAACGGTCTGCGCGACGACGGCCGTCGGGCCGGCCGCGAAAAGCGCGGCTAAAAAAACGAGTATGTGAGTCCGGCGAAATAGCAGCATGGGCCTGAGCTTCCCGCTCACTTGCTCAAAGCCTCGTACTTTTCGACCTCGCGCCCGAAGTGTCGCGCACGACCGCAGGCCAGCATTCCGCAGTGCTGCATGACGGCGATCGAGGCGCGATTTTCGGGAAACGCAACCGCCACGATCCGCGTCAGCGCGCGGCGCGCAAATCCGTCGCTTAGAAATGCGCGCGCAGCCTCCGTCGCCAGACCGCTGCCCCAGTACGGCACGTCGAGGATATAGGCGACCTCGATCTCATCGCCGCCTTCGAGATGTCCGAGCCCGGCATGCCCGGCCAAGGCACCGCTGCGCTTATACACGAGCGGATAAAAACCGAATCCCTGACCCTCTTCGAGCTCGCGCATCCGCGCGAGGATTAGCCGCGTGCGCTCCGGGCTCCAAACGCCTCCGGGAATGTAACGCATCACCTCGGATTTTGCGTAGATGGCAGCGGCCGCATCTGCATCGCCGTCTTCCCAGCGGCGAACGATCAGCCGCTGCGTTTCAAGAACGATGCTCACGGCGCTCGTAAGCCTCGACGACGAGCCGCGCGGCCGCAATGTCCTCGACCGCGAGCCCCACGGATTTGAAGACCGTCGTCTCCGCCGGAAGGGGTGCTTTGCTGCCAGCGAAGATCTCGCCGATCTCAGCATAGATCCGCGCCCTCGGGATGATCACGTCACCGGCTTCGGCCAGCGCCGCTTCCCGGGAGTCGACGACGACGGTATTGCGCATCGCCCCGTCATCGAGCTCGCGCCAGTCGGGCCGGGACGAACCCACCGCGTTGACGTGCGCGCCGGCTTTGAGCCACGCGCCGCGCAGGATCGGCTCGCGCGCGGCCGTCGCCGTGACGATGACGTCGGCGCCGCGAACCGCCGTTTCGGGGCTCGAAACGGCGACCGCGCCCAGTTCGCGCGCGAAGGCCGCGGCGTGTTCGGGCGTACGGCTCCAAACGCGCACTTCGGAGAAGTCGCAAACGTGGCGCAGCGCCTCGAGATGCGCGCGGCCCTGGACTCCGCTACCGAGAATGGCGAGCACGCGGCTCCCAGGCGCTGCGAGGTACTTCGTAATTGCCGCAGAGACGGCGGCGGTGCGCATCTCGGTAATCAGGCGTCCGTCCATCACCGCAAGCGGCTCTCCGTTCTCCGTGCGGTAGAGCACGACGGTCGCTTGGTGCGTGGGAAACGGCGTACCGGCATTGACGGGGTAGAACGAGACGAACTTCAGCCCCATCACGTCGCCGGCGACGGCCGTCATCAGTCCGACGTAGCGCTGCCGCTCCTCGATCGTCAGCACCGTGCGCACCGGCTGCAACACCGCACCTTGCGAAAAATCCGCCAGCGCGCGCTCCATCGCGCCGATGAGTTCTTCCCAGCGCAGCAGCGCACGCACGGCCGGCTCGTCTAGGAAGAGCATCCTTCGACTCGGCTCAGGATGACACTAGGCTCGGCTCAGGATGACACTAGGCTCGGCTCAGGATGACACTAGGCTAGATATATTTCCTGAGCCAGTCGAGGATGATGTGCAGACGTTCGACTCGGTGGATCGGCGCACCGGTACGCGAGAGGTCGTGATTCTCATCCGGCACGGCAACGTATTGCACCGTTCGCCCGAGGATCTTCAGCGAGGTGAACTCCTGCAGCGTCTGGTCGATCGGCGTTCGCGTATCGTCCTCCGAGTGCAGGATCATCAGCGGCGTATGCACGTTTGCGACGTAGGTCAGCGGTGAGAACTTCGCATAGAGCGTGCTGGCGGGATCCCATGGCGGACCCATCGTGTAGTAGCCGCCGGCCAAGCCGTTCTTCCCGGCGAAGTCGGCCGCGAGATTCTCGCTCTGCATGCTGCTGACAACCCGTTCGGCGACGGCGGCCTTGTAGCGGTCGGTATGCGAAACGACCCAGAGCGTGGCGTATCCGCCGTAGGAACCGCCAAGCACGGCCAGGCGCGAGGCGTCGACCTCCGGGCGGCGCACCACCGCATCCATTACGGCTTGAGTGTCGGCAAACATTGCGTCGCCGTAATTCTTTTCGAGCGACTCTTCGAAGGCGTAGCCGTGCCCCGTGCTGCCGGCCGGGTCGCAAAACACGACGTTATATCCCATCGCGGCGTAGAGCTGGAACTCTTGAAAGAACGTGTCGCCGAACTGCGTCTCCGGGCCGCCGTGAATATCGAGCAGCGTCGGGTGCTTCTCGCCGGGCGAGCCGGTCGTGGCCGGCATGAACCAGGCTTGTACCGTAGAGCCGGAGGGATCTTGCACGCTGAACTCCTGCGGCGTCGAAAGGGTAACCGAGGCAAGATATCCGCGATTTACATCGGTAATCTGCCGCGGCGTTCCGCCGCCGGTCTGGGCGACGTACAGGTCCGCGGGGTGCAAAAAATCGCTGTAGAGATAGGCCGCGCGGCTTCCGTCGTGGGAGACGGTACAGCCCCACGCTTCACCCTTGGGCGGGGTGACGTTGGCCAGCGCGCCGCTCGCGAGATCGAGCGTGCGCAGATTCGAATAGCCGGGGCCGTCGACGTTGAGCAGCGCGAGCTTGGCGCCGGGAAGCGGTGAGAGGCAGAGACCTCCACCCTCCTTCATGTCGGCCAGCAACGAATCTCCCCACGAAACGGTGTTCTTTTCGACGATGACGCGCCGATCGGAGCCGTCGCGATTCGCCGAGACGAAGGCCGGAAACGCGGCGGAATCTTTGACATCGCTGCTCAGGTAGTACACGCGGCTGCCGTCGTCCCCGAAGGAAACGCCGAAGTTTGCGGGCAGCGGAGAGGCGACTTTCTCCATCGTGCCGCCGGTCGACGCGATCGTGTAGACGTCGTTTGGCCCGCTGTCGACCGATTCGTAACGCAAGGAGTCAAAGAGAATCGTGCCGTCGTCGGGCGACCAGGCGTCGAAGCCTTCCGAGTACTTGCCCGACGTCAGCGCCTTGGGATGGGAACCGTCGGCGTCGACAACCCAAATGTGCGTATGGGTATCGTAGATATAACCTTGGCCGTTGCCCTCGAAGAAGAGCTGATCGATAAAGCGGACGTCGCTCTTCTTCTGAGAGTCTTTCGGCGTAAACCCGGCCTTGGCAAAGTCGATCTGCGCGGCGGGCGCGGGATCGGTGTCGCTGACCGCCAGCGCGATGCGGTCGCCGCGGTGCGAAACGACCGGACTCGAGACGCCCTGCTTGATGTTGGTGAGCGCGACGATCTTTGCGCCGGTAAGCGTGTAGCGATAGAGCTGCGGTTTCTTCTTCTCGACACGGCGCACGAAGACGAAGCTTCGGCTATCCGGCATCCAGGCAAAATCGCCGTCTCCCACGTGCTTCGTAACGTTGGGCAGGAGTTTGCCCGTCGACACCTCGACGAGCTCGATCGTGCGATCGTAGGTGTCTTTGCGTCCGTTCATCCGCGATGCTTCGACCAGCACGTGCGTGCCGTCGGGCGAGATCGCGGGCGAACTCAAGAACGTGAACTTGAAGAGATCCTCAGGCGCCACCGGCGCGGCCGACACGGCCAGGGGATAGAGGACCAGGGCGAGGAGCAAAACGGCTAGGCGCATGCCCTTTATACAGCACACGCCCGCCCGCGGTTTCCTAAACTTGCGGTCCCCAGCCGGGGAAGATGCGGCTGGACATCATCTCGGGGACGCGGACCCGTGGGCGGGCCTCGCGGGGAAGCTCTTTGGTCGAGGGGTTGGTTTGGTACGTCACGATGCCTCCATCAGCAGAACTCTTAAAGATTTAGTTGTATGGTACTGCGCGCCGAAAGCGTTGTCAACTAAATATTTAAGAGATGCTTGCCCTCAGTTCGGGACGGCAAGCACGGTGACTAGTGTCGGGTTGGTGGCCGGGCAGGCGCTGCCGACCAGCTCGCAGGCTTGCCCGGCGATCTGACCGCGGTCGTTGATGCCGCCGACGCTCACCAGCCGCAGCTGCGGGTAGGCCTGGGCGAGCAGCTTTGTGATATCCGTCAGCGATCCGTTCTGCCAGAGGTAGACGTCGGAGCTCGGAAGCGAGACCCCCAGCACGTCGCCGCGATTATCGATCGAGGTCGGCTCGCTCAGCGAGTCGCCCGAGAGCGTCCCGATCTGCGTCGGCCGCGAGTTTGGATCCGTCCAAATGACTGAGACGAAATCCGGCTGGCCGTGACGGTCGGCCTTACCACGGCGATTGAGAAACCCGACGATTTGGCCGCGATCGTTGATTGCGGTCGGCGTGTTCCAGGAGCGCCCGCCGATCGTTTTGAGCTCGAGAGGTTTGCGGTGTCGCCACAGCACGGCGTGGCGGGCGGTGAAACGCCCCACCGCCTGATCGCAGATTCCGGAGATCCCGACGACGTCGCCCCAATGGTTAACCGCGGTTGCGGCACCATCCGGATCGGTCTTGCCCCCAACAGCGAGCGTCGGCAGCGCGGTTGCCTTACGGGTCTTTGCATTCCAAGTAGCGGGGAGAAACTGCAGCACCTGCGGCGCGACACAGGTCGAATCGTATTTTTTGGTCTCCGCCCAGCCGGCGACTTCGTCCTGATTCATGCCGGCGCCGTATCCATTGTTGCCGCCCAGCGTCGGCAGCCGCAGCATCCTGCCGTCGCGCCAGATAAAGCCGAGGCACGTGTCCCCCGAGCTTCCGCCGTCGGGAAGAAAGTCGTGGCAGCTCCAGCTCGTGCTCTCGCCCAGCGGATCTTTCATCGACGTCTCCGCAATTCCCGAGACGTAGCCGGCGTCGTTTTCGACCGGCCACTCGACCGCGCTGTTGGGGCCGCCGAGCGTGCCGAGATCGGTGACGCCGCCGCTGCGCCAGAGCGCTGCGTGCATCGTTTCGTTGCCCGAAAGGAACGACGTCCCCATCGCCTGCCCGCGCGCGTCGATCGTGTTGGCCGCGCTGTTCGTGCCGCCGAGCGACGGCAGCACGCTGACGGTGTATTGGGTTCCCGAGCCGGCCGAAACGATGCGGCTGGGAAGCGCGCCGTTTCTGCCGATATCGCCGGCGCTGGATGCCGAACACCCGCCGGCCGCCAGCACGAGAACCGCTGCGCTAATGATTGCTTGTTTCACGTTTGCCCTCCAGTTCGGTTTTGAGCAAGCGTAGCGAGGCGAAGGCGTGCCGTCGCTCACGTTTGCCCGCTGCCGAACACAAACCGATTGGAAACTATTCGAAATCGTTCGAATTTGCGCGACGGGCCGTGCTGCTTGGCGCTACGATCGCGGCGATGAGTGTCACGCAGCTTTGCCGAAGGTTATTTATCTCTACGATGGACGCGCGATCGGAACAAGGCTATTGGCTCGATCGGCCGCTCGAGGTTCTCTCGCGCGTCACCAGCGCCGATCGCGGTTGGGCCGGGTTCTCCGCCTCGCTCATCTGCGTCGCGGGCGGAACGAGCCGGCCGGCAACCCTCGCGCGCCACAACGTCACGATGCTCGTCGGGCAGCCGCTGCGGACGGTGGCCCGTTGCGACGAGGCGATGGACGCGCGCCTGCAGCGTCCTGGAGAGTTCGACATCTTCCCGGCGCGCTCGTCGGTCGAATGGATCGACCACGGAAGCTCGCTCTTTCTCGCCGTCGGCCTGCAGCACGACCTCATTGCGACGACGGCGATCGAAATGGGGCTCGATCCCGATCGTGTTGAATTTATCCCGCAGCTGACGTGCCGCGATCCGCAGATCGAGCATCTCCTCTGGGCACTCAAGGCGGAGTTGGAGTCGCAGGCGCCGCACGGGCGCATCTACGCCGACAGCCTCGGCATCGCGCTTGCGTCGCAGCTGCTGCGCCGCTGGAGCCGAGCGTCGCGCGAGCCGCTCGCCGGCGGCTTGCCCGATCGCGAGCTCAAACGCGTGCTTTCCTACATTCACGAGCAGCTCGGCGCGGGGCTGACAGTAGCAACGATCGCGGAAGTTGCGGGCGTCAGCTCATCTCACCTCAACGTGCGCTTCAGACAGTCGATGGGAACCTCCGTGCACCAGTACGTTTTGCGCAAGCGCGTCGAACGCGCGGCGGAGTTGCTCGCGCGCACGCAGCTCTCGATCTGCGACATCGCGCTGCAATCCGGCTTTGCCAATCAAAGCCACATGGCGCTGCTGATGCGCCGGTTCATCGGGGTGACGCCGGGGAGGCTGCGCGCCGCGCGCTAGCGGCCGGGAGAACCTAGTAGCGTCCTAGCATTTCGGAATGCGGCTCGTCTTCGGCGGCTTGTAGGGGTCGCTCGGCGTGTAGATCGCGCCCTCGCGCTGCGAGCCGTCGACGCGAACCTCGTAGGTCGGCTCGCGTCCGCACCAGGAGTTGAAATCGAAAGCGTCGCCTTGACGGCTCAGCTTCGTGACCAGCAGGCGCCCCGAAATAAACGGCAGGCCGGGGACGATTTGCTTTGCGGGGCCGCCGCGAATCAGGAACGCGGACCCGCCCGTGCCTTGTAAGAGGAGCGTTCCGATGCCGTGTTTGTCGACCACGATGCCGGCGGCTTCGTCGACGCCGACGCCGAGTATCTCCTCGGACGGCGCAAGCCTTCCGTCGGCGATCTGGCGCGCCATGAAGACCGCGGTGCGTCCGAACCGATTGCGCGTTACGAAGTGCTGATCGGTGATGACGTGCCGCAGCGCTGGAAAGCGGAAGAAACCGTAGGTGAAGCTGATGATGCGCTCCCACGGATGGCGCACGGCGTTCTCGGTCCTCGTGTTCCGGTCTCCTTCCGCGACGGCGTTGAAAACGTACTGGCCGAGAATCGCTTCACCCGCGCTCGTGCCGCCGACGACCCCTCCGCGCGCGTAAACGTGCTCGACGGCCTGCTGAATCGGCGTGTGCTTCCAAATCACGTAGTCGGCCTGATTGCCGCCGGCGAACCAAACGGCTCCCGAACGCTCGACGATCGCCGCGGCGGCGCGCAGCGTCCGTGCGTCCGAACACGTCGGGATCAACAACGTTCGCACGGAACGGTACGGCGCAATCCGGTAGATGTAGCGGTCGTAGTCGTTATTACCGGTCGCCCTCAGGACGACGAGGTCGCCGGCGCGCGTGCTGGCGCCACCCGCAATCGTATGCTCGATCCAAACGAACTCGCCCTTGACGTCGAGCCCGCCGCCGCCCAAGACGATCCCCGGTCCGTGCAGCGGCTGGCGCTGCGGCTTCAGAGCGCCGCGCGGCTTGTAGAAGATCGGCCGGCACGGACGCGCCGGCTCGCGGATCGCTGCCGGGGTGACCGGCTGGAACGGCACCGAAACCGGCACGCCGCAGCCGGCGGCAGCTAGGCTTGCCGTTAGCGTAGCGCCGCGGATCGCTTTCCTTATCACATCAGCCTCCCAAGAATGAGTTCCCCTCGGAGCGCTTGCATCCCGGCTTACTTTGCGGTACAAAGTAGATAACTTTGCCACGCAAAGTATACGGATCGCGCTCGAGGAGAGAGAGCATGCTCAAACGCCTGGCGGCCATCGTTTTCATCTTTTGCTCAGCCTCCGTTGCCTGGATGATTCTCGGCGCAACCCTCGTCGCGCGCACGTCGGACTCCGATTCAAGCCAGCGACAGAAGCTGACCGCACAGTGGGGAAGCGCGCAAACGCAGTTCGCTCCGCAAGTGAGCGCGCGCGTCGCGGTCGACACCTACAACAAAGATAAGAGACGTGTCGAGCGCGGCTACGAGAGCGTCGGCGTGCCGTTAAACGGCAGCCTCGTCGACGTCAGTCTGCACCTCGAGCAGCGTCGAGACGGGCTGCTCTGGTACAACCTCTACGCGGTGGGCTTCAACGCTCGCTACCGGATCCGCAACGTAACGACGAGCCGCGAGCTCTCGGTCCACTTTCCTTTCCCCTCGACCGACGGCACCTACGCCAACTTTTACTGCACGATCGGCGGGCGGCGCGTGAGCAATCCTAGCGCGCTCGATCAGGGGTACGTTGCGTTCGACCTCGCGCCCGGAGCCGAAACGACGATGACCGTCGGCTACACGTCGCGAGGCATGGGAACGTGGGTGTACCGATTCGGAAGCGACGTCGCTGCGGTCGACGACTTCACGCTCACGATGACGACGGACTTCGGCGCGATCGATTTTCCGCCGCAGACGCTGCTTCCCGATCCGCCGGAGGAGCGCGCCGGCAAAGGGTGGCGCCTCCACTGGCAGTACGCAACGCTGGTGACGGGCAACGGCGTCGGCATGGCGTTTCCCTATCCGCTTCAGCCCGGGCCCCTCGCCCAGCGAATTACCTTTTGGGCTCCGGTCGCGCTCTTCTTCTACTTCTTCGTCATGCTCGTCATCACGACGCTGCGCGGCATCGATCTGCATCCGGTCAACTATTTCTTTCTGGCGGCGTCGTTCTTCGCCTTCCATTTGCTCTTCGCGTACCTCGTCGATCGCATTGCGATCGAGGCCGCGTTCGTCATCTGCTCCGCCGTCACGCTCTTTCTGACGATCTCGTATCTGCGGCTCGTCGTCGGCTGGCGGTTCGCCGCGATCGAGAGCGGCCTCGCGCAGCTCGTCTACCTGATCCTCTTCTCGTACGCGCTTTTTAACGAAGGCTGGAGCGGGCTCACGATCACGATCGGGGCGATCGTCACCCTCTTCGTCGTCATGCAGCTGACCGGGCGGATTCGCTGGAGCGAGGAGAGAAGCCCGAAGCATGCAAACAATTGAATCGCTGACTTTCAAAGAGCAGGTGCAGCGCGCCATCGAGCGGCGCCATCTGCTTACGCACCCGTTCTACGTCGCCTGGACGAAAGGCGAACTCTCGCGCGAGCAGTTGCGGCAGTATGCGGCTCAATACTTTCACCACGTGCTCGCGGAGCCGGCCTACCTGAGCAACGTCCACTCGAACACCCCGCACTTCGCTTCGGACGGAACGCCCGATTTAGCCGCGCGCCAGGCCATTCTGGCAAATCTGATCGACGAAGAGTTCGGCCCGAAGAATCATCCGGCGCTCTGGAAGCGCTTCGCCGCGTCGCTGGACCTCTCCGACGCGCAGCTTGCCGCGACGCACCCGCTGCCCGCGACCCAACGGCTCATCGACACCTTCACCGAGATCTGCCGCAACCGCCCCTACTACGCGGGCTTGGCCGCGCTGCACGCCTTCGAATCGCAAGTGCCGGCGATCGCCGCGGTCAAGATCGAGGGGCTGCAGAAATTCTACGGCTTCGACGATCCGGCCGCCTTCGAGTTCTTCACCGTGCACGAAAAGGCCGACGTCGAGCATTCGGCGGCGGAGTGGGCGCTGATCGAGCGCGCCGCCGACTCGCCTGAAAAACGCGCCGAGGTGCTCGCGGCGACCAATGACGCCTGCGAGGCGCTCTGGGGCTTCCTCAGCGGCGCCTACGAGGCCGCATAGACCACTTTTCCGCCGAAATACGTCGCGAGGATGGCCGTGCGCACGATCTGCTCCGGCGGCACGGCCATCCAGTCGCGATCCATCACCACGAAATCGGCGTACTTGCCGGCCGTTATCGAGCCAATGACCTCTTCCTGAAAGTTCGCGTACGCCGCCCAGATCGTCATCGACTTGAGCGCTTCGCTGCGCGTCATCCGCTGCTGCGGGTACCAGCCCCCCGGCGGCTGGTTCGCTTCGTCCTGGCGGGTGATCGACGCGTGAAACGTCCGCAGCGTATTGACGCGTTCGACGGGCGCATCGGTGCCGTTGGCGACGATCGTGCCGGTATCGAGCATCGAACGCCAGGCATACGCGCCTTCGAGGCGCGCCGCACCTAACCGCTCGCGTGCCCAAGCCATATCGCTTGTCTGGTGCGTCGCCTGCATCGAAGCGATCAGCTGCAGTTCTTTGAAGCGAGGAATATCGGCGGCGCCGAGCACCTGCGCGTGCTCGACGCGAAACCGGTGACCCTCGGCCGGCACTTTCCGCAGCGCCGACTCGTAGGCATCGAGGACGACGCGATTTCCTCGATCGCCGATCGCATGAACGCTCATTTGAAAGCCGCCGCGCAGCGCGCGCTCGGAGACTTCTTCGATGTGCGCCTGCGTCGTTCGCAGCAGTCCCACGTTGCCGGGATCGTCATCGTAGGGCGCGAGCAGCGCCGCACCGCGTGAGCCCAACGCACCGTCGGCGAAGAGCTTGATGCCGCGTACCCAAAGCTGCCCGTCGTACGCGCCAGAGACGGGGCCTTCGCTCAAGACCGCCGAGATCAACTCGGGATCGTCCTCGACGCGCGTGTAGTTGCGCAGACGCAGCGCTCCCGTCGACGCGAGCTCGCGGTAGAGCGCAAGGTCGGCCGCGTTCGTGCGCGCCTCACCGATCGCGGTGACGCCCCAGCGATGGCACTCCGCGGCGCCCGAGAGCGCGGCGCGGCGCAGCTGCGCTTGCGAAGGAGGCGGGATGACCGCAGGGACGAGCGAGGCCGCATTGTCGATGAAGACGCCGGTTGGATTACCGGCCGGGTCGCGCACGATGCGGCCGCCGGGCGGATCGGGCGTCGCCTTCGTCACCCCGGCCAGTCGCATCGCCGCAGCGTTGACGAACAGCGCGTGACCGTCGACGCGCTCGAGCGCGACCGGCCGGTCCGGCACCGCGGCGCTGAGTGCTTCATGCGTGGGAACGCCTCGCCGGGCCAAAGGTCCTGATCCCAGCCGTCGCCGTCGATCCAGCGATCGGGCGAGGCTTTGGCAAAGGCGACCGTCGCGCGTATCAGCTCCTCGAACGACCGCACGCCGAAGAGCCGCAACTCGTGCAGTGAAAGGCCGAGCTGCGTAAGGTGAAGGTGCGCATCGATCAGACCCGGGAGCACGGTCTTTCCGGAAAGCTCGAGCACGCGGGTCTGTGGTCCTCGCAGCTTCGTGACCGCGGCGATGCTGCCGACCAGAACGAAGCGGCCGCCGCGGACGGCAAAGGCCTCGGGCGAGGCGTTGGCGTCGTCGACGCTGTGAATCGTCGCACCGATGACGATCAGATCGGCAAACGCGTTCCGCGCATCGGCCCGAGCGGCTGAGAGCCAGGGCGCGCCGAAGAGCGCGAGCAGCGAACGAAGGAACCGGGGCCTCTGCACGAATTACCCGTTGCTTCCTCTCCCGGAAATACCTATCGGCTGGTGCCGCGTCAAAATGAAGGAGTCTTGTGCTGTGAATCAATCCCGATTGGACGATCGATTTTGCGTGGATCGCGCTGCCTTTCTCACCGGTACGCTCGCCGCGATGGGCGTGGGATTCTGCGACACGCCGGCCCTCGCCCAACCGCCGCCGACCTCGACCGTGCCCCCGGACCATTTACTCGGACGCCTCATGGCCGGAAATAAGCGCTTCGTGAACAACGATTTCCCGAAGCTTAGCAAGGTCGCCGAAAAGCGCGAACTGCTGATCGAAGGCCAGGCGCCATATGCATCGATCCTGACCTGCGCCGACTCGCGCGTCGTGCCGAACTTCGTTTTCGTCCAAGGATTCGGCGAGCTGTTCGTGACCCGTGTTGCCGGCAATTTCCCCGACGATCTCGTCACCGGTTCGATCGAGTATGGAGTCGAGCACCTCGGAACGCATCTGATCATGGTGCTCGGACATCAAAACTGCGGTGCGATCAAGGCCGTCTACTCGGCAACCGAGAGCAACGCGACCCTCCCGCCCCACCTAACGACAATTCAAAGGCTCATCGCGCCCGGCATCGCCGCGGTCGTCAAGCGCAAGGGCAGCATCGACGAAGCAATCTCTGCCAACGTAAGCGCCGCCGTCGCCAATCTCAAGAACAGCCCGCCGGTCATATCCAAGGGCGTCGGCAACGGCAGCGTGCTCGTCGTCGGCGGCGTCTATCACCTCGGCACCGGTGAGGTAAAGCTGGTTTCCTAACACTTGGAACCGCTTGATTTGACGGTTCGCGCTCCGAGCAGCTGCTACGCGGAGCTCGACGGCTTGATGCTGTTGCCGCGGACGATCGACAAACTCCGGGCGACGCTGCCCGGAGGCAACCCCGGCGTCTACTTCATCAGCGCAAAGATCGTGGGGATTTCGGGATATCTGCTCGACCGGCTCGGCGTTACCGAGGGAGAGCTGCGTGACGCCGTACGCGACTCGGCAAGCGAAGAGGATGTGGCGCGCTGGCTGCGCGAGCGGACCGACCCCACGGGCTATTCCGCCATCAATCAGACGCTGCGCCGCATCAGGCCGAAACACGCACAGGACGAAGCGTATTTTCGTAACGAGTATGCGGCGACGCTCGCGCAGCATCCGGAGCTGGAGTTCGTCGTCGATATCATCGAGGCGGACGACCGGCGGCTCTTTTCGCCGTAAGGCCGGCCCTTCGCACGAAGAGGCGCTGCAAAACGACGGCCTCGTTGTGCTCGCGGTCTTTGGCGCCGAAGAGCAGCGTGATCGTCTTCGCGCGCTTGGCCGATGCGAGCAAGGCGTCAACGGCATCGCCGGCCTTGGCTTGCGCCAGCTCCGCCCGATAGCGCTTCGCGAACTCCGCCCACCGCGCGGGATCGTGCGCAAACCACTTGCGAAGCTCCGTGCTCGGCGCCAGATTCTTCGCCCAGGCATCCAATCGCAGGCGTTCTTTGCTGACGCCGCGCGGCCACAGCCGGTCGACGAGGATGCGGAATCCATCGCCGGCGGCCGGCTCGTCGTACGCGCGTTTGAGCTTGATTTCGATCATCGGTTCACCGGGTAGGGCGGCCTCCTGTAGGGTACGTTACTTTGCATGAGAGCTACCTGGAAACCTCACGAAAAACACGGCCGGCTCACGATGCGCAGCGACCTGCCGGCGAGCGTCTTCGCATTCCCCAAACAGCGCAAAGAACCGATGACCGACGCGCGGCACGTCCGCAACGCGGTCGCGCGCTTCGACCAGGTCACCGACGCCTCCGCGGAAGACCGCGAGCTCGCGTTTGCCAATATCAAAAAAGCGGCCAGGCACTACGGCGTCGACCTGGGCGAGGGCTCCTGGGAAGAGCTCGGCGTGCACCCTCAGCCCAACCGCGCAGCAAGCGCGCGCAAGGGATCGGTAACACGCAAGCGCACGGGCAGCGCCAAGAAGGCCGCAAAGAAGGCGGTGGCGACAAAGCGGCGCACGGGAACGCTGCGCAAGGCCGCGCGCAAAGCCCCGGCGACGCGCAAGAAGCGAAAGTCGGGCTAGGAAGACCGCTACGAAAACGCGTGCTCGTCGTCGGCCTCGATAACGTCGAGAATCTTCGATAGGTCGGGGCGCGCCGCCATCACCGGATGACGCCCTCGAACCAGCGCCTGGTTTTCGGGCGACATCCGCTCGACGATGAAGCTCTCGAGTTTGACGTTGAGCGCCGAGGCCGTGCTCGGATCGACGCGAGCCGCCAGCCACTGCGCGACCGCCGCTTCGTCGGGCGCGCCGGCAACGACCGTTCTGAGCTCGTCCATATCGAGCCCGAGGCGACGAATGACCCAGGCGCTAAATCCGGTGTCGTGATTGAGGTAGGCACCAAGGCTTCCGCCCGGAAGTTCGGCTCGAAGCTTGTCGATCGTTCGCGCGAGAAAGTAAAAGCCGAGCAGCTTCTCGCGCACACCTCGCGGCGGCGCTTTTCGCAGATCGAGCGGCGTCATCCGGGCCGTTCTCCTTTGATAATCGGCGTTCGCGAGGGCCCCGCTTCGCGCGAAACCCCGGCCGAACGATGAAGCAATCCTAGGATTCGATAGCGACTAGCGCGGGGGCGCCTGGCCTTGCGGCGGCGGGGCTGCCTGCTGCTGTTTGGCGGCCGACTTTTGCTTTTGCTTCGGACAGCCTTTTTGTTTGCATTTGCTCTTCTTCGTTTGCGCTTTGGGCTGGCTCGAAGTCGCCGGCTGACCCGGCGGCGGGGCGTTCTGGGCGATGGCTGCGCTCGTTCCCATAAACGACGCAATGAGTACCAAAACGAGGATGCGCGAGACGTTCAACATGAAGTTAGCCCTCCTTGGGTCATCATCTTAGCAAACTCGGCTGTGCGCGACCATCTAGCGAAAGGGATTGCTATGAACAGTCAGACTACGGCCTACTCGCTTGCGATCCACCGCCAGTCCCGTATTTACGCGGCGCTCGCCGTGCTCGCGCTGCCGGTGATTCTGGCGATTTTGCCGGGACGTTATCAGTTGATGCCGCGCTGGGCACCGTTCGTGGCCGCCGCCGCACTCGCCATACCGATGGTCGCCGCCGGCATGGCTCCCGGCAGCCTCTTTTGGCGCCGAGCAGAGCGCGTGACGGCAGCCGTCATCCTGCCCTTCGCCGCATTGATGGAGCTTGTGCTGCTCGCGCTTCTGCTGCGCGATATGGCGCGGGTTCACTCGGGAATGAGCGGCCTGACGCTGCTGACGACCTCGATTGCGATCTGGACGCAGAACATCCTCATCTTCGCACTGGCTTACTGGCAGATCGACCGCGGCGGCCCGGCTGGACGCGCCTCCGGCTGGAAGGGGCGCACGGATTTCACTTTTCCGCGGGGCGATCCCGAGGATAACGTTCCCGCCGACTGGGCGCCCATCTTCGCCGACTATCTTTCGCTTGCGTTCAACACGTCGGCCGCCTTCAGTCCGACCGACGTGCTTCCCCTGCGCCCGCGCGCCAAGATGCTGATGGTGCTGCAGAGCATCATTTCGCTGATCACGGTGATCGCCGTCGGCGCGCGCGCCATCAACATCCTTGGAAGCTAAGCGCCGGGGCGCGGAGCCGCTTGCTCCAAGCCGGGCGCGGATGTAGAGTATTGCGTACCGCACTACGTCCGTCAAAGGAGCCTGCGATGCCAGCCGACCGTCCCTCCGGTACGCCGCAGGTCCTGCCACGCCCGGATTTCCACTTTCCCGGTGAGATCGGCCGCACGTATCTCGAATCTGACCCGGCAAAGTTTCCCCAACCGACAGAGGCTCCCAAGGGGGCGCCCAATATTTTGCTCGTTCTGATCGACGACTGCGGCTTCGGCCAGTACGGCACCTTTGGCGGCGGAATTCCCTCGCCGACGATGGATAAGTTGGCGGCGGAAGGCCTTCGCTACAACCGTTTTCACACGACGGCGCTTTGCAGCCCGACGCGCGCGGCGCTGATTACCGGGCGCAATCACCACTCGGCGGCGTTCGCCGGCATCACCGAACTCGCCACCGGTTACGACGGCTACACCTGCATTTTGCCGCGCAGCTGCGGCACCATCGGTGAGGTGCTTCGCCAAAACGGCTACATGACGGCGTGGATCGGCAAGAACCACAATACGCCTACGTGGGAGACGAGTGCGGCGGGTCCGTTCGATCGCTGGGCAAACGGACTCGGGTTCGACTACTTCTATGGCTTCAACGGCGGCGACATGAACCACTGGAATCCGATCCTTTATCAAAACCGCGACCTCGTGCCGGCGTCGACTGATCCGGAGTATTACCTGACGACCGATCTCGCCGATAAGGCGATCGCGTGGGCGCGGCAAGCGACGAGCATCTCACCCTCGCGCCCCTTTTTCCTGTACGTCGCACCCGGTGCAACGCACGCGCCGCATCAAGTTCCCAGCCAATGGATCGACAAGTTCAAAGGCCAGTTCGACGACGGCTGGGACGCCTACCGCGAAGCGACGCTCGAACGTCAGAAAAAACTTGGCGTGGTGCCGGCGGATACGAAGCTCACGGCGCGCTCGAAAGGGCTTCCGGCGTGGGATTCGCTGGGCGACGATGAAAAACGCCTCTACGCGCGCATGATGGAAGTATTTGCCGGTTACGCAGCGCAGTGTGACTACGAGATGGGGCGCGTCGTCGACGCCGTTAAAGCGCTTCCCGGCTCCGAGAATACCTTGATCGTATACATCGCCGGAGACAACGGCGCAAGCGCCGAAGGCGGCCTCGAGGGCTCGCTCTGTGAGAACTTGTTCTTCAACGGCTTCTCGGAGAAGTGGCAAGATAACCTCAAAGCCATTGACGAGCTCGGCGGCCCCAAGCACTTCAACCACTTTCCTTCCGCCTGGGCGCACGCCATGAACGCGCCGTTTCAGTGGACGAAACAAGTGGCGAGCCACTTCGGCGGCACGCGCAATCCAATGATCGTTTCGTGGCCCGCGCGGATCGGAGATAAAGGCGGCCTGCGTACCCAGTTCGTGCATACGATCGATCTCGTGCCCACGCTCTACGAACTCTGCGGCATTACCGCGCCGAGCGAGCTGAACGGCATCGCGCAAAAGCCGATCGAGGGAATCAGCTTTGCCTCGACGCTAGAGGATCCCGATGCGCCGAGCCTGCGCAAGACGCAGTATTTTGAGCTGGGATGTAATCGCGGGCTCTATCACGACGGCTGGATGGCGTCGAGCCCGTCTTTCGTCCCCTGGGATCCCAATCGCGGCGACTGGGATCCCGACAAAGCGCCGTGGGAGCTGTACAACGTCGAAGAAGACTTCTCGCAAGCTGAGGATCTCGCCGCCCAATATCCCGAAAAGCTGCGTCAACTCCAGGATCTCTGGTGGGTCGAGGCGGCAAAGTATAACGTCTTGCCGCTGGACTGGCGTGCGGTGATCCGGATGAACGCCGAAGCCATGGGCCGGCCGAGTTTGATCGGCGGCCGCACAAAGATGGCGTACTATCCCGGGACCATCGGCTTACCGGATGCCGCCTCGCCGCCGATGATCAATAAGTCGTGGAGGATCGCGGCGGATATCGAACTCGAGTCCGGAACCGAGAGCGGGATGATCGTGACGCACGGCGGGCTCGAGGGCGGCTACGGCCTCTACCTGCGAGACGGCAAGCCGACGTTTGTCTACAATTTCCTCAGCATCGATCGTCCGGCGTTTTCCGCAACGCAGCCGCTGCCCAAAGGAAAGACGACGCTGACCGTCGACTTCGCCTACGACGGCGGAGGTATGGGAAAGGGCGGCACGATCACGATGAGCGCAGACGGCACGACGATCGCGCAGGGTAGGCTGGAGCGAACGATTCCGATTCAGTTCTCGCTCGGCGAAGGTCTGGACGTCGGCATGGATATCGGCTCGCCGGTGGATTTCACCTACGAACTGCCCTTTGCATTCGAAGGGACGATCGAAAAGGTCGAGATCGACCTGCTCGAAGAGGCTCAGCAATGAATGAGACAAGAGTCCTCGACGACATGATGCGCATCGAAGGCGGCGAGTTCGCGATGGGCTCCAACGACTTCTATCCCGAAGAGCGGCCCGTGCGGCGCGCCGAAGCCGGCGCCTTTTTCATCGACCGGAATCCGGTAACAAACGAGCAGTTCTCACGGTTCGCCGAGGAGACCGGTTACGTTACGCTCGCCGAACGGCCGATCGATCCAGCGCAATATCCTGGGGCGATTCCCGAAATGTGCGTTCCGGGGTCGCTCGTCTTCCGGCCGACGCGCGGGCCGGTCGATCTGCGCGACTGGTCGCAGTGGTGGGCCTGGACGCCGGGCGCCTCGTGGCGCCATCCGCTCGGTCCCGATTCGGCAATCGACGACGCTGCGTCACACCCGGTGGTGCACGTCGCGTTTGAAGACGTCGAGGCCTACGCAACGTGGGCCGGAAAGTCGCTGCCGACCGAGGCCGAGTGGGAATTTGCCGCACGCGGCGGTTTAGACGGTGCCGTCTACACCTGGGGCGACGAGATGATTCTCGGCGGCAAGTACATGGCAAACACCTGGCAAGGCGAGTTTCCTTGGCAGGCGCTCGACCTCGACGGCTTCAGCCGCACCTCACCCGTGGGCAGCTTTCCCGCCAACGGCTACGGCCTGTTCGACATGGCCGGAAACGTTTGGGAGTGGACGACCGACTGGTATTCGACGCAGCCCGGCACCGTCGAATCCAAGCCCTGCTGCGGCGGCGCCCAAGCGCGCCTGGCGAACGTCGCTGAAAGCTACGATCCCAATCAGCCGAACATTCGCATTCCGCGCAAGGTGCTCAAGGGCGGCTCGCATCTCTGCGCACCGAACTACTGCCTGCGCTTCCGCCCCGCCGCGCGATCGCCGCAGATGATCGATACGTCGATGAGCCATCTGGGCTTTCGCTGTATCCTTCGCGACGAGTAGGGAACCTCGCTAAGGAAACGCCTTCGCGATTCCAGCCGCGACCTCGTCGGGCGTCATCACTGGGGTCAGCTCGATGCTTGCCTCGAGCTCGTTGAAAAATGGCTCGCAAATCGAGGGAATGTCACTTGGATCCTTCAGATCGAAGACGAGAAAGCCGCCGCGATCGCCGCCGACGGCGGTAAAGTACGCGGCCTCCGGCTTCCAACGCTCGAGCGTCTCCCCGATTATTTTTGAAAGCCGTCCGTCGGCGACCGCTGCGTTCCCCGCGTCGACGGGAATTTGGAGCGTCATCATCATGCGCATGTGAGGGCTATGCTTCGCGACTACTGCGAGACCGCCTCCGGCAGGCTGCCATTACCGGTGAGGCCGGCCGGCGGACGCACGACACCGCGTTCCATATCGAGCCACGCTTGCGCGAAAATCGGGCGAAGCGTGTAGATCGAGTGCGTTCCATCGGCCTGCGAATAGAACGTTACGGCGAGCCCCGAGTCGCGTAGAAAGACCGCGGTGTCGATTGCGAAGGTGGTCGCAACGATCGGATCCCGCGCCCCGGTCAGCACGTAGAACCTGCTCCGAGACAAGCTGGAGAGCACGCGACCGGCGCGTGAGTTCAGCAGCGATCCGGCGACCGACATTACCGCGGACCAATCGTTGGGATGCAGCGGCGCGATTTTGAAGACCGAGAACCCGCCCATCGAATAGCCGGCGAGGTACCGCCGATGAACGTCGATGTTGAAAGCACTGCTCGCCGCATCGAACGCATCGTAGACGTCGCTCTCCGAACCATTGTAGTCGTAGTAACCGCGGCCGTAGGGTGCTACGACGATCGTGCCGGTCTGCTCGGCAAGATCGGCGACGTACTGCGGCGAGAGCAGGTGCGACTCGGCCTGCAGACGGCCGTGCAAGAAAATCAGCAGCGGCGCAGGGCGCGACGGCGAGTACGAACGCGGCACGTAGACGGCGACCGGCTGCATCGTTCCGTCTTTGGAAGAACGCACGAAGCTCTCGCCGAGACCGCGGACCGAAGCCATCGGCTGGTAGGCGCTATCGAGCAGCTGCGTCGCGAGGCTCGAGTCGAGCCGTGCAAAGTTTTGCCTCAGCTCATCCCAAGACGCGGCGCTCACGCCCGGTGGTGCGGCCGAACCGAACATCGCGGCGTCGTCCACCAGGCGCTGATAGTAATCCATCGTCGAGTCGCGGCCGGTCGCAACCGCGATCCGCGCCGCTTGCGCGTAGTATTGCGCGGCGAGCGCGTCGAGCTGGCCCGCGAGAGCCGCCGGCTGCGTGCCGAGCAGCACGACGCACGCCGCGCCGGCCGCAAACCTGCGAAGGATCATGACGTGGCGTTAACGTGCCGGCGCGAGCTCCGGTGACAGGCGAGCGGCCTCGAGCCCGTTCCAAAAGCCGGCCACCGCGTCGAGCATCGCTCCGCCGGCGGCCAGAAAGCGCTCGGATGAAAACGTCGGCTTGGCAAAAGCCTCACGCAGCTCGTCATCGGTGTGCGCGGCGTGATGCTCCTCCAGAGCGCCGTGCCACGTCCAAAAGCCCAGCGGCAGCGCCGGAACGCGAGTCTGCTTCACGACCCGAAGGCCGGCGATCAGCTCCTTCCAAAAACCTGCGGCCGCCCAGTGTTCGATCGCGTAGGAGGCGCCGGCCGCGGTTGATTCATCCTCGGCGCTGTACCAGGCCATCAACGCCTCGCAGAACGCAAGCGTCGAAGCTCGTCCGCAGCGGCGTTTCCCGATTTGTGCCCATTGCAGGCCCAACGACTGCGCAAAGCAGGCCAGCCACTCGAAGTGTCCGGCGTCGAAGCGGAACGTTCCGCCTTCGATGCTGCCCGACTTCGTAAAGACGACCCCCAGCTCGTTCATCAGGATCTCTTTGCCGGCGCGGTAGCTCTGCAGGTCGACCGCGTTGATGCACTTTCGCAACTGCGCCTCGATGAAGAGATGGCTGAAGACGGAGAACTGCACCGTGAAGTCGCGCAGCTCGTCGAGGGTAGCCTCGCCCCGCGAGAACCAGCTGGTATAGGCGTTGCTCGCGACGATTGGATGACGGTCGATCGTGACGGTGACGGCTCGCTCGAACTCTTCAAGCGCCATCGAGGGCGGGCACAGCGCGTTCATTTGGCTTTCTACTCCTCGTAAAAAAAAGAACCGCCTCGCGTCGGCGAGGCGGCTTTGCATTTTGACGAAACTCGTTCGTTAAAGCAATGGCGACCTGTACCGACTCCGGCCGGAGCAGCCGTAATAGCGGTAATAGGAAGCTGTTGCGATGCGTACGAGCATGTTGGGCGCTACTATATCACACACGCCGGCGCGCCGGCAATCCTTCGAAGCGACTCCCGAGTCGAGTCGAGTCGAGCGCGGCGCCCAGGTCGGCCAGCAAGTCCTCGCCGTCCTCGATCCCGACGGAGAGTCGCAAGAGATCGTCGCCGATATCGAGCTCGGCTCGCTGCGCCGGCGTCAGCGAGCCGTGCGTCATTCTCGCCGGACTGCAGATCAGCGACTCGACACCTCCGAGCGAGACCGCCAGGGTAAAGATCGACGTCGCTTGGGCGATCGCGTGCGCCCGGCCAACGCCGCCCTTTGGACGAAAAGAGACGATGCCGCCGAAGCCGCGCATCTGCCGGCGCGCCAGCTCGTGCTGCGGGTGCGTCTCGAGTCCGGGGTAGTAGACTTCGGCCACGTCGTCGCGGGCGGCGAGAAATTCGGCGACTCGCTGCGCGTTCTGCACGTGCGCGCCCATCCGCAGCGCCAGCGTCTTCGTGCCGCGCAACGTGAGATAGGCGTCCCACGGCCCGGGTATCGCGCCCACGCAGTTCTGATGGTAGGCGATTTGCTCGGCGATCTCGCGCTCTCTGCTGATGACGATACCGCCGACCACGTCGCTGTGGCCGCCGATGTACTTCGTGGTCGAGTGCACGACGAGATCGGCGCCGAGCGCCAGCGGCTGCTGGAGAAACGGCGAGGCGAACGTGTTGTCGACCGCCAGCAGCACGCCCGCCGGCCGGGTTCGCGCGAGCTCGGCGATGTCGCAAAGCCGCAAGAGCGGATTGCTCGGCGTCTCGAGCCACAGCAGACGCGTATTGGGTTGCGCGGCCGCCCAGGTCTCCCGTGGCTCGCCCGTGTCGACGAACGTAACGTCGATCCCGTAGCGCGAGAGCACGGTCGTGAAGAGGCGGTGCGTCCCGCCGTAGATATCCCGCGTGGCAAGAATATGGTCGCCGCTTCGCAGCAGCGAGACCGCTCCCGCAACCGCCGCCATGCCCGACGCGAAGGCCGAGGCGAAAGATCCGCCTTCCAGGGCCGCGAGCTGGCGCTCCATCGCGCTGCGCGTCGGATTGACCGTACGCGAGTAGTCGAAGCCCTTGGTCGCGCCGATCTGCGGCAGCGTAAAGGTTGCCGTCTGATAGACGGGGACGATCGTCGCGCCGGTCGCGGAACAGGGATCCTGGCCGCTCCAGATCGCGCGCGTCGAGAAACCGTGGTTCAGCACGAGATGCTCCCAACTGCGGCCAAAGACCGCCGCGCGATGCGGGGTTTCAAAAGCTCGGCGAGCTCGTTCGATTCGGCCAGAAATGCATCGTGCCCGTGATCGGAACGCAGCTCGAGATAGCCTGCGTCGAAGCCGGCGCGCGCGAAGCGTTCGGCGGCTGCGCGTACGTCCTGCGCGCGGAAGAGCCAGTCGGAGGTGATGCCGACGAAGGTAAGGGGCGCCTTGTGCTCCGACGTGCGCCAAACCGCGGCGCGCACGTCGAAGGAATCCATCGCGTGCGTCAGGGCCGCGTAGCTGCCGGCGTTCATTCGCCGCTCGAACCGGTCGGCTTGATGTTCGAGGTAGCCTTCGACATCGAAGAAGGGACGCCCGAACCGATCGGAGCGCCGGTCGTGACGGCGCGCGAGCAGCTCGTCACTCTTGTACGACAGCATCGCGAGCTTGCGCGCCAAGCGTAAGCCGCGGACCGGGTCGAGCGCGAGCGCTTCACGCTGCAGCGCGTTGAGGGCGATGCCCATCGCGCTGTGATGATCGTGCGCGCCGACGACGATCGCGCCGCCGACACGCTCGGGTGCGCACAGCGCCCACTGCAGCGCGCGCATGCCCCCGAGCGAGCCGCCGATCGTGAACGCCAGACGCTCGATTCCGAGCCCGCTCAGGGCGCGGCGCTCCGCACGCACGATATCGCGGATGGTGACGCGCGGAAACGGCTTGCCCGCCGGACCCGTCGAGCCATAGCAGCCTCCGAGCGCGTTGATGCCGACGACGCACCACTGGCTGGGATCGAAGAGCCCGCCGACACCGGCAATTGCCGGCCACCAATCCGCTACGCGGCTCGAACCGGTCAGCGCGTGCTCGATCAGCACGACGTTCGATCCGTCGGCGGCGGGCGTGCCGTAGAGCGTTACCAGCTGGTCGACCGCCGGCAAGATTTCCCCACAATCCAGCGGCAACGCGCCGATCGCAACGTTTTCTTCGCGCATCATGCGTTCACCAGAGCTCGCGATGACGACACACTCGCCAGCTCGTCGTCCCACATGGGATATCCGGGCAGTTCGGCTGCGTGCGCGAGGCGGCTGAAGAACGGATCGACGCGGATCGCCGGCTCGAGCAAACTCGTGCGTCCACGCAGATCGAATCCGCGCCCCTGTCCCAGCGCGCGCAACACGCTGACGACGTCGCCCAGGACGGCCGAACCCGTCGCCACGCCGCCGGCGCCGGCGCCTCGCAGCACGAGTGCACCCGCGTCGCGCGCGTGGATTTGGACGACGTTCTCCGCACCGGCCGTACGCCCGAACTCGTGATCCTCCGCCACGAGCACGGGTGCGACATCCGCGAAGACTCCGTCCGGCGTCCGCAAAGCTCCGGCGACGAGCCGAATCCGGCGACCGAGCATACGCGCTCGCGCCACGTCGCGCTGCGTCACTTCGGCGATCCCTATGCGCCGGATGCGCGGTGAGATCACGGATAGGCCGAAGGCCAGCTGGGCGACGACCGCGAGCTTGTGCGCTGCGTCGATGCCGTCTACGTCGTTGGAGGGATCGGCCTCGGCGTAGCCGCATCGCTGTGCCTGCGCGAGCGCTTCGGCGAACGAAGCCCCGCCCTCCATCGCCGAGAGTATCGACGTGCACGTTCCGTTGACGACGCCGGCGACGCCGAAGACTTCATCGCCGGCAAGCGCCTCGTCGAGCGTCCGCAGAATCGGGATTGCGCCGCCGACCGCGGCTTCGAATCGGAGCGCTGCGCGGCGCGACGCCGCAAGCGCCTGCAGGCGCGGCCCATGTTCGCCGATCAGGTCTTTGTTTGCGGTGACGACGTGCCGCCCGCGTTCCAGCGCGCGTTCCACCAGCTCGGCAGCCTCCGTCGTTCCGCCGATCACCTCGATGATCACATCCACCTGTGGATCGTCGACGACCGAACGCGCGTCTCGGGTAAATAGCCGTCGCTCGAGCGAATTCGAGCGCTCCTTGAGTGAATCGGCGATCGCGATCGCACGAAGCTCGTAACGAACGCCGCTCCGGCGCTCGATTGCATCGCGCTCCCGGTGCAGACGGTCGGCGACGTTCGAGCCGACCGTTCCGCACCCGAGAAGCCCGACCCCCACAGTCGTTTTCATGTTTTCCCGGCCTCCTGTTGCGATGGGAAAGCGAGGATAAAAGACACGCCCCCCGCCGTTTTCGGCGAGGGGCGTGTGAAGCGTTTGTTTGCGAACTTACTCTGCGCGCTTCACGACGACCCCGCCGCATGCATCGGCATGCCGCACATCCAGCACATCGTCGGGCTATACGCAAACACAGACATTGCAGGTAACTTAGCACCGGGGACCCGCGGTGTCAAGGTACGCGAGCGTGCCATGGATCCGACGGCCGCCGCCGCCGAACCGCTCGGCGATCGCCGGGAGAGCGGCCCGCTTTCCGGGCTCCAGCCCAGGCCGAACCGCCGTAACCCGGCCGCGTGCGTTTTTGGGGTAGCGCGGCGCCGTCTTGCTTGCTACGCTAAACCCCCAAGACCACACACCGAGGAGAGCATACGGAAATGCCTGACAAAAAGCCTAATATCCTCATCCTTTGGGGTGACGATATCGGCATCTGGAACATCAGTAAATTCAGCAACGGCATGATGGGGTACCGCACCCCGAACATCGACCGCGTCGCGAATGAAGGCGGCCTATTCACCGACTATTACTCCCAGCAAAGCTGCACGGCCGGGCGCGCCTGCTTCATCGCCGGCCAGAATCCGATTCGCACCGGTCTGACAAAAGTCGGAATGCCGGGTGCGACGGTGGGCCTTCAACCGGAAGACCCGACCATCGCCGAGCTGCTCAAGCCGCTCGGCTACGCTACCGGTCAGTTCGGTAAGAACCACCTCGGCGACCGCAATGAGTTTCTGCCGACCGTTCACGGCTTCGACGAGTTCTTCGGCAACCTGTACCACCTCAACGCCGAGGAAGAGCCCGAGCTGCCGGATTATCCGAAGGATCCAAAGTTCAAAGAGATGTTCGGACCGCGCGGCGTGTTGCATTGCTGGGCGACGGATACCAACGACTCGACGGTCGACCCGCGCTGGGGCCGCGTCGGGAAGCAAAAGATCACCGATACCGGGCCACTGACGAAAAAGCGCATGGAGACGGTCGACGAGGAGATCACCAGCGCCGCGCTCGGCTGGATGGAGAAGCAGGCCAAGGCCGATCAGCCGTTCTTCCTCTGGTACAACTCGACCGCGATGCACTTCCGCACCCACGTGGCGGAGAAGAATCTCGGCAAGAGCGGCCAGGATCCGTACAGCGATCGGATGGTCGTGCACGACGAGCAGATCGGCATGATGCTCGATAAGCTCGACGAGCTGGGGATCGCCGACAACACGATCGTCATGTACTCGACGGACAACGGTCCGGAGAACGACACCTGGCCGGACGGCGCCAACACGCCGTTCCGCGGCCAGAAAGACTCCAACTGGGAAGGCGGCTGGCGCGTCCCGTGTTTTATCCGCTGGCCCGGTCTCATCAAGCCCGGTACGGTTTATAACGAGATCGTTTCGCACATCGACATGTTCCCGACGCTGCTCGCCGCTGCCGGCAATCCGAACGTCACGCAGCAGCTCCTCGACGGCTGCAAAGTGGGCGATAAGAAGTTCAACGTTCACCTCGACGGGTACAATCAGATCCCGTACCTCAGCGGGGAGAGCAAGGTGAGTCCGCGGCAGTCGATCGTTTACTTTAGCGACGACGGCGAGATCGTCGCCGTACGGGTCGGCGATTATAAGTTCAACCTAGCGCTCCAGCGTGCCACCACGATGGAGCAGTGGGCCGCGCCGTTCGAGAAACTGCGCGTGCCGCACATCGTGAACCTGCGGCGCGATCCCTTCGAGCGAGCCGACTTCAACTCGAACACCTATTGGGACTGGAGTGTAGATCACGCACCCCAAATGTATTTGATGCAGGCGGTGATCGCCGGTCAGATCGCGGATTTCGAAAAGTTCCCGCCGCGGCAGAAGCCCGCGTCGTTCAACCTCGACTCGGTCATGGAGCAAGTAAAGACCCCGCACGGCTAAGGATGCCGCGCGCCATCAACGCGGGGGTGGGTGACTTTTACGAAAGTCACCCCTACCCGCCGCCGGCCGACGACCTGGAAGCCTATCGGCGTGCCTGGGACGATGCTCGCAGGCGCGCCGATTCGTACCTCTTCTGGCCCGGCGAACCGTACCGCGACGACCGGAGCATTCTCGTCGCCGGCTGCGGCACGGCCCAAGCCGCGCATTACGCGCTGCGCTGGCCCCGCGCCCGCGTCGTCGGCATCGACGTCAGCGCGAGCAGCATTGCCTACACGCAGGAGCTCAAGCGCAAGCACTCACTCGATAATCTCGACGTACGGCAACTCGCGATCGAGCGCTCGAGCGAACTCGAGGAGCGCTTCGAGTACGTTGTCTGCACCGGCGTCCTGCACCATCTCTCCGACCCCGACGCCGGCCTTCGCGCGCTGCGGGAAGCGCTGCTGCCGGGCGGCGCGATGCACGTTATGGTCTATGCGCCGTACGGCCGCGCCGGCGTCTATATGCTGCAGGAGTACTGTCGCCGCCTGGCCATCGGCTGGAGCGAGCGCGAAATTGCGGATCTCGCGGCGACGCTCAAAGCGTTGCCGCCCGACCATCCCATCGTACCGCTGCTGCGTAATTCGCCGGATTTCGCCAGCGTCGCCGGCCTCGCCGACGCGCTGCTTCATCCGCAAGATCGCGCCTATACCGTTACGGAGTCTCTCGCCTTTCTCCAGCGCGCCGGTCTGCGCTTCGACCGCTGGATGCGCCAGGCACCCTACCTGCCCGCCTGCGGCGCGGTCGCAAGCAGCGCCCACGCGCCGCTGCTGCAAAGGCTCGGCGCGGCGGAACAATACGCGGCGCTCGAGCTGCTGCGCGGAACGATGGTTCGCCACTCGCTCATCGCCTATCGCGACGACGCGCCGGCGCGCGGCGGCGTCAGTTTTGACGGCGACGCGTGGCTCGGCTACGTGCCGCTTCGCCTACCGGGCACGATCGCGGTTTGCGAACGCCTGCCGGCGGGGGCCGCGGCCGTGCTGATCAACCGCAATCACACGTACACCGACCTTTATCTGCCGATCGACGCAGCACGTCTACGGCGCTACGAAGCGATCGACGGAAAAAGCACGATCGCGCAGATCCTCGGCGAGCGTGCAGAGCTCGAGCCGGCTTGCGATTTCTTCGAACAACTCTGGCACTGGGACCAGGCCGTCTTCGCTCTGCGCTAGATTCCGGCTTACGTCCCGTACCGCCGCTGACGCAGCGCAAAATCCTCTAACGCGGCTCGCAGCTCTTCTTCGCCAAAGTCGGGCCAATTGGTCCGCGTCGCCCAGAACTCGGCATATGCGGCCTGGTACAGCATGAAATTCGAAAGGCGATATTCTCCGCCGGTGCGGATGACGAGGTCGGGATCGGGAAGGCCCGCGGTATAGAGACGGCTTTCGACGGCACGCTCGTCGATCGAATCGACTGAACGCAGCCCGTCGTTGACCTCCCGCGCGAGCGCGCGAACGGCGTCGCCGATCTCGCGGCGGGCGCCGTAGTCGATGGCCAGATTCAAGGTCACCTCGTCGTTGCGGGCCGTCGCGGCAACGAGACCTTGCAGCGCGCGGCGCGTCGCCGCCGGCAGCCGGTCCGCGCGCCCGCAGAGGCGAACTCGCACGCCTTCGTGACGCAGCGCGCGCAGTTCGCCGCTCGCCGCCCGCAGGCAGAGCGACATCAGCAGGTCGACCTCGGCGGCCGGGCGATTCCAGTTCTCCTCGGAGAACGCGTACGCGGTGACGACGCGAATCTTTGCGCGCCGCGCGGCGCGCAGCGTACGCCGCAGCGCGGTGACGCCCTGGCGATAACCCAACGCGATCGGCAGGTTGCGCTCCCGTGCCCAGCGGCGATTGCCGTCCATGATGATCGCGACGTGGCGAGGAATCACGTTGTTGCCAGCTTCGAGCGAGGCACCGAGTCACGCCGTTCGTGAACGTCGCGAACGACGCTCTCGAGTTCGTCGACGTACGCAAGAAAGCGTTGACGCCCCCGCTTTGTGATGCGGTACGACGTAAGCGCGCGTCCGCCGCCGCGCTGTTTGTCGGTCGCGACGATGCCGACCTCGGCGAGCGCGTGCAGGTGACGGTTGAGGTTCCCGTCGGTGAGATCGCACGCGCCTTGCAGCTCGGTAAAGCTCAAGCCGTCGGGATGCGCGATGAGACAGGTGCAAATCGCGAGCCGTCCGCGCTCGTGAAAGATGCGCTCGAGCCGCGGGTAGGCGAAAGGCGCGCCCTGCTGCTCGCTCACGGCCGGCTGTCCACCCAAATGAAGTACCCGATGAGGAGTTGCCCGGTGCCGAATCCCAACGGCATCACCCACCAGGCGAGCGCGGCGGCGACGAGCGGCGTAGTCAAAAACGCGAGCGCGAGCAGCGCGAAGAATGCCGTAACGACGATCGTCGACGGCGGGATCGCACCGCGCGATGCAAAGAGTCCAATCGCGTAAAACGCAAACCACGTCCCCGGCAGAAGTGAATACGCACCGAGGTCGATGAGCGCAACGCTCAGCGCGCCGCCTAAGACGATGCTCGGGGAGATCGAGATTGCCGCGGTCCGGAAGCGGCTGCGCGCGCCCGGCGCGCGATGCTTGATCAGCCAGGCCGTCACCGCACCGTAGTTGAGCAGCAAGGCAACCGCGAGACACGAGAGCCAGATCAGCAGATACGCGTGGTGCTCTCCCGGCGTCCGCGGCATCGGCGCAATCACGCGCTGCACGAGCGAAGCGACGATCGCTACGACGCCGCTCGCGGCCGCAGCGGGAGCCGAATAGCCCTCGAAGCGCTGGAGTTGGGCGAGGCGGTCGCGAACCTCCGCAAGATCCGAAAGCGCCTGCTGGAGTTCCATTATTTACTTTGTATCACAAAGTTTCTCATCGAGCAAGCCTCCGAGTCGGCTCGTAGGTCTCGGCGCGTCGCTCGCGATGGCGGCGTGCTCGATGACGCCCTCGCCGCAGCCCCCCGTTTCGTTCGCTCCGAGCGTGGCCGCGGCGCCGGGACGCATGCCGGCATCGCAGCCCGATCGCGGATCCTCCTGGGAAGACGCCGCCGCCTCTTCCGGCCCACTTCTCTACCTCTCCGACTTTCGCAATTACGACGTATACATCTACACGGTACCTGCCTTAAAAATGGTCGGAAAGATCACGGGATTCTTTCAGCCGCAAGGCGAGTGCAGCGACAACAACGGCAACGTTTGGATCGCGAATACCGGCGCGCAGCAGATCTTGGAATTTCGTCCTGGTTCGAAGCGTCCCGTCGCGATGCTCGACGACTCGACCGGGTATCCCGTCGGATGCGCGGTCGACCTGCGCAACGGCGATCTCGCGGTCACCAATCTTTTCGATCTCTACGGCCCGGGCGGAGTGCTCGTCTTCAAGAACGCGCGCGGGACGCCGCGGCCCTATCTCAACTCAAATCAGTTCTACTACTACTTCGCCGGTTACGACGGGCACGGCAACCTCTACACCGACGGCCTGACGAAGGACAACGCCTTCACGCTCTCGCTGCTGCGCAGCGGAGCACCGAACATGTCGACGGTAACCGTCCGCGGCGCGACGCTCCACTTCCCGGGCACGATCATGCGCAGCGGTTCGTCGCTCGTGATCGGCGACCAAGAGTGCGGCGGAAGTAAGACGTCGTGTCTTTACGAAGCTGCGATATCCGGAAGGACCGCCGCGGTTACGAAGACGATCGAGCTGCGCGGCTCGTGCGACGTCGCGCAGACGGCGCTCGCAAACGGCCGGCTTTTCGGCGGAAATTACTGTCCGCACGGCACGAGCGGCACCGACCGCTGGGCCTTCCCCGCCGGCGGTAAGCCGCTGGCGAGCGTTCCGGGTGCGCGCGATCCGATCGGCGCGGCGATCGTCACCCGCTAAGGGGCGCTCACGGTGAAAAGCTGAAGATCGCGCCTTCGCTGCCGGCACCGCCGTAATCGGCCGCTCCGTAGAGCTGACCCTCGTACGCCTCGAGCGCAGCGGCCGGCTTCGAGGCGTCCGGACGGTCGCCGAAACTGTAGAGAACGCTCTCGCTGCCGTCGTCGGTCATACTGAAAATCGTGCCTTTTTCGTTCGCTCCGCCCGCGCTCGTCGTTCCGTAGAGCACGCCATCGAGCGCGGTGAGGCCGTCGAGCGGATTCGCGCCGTCGTGTACCGGCCGGCAACACGAGAAGTTGTGCAGTACGCGTTCGTTTCCCGAGCGATCGATCCTAAAGACGGTGCCCTGCGAGCCCGAGCCCCCGCCGAGCGTCGTGCCGTAGAAGACACCGCCGACGTCGAGCAGCCGTCCCGCCGGATAGGCGCCGTCGTGTGAGTCGGGCCCGTAGCGAAATCGGTAGACGACCGATTCCGCACCAGTGCGTGGGTCGAGCCTGAAAACGGTGCCGCAGCCGAGTGAACAAAACTGCGTCGTCGTGCCGCCATACTGCGTCGCGCCGTAGAGCGCGCCGTCGGCGTCGATCAGGCCCGCGAGCGGCTGGTAGCCATCGCCGCCGCTGCCTTTGAAGGCGTGCAGGACACGCTCCGGCTTGCCGCCGGCGCCGACACGGAAGACGGTGCCGCAGCCGTTCGCGCACAGCGCGTTTCGCGCGCCGCCGAACTGCGTCGTTCCGTAGAGCTGACTCCCTAGTGCCAGGAGCCGGCCGTTTGGCGTGGCACCGTCCGCCCCGCCGGCAAAGCGGTAGAGCGTCGTTGCGCCGCTTCCGGCGCGGCTCGCTTTGAAGATCGTCCCGCATCCGCCCGCGCAGTTTGCGTTTGCGCCGCCGAGGCTCGTCGTGCCGACTAACCCCCCCGCGGCGGGCGTAAGTCCCGCGCTGGGAGCGGCGCCGCCGTCACCGCCTGCAAAGCGATAGGTCACGTGCTCTTTCCCGATAGCGTCGACCGAGTAGATCGTACCGCAGCCCGAAGGGCAGCGCGAGCCGCTCGCGCCGCCGAACTGCGTCGTCCCGTAGAGTGCCGATCCGCTCGCAGTTAGATGCGAAGCAGGCGCTTCGCCGTCGTCGGCTTTCGCTCCGAAGCTGTAGAGCTCGCGATACGCCGTGTCGTCATCGGGCGGACCCCCGCCGAAGGGGTTGCGCAAAAAGTATTTCGGCGGCAAGGGCGCGGGAATCGTCTTGAACTTTCGCGGCGCCTGCGAATAATCGAAGCAATCGGAGAGATCGTCGGCGCGTTCGTCGGTCGCGTGCATCGACGGTAAGCCGAACGTCTCTTCGACGTACTTCAAAATGCTGCCGAACTCGTGCCGCTGATGCGAGACGTACCGGCTCTTGGCATACGGCGAGATGACGATCAACGGCACGCGGAAGCTCAACTCGTATGAGTTATATCGCGGCGGGGCCACGTGGTCGTACCAACCGCCCCAGTCGTCCCAGGTCACGAAGATCGCCGTCGAGCCCCAGTACGAGCTCTTGCCGATCGCATTGACGATCGCCGCCACCCACGACGGGCCGGAACCGTTGGTCGCACGGGCGTGATCGGAGGCAAGGCCGGTCGGCGTAATCCAAACGACGTCGGCGAGCCTTCCGCCGGCGATGTCTTTGAGCACCTGTGCGGACGGGCTGACGACATCGCTTGCGAATTCGCGGCTCTCGCGGACGCGCACGATCGCGTCGGGCGCATTCCATATCCCCGCGCCGACACTCGCCTGATAGTAGCGCCAGGTCAGCGATTTCGCGTCGATCAGATCCATCAGCGCGATCCGGCGGAAGCACGGATAAACGTATTGATGCTCCGCTCCCTTGGCGTCGATCAACGCAACGAGCGAGCCCGCCGGCGCGTCGCAGCCTCCGGTCGGAACGCCGGAGAGCGTAAAGGGATTATCGGCAGCCCGCAGCGAGGAGCCGCTGCCGATGCTCGAGGTTCCGCTGACGATGTACTGATGGGCCGGAAAGCTCGGGCCTTCGTTCGTTTGGAACATCCGGTCGGCAAACGCGTATTGCTCGGCCATAACGAAGTACGGTGCGGCTTCTTTGCGCGGAACGTAGCCGTACGCGCGGATCTGCGGGGCCGGACAGAGGTTCAGATTGAAACAGCGGCCGGTCACCTTGTCGAAGCCGTCGAGTTTGCCGCCGTCGTACTCGGTTTCAAAGGATTGGTGCGTGTGGCCGAGATCGTACGGCGTCGTTAAGCCGAAGGGGCGCAGCGGGACGCGTACCCCCTGGGAATTGAGTCCGCTGCGCACGGTGTCGGCGCCGGGAAGGCCGTTGAAGAGATCGTCGACCGTGCGATTCTCCTGAACGATGATGACGACGTGCCGAATCTTCGACGCTGGCGCAGCGGGGAGCGAGCCAGGCCTTAACGCCGGTGTTAGCGCGCCGGCACCGGCGCTGTGGCAGCCGGCGAGGATCGTGAGAAGCGCGAGGCTACGGAGAGACGACGAGGGCGACCGGATCGCTGATGCCCTTGGTAATCGTCCGTTGCAGGTGCAGGTCGGACGCGGAGTAGACCGTGACGCCGCTCGGACAGGTACTGGCGACGTAGAGCGAGCCGTTCTGGCTCATCGTCATCGTGCTCGGGCACGCAATTCCCGCCGAGGTCGCCCCGATGCGTTTGAGCGTCTGCACGTCGTAGGCGGCCAGCACGTCGTGCAAGTAGTTCAGCACGTAGAGCGTGACACCGTCGGTGCGGATCGCGATCGGCCGGTGAATCCCCGCCGTGAGGCGGCGCGGCGTGCTCCACTTGCCCGGCGCGTAGATCGTAATCGAGCTTCCGCGCTCGTTGGCAACGTAGAGGTTGTTGGCCGCATCGATCGCAATCGACGACGGGCCGGCCATGCCGGCTTTGATGGTCCTCAACGGTTCGTTCTTAGTGGGCGGATAGACGGTGACGCTGTTACCGGCGAAGTTCGCGACGTAGAGATTCCCTTTGCCGTCGAACGCGAGGCTCTGCGGATTGCGAATATCTCGCACGATCGTTCTTACCGGCGTATTGCTGCCGCCGGCGTACTCGGTGACGGTATCGTGGCCGTTATTTGCGACGTAGAGCCGCCCGGCGTTGTCGACGGCCATCGTATAGGGACCGAAGATTCCGTTGGCGATCGTCCTCGACGGGCTTCCGCCGCCGTGCGGGTACGCCGTAACCGTGCTCGTGAAACTTCCGCTTGGTGAGCCGTAATTGCCGACGTACAGTATTCCGGATTTACCCTCGGCGAGCGAATCTGGGTAGCTGATGCCGTTTGAGATCGTGCGCGTTGGGGCCTTGAAGCCCGGGGGCACAACGGAGATCGTGCTCACGTAATAGTTAGCCACGAAGAGCGTCCCGTGGCTGGTCGCATCCGGGGCGGCCTTGCCCGGCAGCCCGGTTGGCGCGAGCGGCGTCGCCGGCGGGATGCTTCCATTGTTGCTCGCAGAGCAAGCAACGAGGAAAGCGAGGAGCGATCCCCGCCAAACAGAGGCGCAACGCCGCATTCAGACCCTTTCCTACCGTATGAAAAAAAACGTTGCTCTCCGCTTCGAGTTTCCGTTGCGTAGGCCTCCGGCTTTCGGGCTAGACGAGCGCGACCACGGCGACCGCGGCGACGATCGCGACGGCGTCCTCGAGCAGCGCGGCGGGCACGCGTCCGATGCGCTCGATCGCGATCTTTCGGGCCGCCAATCCGGCGAAGGCTCCGCCCACCGCGGCCAGCGCGCCGAGCAGCACGCCGGCAAACACCGGGGCGCCCCCCACCGCGGTCACCGTCCAGCCGCAAAACGCACCGCTGCAGGCTCGCGCGATCAGCCCGAGCGGTTGCGTGCGGGCCGGTGCGCCCGGGTGCAGATCGCCGGCGTCTTCGAGCAGCGCGAGCACGGCGAGCACATAGGCAAGCGGGCCAGGCCGCCGCATCAGCCAGAGGACGGCCGGTGCGGTGAAGGTGCGCAACCCGGCTAGGAACCCAAGCAGGACCGCCGCAACGAGCGCCACCGGATTACGCCTTTTCGATCGACAGGCTTCCCGGTGATTGGATGCTGTTGGTCAGCGCGAGATCTGACGTCACGACCGGCATCGCGTTACCGAGTTGGTAGACGTCGATTTTGTCGCTCGGATTCAAGCTCTTCGTCTCCGGGGCATTTGCGCCGCCGCATCCCGAAAGTATGAAGACGCCGAAAAACATGAAGACTCCAATAAGCAAGGGAGCCAGGCGAATGTCACTTCTGCGCATGCGTCGCCTCCGATCCAAATAGCTCGCGTGAAGTACGCGGTGTTTCGAGGCAAATTTAGCCGTGGCCTCGTAATGGAGAGCATGCGCGCGTCATACGTTCCCCGCCTCGCGGCCGCACTAGGATGCGCCGCGGCACTTATCTCCTACGGCTGCTCGAGCACCACCTCACAACTCCCCTCGCGGGCGGCCTCCGATGCTCGAGCAAATCCCGACCAACTGCTGCTGTGGTACAACGGCGGCGGGGTGCTGACCGCCCCAAAGCTGTATCTCATCTTCTGGGGCTACAAGAAGTACGGCGACGCGAACAACGTGCAGAGCCTGCTCGAATCGTACGCCAAGAACCTGGGAGGCAGCGCGCACAACAACATCTACACGCAATACTACGAGACCGTCGGCAAAAAGAACGCGTACATCACCAATCCGAAGGATCAGTTCGGCGGAACTTGGAGTGACGAATCGGCAGTGCCCAACAGCCCGACCGATCAGCAGGTGGCCGCCGAGGCGATCAAGGCGCTGTCGCACCTGAAGTACGACCCGCAGGGCGTCTACCTCGTGGCGACGCCGCACGGCCGCAGCACGCAAGGTTTCCCGGCGAACTGGTGCGCCTATCACAGCTATAGCTACTACAAGAAAAACGATCTGCTGCCGTATATTAACTTCCCGTACACGCCCGACTCGGACGGCTGCGGCAAAAACAGCATCAAGCCCCCCTCCGACGAGAGCGGCGCCGATGAGGGCGTCACGATCATGGCCGGCGACGAGTACGGGGAGGCGATCACCGACCCGCAGCCCTACAGCGGGTGGCGCGGTGTCGACGGCGAGATCGGCGACGACTGCGCCTGGCACAATCTCGCCAACGATCGCTTCGGCTCCAAGCAGTATACGACGCAGCCGGAGCTGAGCGACGCCACGCACACCTGCGTGCAGACTTACAAGTAGAGCGCGCCGCGGGCGAGGCTGACTTTCAGCTAAAGTAGGGCGCCGCGGTGTGCATGGCGTTGGTGCCGTTGCGCCAGAGCACGTACTGCAGCGGCATCTTCGCATTCATCGAGGCGGCACCGATCTCGCCGCGCGGATCGATCGCGATGACGCAGTACTCTCCGCCGTGCAGATTGGGCGCGCTCTTGGCCATGAAGCGCATCAAATCGTTGCACGCTTCTTGCGGATGCGCGCCGGCGGCCATCCGGGAGACGATGTAGACCGACGTGCAGTAGTTGGCCATCACGTCGCCGTTGCCCGTCGCCGAGGCCGCCCCCGCAGACGCATCGGCGTAGTAGCCGCAGCCGACAATCGGCGAGTCGGCGACGCGTCCGGGGATCTTCCACTCGAGCCCGCTCGTCGAACACCCGGCAACCACCTGCCCTTTGCCGTCGATCGCGACCATGCCGATCGTGTCGTGATGATCCGCGTCGATCCAGAACGTCTCGTGGTTGGGCGTGTTCTTCCACGACAGCCAGGCCTCGAGGCTCTTCGGCGTCAGCAGCTGCATCGGTTTAAAGCCCATCTCGATTGCGAACTGCAGTGCACCCTCGCCGGCCATCGTCGTGTGGCGCGTCTTCTCCATCACCAGGCGTGCGACCGAGATCGGGTTCTTGATCTTGTGGAGGTTACAGACCGAACCGGCGCGATGCGTCGTACCGTCCATGATGCCGGCGTCGAGCTCGACCTCTCCCTGCGCGTTGGGCAATCCGCCGTAGCCGACGCTATCGACGTTCGGATCGTCTTCGACGAGATTGATGCCTTTCTCGAGCGCGTCGAGCACCGATCCGCCCGCAGCGAAGGCTTGCGCCGCGCGCGCGTTCGCTTCGAAGCCCCATTTCCAGGTCGAGAGAAAGACCGGGCCGCTGCCGCCCTGAGCCGCCGCCGGCGAGGTGGCCGCGAGCGTAGCGGCCGCGCCCGCGGCGAGAAGAAAGTCGCGTCGATCGATGCCTTCCATCATGTTCTCCTACAGACTCACGGCGTCGGAAACGGGAAAAACAAACGAACCCAAACTGCGCTGCGGCTTTCCACCCGCCGGGTACTTCCACACTCGAACGACCGCCGAGCTCACTCCCTGGTCGGGCCCGATGAGCTTGCCGCCGTCGATCCAAAAATCGTCGACGTCGCGCGAGCCTCGCAACGCGACCTTCGAAACGGTCGTTCCCGAACTGCCCGAGATTGCGAAGCGGTAAACGGTCGAGCCTTGATAACCGGCACCCTGATCGTCGACCGCGAGGTAGCTTCCGTCCCAATGCAGGCCGCCGGCAGCGACGATCGACTCGTCGAGCGTAATCGCCACGAAGGCGTTGCTCTTCGCCGGCAGCTCGGCCAGCGCAAACTGGGCGTGCCCGTTGGAGCCATCGACGAAGAGATCGCCTTTATCATCGTAGGTGCAGTGACCGGGCAGGTAGACGCTCGAGCCTTCGAACTCCTTGGGTTTGCCCTTCGCGTGCGTGAAGATGGCGACCCCGCCCGGATTGCTGTTGCGCGGCTGGGTTGCGACGGCGAGATTTCCGGTGACCGGATCGATCGAACACCCGAGCATATAATCCTGCGTATCTTTAAGCCGCTTGCGGACCGTTCTGCCGCCGTGAGCGAACTCGTCGAGCTCGGAGTTGTGACTATCGGTAATGAAGACGTCGCCCTTGGCGTCGACGCACGAGCCGTTGACCGAACCGAACCCCGTCAGCGTTCCGAGCGCCTTGCCCTGGGGATACGAAAGATAGGAGACCGTATCGGCGCCGTTGTCGGCGACGTAGAGCAACGCATCTCGCGTCGTCTTTGCGGTTGCCGGCTGACCGGGGTAGGCAACGGGGCCGGCTTGACTTCCGACCGGGCTGCACCCGGTAAGAAGCGCAAGCGTAACGAAAAGGCCGCTCGCGCGCGAGCCGGGAGTGAACTTCATCGTAACTACCTCCTGACGTAGCGATCGAACCAATCGAGCCAGCGGCGATAGACGTCGGCCGTTCGCACCGGCCCGCTGGGCAGATGACCCGAAGTAGGATAGGCATAGAACTCGACGGGGACGCCTCGGTCGCGCAGTGCGTGAAAGAGCTCGTAGCTCTCCACGATCGGAACGCGAACGTCGTAGACGTTGGAAAACATCAACGTCGGCGTCGTGACTCGCTCGAAGTAGGTCAACGGCGAAGCGGCCCGCCACTGCGCGAGCGCGCCGGGCGCAAACGGCGAGCTTCCGAGCGCGTTGCGGTCGTCGTCGATATCGTCGGCGGTCGCATAGTCGACGACCAGATCGTCGACGGCTGCTCCCGCGACCGCGGCTTTGAAGCGCGTATCGTGCCCGATGAGCCAGGTCGTCATCTGACCGCCGTACGACCAGCCGGAGACGCCGATGCGGCCGGGATCGACGATGTTGCGCGCGACGACCGCGTCGATCGCCGCGAGCACATCGTTGCCCGGGCCGACGCTCGGATCCGCGAAGATCGCGTGCTGAAATGCGTTCCCATCGTTGGTCGAACCACGATAGTTCGGCGCCAGTACGAGATATCCGCGCGAGGCCGCGTATTGATAGAACGGATCGAAAGCGACGAACGACGAGAGGTTGGGGCCCCCGTGAATTCGCACGAGCAGCGGATACTTGCGGTGCGGATCGTAGCCGGGGGGATAGGTGAGAACGGCGTACTGCGTGTAGCCGCCCGCGCTGTACGCGATCTCGGTTTGGCGGGCGAGATCGAGCGCCGCGATCGCACCGTTGTAGTTCGTAAGCCGCTGGGGCGCTGCGGAGGCTGACGGCAGATAATAGAGTTCGTCGGGGTGCAGCGGCGTCGAGCCGGTAAATGCGATGGCACCGCTGCGCGCGGCACACTGCGCCTCGATCGAGGCGTCGGCGACCTCACCCGTGCTGACGTCTTCAAAACCAGCGCGCTCCGTCCGGCCGAGGACGAGACGAACGCGCGTGCGGTCGTAGGCGCGCATCAGCAGACGCGAGGAATCGTACCAGGCGAAGCCCTCGCTGTGGCGGTCGAGGCTTCCGGAAACGTCGCGCGGTTCGCCGCCCGCCGCCGGCACGGTAAACACCTCGGACTCATTGGCGGGATCACCGTCGCGCGGATAGAGGTAGGCGACGCTCGAACCATCGGGCGCGTAGAGCGGGCCTTCTTCGAAACGGCGTTGCGGGGTCAGCGCGTGCCGCACTCCGCTTGCCACATCGACGCGCTCCACGAACGATCGGTCGCGCAGGCTGTACGCGACGCCGTCGGCGTGAGCGTACACGATCGAGCGGCTGTCGCTCGACCAGGACGGCAGATCGTCGCGCACGCTCCAATCGCTGCCCGAGGTCAAACGGCGCTCGCGCCCGCGCAGGTCGACGAGCCAGAGATGTGCCGGCACCGGCGCCTTTGTCGCGAGGTACGCGTTGTCTCCCACGGCAAAGCCGTCGAGATAGCTCGCCGCGCCGGTTCGCACCCTCACTGCGTCGCGGCGGACGAAGGCGACGCGCGCGCCGTCGGGCGACCAGGCGGCGTCCATAACGCCGGTGTTGCCGGCGGTGATGCGCCGCTCGCGACCGCGCGCATCGAGGGCGAAGATCTGATCGGTCTTCGTCGCCGAATCGTCGGCGATATAGGCCAACCGGTCGCTGGAGGACCACATGAGGTTCGAGTACGACTCGTGTGCAAAGCCGAGCCGCCGGTCCCGCCGGGCCGCCACTTCGTAGACGTGCAGCTCGTCTACCGACGTGTTTCGCTCGAGCACCGACCGCGAGACGACGTAAGCGATGCGCCGGCCGTCGGGCGAGATCACCGCGCCCGAGACGCCGGCGATGCGATTGCCGGCGTCGAGCGAGTAGATCGCGGGGACTACAGCTTCACCTGAAGGGTGAAGTAGAAGTTCAGCGCAAGCGGATAGTTGCCCGAGGACGAGTCGCTGTACGTCGGCACGAAACTCTGCGCGAAGTATGGATTCTCTTTGACGCCGTTGGCGGCAAGGTCATTGGGCCCCGTGCCGTTATAGAAGTGACCGCCGTTGTAGAACGTGTTGGAGACGTAGCCGCAGATCACGGTGTTGGGAGGATAGGCTGCCGACCACGGCACGCTCGAACCGCCGAAACAGCGGTTGATCAGGTTGGTCACCATGAGCCGGCCGCTCACCCGTGGGGTAAAGTCGTACGACGTTTGGATGCCGAGATTGAGCTGCCACGGCTGCCGGAACTGGCCGAACGTATCGAACGTGCCGGTCTGCGGATTGGGAATGTACAGCGTTCCCGGATCCGATCCGTCGCTGGTTAGGGCGTGTCCGCACGATGTGTAATCGGGATTGAGCGGATTGCCCGATTTTATGCCGATGCTGCGCTGGTTGGCGCTGCAGCTTCGCGGGTCGAGCCCGACGACGTCGGCGGGCGTGCCGTACGTCGTGCCCTCGGCGAGCTGCAGCGCCGGGGTGATCGCCCACTTGTTGTGCCGGTAGTTCAGTACCAGAGAGAACGTGTTCGGCGACAAGTACGGAAAGTCGAGTCCAGGGGCATACCAGCCCTGCGTTCCCAGTATCGACTCGGGAGACATGTTGTAGTAGGGGTTGCGGATCGCCGATGCGCCGCATTTGAAGTCGGGCTTGCCATTGGCCGTGTTTTTGTAACACGGCGCGCCGCCGCCCGACTTCGTGAGCGCGTTGAACTCCTCGATGTCCTGATTGTACTGATCGACGGGACCGACCGTACTGTTGAGGTAGTTGCTCCATTTTTCGAGCGCATTCGTGTACGTGTACGAGAAGACTCCGGAGATGCCGTTGCGGCTAAAATCGCCCTTGGTGAGTTCGAATTCAACGCCGTCGACCCGAAGCGTCCCGGCATTGAAGGACGGTGAAACGCCGAGGCTCGGAAGGTTTACCGTCTCGTAAAGCTGGTTGGTTCCCCATCGGTAGTACGGCGTGACCTTCATCGCGACGTCGGTACCCTTAAAATGGTGCTCGAGCGAGAAATCGTAGTTGTCGGAGAACTGCGCCTGAGCGTCGTGCAGCGGCGAGCTGTAGCCGAAGGGAATGAAGCCCAGCAGGCTCGATGCCAGGTTCGGCTGCGCGGTGTTGTATTGAATCTCGTAGTTCTGCGGCTGCTGCGCGTAGCGGCCGGCCGAAGCTCGCAATACGGTATCCGGATTCACGGTGTACGTGGCCGACACGCGCGGCTCGTAGTAGGTCTGGCTATACGTCGGCGGATAGACGTTGGTCAGCAGAATGCCATCGGTTCCGTTCGGGTGCACCGTTTGCACCGCCTTTCCCGTCGAACGGTCGACCGGACAGTTGAACGCGACGAACGGCGTAAAGAAGTAGATGCTCTGCGGCGGCTGCGGCTCGAAGATCGGCTGACGCGTCACCGGATTCACGCAAAACTCGTGCTGCGCCGCGTTGAACCAGAAGTTCGTTCCCGGGTTGTTGGTGTCGGCGAGGTCGTAGGCGTCGTTCTCGAAGCGGACGCTGGCGTTGATGTTCCATGCATCGTTGGGGCGCCACTGATCGCTGAGCGAGGCCGAGGTCAGCTTCGGCGTGACCGAGTTAATGTCGGCGTTGTTCCCGAGATACGTCAGCAGCATCTGCGCGCCGGCCTGACAGGCCGGCGAGCTCGCCTTCAAGTGCGCGTCGACGCACGGATCCTGCACGCCGAAGCCGCCGTAGGGGCTGCCGAACTGTCCCTGCGAGACGAGTTTGTTGCAGGGTGCGGGATCGCCGACGTGATAGCGGGGACTGTTATAGGTTGCGAAGCACTCGGTGCCGTCGGTGAAGCTGCTGACCTGTTGGCTGCCGGTGTTGTCGTAGTTGTGGTTGTAATAGCGCAGCGTATCGGACGTTAGGTACGAAACCATCCCCTGCAAGAGGTGTGCGCCCGAGAGCTGGTCGGCAAACTGCATCTCCAGGCCGCCGGTGTGCGAGTCGACCTCGTACTGGTAGTTCGTGACCCCCAGCGAGACGTTGTTGCCCCAGCCGTTGGCCGTCGCGCGGTTCGTGTTGGAGTAGAACGTGTAGCCGAATAGCCGGACGTACGCGTTCGAACCGATATTCTTTTGATACTGCAGCTTGATGATGTTGGCGGTGTCCCAGCGGCCGTCGCGGTAGTCTGCGGGAATCTGCACCGTCTCCTGATTGCCGGCGGCGTTGACCGGGCACGCATTGGGGACGCCGGTCACGTTCGCGCAGCGGCCGCTCGGAGAACCCGGGTAGTAGTAGGCAATCGGCGCGGTGGAAGCGGGCGCGAGCCACGGCGTGTTGCCCGGGTACGTGTAAAAATCCGGCCACTGGTTCGTGTCGCCGGCGAAGAAGTCGGGATGCTTTCCTTGTAAGCCGGAGTTGACGATGCCCAGGGCCAGCGGTCCCGCGTCGTCGAGGCTCGAGTAATCCTGCTGAAAGTTCGCCGACGACATGTAGAGCATCTGAATATCGTCGCGCCCAGAGTCGTGCCGGTGCGGCACGCCGATATGGAAGTTGGCGACGACCTCGCGGTTATTGATCGAGGCCGGCTGCCCGTAGTTGGACGGATAGGAACCGAAGCAGCCCGGGTCCGACGTAACGATGTTTTTCACCGGATTGCTATAGGTAAAGTTGTTCCTGCAATCGGGGTACATCGCGGGAAAAAAGTGTAAGTTCGTCGTGATGAACGACGGGTAGTATCCGTAGGGGATCGTGTCGGAGAGACTCGCACCATTGTATTGGTCGAAGTACCGGAAATCTTGATTGGTGCCGCTGATCCCGACGTAGTACGAGAAGAGCCGGTCGGGCGTCGAGCCGCCCGCTTCCACGCGCGCGTCGTGATAGAAGGTTGGCGTTCCGATTCCCAGGCTGCCGACGGCGTAGCCGGGATAGGTTCCGGTCTTGATGACCTGATTGACGAAGCCGCCCAAGCCGGTCGCGTTCGCGTCGGCCTCGCCGCCGCCGGTGTAAATCTGGAGCTCTTGCTGGCCGAGGGTGCTCTCAGCGTTTCCAGGGTAGTTGTCGAATGAGCGATTGATCGGCACGCCGTCATACTCGAAGCCGATCTGGTCGTAGTAGCCGCCGCGGATGTAGACGCTCTGATTGACGCCGACCTGATTGGGCGGAACGTAGGCGCCCGGCATCGCGGCGATCGCCGAGTACGCACTGTTGAGACTGCCCCCGCCGCCGAGCGGCGCGGCCGCTGCGGTCAGCCCGGGATTGACCGAATAAACATCGGTTCCGGTTCCCGAACGGACGGGGCTCAGCGAAGATCTCGAGCTCACGCGGGCGATCTCTCTGATGCTTTTGTCCATACGAAGCGTCAGCGTCTGGCTTTGATCGGCGAAGACCGAGATGCCGGTGAGCACGTTGGTTTCGTAGCCGCCGTGCTCGGCGGAGATTGCGTACGTGTCGGGCGCGAGAGAAAGGAAGGTGAAGCGTCCTGACGCATCGGTCGTCACGTGGGCGACCTGCGAGGGGCTTGAGGCGGTGACTTGCGCGCCGGCAATCGGCGCACGCGTACTCGCATCGGATACCGTGCCGGTAATCGTCCCGGTCGTTCCAGCCATGGCCGCCTGCGCGAACGGCAATACAAGCGCAGCAACGAGGACGACCGCTATCGACGCGCGCCGTTCAATTTGCATGCTCCACTGCTCCTTTGCTCCGTTGAAGTGACTGCGAAAAGAGGCCTTCGCAGACAAATTGCGGTAAGCCTTTCGGGACGCGTTCGCGCGCGTTAGCTTTACAGAGGAGCGTGTGATGAAATATTTACGGCTTTACACCGCAGCACTTTTCGCATTCGGCATCTTCGCTTTGAGCGCGGGACCGGCGCCGGCCGTTCCCGTCAACGTCAACTTGGCCAACAACGGCAACCGGAATCTCACCGGCCAATACGCCGGCTCCGTGACCGACAGCGTCACGGGGACGGGAAGCGCAGCCGCTAACTTCGCAGGCCTAGGAGAGAGCCTCGGCGGCTATTTTGCGTTCACCTTCGGCACCACTTCGTATTCCAACGCCGCGTCGGCGCAGAACACCGCACGTGGGATGGCGGGCGTCTTCGTCGCGACGATTGCAAGCACGGCATGCTCGTTCTCCTTTCACGCCAGGTACTTCGGCGCGAACAATCGGTTACGGGGGCAGTACCGGGCAGTGAACGGCTGCAGCGGCGAGCACGGCACGTTTTCGCTTACGCAACAGTGCTTTTATAACGAGAGCAGCGACATCCGGGCCGCCGCCGGCTTGAGGCCTTGCTGAAGCAGGCCGTTTCAGAGCGTTAACGAGAGCGCCGTCGCGCGAGCGACGGCCTCTTCTTCGGTTAGCGTCGCGCCCTCGGCAAGCAACTGTGCGAGCCGCTCTTCCCCAAGCAGATTTGCGAGCTCGCCGATGAGTCGTTGCGCGATCTCACGATCCGACACGACTCGCTGCCAGCCCATCGACGCGAGACGATTCTCGGCGAAGCCGGCGAGCCTCGCGGCTTCACCGGCATCGTGCTCCCGTCCGAGCACGGCAATATAGGTAATCGCAAACGGCGTGTGAATCGGATGGCGCGTCTTCGTGGCGAGGAACAGCGCCTCACGGGCTGCCGGCGTCGCGTTTTCGCGATCGCCAAGCACCAGATAGCACGCGACGATATCGCCGGCGACGACGACCTGGAGCTCCTCGCCGGCCAGCGCCTTTGCTTCCGTGAGGCGCTGCGCAGCCGAACGATACTCTCCGATCTCCGCTTCCGACTGGCCCCACCACGTCAGCGCCCGCGCGGTGTCGTCGTCGCGGCCGAGCGAACGAAACAGCTCGACGCTCTCGGCGTGGAGCCGCCGCATCCGCCCGGGATCGCTGACGGCGAAGGCCGGCGCGCCGCGCCGTAACGCGTCGGCCAGCAAGCCTCGATCGCCGAGCTCCCGAGCGAGTTGCAATGCCTCCTCCGCCGCACCGCGTGCTTCGTCGTAACGCTCTTGCGTTGCGTAGCGGTGGGCGATTTGGGCCAGCGCCCGAGCCCGCCCGCGCGATTCGCCGGCTTCGCGGTACAAGGCGACGGCGCGCAGCGCCTGATCGAAAGCCTTCGTACTTGCTCCCTGATTGTTGTAGAGCATGGAGAGTCCGTAGCGCAGCCGCGCTTGGACGCCGGCCGGCGGCGCGGGACGTTGCTCGAGAATTTGCTCGCACCATCCGATCGCTTCGCTCAGCAGCGAGAGGCGGAGAAAGATCGGACTCGTATCGGCGGCAAGCTGCGCGCCAAGATTGTAGTCGTTGCCCTCGCCGAGCGACCAGCGAGTGGCAGCGCGAAAGTTTGAAAGATCGCGCTCCGCGCGCGAGAGCCAATCGGGGGACGGCGCCGTGTCCCATTCCTCGTACGCAGCGTGAGCCAGCCTGGCGAAGGCGTTGGCGTGCCGGCGCTTCGCGGCGGGGGCTTCGCCCGCCTCGGTCAGCCGCTGCCTCGCGTACTCGCGAATCGGCTCCAGCAAGCGATAACGCTGATCGCGCCCTCGCCCTTCGGAGACCACGAGCGACTTGTCGACCAGCGAAGCCAGCAGATCGAGAACGCGCCAATCATCGCTTCCGCCGCCGCATACGTCGTCGGCAACTTCCAACGTAAAGCCGCGCAGGAAGACCGCGCAATGCCGCAGCGCGCGCCGCTCGTCGTCGTCGAGCAGATCGTAGCTCCAATCGATGAGTGCGCGCATCGTCTGTTGATGCGGGCGCCGGTCTCGCCCGCCCACCAGCAGACGCGGCTCCAGGTGGGCGGCCAGCGACTCCACGGGCATCGCCCGAACGCGCGCCGCGGCGAGCTCGATCGCCAGCGCGATGCCGTCGAGGTTCGTGCAGATCTGTTCGATCGCCGCCGCGCAGGTCGCGCTCGTAAAGCCGGGATCGGCGGCCTGCGCGCGGTCGACGAAGAGCTGCATCGCCGAGGCGAGTTCGAGCGGAGCCAAGCGGTAGATGCGCTCGCCGGAGATGTCCAGCGGAGCGCGGCTCGTTACGAGGATCGTTATCTGCGGGCAGTGCGCCACGATTTTCGCGGCAATCTCCGCAGTCTCGGAGACCAGGTGCTCGCTGTTGTCCAGGAGCAAGAGCAGTTCGCGCTTCTCGAGGTGCGCCAGCAGCGTATCGAGCGGCTCTTCATCCGGCTTTGGTTCGGCGTGCACGCCCGCAAGAATTGTGCCCGCGATCAGCCCCGAGTCGGTGATCGACGCCAGGTCGACGATCCACGCGCCGTCGCGTTCGTCGCTCAAGCGGTTCGCCGCGACTTCCAGGGCAAGGCGGGTTTTGCCGATACCCCCCGCCCCGACGATCGTAACGACCGCGCTGCGACCGAGCAGACCTTCGACGCGAGCCGCGTCGTCGTAGCGGCCGATGAAGCTCGTGCTCTGCCGCGGGAGATTGTTCGGCGGCGTCCGCAGCGCGCGCAGCGCCTTGAACTCGGAGCGCAGACCTTCGGCCATCGGCTGATAGACGCGTTCGGGCTCTCGCAGATCGCGCAGCGGCAGCGTTCCGAGATGACGCAGGGTGATTCCGGCGGGAAGCCGTGCGGTCAACGCGTCGGCAGAGTGACCCGAAAGCAGTACCTGGCCGCCGTGACCGGCCGAGAGCAGGCGCGCCGTGCGATTGACGGCGGTGCCGAAATAGTCTCCCGAACGCTCGTCGGCTTCGCCGTCGTTGATCGCCATGCGAACGAGAACGCCCTCGACCGCCGCAAAGTCCTGACCTGCGAGCCGTCGCTGCGCCGCGACCGCGGCGTTCAACGCATCTTCGACGTTCCAAAAGGCCGCGCAGAACGCATCGCCGATCGTTTTGAAGACGTATCCACGCCGCCGCTCGATCTCCGTACGCAGGATCTCGTCGTGACGGCGCAATGCGTCGCGCATCGCGTCGCCGTATGCGTCCCAGCGCCGCGTGCTTCCCTCGATATCCGAAAACAAGAACGCGACCGTCCCCGTCGGAAGAGCGGGACTCGTCACGCTCGATTGCTCTGCGCTATTCCTTGCCTTTTCCTGCTCGCTGCTCGCCGGCGCCGGGACGAGGAAAGAAAAGATACGCGACGGCTGCGGCGAGCGCCGCGCCAACGCTGGGGCCGGCGGCGTAGATCCAGACCAGTTCTGGTGCGCCGCCGATCAGCTGCGCCGGGATGGAACGCGCGGGATTCATCGACGCTCCGCTGATCGGTCCGGCAAACAGGCCGCAGGCCGCTACCGTCAGTCCGACGGCGACCGCGGCCTGTTTGCCGACCTTCGACTCGTCTTCGGCGGTCGCCAGGATCACTAAGACCAAAAGGAACGTCAGAGTCACCTCGGCGAGCACCGCTTCGGGCTGCGTGTAGCGGGGGCCGGGATGGCTTGCACCCAGCAGCATCGCCTTCTTCCACAGCGCGAATGCCAGCGCGGCCGCCGCGAACCCGCCGGCGAATTGCGCGACCCAGTAAAGCAGCGTCTGCAGCGGCGGCATCGCCTTGCGCAGCGCGAAGGCGAGCGAGACGGCGGGATCGAGGTGCGCTCCCGAGAGCGTCGAGAACGCGTAAATCATCGCGATCGTGATGAAGCCGCGAGCGAGCCAGCGCGAAACGTAGTCGACTCCATCGCCCGTGTAATAATCGACGTCGACGCCGATCGCGACGATCGTTATGAAGAACGTGCCGGCAAACTCCGCACACGCCTTCCGGATCAGCAGCGACGGGTTCCGATTACGACGCGTTTTGCACGTTTGACGAGCGCGGTGTAAAGAGCGCGATCGCGGCATCGTTGAACTGCGCGAGGTCGCCGGGCGCCTGGCCCGTCACCAGCAACTCGTCGGTAACGACCGCGCGATCTTCCCAGAAGGCACCGGCATTGGTTAGATCGGTCCGCAGCGAGGGGCAAGACGTCACCTTGCGGCCGCGCACGTAGTCGGTCTCGATCAAAACCCACGGCGCGTGGCAGATCGCGGCTACCGGCTTGCGCCCAATCTGCATAGCATGCACGAAGAGCACCGCTTTGTTGGAGACTCGGAGGCTGTCCGCGCTGCGAAGGCCGCCGGGAATCAGCAGTGCGTCGAACTCGGTCGGCTTAGCGTCGGCAATCGCCACGCCGACGCGGAAAATTTCGTCCTTCTCCTCCCCGTTCCAGCTGCAGACGCTTTGCGTTTGCGGCGAGACGAGCGAGGTCGTCGCACCGGCGGCGTGCAGCGCCTCCCGGGGAGAGGTCAGCTCAACCTGTTCGAATCCGTCGTCGACAAGAATCGCGACGCGGACGCCGTGGAGCGGGCGCGGACGAACCATCTTTGGTTCATTCCCCTGCGGTCGGGGGTCAAACGGGGCGGCTTAACCGCCTTTGCGTAGACGCTGCGGGGCGCGAGGAATCGCAACGACCGGCTTGGAGAGCACGGCCACCAACTCCGCGCGGCTCTTCACGTCGAAGATCTGGAACAGCTGCGCGAGCTGGTTGCGCACGGTATGCGGACTGCGACCGAGCGTCTGGGCGATCTCGGAGTTCCGCCGGCCGACACGCACGAGTTCGAGAACTTCGCGCTTCGCCGACGGAATGCGTTCGAGGGGCACCACCCGCGACGAGCTCGACTCACCGATCCGGCGAGCGATCCAGCTGCGAGGCCACGGCTCGATCTTCTTGGCGGCGCGTTCGATCCAGCGCTTGTCGCGCGTTGCGTCGTAGAGACCCAACGCACAGAGCGCCGCGCGCCATCCATAGTTGAAGTCTTCGAAGATCGACCAGGCTTCGGTGAGCGCGTTCTTTCCTTCCTCGGTATCGCCAAGGTGCAGCCACGCAATGCCTTGCGAATAGGCCTCAAAGCCGCGGACGCGAGGGTCGGTGCCGTACGAGAGGATCGGGACGACCGACGACGACAACGAGCGGAAGCGCGCTAAGTATTGCTCCGCCACGGCGGGGTCTTCGTAGGCGAACAGCTCCGCGAGAACGAGCAGCGCCGAACGCTCTTCACCGGCGACTTCGTTCCACGAAACGCGTTGTGCGATCTCGTGCGCTTCCTGCAGCTGCTCGGCGGCAAAAGCCCGTTCGCCGGTGTTCTTTGCCAGCAACGCGCGATCGAGGAAACAGAGCACGCTCCAGTGATCGGACGGGGCCAGGCGCGCGGCTCTTTTGAAACCGCCGAATGCAGCCAGCTCGTTCCCCTCGAGCTCTTCGACCGCCGCCATGAAACGCGTCACTTGAAAACGTTCGAGCTGCAGACCCGTCGTCCACGCAAGCTCTTCGTAGGTGTGACGGACGCGTTCCGACGCGTCTTGGATAGGAAGCTCGCGACACAGCAGAGCGAGCGTCAGTAAAGCGTTCGCGCGGAAATATTCGTCGGGGACCTCGGCCGCGTCGATCTCGTTGAGCGCTTTCTGCAGCTCCTCGACCTGCCGCAGCACCTCTCCGCGGCGCAGGGCGACCCAAGAGAGCATGATGTGCGCGCGCGCACGGTTGTTGGGATCGGTTGACCTCAGTTGAACGCCGGCGGCCTCTTGCGCCTCGGCGTGCTCGTGCTGCATCCACGCAATCGCCGACTTATAATAGTAGGCCTCGTCGTAGAGGGGATCGCCCGCAGTAAGCTCGTTGATGGCTCGATTGATCAGCCGGCGACCCGCGACGAAGTCCCGCGTGTAGCCCATCGCGGCACCGAGGGTTACGTCACGCTCGATTCGGGCCGATGGACTGGCACCGCCGAAATCGGAGAGCAGGCCGATGACGTCGAGGTAGCGGCGCTCGCGCATAGCGAGTCGAGCCGACGCTAAGAGCGCGTCCGCCGTCCGTTGTCCCCCAACCAATTCACGACAACGATCAAAATCGGCGGCACGCAGGGCCCGCTCGAATTCGACGCCGTCGAAGCTTAAGCTGTGTCTAGCGTTCGTCAGCATTTTCCCGATCTAGTTGTTAAGAGCGTAGTCTATCGGCCCGGCGGCTGCCCGCCAGGCCGACCTACTTCTAGGGTATAGTTGTACTACCTTTGACCAAAGGACCTATTCTCGGATGCCTTCCTTAGTGGACTGACGGAGGGCCGCCACCCACTGAATCACTATTGTGATGCATCTTCTTTAGTTTCACTTGCTTCGAAGGCGGGCCGCCGCCCACCGAATCGCCAGGCTGCGCAATGCCGCCGGTCTTAGGGGGCCCACCGCCTACCGAGTCCGTGTCATGCTGGATCCGTCCGTCCGCGCGAGAGGGCGGACCGCCGCCAACGGAATCTAGATGGTGAACTTGAATTGCTTGGCCCGCGCTCGGGAGCATGGAATTACCCTGCAAATTGCCGCCGGAGCAGCCGCCGAGCAGCGCCGGGGCTGCGAGTACAATAACGAGCAAGATCGTACGCATCTCTCTGTTTTTCCCTTTCAGTGCCCTAAGCTGGCACAAGGAAGGCTGATAAGTAGTACGAATATACTAGTACGAAATCGCCTCCAAAGATAGATCTGCTTGGTAAACTATGCACCTGTCATGCAAGCCTAGCGGGCGCTCGGATGGCTGCTGAACACGAAGAGAGGCGATGATGACTAGGACCTTCCTCCATTCATTTCTCGCTCGCGTAGCCACCCCTTTCCTCCGCCAGTTGCTCCTTAAAAAGGGGCTGACTTAGCGTTTGTCGTCTGGGTCCCGCCGGCCCGATGGTCAGAGGCGGCACGATTTCGTGCGGCCAACTCTCCGGCAAATGGCGGAGAAGCGTCGAACCGAGCTGTTAACGCGCCTCGCCGCCCTGATTTTGGCAGGGGCGCTGGCCTCTTGCGGCGGCGGCAATGCGAATGGCATCGGCGCCGGAGTGCCGTTTGCGCGAGGTGCGCGCAACAGCGGATCGAGCCCGATCCAGCACATCGTCGTCGTGATCCAGGAGAATCGTTCGTTTGACGATCTCTTCGCGACGTTTCCCAACGCGGATGGCGCCACCCAGGGGCGCGGGGAGCTGCCCAGCGGCGGCTACGAGATGATCCCGTTGGCCAAGGCTCCGCTCGCGCAGCCGTGCGATTTCCGCCACAGCTACAAGATATTCCTGAAAGACTACGATGGCGGCAATATGGACGGGTTCAGCCTGGCGGGAGGCACCGGGTTGTGCCGCAACAAGGCGACGGCGCCCTATCAATATGTCAACCCCAACGACATCAAGGTGTACTGGAACCTCGCCAAGCAGTACGTGCTCGCCGACCATCTCTTCCAAACGCAAGGCAGCAGCAGCTTTACCGCGCACCAAGATCTGATCGCCGGAGGCACTTCAATCAACGCTCCCAAGACGCGGACCCTCGTCGACTTGCCGACGCACGCGCCGTGGGGATGCGATGCGCCCAAGTGGGTCCGCACTTCCCTGCTGGTCGACGTGGGCTCGCAGATCGAATACGAGGGCGGAAAAGGGCCATTTCCTTGCCTGACGTACGCGACGGTTCGCGACCTCCTCGATAAGAAGGCCGTCTCTTGGAAGTACTACTCCAATCCGGTCGACGGCGGCTCTGGCGCAACGTGGAATCCGTTCGAAGCGATCAAAGCCGTGCGCTACAGCCCAGAATGGGGCACGAACGTCACGACCTCGGACATGCAGATCTTCGACGACATCTCGAACGGATCGCTGCCGCAGGTCTCCTGGATTATCGCCGACAGTCAGAACTCCGATCACCCGTCAAGTCACTCCGACACCGGTCCGTCATGGGTGGCGAGCATCGTCAACGCGATCGGCAAATCGCAGTACTGGAGTTCTTCGGCGGTCATCGTCACGTGGGATGATTGGGGGGGCTTCTACGATCACGAACCGCCGCCGATGTTCGATCAGTGGGGCGGGTTGGGCTTTCGCGTACCGATGATCGTCGTCTCGCCCTACGCGCGCGGCGGAGGGACGAAAAACTACGTTTCGCACACGCCGTACGAGTTTGGCAGCATCTTGCGCTTCATTGAGGATACATTCGATTTGGGCACCCTCGGGAACACCGATCAGCGCGCCACGAGCATCGCCGACTGCTTCAACTTTCAGCGGCGCCCGCGAGCGTTTAAGGCGATCTCCGCGAAGTATTCGTTAAATTTCTTCCGTCGCCAGCGGCCATCGAACTTGCCCGTCGATACCGAATAGTGCCCAAGGTCGCCCGCGAATCCCCACGGAATACCAAAGGCATGCATATGCGAAGTTTAGCACTGCACACCGCAGCTCTTGGGGCATCGCTCTTCTGCCTCGCAGCGTGCGGAGCACGCGGAATCAGCCCAATGACGGCTTCCGGCGCAGCACCCGATACGCTCGCACCAAAACCGAAAACCGGCACCGTCTATACCTGCCAGAACCAGACGCAGCACCGCTGCCTGGTCTACCAGAACGGCAAGATCGAGAAAACGTTGAGTGCCGGTCTCGTAAAGCCCGCCGGCGTCGTTGCGGGGGCAGACGGCCTCGTCTACGTAGCCGATGAAGGCGCGAAGGCGATCCTCGTCTACTCGGCCGGACTGCAGAAGCAGATGCAGAAGCTCGGCGACGGCACCAACGCGCCCGTCGACGTCGCGGTCTACAAAGACGAAGTCTTAGCGGCCAACGGCAAGAACGCGACGTTTTTTAAAAAAGGCGCCACGAAGCCAACCGCTACGCTCACCGCTTCCGGTGTCAGTAAAGCCTCCGGCGTCGCCTTCGACCCTTCCGGTAACTGCTATCTGAGCTTCGCTGCGAAGTCCGGCGCGCAGGTCGACGAGTTCACGGATTGCACAGGGAAAGGGCAAGATCTCAAGATCTCCCCGGGCTCGCCTTACGGAATCGCCTTCGACGGCACAGGCAACCTCTACTACGCGACCTTCTCGGGCTCGACCAGCGGCGTCTATAAATGCAACGGCGTGAAATCGTGCAAGCTGGCGTTGAGCGGATTTCATATCCCGCAGTATCTCAACTTCGGCCCGAACTTCACCGATCTCTGGGTCACCGATCTCGGGACCTACAGCCCCGGCCTCGCCTACCTCTACGAGTTTAATGCCGCCAACGGCAGGCAGCTTGCGGTAATTAGCGACGGCTTGGACTTCTTCGCCCCGCCGGCCGGCGTATCACCGGGCCCGGGCGCGCTCTAAGCTGTCGTCAGCTTAATCTACTCCGCGTCGGGGATGTGATGGTCGGGCGGCTGCACGTGTTCGAACCAGTAGATACCGTGTTCTGACGGAACCTCGGTAAACTTCCGGGGCGCTTGAGCAAAGTCGAACGCACCGAGCGGTGAGGCCGCGCGTCGGTCGCTGGCCGCCAGACGCCCGAGGCCGAACGTATCCTCGACGAACTTCAGGATGCTTCCATGCTCGTATCGAGTGTGATCGATCTTCCCTTGCTTCGCATATGGCGAGACGATCAGCATCGGAAGGCGCAGCCCGAGCCCGTCGTAGTCGGCGAGCGGCGGCGGCTTCGGATCGTACCATCCGCCGTAGTCGTCCCAGAAAATAAAGATCGCCGTCGAGTTCCAATACTTCGACTCACCGATCGCATTGACCAGAGAGGCCACCCACGACGGCCCCGTCTTGCTCGAGCCTCCTGCATGATCGGAGTTTTCCCAAGTCGGCGTAACCCAACTGAGCGCGCGCAGCTTACCATGCTTTACATCGCTGAAGAAATCGGTCTGCGGCGAGATGACGTCCTTGTGCCAATCCGGCCCGAAGTAGATGTGCTTGATGTTCTGATAGGCGCTCCAGATGCCGCCATCCCCGTACCAGAGCGTGGCGTAGTACGCCCAAGAGAGACCGGCCTTGTCCATCTCGTCGCCAATCGTCTTGTCGTCCCAGCAGATCGGTATCGCCGGGCCGTACTCCCGCTGCTTGGTGATCGTCGTGATGAAATCGCTGCCCTCACCGATGCAGCCCCACCAGCCCGTCGGATAATTGATCGCCGAGTCGGCCTTGCCGGCGATGATGTACTGGTGCGAGATAAAGCTGCTCGCGTCGACGTTTGAGGCGTACATCTCGTCGGAGAGCACGTAGTTCTTCCCCATGTAGAAGTACGGTCTCGTTTCGTCGTGCGGGACGTAGCTGTAGGCCGGGTTGGGGTGTGGGCACTTGGGTTCGGCGCGATGTCCGCACCCAGCGAACTCGTTATTGAAGCCGTCCATCTTGCAGCCCGTGCCGGGATAGCTGCCCGTCCCGTCGCAGGCGGCGAGAAACCCGGCGAAGCTGTGATCGATATCCCAGGCCGTGTCGAGGCTGATCGGCTCGAGCTCAATCTTCTTCCCGTGCATGTCGTAGCCGTATGACACGGTGTGCGCGCCGGGGAATCCGTAGAATAAATTGTTGAAGCTTCGGTTCTCCTGAACGATGATCACGATGTGCTTGATCTTACCGCCGGACGCATCGCGATGCGATTGGGGCAGCGACTCGGAGAGAATCGGCAGGCTCGGGCCGGCGGGGCCGGCCCGACCGCCGCACGCGCCGAGGACGCACGCGGCGATCGTGACCGCCAACAGGCGCAGCATGGCTGAAATGGGCATTGGCGCCTTTCTTTACTCGCTGTCGGGAGCGCGATAGTCCGCAGGTTGATGCATGAACCAGTCGATGTTGTGTTCCGAAGGTATTTTTTGAAACTTCCGCGGAGGCTGGTTGAAGTTGAAAGCACCAGCCGGGGAGTTCGCGCGCGTGTCGCTCTGCGCAAGACGCGGCAAGCCGAACGTATCTTCGACGAACTTCAGGATGCTGCCGTGCTCGAAGGGAGTGTGGTCGATCTTCCCCTTCTTTGCGTAGGCCGAGACGATCAGCATCGGAAGACGCAGGCCGAGCCCGTCGTAGTCGACTTTCTTGGGCGCCTTTGGATCGAACCAGCCGCCGTAGTCATCCCAGAAGATGAAGATCGCGGTGCTATTCCAGTACTGCGATTGGCCGATCGCATTGACGAGGGAAGCGACCCAGGCGGGCCCGGTCTTCCCGCCGCAGCCCGCGTGATCCGAGTTTGCGCAGGTCGGCGTCACCCAGCTCAGGGCGCGCAGCTTACCGTTCTTCACGTCGTTGAAGAAGTTGGTCTGCGGCGAGATGATGTCTTTGCTCCAGTCGGGTCCGTTGTAGATATGGTTGATGTTCTGGTAAGCGCTCCAGATGCCGCCGTCACCATACCAGGTCGACGCGTAGTAGGCCCACGAGAGCCCGGCGTTATCCATCTCGTCGCCCAGGGTTTGGTTATCCCAGCACATGGCGATGTTCGAGCCGTACTGGCGTTCTTGCGTCAGCGTGCCGATCTGATCCCCGTACTTGACGCCGGGGCAACCCCAGTCACTCGAGGGATAGTTCACCGCGGAACTCGCTTCGCCCGCAATGATGTACTGGTGCGAGATGAAGCTGCTCGCATCAACGTTGGACGCGAACATCTCGTCGGCCAGAACGTAGTGTTTGCCGAGGAAGAAATAGGGCTTCGTTTCGGTTTGCGGGACGTAGCTGTAGGGGGGATTGGCGTTGGGGCAGCTGCTCCCGCATCCGACGTACTCGTTATCGAAGCCGTTCATCTGACAGTCCGTGCCGGGATAACTTCCCGTGCCGTTGCAAGCCTGAAGGAACGAGCCGAAGCTGTGATCGATATCCCAGGTCGTCTCCAGGCCGATCGGCTGAAGCTGGATCTTGTTTCCATGCTCGTCGTAGCCGAACTTGGCGGTGTGAGCCCCCGGGAAGCCGTAGAAGAGATTGTTAAAGCTGCGGTTTTCTTGAACGATAATGACGATGTGCTGAATCTTGCCGCTTGACGGCACGCGGTGGCCCTTGACCACGGGATTTTGGAGCGAGACGCCGGGAAGCGCCGGGCTTGCGCCGTTGCCGCCGCCGCTGCACGCGCACAGCGTCAGCGCGACGGCCGCGACCGGCGCGAACCGGGTGATCGGGATTCGCATCAACCTTCTCCTTTTCTTTATTCGCCGTCGACCGAACGCCGGTCGGTCGGCTGGTGTTTGAAGTAGTCGGTCCCGTGCACCGACGGCACGGCCTCGAATTCACGAGCGGATTTGTTGACGTGGGTGATGTTCTGATACGAACTGCAGATTCCGCCGTCGCCGGGGGTTCTGGTTGTCCGGCAACGCGAACGATCACTCGCTATCGGGGATCCGAAGATCGAGCGGTTGGTGCTTGAAGTACTCTATTCCATGCTCCGACGGGACGGCCACGAATTTGCGGGGCGGTTGATTGAAGTCGAAAGCGTCGTCTTCCGGAGAGCGTGCGCGCTTGTCGCTGGCGGCCAATCGCGCCAGGCCGAAGGTATCCTCGACGAACTTCAGGATGCTTCCGTGTTCGTAGTGGACGTGAGAAACGTGGCCGTCCTTGGCATACGGCGAGACGATCAGCAGCGGGATCCTCAACCCCAACCCGTCGTAGTCTTTAAGTGCCGGCGCCTTGGGATCGTACCAGCCGCCGTAGTCGTCCCAAAAAATAAAGATCGCCGTCGAGTTCCAATACTTCGACTCACCGACCGCATTGACCAGCGACGCCACCCACGAGGGACCGGTCTTGCTGTCGCAGCCGGCGTGATCGGAGTTGGCGCAGGTCGGCGTGATCCAGCTCAAATCCCGCAGCCTTCCTTGCGCGACGTCGTCGAAGAACTTGGTCTGCGGCGAAATGACGTCTTTGCGCCAGTCGGGGCCGTTATAGATGTGATTGATGTTCTGATAGGCGCTCCAGAGGTCTCCGTCCGAATCGATCGCGGAAGCATAAAACGCCCACGTGAGCCCGGCGTCATCCATTTCATCGCCGATCGTCGTCGTATCCCAGCACACCGGGATATACGAACCGAACTGGCGCCGCTTGGTAACGGTCTGGATATAGTCGCCGCCGCCGCCGGAGCAGCCCCATTGGTAGTAGGGATAGTTCACCGCCGATTCCGATTGGGCGGCGATTATGTACTGGTGCGAGATGAAGCTGCTGGCGTCGAAGTTGGAGGCGTACATCTCGTCGGCAAGCACGTAGTGATCCCCGAGAAAAAAGTACGCTCTGGTCTGATCGTGCGGCACGTAACCGTATGGCGGATTTTGGTTCGGGCAGCGCGGCTCACTGCTGTGCCCGCAGTAATAGGCTTCCTTGTTGAAGCCGTTCATCCGACAGTCCGTGCCCGGATAGGTGCCCGTTCCGTTACAGGCCGCATAGAACGAGTACGAACTGTGGTCGAGATCCCACTTCGTGTCGAGCCCGACGGGTTGGAGTTCGATTTTTTCGTTCTTCGAGTTGTACCCGTACGTCGTCGTGTCGGCTCCCGGAAAGCCGTAGAAAAGATTGTTCAAGCTGCGGTTCTCTTGAACGATAACGACGACGTGGCGAATCTTCGCGCTCGCCGCGTGGCGCCCGACGGCGTTGACGAAGGCGCGGGCAGCCGGCTGCGGCGCAGCGAAGGCGCCGCTGCCGCACGCCGCGAGAAATGGCACGACGAGGGCGCCGAGGCGCCGGCATCGCCGCCACGTTCTATCGCACATTGGGTCTGTCATGGCTCGCTTTTCCGATGCGCGCGGAGCAAGATGATGACGCGCGTTAACTTTCGGGAAGGCGAAAGCGCATGCGGACGTTCGTCCCGCGCGCGGTATCGATTCGAATCTGCGGCGTGACCGCGCGGATGATGCGCAAGCCAAATCCTCGGCCGGCAAGCCGTTCGCGCTCGATGAACGAGCCGCGATCGCAAACGTCGACGGCCAGCTTTCCGCGAGCTATTCGAGCGTGCAGTTCCACATAGGAAGCGGGCCCCGCATCGCCTTGGTACGCGTGCTCGACCGCGTTGGACAGTGCTTCGCCCGCGGCGGTCGTAACGTCATCGACGCAATCGCCGCCCAAGCCGATCGCTTCGAGAAACGCGCGCAAGGCGTGGCGGATCGGAGCAACGCAACGCGATTGCGCGGGACACCGCAGACGAAGCTGCGACGCGAAGTTCACGGATTCATGCGCTCGTTCAGGTAGGCAAGGGCATCGTGGGGATCCTCGAATATCGCAAACGCCCCGGCGAGCCCCGCGTACTGAACGAGCCTCGAGAACTGGCGGGTTCGTATTACGACCGCGAGCGGTATCCGATCGCGTTGCGCCGTGACGCAAAAACGGAGCAGCTCGGTTAGCGCCGTCGAGTCGGCGTAGGTTACATCGGAGAGGTCGACGAGCACCGCGCGCGCACCCTCCCGTAGAGTAAACGCATCGCGGATCTCGCGCTTGCGGCTGATCTCGAGTTCGCCGTTGAGTCGAACCGTCTCGATCGCGTCGCTCACGCGACCCTCCCGACGCTCGAACCGGAATCCTCGCCGAAGCGGATCGTCAGAATCGCGACGTCGTCGATGATTCTCCGGTTCGAAAAGATCGAGGCGGAGATCATCGCTGCCGCCTTGTGCGCGGGCCAAGCGGCGGCGGCTTCTATTGCCTGCAGCAGCAGTGCCTCGCCTTCCACGACGTTGTGCGAATGCTCGATGGCTCCGTCGGTATAGAGCACGAGCATGGCGCCGGGAACGCTCACGATGCGATGGCTTCGATAGTTGGCATCGCCCATGACCCCGAGCGGCAGCGAACCAAAATCGAGCATTCGAGGCTTGCATCCCGGTTCCAGGAGGACGGGCGGCGGATGCCCGGCGGTCGCGTAGACGAACTCGCAGTTACGCGAGTCGACGATGCCGGCGACGGCGGTAATCAGCGGAGACGCTCCGCTGAAGAGATCGGCGTTCGCGCGTTCGAGGATGGCCCCGGGATTGGGGTCGACGAGCGCACAGGAGACCAAGAGGTAACGCGCTCGGTTCATCGCGACCGCCGCATCGATCCCATGCCCGGTAACGTCGCCGATCGTGAGGAGAACGCGGTGCTCGGTGAGTTCGAGAACATCGTACCAATCGCCGCCGATTCTCGTCTCCTCGGCAGCGGGCAGATAGGTTGCGCTGAAGAGAACCTTTGCCATCTGCGGCAAGATGTTCTGCGTAAACGCGCCTTGGAGGGTATCGGCGATACGCTTCTCGGCCTCATACGCCGAACGACTTTCAGCGGCACGCCGGCGCTCCTCTTCCGCCCGCTCGCGAGTTCGCTCGAGTCGCGCGACCAGACGGTACTGTTGAACCGTAAAGAGCGTAGCAGCAACGATCACCGCCGCGACCGCTCCGATCGCGAACAGAGTAACGCCGTAAATCGCCTGCTGCGCCCGGCGTTGCGCCTGATTCGCGCGAGCGGCCAACGAATTTTCGACGAACTCCAAATCTCTGCGGAAGCGATCGACGAGCCGCTTTCCGTGCAGCTGGACCTTGGCCGGGACGCGCCTGAAGGTGATGATCGGGTAGGCGACTTGCGCGACCCATCGCCGGTTCGTCTGGGCGGCGTCATCGAGCACCGCGCGGGTGCTGGGCATCTTGAGGTCGCTCAGCATTCGCCGCAGGCGCGCGAATGAGGGCGGCATCTCGGCTCGCGCCGCGTAGTACGGCTGCAGCAAGATCCGCTGGCGCACGACGGCGTAGCCTCGGACGCCGGTCTCCTCGTCGAGTTGCCGGCTGATCGTGCGGGCGACCAAGAAGCGCGCTGTGCGGACGTCGCCCGCTCCGCTGAAGGCCTCTTCGATCGTCCCGCTGACCTGGCGCCCGGCAACGACCAATACGATCGCGACGAGCGCGAGAAAGACGAGCGTCAGAACCAGCGGGATGTAGATGCGGCGCGTCACGCGATCAGTGCCCGAGGTGCCAGCCGTGCTGCTCGCAGCGATATGGTTTTAACCCGGTCGAGGTGCTTGGGATCGCGCGCTCGGCCGCCTTTTTCGTTTCGAAGGACGTCTTCGGCGCTCCGGTGCGCTTATAGCACGAGCGCGGTCCGCCGGACTTTCTCACTCCTCGCCGTCGAAGTAGTCGATCGCCTCAGAGCGCAGAATGCGCCGTTCGGGCAGGCCGACGCCCCATTTGTTGCTGTCCGGGTAGTACGACGACTCGCCGATGGGATTGTCGGCGACGACGTACATCACGAGCGGATCGGCACCGTCGTTGAAAAACTGGTGCGGCTCTTTTGGCAGGAAAAGGCAGGCATCGCCCGCCTCGACGCGATCGGTTCCATCTTTGTGGCGCACCGTGCCGCTGCCGGAGATCACGTGATAGAACTCCCACTGCGCGCTGTGCGAATGATAGGGATACGGCGCCTTGCCGGCCGGGATTCGCAGGATTTCAACGTCGAACGGATGGCGCTCGAGCAGATCGGTCGAATCGCGTTTGCGTCCGAGCGCCTCTGAGACCTGAATTCCCTCTCCGGCAAAGGTACTCTTGGGGGAGGCCCACGTAGTCGGGTCGATCCGGTTCGTGTTCGTCTTGCGCATACGGCCTTTCATTGAAAGCTGTGAACGGAGAGGTGCTTGGTGACGCCTTCGTCGTCGAAGCTCCAGATTCTCTTGGCGAGCACGTCGACGCAGCCGCTCTCCTTCTGCAGCGTGCCTTCGACGATGAGGGTCGAGGAAGAGCGGATCGGCCGGCGGTACGCGTCGTAGACATCCGGCCGGACGATGACGTTGACCACGCCGGTCTCATCTTCGAGCGTGAGAAAGACAAAGCCCTTAGCGGTGCCGGGCCGCTGGCGAGTGATCACCAGGCCGCCGACCCGGCATCGTGCGTTGCGGGACAGCGACGGCAGCCGTGCGGCGAGCGTGACCCGCTGTGAGTTGAGGAATTCGCGGAAGTGCTCCATCGCCTGTCCCGCGGGCGTCACCCCCGTTGACCATAGGTCGAAGGCGGTGCGCTTCTTTGCGGGCAGCGGCTTCAAGGCAGCCGCGGGCTCGTCGACGTCCATCAGCGCGCCGAGTTCGCCGCGTGCCTCGCGCTCGTCGAGGCCGCGCAGCGCCCACATCGCGTCGCGCCGCGCCGGATACCACGGCGCAAAAGCGCCGGCGATCGCCAGATTCTCCAATGCTTCCCGTTCGAGCTGCGTCCGCTGCGCGAACTCGAGCACGCCGGCAAACGTGCCGCGCGCAACGGCGCTCTCGAGACGTTGCCGCTGCGCCTCGCCGAGACCACGGACGAGGTGGAATCCTAAGCGCAGCGCGCCGTCGTGCTCCACATGCGACCAGTACTCGCTCGCATTGACTTCGATCGAGCGGATCGTCACGCCGTGCCGGCGCGCGTCGTTGACGAGCACCTCGGTCGAATAAAAGCCCATCGGCGCAACGTTGAGAATCGCCGCCGCGAAGATTGCCGGGAGGTGGCACTTGACGTATGCCGAGGCGTAGGCCAGCAGTGCAAAGCTCGCCGCGTGGGATTCGGGAAAACCATAATCGGCAAAACCTTCGAGCATGTGAAAAAGCTGCTCGGCGGCGGCGCGATCGATGCCGTTGCGGATCATGCCGTCGACGAGCCGCACGCGCATCGCTTCCATCCGGTCGCGCGAGCGTTTGTGACCCATCGCGCGGCGCAGCTCGTCGGCCTCGCCGCCCGAGAAGCCGGCCGCTTCGATGGCCAAGCGCATCCCCTGCTCTTGAAAGAGCGGCACACCGAGAGTTCGCTTCAGCACCGGCTCGAGTTTGGGATGCGGATAGGTGACTGGTTCGAGGCCCGAGCGCCGGCGCAGGAACGGATGGATCATCTGCCCTTGAATCGGCCCCGGACGAATGATCGCGACCTGCATGACGATATCGTAGAAGCAGACCGGCTTCATTCTGGGCAGCATCGACTGCTGGGCTCGCGACTCGATTTGAAAGACGCCGATCGTATCGGCGCGCTGCATCATCGCGTAGGTCTTCTCGTCGTCGGCGGAGATCGTGTGCAGCGCGAGGTCGGGCGGCACGCAGGCCGGCAGCCACGTATCGCCGCGCGCGAGACAGCGTCCGTAGAGGGAAAACGCTTCGCGTAACAGCGAGAGCATCCCCAAGCCGAGCAGATCGATTTTTATCAGCCCCAGCCCTTGGAGGTCGTCTTTGTCCCATTGAACGACGGTGCGATCGCGCATCGTCGCCCATTCGACCGGCGCGACGCAGACGAGCGGATCGCGCGTGATCAGCATGCCGCCGGAATGGATCCCCAGGTGGCGTGGAAAGTTGGCGATGCGGCGGCAGATGGTGAAGAGCAGATCCGGCCCCGCCTCTTCGGGCAGCTGCTCGCGCACGTCGTATTCTTTCGCGATGAGATCGACTTGCTCGAACGATAATCCCAGGGCCTTACCGACGTCGCGAATCGCCGAGCGCGTGCGGTAGGTGATAACCTCGGCGACCATCGCCGCGTTCGCGCGTCCGTAACGGTCGTAAACGTATTGAATGACCTTCTCCCGGTCCTGATGGGCGAAGTCGATGTCGATATCGGGAATCTCGCGGCGCTCCTCGGACATGAAGCGTTCGAAGAGCAGGTCCATCTCGATCGGATCGACGGCAGTAATGCCCAGCGAATAGCAGACCGCCGAGTTCGCCGCCGAGCCGCGCCCCTGGCAGAGCACGCCAAGCTCGACCGCCGCGCGCACGATATCCCAGACGATCAAGAAGTATCCGGCGAGATCCATCTTGGCGATCAGGCCTAGCTCGTACTCGAGCTGCCGTTCGACCTTGTCGCTCAACGGCATCGCGTAGCGGCGTGCCGCGCCCTCGTAGACGAGTTTGCGCAGGTGGCTCTGCGGCGAACTTCCCGGCGGAACCTCGAAGAGGGGGAACTGTCCGGCCAAGCGTTCGAGCCGAAACGCGCAACGCGATGCAATCGCACGGCTGCACTCGATCGCCTCGGGATATTCGGCGAAGAGCCGGCGCATCGCGGCGGGCGGCTTGAGATAGAACTCGGCGTTGGGGCGCAGACGATTGCCGGCTCGCGCCGCCTGCATCGTTTCGCCTCCGCGAACGCAGGAGAGCACGTCGGCGATCAGCGCGTCCTCGCCGGTCGCATAGACCACCGCGTTGGTCGCAACGCACGGTAAGCGATAACGCTCCGCGATGCGCACGAGCTGCAGGTTGCGCTGCGTCTCTTCCAGCGTCAAGTGCTGCTGGAGCTCGAGATAGAAGCGCTGCTCGAAGATCGAAGCGAGCCGTTGCGCCTCCCGCGCCGCCGCGCGGAGACCGTCTTGCTGCAGCGCGCGCTCGACGCGTCCACACGCGCCGCCGGAGAGTGCGATCAGCCCCTCGTTGCAAGCTTCGAGATCCTCGATATGCAAACGCGCGTCGCCCTTGCTTCCACGCATTTGCGCGGCCGATATCAAGCGGCAAAGGTTCGCGTAGCCGCACTTGTTCTCGACCAAGAGCACGAGATGAGTGCCGTCCTCCAAGGTCAGCTCGCTGCCGATGATGGCGGCGACCCGCTGCCGGCGCGCATGCGCGGCGAAGCGCACGGCGCCGTAGAGCCCATCACGATCGGTCAACGCGATCGCATCCAAACCGATCTCCGAAGCCCGTTCGATCAGATCTTCGGGGTGTGAACCACCTTGCAGGAAGCTGAAGTTCGACCAGGCGTGAAGCTCGGCATAGGCCATGAGGATTTCAAAGTGTACCGAACATATGTTCGACTGTAAAGTCCTCCAGGGGTCGCCTATCCTCGCTGCGAAGTGACTTTAGTCAATCTTACCTCGGCCTCGAAGGTAAGGAGTATTGCCATGACGATCGCTCGGACCGGCCGTCACGCACTCGCTGCGACCAGCATATGCGCGGCTGTGATATTGCCCGCTTGCGGAGGCCCCCTAACCGCTCCCAACACCGTAGTGCCGGCTCACAGCGGCGCGATATCCTTGGCTCGCCACGCCGGCAGCGACTGTCCCCTCAAGCGCTGCATTCTCGTGACGCGCACGAACGGATATGAGAATAAGCCGCTTCCCGCCGTACTTTTTTTCGCGCGAGAGGCTAACGGCAATGTTTCGCCGGCCGGCGAGATCAGCGGATCCAAGACGATGCTCTTCCTTCCATCGGGCCTCGCGATGGATTCGCGCGGCAACGTTTACGTCACGAATGACAACGATACGATCACGGTTTACGCCGCCGGAGCGCTGGGAAATGTGGCGCCAATACGGACGATCTCCGGCAACGAGGCGAAATTGAATAACCCCGGAGGGCTTGCCGTCGACTCGCACGACGAGCTCTACGTTGCCAACTGTCCCAATGCAGGTAAAAGCTGGATCAACGTCTTCGAATCCGGCGCAAACGGCAACGCGGCACCGATCCGCACGATCGAAGGGCAGCACACGCATTTATACTGCCCGTGGGGGCTCGCTTTCGATTCGCAGTCGAACCTCAACGTCGCCAATGACGATCCCAATAACGGCTGGATCACAGTTTACGCCGCGAACGCGAACGGCAACGCGTCGCCCGAACGCACGATCAAAGGTCCCCACACCGAGCTAACGGGACCGGCGGGTCTTGCCGTGGACGCTTCCGGTTACATCTACGTTGTTGATTCCGAGTTGGAATCGATCTGCATCTTCAGCCCGAATGCACACGGCGACGAAGCACCGGTCTCGTATTTTCCTGGGCCTATTTACGGGTTTGGCCTGGGTCTCGACGGACATGCTAATATCTACGTCACGAGCGTTGGCTACGATGACCCACCGTCCATCACGGTCTATGCTGCAGGAGCGAGCGGCAACCACGCGCGCATTCTTCGCATGATAGAAGGAGGAAAAACGCGGCTCCTTATGCCTAGGGGCATCGTCGTTCGCTGACATAGCCTTTCAAACTTACTCATACACGCCTCTTTTGAGTAGTTGGCACGGCTACCATAAGTCGAAGTCGAGAGCATCGCGCGGGTAAATATGCCTCCTTCCGAGGTCACGACGTTATCAAATGCACGAGTGAGTTCGGGAGTATGCGATGAGAAGGATCGTTGCAGATTCTCCGAGAGCGCGCGACCCAATGGGCTCGGGGACGCTCGCTTTTCCGCGTCCTGCGGAAAAGCTGCTCGCCTCGTCGTCGCTCCCGGCATCCTGCCTCCGCTCCTCCCTTCACACGCCCCGAGCCCATTGGGTCACGCACTCTCGGAGAATCTGCCATCGGATGAATGCGCAGTCACTCATACACGCCCCTGAGATACCAGTGCACACCTTGATGGTAGATGCGGGCAAAGGTTCCGTCGGCGAGGACGACGTCGTATTCGTCGCGTGCAACCGGCGCGGGAGTGAATGGACGCTCTTGGATACGCCACGGACCGGTGCATTGCGTTACCGCTTGGCGGTCGACGATCGCGGGCTCACCGGCGCGCAACTCGACGGGAATCTCCCGAACTTCCACCAGGCGTAACTGAGGAACGACCTTACGAGCGCCCTCGAAGCGGCAGCGATCGCTCTCGGAACGAGCGTCCGTCATCTTCGGCTTGTCGAGGACGAATGGTTTGTAGGAAAAACGCTCTTCGAGCAGATGCGCCTGACGCGTCGTCGCGCGCGAAACGCTCTCTCCGAGGATCGCTTCGAGCCGGGCGATGGTTATGACGACTCGCGCAGGATCGAAGTCGACGGCGCGTAAGAGCGCCTGCTCTTCTCCTCCTTCTTCGAGGATGCGCGCCTGCACGCGCAGACCGACGATGGCCGCTTCGAAGGTTACGCCTTCGAGCTTGGCGCGCATCATCTCGAACATCGTTCGTTCGTCGGCCGTCGGCATGGCGAGCGGAACGTCGAACGCGGTGGTGCCGGCGTCCTCGAGCTCGAGCGCCAGGTGCAGCGCACCGGCGCGCTTTCCGCAGCGTTCGAGATCGCTGCAGACGCGCGTCAACAGCATGCGCAGCGCGAAGAAAACCTGCACTTCGTCGACGGCGCGACCTTCACCGAAGATCGCTGCCTCGATCGCGACGGCTCGACTCCGCGGCAGAAAGGGCCGGCGATCGATGCCGCGCGCGAGCTCGTGCCAGCGCGCTGCCGCCGAGCCGAATCGCCGCACGAAGGGTCCGTGCGGCAGCGCGGCGAGATCGCCGAGGCGTTCGATTCCGAGCAGCGTCAACCGTTCGACGATCTCCGGTTCGATATCGAGCAACGCTAACGGCAACTCGGCGAGCAGCCTGGCCTCCGAACCCGGCCGGCAGATGCTGCCGTCGGAAACGTACGCCGCCGCTCGCGCGGCTATTTTATTGCGTCCAACGCCGAGACGCGGCAGACGGCCGTACGCCGAAAGCAGCGTTCGCGTTTGCGTCATCCAGGCGGATGCTTCGCCGGGACTGCCGTGCATATCGAGATAGGCGAGGCCGCTGCGGACGTCGTCGATCAGCGGCGAGACGGCATCGAGCGCATCGAGCAGATCTTCCCACTGCGCCGTTTCGGGCATCTCGCCGGGAAGGTCAACGCAGAGCAGCACGGAGTCTTGCCGTCCCGAGCAGCGCCGAGGGGAGATGTTTATGCTTGCGCAGATCGATGCAGAAATCGAAGCCGGCGAAGCTTCCCCAGAGCCCGCGTTTGCCGTGCACGATCGCACGCTCGAACGCGCAGTGCAGCCGCAGTTCCGCGACGGCGCTCAACGCGGCACCGGCACGCGCGACCATCACGATCAGCAGCACCCCGCTGCGATGCGCGAGCATCGCCAAGCGCGACCAAATCGCATCGCGCAGCGCGATCGCCGGCATGAGCACCAGCCGGCAGATTCGCGAGCGCAGTAAGATGTCGACCGCGCGGGCGACCTCGAGCGCCTTCCTCGCGGGGACGACCAGGACGTGCTCGAGGCGTGCTCCCGCCTCGGCCAGGCTCGGCGGATAGAGCGTTCCATCGTCGAGGATCGCCACTAAGCTGCGGCGCGTCAACTCGGCGACGAGCCCAGCTGCCAGGCTCCAGCGCCCGGTCGTCCCCTCGAGCGTCGCGACCGCACCCGGAGGAAAGCCTCCCGCTAGCAGCCGGTCCAGTTCCGGAATGGCGGTTGGAACGGCTCCCTCGACTGCAAGGGAAGCGGGCCCCACCTTGGCACTAAGCTCGGCCTTGAGGGCTTCGAAAGCCGCGATTTTGCCTTCATCCCGTACTGCTAACGCCACCATGGGAGATTCATGCTAATCGAACATATGTTCGATGTCAAGGGTCTGCCTGAGGCGGTTTTGAGGCCAGAGTTACGGCCCGGGATTTTAGTTCAGATGGTCCCGATCGTGAGGCTCGGCGAGATCCACGATCGGGCCGATCGGCACGATCCCCGTCGGGTTGATTTCGTCCTGCGTGATGTAATAGTGGCGCTTGATCTGATCGAAGTCCACGGTCTCGGCGACGCCGTCGATCTGGTAGAGGTCGCGCAGGTAGCCGTAGAGATTCGGGTAGTCGACGACCCGCCGGAGATTGCACTTGAAGTGGCCGTAGTAGACCGGATCGAAGCGCACGAGCGTCACGAAGAAACGCCAATCGGTTTCGACCGGCCGCGCACCGAGCAGATAGCGCTGATAAGCCAGGCGCTCCTCCATCGCGTCAATCGTCGTGAAGACTTCGTAGGCGGCGCGTTCGTAGGCAGCTTGTGACGTTGCGAAGCCGGCCCGGTAGACGCCGTTATTGAACGTTTCGTAGAGGAAGTCGTTGAGCTCGTCGATGTGCGGACGCAGATCGCTGGGATAGAGATCGAGTTCCGGCTTGGCCGCGACGGCGTCGAACTGCGTTTCGAACATCCGCATGATATCGTCGTCGGAGTTGCTTACGATGCGGCCGCGCTCTTTATCCCAGAGCACCGGCACCGTCACGCGGGAGTTGTAGCCGCGATCGGTGGCCGTGTAGGCTTCGCTCAGAAAAGCCCAGCCGTTGACCGGGTCGGGCTGCGCGGTAAAACGCCAGCCGCGTTCGTCGCGAATCGGATCGACGACCGTCATGCCGATCGCGTCTTCGAGTCCTTTGAGCTTCCGAACGATAACGGTGCGGCACGCCCACGGGCAGGCCAACGACACATAGAGGTGATAGCGGCCGGCTTGCGCCGGGTAGCCTGAGCTGCCGTCGGCCGTCACCCAACCGCGAAAGGTATCTTCTTGACGCTTGAAGCTGCCATCGGCGGTTTGTTCCAGGGGAAACTGCGCCTTATTCACTTGAGGTAGGTCAACCCCGCGCGCGTCAGGATATCGCGGCCGCCGCCGGTGAGAATGAAATCGGCGAAGGTTTTGGCGGTTTGCGGATGCGGCGCAGCCTTCATAATCGCCAGCGTATAGGTAATGCGATCGGTGAGCGCGGCGTTACCGGGAAGCGGGATGAAAGGATATTTGCGCGCGATCGCTTCGGTGCGATAGAAGAATCCGACGTCGACCTGGCCGGTGTCGACGCGCGCCAAGAGATCCTCCTCGGGAAAGATCTGCGCGGGGTTTTCCTCCGGCCCCAGCATCTGCTGCTCCTGCTCGTCGCCCAGCCACAGCTTCACACCGGTGACCGTGTACGCACCTTTGGGATCGAGCTTCGGATCGGTGCGCCCGATGCGCAGGTCCGGCGTTTCGAGCGCATCCTCCAGCGGCATCTCGCCCTTGGCGGCGCGTTCGAAGACGGCGGCGTATTTCGAGTTCGGTGCCCACGCGACACCCAGGCTCGTTCCCGCAAAGGTCGTCGCCGAGGCGACTTTATCGCCGAGATTCTTCACCAGCGCGGGATTGACGCTAATAAAGACGTCGGGGGTGCGAACGCCCGACGCAATGAGATTCGCCAGCTCTTTGCTGCCGCCGGGTTGGCCTTCGAAGGCAACGCCCTTGTCGAACAGCGCCGCCTTCACGGGCCCTTCCATCGGCGTCACGAGCGAGCCGGCGTAGAGTACCGATACGACGTTCTGGGCCGCCGAAACGCGCAGCAGCGCGAACGGCAGCACGAGGCTTACGAAGAGGACGAGGGACGAAAGTCGAGCGACCGCGAGTTTATGCAATAGCGGGTTCCCTCCGGGCCGGGCCCATCGTCGAAGACGTGGCCGAGATGTGAATCGCAGCGTTTGCAACGCACCTCGATGCGCTGCATGCCGTGGCTGTGGTCGTCGAGGAGGCGGACGTTCTCCTGTTCGTGAGGGCCGGTAAAGCTCGGCCAGCCGCAGTGCGAATCGAACTTCGAATCGGCCGTGAAGAGCGGGAGACCGCAGGCCCCGCACGTGTACGTGCCGTCATCGTTGACGTGAAGCAGCGGACCGGTAAACGGTGCCTCGGTTCCGGCTTCGCGCAGGATGTGATAGCGGTCAGGCCCGAGCTGTGCGCGCCATTCCGGTTCGCTCTTTTGAATCTCGGGGGCTACGTCATGTTTCATCGCTTACTTCCTCTCCGAGACGTATAACGCGCGAAGGCGCCAAAGCGATGCAAGCGCGAAGAGCAGCTCATGAAGCTGCTCTTCGAGATATTGTTGTCGATTCTCTTACACCCGATCGCGATGATCCTCATGTGGATCAACCTGCTCGGCCGGGGCGATCTGACGGGTTTTCAGAAGGTGATCTGGTTTATCGTCAGCGTCGTCTGGGGTCTGGGACCGATACTCTATATCCTCGTCTCGGACGGCGCGCTCTGGTAGCTCGAGGCCCAGATCGCCCGGTTAGTGCGGCGGCCGGCCGCCACCGCCACTTACTGGGGCGTGACCTCCGCCACCGCTGATGCCGCCGCGCCCGCCGCCCTGCGGCATACCGCCGCGAACGCCACCGCCGCCGCCGGGGTTGCCGTGGATGGTTCCGGTGCGCACCGGCGGACGTCCGCCGCCCCCGTAGGGATACCGGCAGCAGCCGTAGCGATACGGGTATCCGCCGTAGTAGCCGCCGTACGGATAGTATCCGCCATAATACCCGCCGTACGGATATCCGTAGCCGAAGCCCCACGGACCGGGCCAACCCCAGCCGAAACCGAGGCTGATGCCCACGGGATAGCCGCCGTAGCCGTACCCGCCGCCATAGCCGTACCCGCCGCCGTAGCCGTAGCCTCCATCGCCGTAGCCGTTGGCGGTGTAGCCGCCGCCGCCGTTATCGCCGTAGTAGGACGAACCGGCGACGTCGATGCGATAGGCGTCAAACGTCGAACCATTGGCGTACCCGTAAACGGTCACGCGCATGCCTTCGGTCAGCTTCTGGCCGGTTGGATTGATGACCGTCCCCTGGTGCATCGTGACGTGATCGCTGTAGCCGCGGTCGTCGTGCAGATAGACGACGTAGCTGCCGTCGAATCCGGTCAGAGTTCCCCGAATCGATTGCTGGTTTGCAACCGGGGTCCCGTAGCTCGGAGCGCGTTCCTGCGCGCTTGCCGCCGCGGGAAAAGTGAGAGAGAGCGGCGCGGCCAGGGCGGCGCCGAGTAGGATGTGCGAGAACAGCTTAAGCATAACTGTGTATATTATAACCCTTAATCGCCGGGCGCGGGGTTAGAAAATGCTGCTAAAACGGGTGCTCCTCCGCCCTCTCGGCCAAGCGGGCAAAAAGCCTGAGGTGCGATCGCCCTTGACTCCGACCTTGCGTTAGGGTCTAGGCTCCGAAACGACGATGGAAACGCGACCCGGCGCGCTGCGCCGAATTAAAGCTTTCGCAAACGACGCCGGGGTCAGCGTTCGCACCCTGCACCTCTACGATCGGCTTGGCTTGCTCGAGCCGGCCGCCGTCACCGAGTCGGGTTACCGGCTCTACGGCGAAGCCGAGCTCGAACGGCTCGAGCACATCCTGGCGTTGCGATTCGTCGGATTGAACTTGGACCAAATCAAGCAGCTTCTCGGAGAAGCTTCCCCACCGCTCGCGGACGCGCTGCGCACGCAGCGCGACGTGATCGCGCGTCAGAGACGCCGGCTCGACGCGGCACTCGGCGTCATCGAGCGCGCCCAGAACGCGCTGGCCGCGGATTCGTCTGCCGATCGCTGGGAGATTCTCCGCACCCTCATGGAGGTTTTCAAAATGCAGAACGACTTTAAGTGGACGCAAGAATATTACTCGGAAGAAGCGCGCGAGAAAATCGAAGAGCGGCGGCGCAGCCTGTCGCCCGACGCGATCGCGCAAGGAGAGCGCGACTGGACGGCCTTGATTGCCGGCGTCGAAGCGGCGGTCGAGCACGGCATCGATCCGTCAAGCGAACAGGCGTGCGCGCTTGCAAGCCGCTGGCGCGAGTTGGTCGGCTCCTTTACGCAAGGGGATGCCGAAGTTTCGCGCGGCCTCAATACGCTTTGGTTGGATCAGACGCACTGGCCGGCCGATTTCAAACGGCCGTGGAGCGACGCGGCCGACGCCTTCATCAAAGAGGCGATGAACTGCACGTGAGATGGAGCCGTCGATGGGGATTGAACCCATGCTCTCCGCTTTACCAAAGCGGTGCTTTACCACTAAGCTACGACGGCTCGCCGGCCCTAGGCCTTACTCCGTCCGCTGTTTCCTGTCCTACCCCCGGGCCGTTCACGGCCGGATGCACGCGCAGCGAACCGGTAACTCGGGCTGTGTTGGAAATTCCGACGAGACAGACCGCCACGAGTTCGCGGCAACTGTAGCAAATAAAGCTCACGGCTCCTCACGCAAGCGTCTGGTCTTCGCTTGAACTCGAACGAGCGCGCCGCAACGGAGTCTTCGAGAGATCGCCGACGGCTTTCGTATTGCGCTTCATGCGCGCATCGTCGCCGTAAAGCGTGCTAGGCGACTGTCTTAGTGATTACTTGTCCGACGGCGTGTACGCGGCGCCCGGTACGTAATCGCCGAGGTTGATGCTCGGGACGGGCTTCCATTTGTTATTCGCGGTCGTGCCGATATCGAGCCAACCCATGGAGTCGCCCGCCACGACGGCCTTGTCGCTTGCGTTGAACCCGAGACCGATCGGCTGGCCGGCGCCGAAGATGTTGACCGGTGTCGGCCCTAGCGTTTTAACGGGCTGACTGCTCGAGGTAACCGGCATGGCATACTGCGAGATCGTTCGCGCGCACTCGTCGACGTAGTTCAGGGTTTTGCCGCCATTGCTGACGTAGACGCCTCCCGGGCACTGGAAGGTCAGCGGATTGAGTATCGGAACAAACTTCGGATTCGTCGTCGGATTGGTGATTTCAGCGAGGCCGCCGCCGCAGGAGCTCGTGCACCCGTAATAGCTGAACCAGATGTTGCCCGAACTATCGAGATCCATGTAGCCGGTGTCGCAGACGGGCGAGCATGCCTCGCCGACGTTGATGTACGCCGGCGTTGCCGAAGCGTTTCCGGCCGGCCAATATTCAAAGCCCGAACCGTAGACGTAGTTACAACTCGGATTACAGACCTGCTCTTCCGAGAACGGAATCGCGGCGTAGACATTCGTGCCGTCGGTCCCCGCATCGTAGGCGTACGAATACCAGTAGCTGCAGCTGGAGATCGGGCTCGGACAACTCGGCGTGTAGGTTCCTTGCAGGTTGCCGCCGGAATTATATTCGAGGACGTTTCCGTCCGAATAATCGCTATCGTACTCGCATCCGATCCAGACGTTCTTCGCGTGATCGACGTGCACGCTCTCCGGATCGACGCAGTTATCGGCTTCCAGATCGATCGCCGTCTCCGTCTTCTTCGCGAGCCTATTCTGTCCGATGAGATAGCTGGAGTTTCCGTTCAGCGCCCAAACTGCAACGCCGGACGTGTCGTGCCGCAGGTGCAGGTTAGGACGGTGGGGATGAGCGCGCAGCTCCGCAAGGATTCGACGCATCGTTGATGCCGGAGCCGGTGCCGGCAGCTTACCAGCGGCCTGGAGCTCGAGCAGACGCATCGCGCTGATCGGACCGATGCGCGCGTTGGGATGAAGGTAATGCGGCCGCCTGCCGGCGTGCGCCGGCGCGATCACAGCAGGCGCGAGCGAGCCCGCGGCCGGGAGACTCTGTGGGCTCGCAGGACCGTTTGAACAGCCGCACAGCAGCGCTGCAGCGAGAAGTGCGCTACCGGCAATAGCTGACGAAATTCGCATGTGGTCGACTTCTCCTAGGTCGTATAAGAGGGCCCGGCCCTCTTTTTGGAAGGCGCGCCGGGTTTCGGCTAGGCCGGTTCGAGGGGCAGTGTCCCCTCCCTTTCGGAGACGTTAACCGGTACGCGAAGAGCTGGAGCGGGCGGCGGGAATCGAACCCGCGACTCTTGCTTGGAAGGCAAGAGCATTACCACTATGCGCCGGAGCTCTCGAGGGTTTGAGCACAAAACCAGTCCTGTATCGTCCTCTTGAATCCCCCAAAGTTTGGCTTATAGGTTGTCGCCAGACTGTCGCCCGTGCTAATATAGGGTGAAGCACGAAGGCCCCAGCGGGCTACCACCCGCCGAGGCCGAGCCACCGGAAAGGACCTCCGATGACCAGCACTATTCTACCCCAAGCCCTTCCTGTCGCCGCAAGTGCCGATAACGAGTACGCCACGCAGGCAGACAGACGCACCCTCCGCGTCGATCGGTCGAAATGCTTCGCCTCCCCGTGTCCCGGCTGCGCGAACTGCGATACGTTCTGCTCAATGGATACGGTCGAGACCGTCGAGCGCGCCCGCGAATACGCCGAGGCCTCTCAGGCCCCGAATACCCGTCGCGTCTATACGACCGGCTGGAATGACTTCGTTGCCTACTGCCGTGAGCGCGGCTTCGCGCCCCTGCCGGCGTCCCCGCAAACGGTTACGCTCTACGCGACGTCGCTTGGATAGCGTCCAGTTTCGTGTGGAGTTTGAACCAACTCCGTGAGGACGATTCGTTGTCCGTTGTCTCGTAGACTCCTTCTTTCGTAGCAGTAGCAGCAGTGCGGTAGAAACGGTGGATGAGCCATCAGCATTGCAGCATGTCGAGCATGTGGAACTCATCCACGGTTTCCACCGGTGTCGGACTACGTTTCGTTGATCGCCTGCATCGAGGCTTCGCTCATGTACGCGCGCTCCGTCGACCAATCATCGGTCTGTTCTATCAACATCATCGTGATCAGCCGAATCGCCGAGGCTTCGTTCGGGAAGATCCCTACGACGTTGATACGTTTGCGCAGCACGCCGTTGAGATGTTCAATGGAATTCGTCGACCAGAGCTTGCGGTGGTGCTCCGCGGGGAAGGCGAAAAAGTTGAGGACGTCGTCGAGACCGTTGGCCAGCGTCTCCATCGCCTTGGGGAAGGTGGCCCCGTACTGCGCGATCACGTCGGCTGCCCGAGCGCGAGCCGTGTTAGCATCGGGTTGCGCTAGGATCGATCGAAATGCCGCCGCGACCTCTGCTTTGTGATGCCGCTGGACGTTGGCAACGATGTTCTTAATGAAGTGTACGCGGCAGCGCTGCCAGCGAGCGCTGCTAAAGGCCTGCGCGATCGCCGCCTTAAAGGCCCTCATGAGCGTCGCTAACGGCCAGTTATACGCCCGCCAGACCGCGTGCAATGAGCGAGCGTAAGAACGCCATCCAGCTCGCGTGGCTTTCGGTTTCGACGATATCAACCCCCATCACCTCACGCAGCCCCAACTCGTTGACGGCGTAACGATGACGACGGCCTGGCTGCACACCTGCTCCTTGATTCGAACCTTGACGTACAGCGCGTCGAGCATAAGGTAGGGGTAGTGGCCCTCGAGCGGTCGCTCGCGAAACGCCTTGACGACGCCATCGAGCTGCGAACACAAGACGCTCACCTGCGATTTCGACATGCCGACCACGCCGAGTTCCTGGATAACGCGCTCGACCTTCCGGGTTGAAACGCCGTTGATCGCCATCTCGACGACTGCGGCAACCAGCGCTTTCTCCGAGCGCTTGCGTTCCTCGATGAACGAGGGGATGTAGCCGCCTTCGCGCGGGCGTGGAATCTTGAGGTCGATCGTGCCCAGGCGCGTGTTGAGCGTGCGCGGCCTCGTCCCGTTGCGGTAGAGGCGTTCGCCGGCGCGTTCATAGCGTTCGGCGCCGATCTGTTCGGTGAACTCGGCGTCGATTGCCGCTTGCGCAATCGTGCGACAGAGCGTCTGCAATACGTCGTCGGATTGGTCGGCGAGCAGCGCCAGCAGCGCCGAACGCTCAAGTTGTGGTAAACTAGGGGATGCCATCGAGTCTCCTTCACGTTGATTTGCAAGTTCACATGAAGTTGGCTCGGTGGCGCTCACGCAACCTTGAAGGTAGGTCTATCCTTCGTGCGCTAGCTGAGCGTCGAAACTACACACGCGTCTGGACTTGGCCCCACGAGCTCGCCACCGCGGTAGAGTGCGTCATGCACGATATAGCAGAGGAACTCGTTCCACTATATGGAGCGGATGACATTTGCCCTACCGACTTGATCGAGTTCGCGGTTGACTTTACGCTCACTGTGCTCGAGGTTGTTCGTACCAAGCCGGCTCCAACAGCGATTAAGGATCTGCAAAAAGAAGTAGAAAAGTGGCGACAAGACTTCCGCGAAAGAATCGGCGCGGCGAGGAAAGAGGCGGCATGACGCTGCAGAAGCAACCATCTCATCTAACGCTCGTGCCCCCCGTCGAAGTCCCTCTTGGGCCCGCGCCGGCTTCGTCGCTCCCCGAGAGGGTTGTGAGCATCTGCGACTGGGCCGAGGAGAGCGGTTACGACCGGCTCGCCGAGGACATGCGTTTTCGCGCGAGGGCTGAGGAGATGCGGCAGCTTCGCGAAAGCCTCTTTCCGGACGCCAGCTCAAGATAACAAAAAGCGCCATCGGCAAGGACGTAGGCAGGATCTGGGGGCATCGCATAAAGCGGTGGTCCTTTTTAGGGTGCGGTTCGGTAGCTAATCGCCGGCTGTATTAAGACGACATTTAGGCTAACGCAGAGATCATGAGTCGACTCGACCGCCCAGCTGCAGTGATGCACCTTAGCCATGTTGCACCCATAGATGCACCCATAGAGCAGCATCTCGAGGCTCCGCTACAGGTCATCCCTGCCGACGATCTCTGATGGATCATGATCTGCTAATGACCAGGGTCAAGATACGCGCTGGGTATTACGCCCTAACTTTAGGTATTACGCCTCAACTAAAGAAACCGGCGCGGGGAACCGATATAGTCAGTAGAATCGTTTCCTTTAGGACCACCTAGGTCAAGAAAGAGGAAAGACTATGGCTTTCATTTCCCTGGGCCGCGTATCGGCTTTAACCGCGGTCGGTTTACTTTTCGCAGGGTGCGGCGGATCGTCGCAGTCCCAGGTTACGATTCCCCAGAACCTCTCATCCATACGAACGACCAATCAGCATGGCAAGTCGTGGATGAAGGCAGGGGGAAGTAGCGGTGATTTGATCTACGCCCCTGGCGGGTGCGACGGCACATGCGTCATCTCATACCCTGCCCTTAAGTTAGTAGGCTCACTTCCGACGAACGCCGATGGCGCTTGCTCCGACGCGCAGGGTAACGTCTTTCTTCCGTACGCGAGTACAGTAACAGAATATGCCCACGGCGGAACAAAGCCCGTCGCCACACTCAGTTTGCCCGGTGGCCTCGGGCAAGGATGTGCGGTCGATCCAAAGACGGGCAACCTCGCAGTAGTGTTTAAGGGCAGCGGGACAGACGTTGCGATCTTTGCCAATGAGCAAGGAACACCTGCGCTATATGGTACTCATATCGAATCGAACTTTTGCGGATATGACGACAAGGGCAACCTATTCGTTGACGGAATGAGCTCGAACAACTACGGACTCGCGGAACTTCCCAAAAACAGTAGCAAGTTCACAAACTATATCGTTCCACCTCCGGCGGGAATGCCGGGCCAGCTTCAATGGGATGGCACTTACCTAACCTACGAAAGCTCAGACCAAACAGGAGCAATCTCTAGGCTATCTATCTCGGGATCATCCGTGACTATTGTTGGAATGACAAAGCTGCGCATTCAGCACCGAACGGCTGCATCGTGGTTATACGATGGAGCTGCAATCGTACCTTACAACGTCAGAGCCACACGTGCCAACGTAATCAGCCTCTTTAATTATCCAAAGGGTGGAAAGGCCACGAAGACGATTAGGCAATATCCACCATACAAAAAACGTAGTACGGATTTTGCCGGGCTAACGCTGAGTGTTCATCCCTGACTGAAGGTTAGCCGACGTCGCCGCTTCTCGCTCACTCTCAGAAAGGCAGAACTAACTTACCGTGACCTATTACTCTCAGCCCGGCATAATCAACTCTGTTGACGCGCTCTATCCTTCTGGGTCAGGCTATATCGGACTGGTTGCAAACAGCCCGGGGGACGCGGAGAACAATACGTCGGTCCTTCGCTATTTGATATCACTTGCGCAAAACTCCCTC
>DATDHW010000053.1:0-27752 GCA_036521375.1 Candidatus Cybelea sp.
CCGACCCCGTCCACGCTGCTGATGGTGGAGTTCGTCAAGCGGGAGCTCGCGGTCGTTGCGCCAGGCTTAAAGACGTCAACGCCGCTCGAATCGCCCGCGAGGACGTCGCCGTTGCGGGCCACGGCGACATCGTCCGGCCCGTAGGGCTCAGTCAGCGTGAGGGAAGGGCTGGTCTGTCCTTTTTGATAGACGGTTATGGTATCGCCCGATAGGTTCGAGACGTAGAGGCTGCCCTTCTTATCGGTCGCGATGCCTTCGGGCTGATTGAGACCATCGGTGATCTGGCCGACGAGATCGTATTGCGGCACGGAGAAGATGTCGATCACGTTGTCGGCTTCGTTCGAAGCGTAGAGCAGCTGACTCTTCGAGTGCTTTGGCGACAGCCAACCGTGAATAGCGCCGAGACGGTGCGGCGTATAGCCGTTCGGCCCGATGCCGTTGTGTGCGGTTCGCGCCTGTACAGCCGCTGCGGGATTAACAGCACTCGCGGTCGTTCCTTGCGAGCACGCCGTCAAGAGCAGCGCCGCAACGCCGGCGACCCAAAGGGTTGAGAAATTCTTCATCGATGTGTTCCTCTAAATGCTAAAAGTGCGCAGGAAAGAATGCAGCCCATTGCGTTAGTTAGCAAAAGCGAAGACCCTGCCCGTGTCACCCTGAGCATGTCGAAGGGCCGCCGTCCCCGCGAGCCGCTCTTCCCCCGTGTCACCTGAGCTTGTCTCCCGTGTCACCTGAGCTTGTCTCCGGTGTCACCCTGAGCTTGTCGAAGGGTTGTCGAAGGGTTGTCGAAGGGTTGTCGAAGGGCTGCCGGCGATGCCGTCGAGCTCGGCGACGTCGTCCGCTGGGAGGTTGATCTCTCCCACGGCGAGGTTTTCGCGCAGGTGAGCGAGCGACGACGTGCCCGGGATCAGCAGTATGTTTGGTGAGCGCTGAAGCAGCCACGCCAAGGCGGCTTGCATCGGAGTCGCGCCCACTCGCGCCGCCACATCAGAGAGCGTCGACGACTGCAGCGGCGTAAATCCACCCAGCGGAAAGAACGGCACGTAAGCGATGCCGTCGGCGGCAAGCGCATCGATCAGCATATCGTCCTCGCGATGCGCGAGATTGTAGTTGTTCTGCACGCAGACGATCTCCGCGATCCTGCGCCCCTGCTCGACTTGCGCGGCCGTCACATTGCTCAAGCCGATATGCCGGATCAGGCCAGCTGCTTGAAGTTCGACCAGCGTCGTCAACGGCTCTTCGATCGAAGCCTCGCTCGGGCCGTGCCCTCTCCCCATGATCCGAAGGTTGACGACTTCCAGCACCTCGAGCCCAAGGTTGCGCAGGTTGTCGTGCACGGCGCTGGTCAGTTCGGCAGGCGTCATCGCCGGGTGCCACGACGCATCTTCGCCCCGCCGTCCTCCGACCTTCGTCACGATCGTCAGATCGTCGCGATACGGATGCAGCGCCTCGCGAATCAGTTGATTGGTTATGTGCGGGCCGTAGTAGTCACTGGTGTCGATATGGTTAACGCCGCTGGCCACCGCTTCGCGTAGCACAGCCAACGCCGCTTCGCGATCTTTCGGCGGCCCGAACACGCCTGATCCCGCAAGCTGCATTGCGCCGTAACCCAGACGCTTCACGGAGCGATCGCCAAGCGAAAACGAACTAACGGTGTTGAGGTACTTCATGGCATTTTTAGACGCTACAATCGCTCTAGGGGGTTGCAGTTCGCCAGATGTCGCTTAGCTGCTGCACTACGCCGAGACCGGGGATCGTCCTCGACTCGAGACTCGCAGATGCCCCTTGCTACGCTCGACGCACCGTTGCGCGACGCGGCGCATTCCCTAGGAATCGCCCTCTTCCAACCGCGGTAAAGAGGCTGCTAAAGCAATTGCGTCCCGGAACGGCTTGTCGGCGCTTTGCAGAAGAACGTGTACGCGAGCGTGATATTCTTCGTCTCGACTGGCGTTTGCGGCGGCGGCGAGGCCGTTGCGGTAGATCTCGCGGATGTCCATTCCAGTGATCTCGTAGCCGTAGCCTTTCGCTGCCCAGTGCAGGCCGGCAAGCGCCGCTTCCATTGCGAACGGCGGTTGTTTCTCTGCAAAGTCACGAGCCGCGCGACCCAGGGTTCTCGGGTCGGCGGCCTCGGACTGCACGAGTGCGATCGCTTCGTCATAGAAGCCGGCGCTCTTGGCGGCAGCGAACCACTTGCCGCGTTCGCCGGGCGTGCTTTCGATGAGATCGCCGAGAATTTCTCGCGAATCTTTGTGTTGATATTTCTTGACGATCGCGCGGAACGTTGCAAGATAGGTAGATTGCTGGTTGGTGTGTAACGCGTATTTGCTGTAGGCTTCGTCGGCAAGTCCGGATTCCAGCAGCAACGCTTCGCACTCGCGGTCGATGGCGTAGTCGTCGTTGATGCCACGATGACTCTCCGCGTAGCGTAGCGCGTCGGCGCGTTTGCCCTCGGCGACGAGTGCCTTAAATGCCCACTGGTGGTAGGGCCAAAAGCTCTTGCCGGTAATTTCAAGGATCGCCCGCAGTTCATCGAAGCGCTTGACTCTGAATAGGGCACTGAGACAGGCGTCGACGCCTTTGACGAAACGAAACCCGTCGCACGGCGCGGCATAGGCGCAGCGAACGAATTGTGCGAGGTTGTCCGCCCAAGCGTTTGTGTGTTGGTCGGTTGCGCAGAGATCGCCCCACAGATCACCGAGCCCGTCGAGATAACCGTAGCCGTCGGCTAGGAACGCGTCCCAGAGGCGGGCGAGCCACGAGTTGCGGGCGCTCGCCTCGGCTCGTGCTGCCGCAATGAGTTCGGTCAGTTCGCGCACGGCGTGGTTGACGGCGGAACCGATGGCGCCTGACGAACCGTCGACCTGCTCGATTGCGGGTACCAATCGTTCAAGAAATGTTACGGCGCCGTCGGCCGCGAGCACTGCATCGGTTCGCGCAACGCGCTTGATTTCACCGACCGCCTCGGCGATGCGTGTTATGGCAGGCTGCGAGCGCCAACCGAACGCGCTCGCACGAAAACGCGATTTAAAGGCCCACTTGTGCCGGGGAAGGGCTTCGGTGCCGGAGCGTAACATCGAGGGACGTGACTACCACGCGCAATAGCTCTTGCCCCTGCGGCAGCGGCAAGAAGTATAAGAAGTGTTGCTTGGAGCGTGACCGGGCGGCCGAGGTCGCGCTGCCATGGTCGCAGCTCGAAACCGAGGCGGTGCTGGACGGACTGTTCGCCTACGCCGAGCGCGAGGAGTTCGCCGATCTCGTCGCCGAGTCGATGGTTCGCTTTTCCAGCGGCGGCACGCCCGAGGACGTAGCCGATACGATGGAGTTTCCGGAGTGCCGAGTCGGATTCTGGCTGTGGGTAACGTTGGATCTTCCCGGGCCAGACGGCGCGACCATCGCCGATCGGTACCGCAAGAAAGAGGCGGAACGATTCACCCGCGGCGAGCGGCGCTATCTCGACGCGCTCTGCCGAACGGAACTGGGCATTTACGAAGTCCTCGTCGTTTCGGATATGGGCGCGATGCTGCGGGACGTATTTGCAAATGAGCCGCTCTACGCGAAGGTCGACCTGAAAGCGGCCGGGCTGCAACGCTGGGCTGTGATAGCTGCGCGACTCGTCCGCGATGAGGGCATGCTTGAAGTCCTCGAGCCGTTCTACGTGTTCTCGCCGTTGGATCTTCACGATATCCTCGAAGCCGCCAAGACGAGCGACAAAGAGACGAAACGGCTCCTACGAGAAAACGGACGCGAAGTTGAGCCGGACGTCGCGCACGCGCTCACGCGCAGCGCGTTTGCGTCAATCGTTAATATGATCTGCTTGGCGGGCATCCTGGAAGAGCAAGACTCGGAGAGTGCCGAACAGCTTCCACTGCTCGAAGAGCTCTGTGGCGCACCGGACTCCGCGAGCGAACGGCGCGAGCATATGCTCGACACGCCGATCCCATTCTTAAAGAACCAGACGCTCCGGGCGGCATCGCGCCGAAAGAACTATCGCGCCAGGGCCGTTTCACTACTCAAAGCCATCGAGCAAGCAGAAAAGGCACGCCGCGATACCGGGGAAGAGGCCGTGGATACTGCGACGCTCTGGGATGAGTTGGGATTCTCGCCTAACGCGTAGAGGCGCATCTTACCAGAGCGGCCTTATGGCCGCTCCGAGCGCTTCCTGGGGGGTCCACCTTTGCGGCCGTTTCTACTCGCCGGCACCGCGTTTTGCCGCAGTGCGCGCCGTGCCAGCGCCTGCCGATTTCGCTCATCCATCGTCGATTGCGGGCTGTGCGTCCGGCCCCCTTCGGTCGAACGGCCTATGTTGAGTGCGATGCAATTGTTGCTGCGCTGGCGAAGACTTCACTGAGATGCCCCTTGTCCTAATGCAGCGCGCCTGGCAAGATGATCCGAAGTACAAAGACACGGAATTCGCTGTCTATCACTTTCCGCGTCAGTACTTTGATCAAATAAACGGTGGCGAAAAGTTTGTGTACTATCGGCCTTCCAGGGGCGCGAAGGCGGCCGAGGCCAGCGTATACTTTGGCTGCGGCGAGCTAGGCGACTGGTGGACGGATCCGGGCGATCCAACCCATCGCTTCGTTGATATCCGCAAACCAATCCCATTCGCAAACCTCGTTCACTACGTAGATCGCAACGACCGCATGTACGAATCGACGTATACAAGCAGAAACGCTTTCCAGGGTCGATCGGTCCGATACGTCGCCGACCTGGACTTCTTCCGAATTCTTGACGCTGCGGGAGTCACAGGAGCCGTGTGGCAGGACGCGCCCACAGTCGAGGCTGTACTCAGCGGCTTCGTTGCCCCTGGCGCAATAATGGAACCCCCGCGTGACGCGTTTCGGCCGCTGACGATCGTCCCCGATGGCACCGGCTATCGGCCCACGGGTAAGACGATAAACGCCTTCGAGGCTGCTGCGCTTCAGGAAAGAGCGCGCGGCGATCACCAGGACACACTCAAGCTTGTCAAGAGCATGGCGGAGGCGCGCGGCGGCCGGTGCCTCTTCAATAATAATGTGGATCTCCTCGCGTCGTTCGCTGACCAAAAGCTGCTCGTCGAGGCCAAGAGCCTCAACATCCCGAGTGCCGCCGTCGATCGCATGCGGTACGGCATGGGGCAGCTGTTCGATTACGCCGTTCGATACCGCGCTGAGATCGGCGAGGCAAAGCCTGTCCTTGCCTTTGGGAGCATGCCGTCGCAGGAAGTGGGCTGGATTACTACCATATTGCAGGAAACCGGCGTGGCGTTCATCGCGCGCCAGCGAAATGCGCTCTTGCCGATGAACGATGCGGCCAGAGTGCTCCCGCTGTTTTCGTGACGTTGTCGAAGAACGCTGGCCGAAGGAAGCAAAACTGTGACTGTGGGTGAGAAACTTCTTCGACAGCGCGAGGAGTGGGCCACTATCCCATGCAGGAGCGAGCTGGTCATGCCGCTCGCAGCGATCTATCCGTTCGCCGCGCTCAAGGACGCCTATGCGGAACTCGCTCGTCGAAAAGCCCGCGGCAAAATCGCGCTCGCACTCGATGCGAACATCTCCGAAGCACTCCCCGCTTCGCGCGGCTTTTTGACAAGGTAAGTCCGCCTCTGGTAGTCTAGACAAATGGCATACCCCGAAGTGTCATCTGTCAAGCGCGGCGGCGCGCGAACGCTCATACGTGACCTGCTCCGCCAGGGGAAACCCAGTGACGATGCGATTATCGACGCGGTTGGCCGAGGTCTGCCGCCGTCGGCGCTCGAGGACCTCCTCGACGCGGGGCTTTCCGAAGACGAGGTCGCCGGCGTAGTCGGATTCTCCGTGCGCACGCTGCACCGCAAGCGCGATCGCGGCGTGCGGCTCGACGTTGCCGAAGGTGATCGCGCGGTCCGGCTGGCCAGGATCCTCGCCGAGGCCGATCTCTACATCGGTGCGCGGGGGCGCGCGCTGCACTGGCTGCGAGCAGGGAACTGGAGCCTCGGCGGCCGCACGCCGTTAGAGTTGCTCGCAACCGAGCCGGGCGTGGAAATGGTACGCCAGGTCCTCGCCACGATCGCCTACGGCGGCGTTGCGTGATCGAGGTGTGGCGATTGGTGCGCACGCGTTTTTGCCCGACGCCGGCGTCGGCCTTTAGTGGAGACGGCGCGGCGATCGCCGGCGGCCGTTGGAATCGCAAAGGAACTCGCGCCGTCTATGCGTCATCGTCGAGATCGCTTGCGATCTTGGAGATTCTCGCGACCATCGATCGCTCCGACGCGCCGGCCGACTACGCATTTGCGGGCGCGCTGCTCGAAGAAGCCGACGCACTGCGCCTTCCCTCGCTGCCCTCGGGCTGGCGCAGCGCGGTGCGCTCGGAAGCGACGGTCGAGACAGGGCAGCGTTTCATTGCGCAGGGAGCCGCCTTGGCGCTGGCGGTCCCGTCGGCAATCGTGCCCGAGGAGTTGAACTACCTCATCAACCCACTGCACAGCCGTTTCGCCGCCGTCAAAATCGCCAAGACCTTCGAGCCCTTTGCCTTCGACGAGCGCATCTTCACGTGACGATTACTTCCTATGCTCGCGAGGAGTAGAACTGGTGCTCGCGGGCTGCGCCCAATCGCGGCCGTATGCCGGCTTGACTGACGTAAACGGCAGGCTGTAGGGGCACAGCGGGTCGCCTGGAGTGATCGGGCGGCTGTCGGTATAAGCATTTTGATTTTGCCGTCGGGACTGGTTGCCGCGTTGAGCCGGTTTAGGAGCAGGCGGCTTTCGCGTGTTGCGCCGATGGCAACGTGCGGCGAGGCGGCGGAGCTGGTGCCGTTGAAAATGCCCAGAGTCGCGCGGTGCCCGATCTGCGTATCGCGCGACAGGCAACAAATAGCCGCCTTTGAATCTACGGCGGATGAAGGTTCGCGAAGCACATGTACGGCGCTACGCCTCGAGCCGTTCCTTCGAACGCGGACGCGAGTGCCTGAATAGTGGCGCGGCGCGCGTTCTAATCAACAGTTCCAACCGCATCGTTGGCAGCGTTGAGGGCAACGGTCCGGCGCCCTACCGTGTGGAGGCCGTATTCGACGAAAGCGGAGACATCTTGACGCACTGCGATTGTGCGTTTGAGGGCGAAGGTTGGTGCAAGCACGTCGTCGCCGTGCTGCTCGTCGCCTCCGCGCACAGCAGAGAACCCTCTTCGAAAGAGGCTTCAATTGCGGGCGAAATCGCGGACCTCGCTGACTTTGAGCATCAAGCTCTGCTCGCCGATGCGTGCCGCGAGGTACCGGCATTTGTTACCTTCGCTCGGCAGTGGCTTGGAATGGCAGCGGCTGATGGACAACGCAAACCTGCCCAGCGAGGGATGCTCGCCCTGGCCCGCACACCCGATCTTTCTTTGGGGCGCGCCCCAGACGGAAATCTTGCACGGCTTCTCGACCGTGCCCTTTTCGCACTCGATCGCGAGCGCATCGGCGACGCCACTGCCGATCTCGAGAAAGTCACGTCTTTCGCGGCTCCACAGTTCGAAGACTCCGACGATTCCGACGGCGACTTTGGCGAATTCATACGATCGCTTGGGCGCGTATGGATCGATGCGGCCCTCATGTTTGACGGCGCCGCCGCCAGGCGGCGCGCGCTGGCAAAACGAGTTGCCGCGTTCCGGGACCACTTCGACGATTATGGCGTGGGAGATGAACTTCGCGTCGCGGCGCTCGTTTTGGAAGAAGAATCGGAGGCAAGGGCGAACGCGCTCCTGGCATCGCAGCCCGAACTTTTGGACGAGTTGCGGCAAGCGCATTTGCGCGTCTTGGCACGTCGAGGCCAAGCCAAAGACTATCTAACCTTCGCTCGAAAGATCGGTGCGCGAATATCGTACCTTACGATGCTCTTATGCTTGGGCGAGACCGAACGCGCCGGCCGCGAAGCCGTCAAGCTGCTGAAGACTCCAAGCGAGGTGCTGCGATTCGGGAGGCGGCTTGAGGAAGAGCGCCCCGAGGACGCACTCAAGCTCGCCGAGTTGGCCTTGGATATGCGAGGAGAACGTTGCGGTGAGGTGGCTTACTGGGCGCGAGACCTCGCTCTCGAACATGGCAAGCGAGCATTGGCATTGCGCGCCGCAAAGGCCGCCGTGGTGAACTGGCCCACTCTGGAAGCGTACCGTTCGCTAAAGAGCATCGCCGGAAAGCAGTGGAAGTGCATGCGCGCCGAGGTTCTCAATGCAGTGAAGAAGTCGCAAAATGTGGAGGAAGCGATCCAAGTCCTCATAGAGGAAGGCCTTGTCGCCGAGGCGATTCCGGTACTGGAACAGCCGCACGTTTATGTTTCGTACGAAACGCTCGAGGCCATCGTACAGTCGGCGATACGGGTTAAGCCGGACTGGGCTTTGCGCACGGCTTGCGAACAAGCCGAGCGAATCATGAGCCCGGGAAAGTCTGAATACTACCATCATGCCGCGAGATGGCTGCATTGTGCGCGCGCGGCGTACGAGGCGTCGGATCGCGCCGAGGAGTGGCGCGCTTATCGCGTATGGCTCTTAGGGCGGCACAAGCGCAAATACAAGCTCGTTGCGATCTTGAAAGGCCTTTGATTAGCCTTGACCCTACTCGTAGCGTTTGCTGACCCGCACGCCGCTTTTTGAGTATTTGCCGGCGATCGTGTCGGCGTCGGTTTTGTACGGAATCTTCCAAGTCACACCAAGTTGGCGGAGGGCTTGACGAACGCGCGAGCAGTCCGCTTCATCTGCGACGTCGTACGTATAAACGAAATGACGCGCGTGTCCGGGCTCGCCGCGTTTGGATTCTGCTTCATCGTCGCGACTTTGGAGCTGCTTCCGAGTAGGCCGCCTTGCGTCGCAGTCCTGATCTTGCTCCACCATTCGTTTACCTCAGTCGTCTTGACGAATAGCATCCACTTGCCGCCCCACGAGCCATGTTCCGGGTAGGTGTCGGCATCCGTGCGTTGAGCGTAGATCCAGTACTCGTCGGCGACCTCGGAGGGAGGTCGATCGTCCCGGCTCACGTGTGTTTCGGATCCGTTCGACGCGACGATTTGAGCGGAGGCTATCCCACGAAGGCGATATCCCAGGGCTCGATACCCGGCCTGTCGCTTTGCAGCCATTCGAGCCAAGACGGGAATCTCTGCATCGACGTAATCGTAGACCACGACCTCTCGTTTGCCGGCGTGATCGCGATGGAGGCGCCCGACATACTGCGCCAGCATCCCTTTCCACGCGATCGGCATTGTGATAAAGAGCGTGTCAAGTCGAGAATCATCGAAGCCCTCGCCGAGGTATTTGCCGGTTGCCAAGATGAGGCGCTCCTCGCCGTCGGGTGCACGCAGCGACGATTCCGCCGATCGGCGCTCTCGCGCGCTCATACCTCCCCTAAACACAGTGATGTTTCGCGCCGCACCCCGCAAGCAATCCGCAAGGTACTGGAGATGATCGCGTCGCTCTGTCAAGACCAGCGGATTCCTTTTGGCCTCCAGGGCTGCGAGAACGTCGTCGATGATGAGGGTGTTACGTTCCTCATCCTTCGCGATCGCGGCGAAGATCGCCGGCATGGTGGTACCGGGCGCCTGCAACTCCGCCGGCAGACGAAACGATGTCCGCCGCTCCGTAACGAAGTGCTCGAAGCCGCGTTGTGCAGCCTGCGTGCGCGCATCGACGCGGTATCGCCCCGGACCGCATTGCATGAAGATGATAGGATGGTGACCGTCTTTCCGAATTACCGTTGCGGAGAGGCCGAGCACAAAGCGGGCTTTGGATCGGCGCGCCACTAACTCGAACGTCGCCGCCGATATATGGTGACACTCGTCGACGATCAGCTGACCGTATCCGGCGACGGCATCGGAGACCACGCCCTTGCGGACCAAGCTCTGAACGAGGGCGACATCGATGCGCCCCGTCGGCTTGCGGCGTCCGCCGCCGATCGTTCCAATCCCGCTAGGATCGACAGAAAGGAAGGTCTTGAGGCGCTCGACCCATTGCGTTAACAGCTCCCGCCGATGTACGAGAATGAGCGTACTGCAGCCGCGGTCAGCAATCGCAGCCGCGGCGACGACGGTTTTTCCGAACGCCGTACCGGCCGCCAAGACGCTGAAGTCATGTTCGATCAACGCCCCGAAGGCGCGCTGTTGTTCCGGCTTGAGCGTGCCGAGAAAACGTACGTCAAGCCGCGTCCCAGACTCGCGAAGATCCTGGATGACGGCCCGTACGCCGTTCGACTGGAGAAGATGCAGCGCTTCGTCGAGGCAGCCGCGCGGGAGAGCGATGTGCTCCACGCAAAGCTCGGCGCACGAAATGATGCGCGGCTTGCCATAGGTCGGCAGACGCATCGCCTGAGCTCGGTAAAACTCGGGATTCTGGAAGGCGGCCAGGCGCACGAGACGCGCTACCAGCTCCGGCGGCAGCTTCGTACGATCCACGTAGACGCCATCTGCGATGACGATGTCGACCGATTTCGGCACCTTTCCGACGACGGGCGGCGGCTTAGACCATCGCGACGGGGGCAGAAGCCATGGCTCCGCCGCTGCATCATCGTCGACCGGCATTCGAACGCCAAGGATGCGTCCGGATTCCTGGGCGCCGTAGACCAACGCAGAAACGTCGCTTGCCGGCATGCGCTTCAATGAAGCAAGAAATGCCCACTGATCGGAGTACGGGTTGAGATCGTCGTCGACGAAGACGCTGTTGCCCTGATCGCGAGAACGCCGTGCCAGAGGCAGCGCAATCAGATTACCGAAGCCGCCGGCCGGCATAATGTCCTGACTAGGGAAGAACCGGTCGTACGATTTGAAACCGATCTCAGGGCGCGTCTCCATTGTCTCAGTCATGAGCGCCGCGCCAAACTGCCGAGCCTCGTGCGCCGGGAGTGGCTCGGAGAAAAATATCCAAACGTGGCCCCCGTTACCGGATCGAGAGCGCTCCAGCGCGGCGGGGACGTTGCGCGCGCGGCACGTCTGGAGGTATGCACGAGCGTCATCTGCCCAGCTGTCGCCGTCGAAGTCCGCTGCAAGAAACCAGCACCGATCGCCTTCCAATAACGGATATGCGCCCATGACGTACTCGGCGCGTCCGCTGGCGCCGGGCGATCCCCGCAGATGACGGGCGACCGACCCGTCGGTAATCGGGATAAACGCTTGATTTGGGCAAGCGCCGCACTTAATCTTCGGCTTATTGCAGACGCCTGGAATCCATTCGTTGGCGCACGAAGGAGCGTAGCCGGACCGACCATCCTTTCGGTTTTCCCAGCGCAATGCAAATAGGTCCGGACGGCCGGCAAAGAGGCGGCGGAAGAGCGCTATTTTCTCGCTCGGAAGCAAGTCGGCTTTGGGCGCCGTTCCCGGAGCTGGCGACGAAGACAACGTAGCCTGCGGGACCTTCAGCAAGGTCGCAAGTTCCGCTTCGATCGATGCGCGGCGAGCGTCAAGGTTTGCAAGCTGCTCTCGAAGCAAGGCGATGCCTGCATCTTTTTGATTCTTGGCCATGGAACAGGTCTGCGCGTTTCCAGGGTCGGGCGGAGATACCCCTTACAGGTGCGAGCGCGGACCGCCCTGGTGGAGGACGTCCTCCCGCATCATCGGCCGATTTTTTTGCCAACTATCGCGATGGAGCGACAAGAAACGCGATCGAGCGTGGCGTTCGAACGTGTCAAACTCGCGGCGGTTCCCCTGCTCGACCGCGGCACCGATCGTTGCACTATGGATTCCCTCTGGCGACGTACCGCAAGCGCAGCCCTTCGGGGGCGGCTGCACAGTATTCGACGGCAAGAGCTCAAAGACGATTGGATAGCTATAAGAAGCATTTGCTGGCACGTTTTGGTTTCAGGTAAACCTGAGGCGGACCAACTGCATCGGGCAACTTCAGCCGGAGATTTTAGAGAGTCTTTCCTGCTTTGTGGGGAACCTACGGAATACATGCAGCTGAACTTTTGCTATACTGATCCCTACAACCCGGAGTGATGCATCGCCGCGGAATGGATGCACGACTATGCGAGGCGGCCGGCTATTCTTTCAGTAGGCGCGAAAGCGGAATGTCGAAATTCTCTGGAGGGACGCCGTCCGTCCAAATATCGCCAGCGTAGGGATCTATCAAAATAACGTAGGCCGTCCCGAGAGATCTTAAGCGTAGAAGCTTTGCGCGAAGATCATCAGCAGAGTCGGACTTCGAGCGCAATTCAATTGCGATCTCCGGAACGAGCGGCACAAAGCCTTCTTGGTCGTTCTCCGACAAATGTTCCCAGGCTGCTCGCGTAACGAACGCGGCATCTGGAGCGACGATGGACGTGTCAGGTAGCCGAAATCCGCCATTCGAATCGAACCCGACGAAATCGTGTTGGTCAGCCCACTCCTGAACCAGCTGCGCAAGGCGGAGATTGCGTTTAGATGATCGGCCTCCGGTTGGGGGCGTCATAACCAACTCGCCATTAGGCGCTCGCTCCACGCGCCAGCCTGGATTGCGAGCCGCGGTTCGCAATAGATCTTCGTCAGTCGCGACGAGCGGAACATGCGCCAACACAACCGCAGTATAGCACCTCGATAGACGTTAGATGCCGGATCGCTTTCGGGGGCACCCCCGCTAGCGTGGCTTTACACAGTAGCCGAGCGCCAGGTCGCCTCATCTCGGACAAATTTCTGGAAGGCCCGAGCTATTGTTACCTTACCGCTAAAATACAATAATTGCATAAGGCTAGTAAGATGCGGTAAACTCCCTATAAATGGACCCCGTCGAGAACCCTTATAGCCCAAATGCAGGCGCGCCGCCTCCGGCCTTGATCGGGCGGACGGAACTCCTAGAGACGTTCTCGATAGCGCTCGCGCGAATTCGGCGGGGGCGGGCTGAGAAGAGCATGCTTCCGACCGGCTTGCGCGGCGTCGGCAAGACGGTCTTGCTGAATCGCTTCGTCGAAGAGTCTCGCAGTCAAGGCTATTTGATCGCGCAGATCGAGGCGTCGGAAGACGGCGACTTCGTTGGGATCCTCGGTGCGCAGCTTCGGCCGGTTCTTTTTGAACTGGATCGCAATGCGAAGGTCGTGGCCAGCGTGAAGCGTGCGCTTCGAGTGTTTAAGAGTTTCAGCGCTAGCCTCGGCTTAAATGGACTAAATGTGAGCCTCGGGGTGGATGCCGAGCGCGGCGTTGCCGACAGCGGCGACCTCCCGAGCGATCTTACGGCGCTCCTTGTCTCCCTTGGCGAGGCGGCGGTCGCTGAGGAAACGGCCGTCCTCATAGCGATCGACGAACTGCAGTACCTCAGCGAAGCAGAACTCGGCGCCCTCATTATGGCAATGCATCGGGTCACGCAGCTGAGCCTCCCAGTAATGCTGGTAGGAACAGGCCTGCCGCAATTGCCGGCCTTGGCAGGCAATGCAAAGTCGTACGCGGAGCGCTTGTTCAACTACCCAAGCATCGGCCCGCTGAGCGATGCTGACACTAAGGAGGCTATTGCCGCGCCGGCGCTTGCACAAAGCATCATATTTACGGATCAGGCGTTGTTCCGACTCTTTGAGATCACTCGTGGCTATCCGTATTTTATTCAAGAGTGGGCCTACCACGTCTGGAACGAGGCGTCGAAATCGCCGATATCGCTCGATGATGTCAATGCCGCCGAGCCCCGCGTTTTGCGAGCACTGGATGAAAGCTTTTTTCGCGTCCGTTACGACCGCTTAACGCCTCGCGAGAAGAAGTACCTTCGCGCAATGGCCGAACTTGGCGAAGGGCCGCATCGTTCCGGCGACATCGCGGCCGTCCTGGAGACGAGAGTAGAGTCACTGTCGCCTCTACGAAGCGGTCTTATCGCAAAGGGGATGATTTACAGCCCGCAGCACGGTGATGCTGCGTTCACCGTGCCGCTGTTCGCCGCATTCATGCGGCGAACGATACCCGCGTTATAGATTCCGTGACAACTCTTGACGACGCACTAAACCACCACTTCGGACACCAAACGTTTCTGCCGCTGCAGCGCGAAATCGCTGAGGCGACGCTTGCCGGGCGCGACGCGCTGGCGCTGCTGCCGACCGGCGGCGGAAAATCGTTATGCTACCAGTTGCCCGCGCTGCTGGAAGAAGGCTTGACGTTGGTCGTCTCGCCGTTGATCGCGTTGATGAAGGATCAGGTCGACGCACTCGAAGCCAACGGGATCCGTGCAACGTTTCTCAACAGCTCGATCGACTCTGCGACGGCTGCGCAGCGGCTGGAAAGTCTCGAACGCGGTGAGTATCGGCTGCTCTACGTCGCGCCCGAGCGCATCGTTCTCTCCGGCTTTCTCGCCGGTTTGCAGCGCTGGAACCTTCGCCGCATCGCCGTCGACGAAGCCCACTGCGTCAGCGAATGGGGCCACGATTTTCGGCCCGAGTACCGCCGGATTTCGTCGCTTCGCGCCTTGCATCCCGAGGTTCCAATTCTCGCACTTACCGCAACGGCTACGCAGCGCGTTCGCGACGATATCGAGCGTTTTCTCGAACTGCGCGGCCCACAGCGCTTCGTCGCGAGCTTCAACCGGCCCAACCTCTGCTATAGCGTCTTCGAGAAACGCGAGGCGATCGGCCAGTTGGTCGCGTGGGCCCAGGCGCGGTCGAGCGAGAGCGGAATCGTGTACGCGCAGAGCCGCGATTCCACCGAACAGCTCGCGCGCAGGCTCTCGGCCAGCGGCATCTCGGCGTTGCCGTACCACGCCGGCCTTTCCTCGCGGGAGCGATCCCGCAACCAAGAGCTCTTCATTCGCGACGAGGTTCGGGTCATCTGCGCGACCATCGCCTTCGGTATGGGCATCAACAAGCCCAACGTGCGCTACGTCGTCCACTTCGACGTTCCCAAGAACTTGGAGGGCTACTACCAGGAGACCGGGCGCGCCGGCCGCGACGGGCTGCCCAGCGAATGTGCCTTGTTCTTGAGCGGCGGCGACGCGGCCAAGCAGCGGTTCTTCATCCGCCAAATCGTCGACGACAAGGAACGCGCTCAGGCGGAGCGTCTGCTGCGGCAAATGCTCGACTTCGCTGCGACTCCGCTTTGCCGCCGGGCGCACCTTCTGCGGTACTTCGGCGAAGAGCAGGTCGCGCAGCGCTGCGGCAACTGCGATAACTGCCTGCAGCCGGTCGAGCAGATCGACGGCACGCTGCTCGCCGCCAAAATGCTCTCCTGCGTCTATCGGGTGCGCGAGCATCGGGGATTCTCGACCGGCGGACATCACGTGATCGACGTCTTGCGCGGCGAGCGCACCGAGAAGGTGCTTTCGTGGGGGCACGAGCGCTTGTCGACCTTCGGCATCGGAAAGGAGCAAAGCAAAGAGCAGTGGATGGCCGTGCTCTCGGAGCTTCTGCGAACCGGCTGCATTGAGGAGGGTGAATACCGCACAATCGTCCTAACGGATGAAGGCCGGCGCGCACTCAAGGAGCAGCGCGAATTCTTCTTCGCGATGCCGCGAGCCGTGCTCAAGGGTAAGAAACGCCGGGGCCGCAAAGCATCGGATGAAACCGCCGTCGCGACCGGAGACGAAGCGCTGTTCGAGCACTTGCGCGCGCTGCGCAAACAGTTGGCCGACGAACAGGGCGTTCCGCCCTACGTGATCTTCTCCGATGCCACGCTGCGAGAGATGGCGGCGAGGCAGCCTTCGACGCTCACAGCCTTCCGGCAGATTGGCGGCGTCGGCGACGTCAAACTCGAGCGCTACGGCGAAGTCTTCCTTGAGGCAATCCGAAAACAGCGCGAACGGACGGTCCCTCAGGAGGGAGGCCTACCGCAGCAGTAAGACGCTGTCGCGGCGTCGATAGGCGCCCTAAATCTGGACATTTGTGAGCGGTCGGCGAGCCTTCGTCGCGTTCATCAGCAGTACTGTTCCCAAAGTTCCTCAAGCTCAGCGAAGTTCTCGCCAAGCGCGGTTTCCCTCATTCTCGACGGCGGAAAGGGCGATGGCTTCCGGCTAACCCGAGGTGAAAATGAGCCATGCGGTTGCGTTTTTCTGCGCCGGTCGTTAGGGCCTCGACGCCGCGCTGATCGTAAGTCCGAAAGCGTGGTCCACGTTCGTGATCGTTTTCTCGGTTTGCCCTCCTTGCGGATACTTCCACCAGGCGACGTTTTCGTTGTAGTAATTCGGCGAGATGATGGCGCCGCTCTGGATCCAAAACTCACTTGTATAGCTTGCTACTCCTTTAAGGAGAACTCGGCCCTTAACTTTCGCGCGAAAGTGTGTGATCTCGAGCCGATCGATCGTGGCCTCCTTACGCGTGTGCGAAGCGCCAACCGCCAAATAGGTTCCGTCCCACTGGATCGCAGCGGCGAACGAAAGCTTGAAGGGCACCTTCACGGGTTTGAGCGCCGCGGCGCCCTTTTTTAACTCCAGCAGCGAGGCCGCGCCGGACGAATATCCCACCGCGAAAAGATCGCCTTGCCCATCGTAGCTGCAGAAGTAATAACCCTGAACGCCGGGATACGTATAGAGAGTTGGCGGGCTTCCGCTAGAATTCGGGTCGAAAACGCCTACCTTCCCGGCCTCGCTCGTTGCCGCAAGGTTCCCGGTCGTAGGATCTACCGCGCAGCTATAGGGAGACGGCGAAAGACTAAACGTTGCGATTGGCGTCGTGCCGCCGTGCGCGTACTCCGCGACGATTCCTGCATAGCCCTCCGCGATGAAGACGTGGCCGGACGTATCGCTGCACATCCCGCTGGGGACACCGGGGACGTCGAAAGAGGCGCTCAACTTTCCCTGCGGATACGTGTAGATGGAAACCGTGCCGTAGTAATCCGTCGATACGTAAAGGAGCGCGTTGCCCGATTTCGCCGCTTTCAGCCCGACGCTTTGCGGTGCAGCGGCCGCGACGCCGGGCGGCGCGGCGGGTCCTCCGCACGCCGAGAGAATCGCAGAAGTGATGCAAATGCGAACTGAGGCGCTAACAAGAACTTTCACGAGCACGTCTCCCTGTGGGTTTGTGGGCCCACGCCGTCGTTTCGCTAGGCGGCGAGCCCGCGCCCTGGTAGTAGATTCCCGGCCGCCCCGTCGGTCCCGTTGCTATTGAGGCCTTTTCGGCCTGCCCGAAGATACGCAGTGAGGTGACAAACCATGCAGCCAAGGTAACCCGCCCACAAACGAGAATTGCGCGGCATGATACGCGCAGCCGCTCTCCTATCCACGCTCATCCTTTTCACGACCGTCTCGACGGCGGCGGTAAATGCCGCTCCGGACGCTTCGGCGCTCGATGCCGCGAAGATCGACACGATCCTCGTATCGGCGCACGCGGCCGCCGGCGGAACGCAGCTCGATGCGTTCGCAACGATGAAGCAATCCGGCAGCTTCGTCCAGAACGGCGGCCCACCAAGCTCGTTTGAGACCCTGACGGATCTGCACAGCGGCTACTCGCGAAACCAAGTCGTGATCGGCCCGGCAACCTTCGTGCAAGGCTACGACGGCACGCAGTGGACGGTCGCGAACGGTTCGCTCTCCATCGTGAGCCTGCCGTCGTTCGTCGCCGATGCCGTGACGCAGGCCTACCTCAGCAGCAACGCCTTCTTTCGCCCCGACCAGCGCTCCACAATAATTTCCGGGAAAGAAGGGACCGCCGACGGCCAGCACGCCTACGTGCTGCACGTCGAGCCAGCAGGCGGATCGCCAGCCGATCTGTATTTCGACGCCGCGACGTATCGTCTCGTGAAAGTCGTCGCGCAGACGGCGCAGGGCCTCGATACCACGACCAACGCCAACTTCCAAACGGTCCAGGGCGTCCCGCTTGCGATGCGCACCGTCGACGTCAACAGCAGCGGCACGACGACGACCGCGACGGTTACCTCGGCGACGTTCGCTGCGACGGCCGATCCGGGAGCGCTGGCGCGCCCTCCCTACGTGTCTCACGGAGAGCTCGCCGCGCCGGCATCGATCCCGTTCGTCAGCGATGCTGTCGGCGGGTTCGGCCACATCGTCGTCCCGGTAACGCTCGACGGAAAACAGGCCACGCTGATTTTTGATTCTGGCGGCGGCAACTTCTTGCTGCCCGGCGCCGCGCAGCGCCTCGGCCTTCACGCTTCGGGAGGTATGGCTATTGGCGGCGTCGGCGCGACGCAGCAGATGACGGCCTTCGCTCCGGTATCAACCGTTGATTACGGCGGCGCGCGCCTTCTCCATCAGAACTTCGTCGTCACGCCGCTCTCGTATCCGTTCTCGCACCCGCGTAAAGGCGTCTCGCCGGAAGGCTTGATCGGCTCGGAGTACCTCGCGAACTTTCGCATCGCCGTGCGCTACGCCGACCTCGTGATGGACGTCGCGCCGTTCGACGCGCCCGCCGTCTCCGGCGGTGTGACGCTGCCGTTTAAATCCGACGGGCAGCATTCGTACGTGCTCGCGACGGTCGACGGCGTCTCGGGATACTATCTGCTCGATACCGGAAACGCCGGCGGCGTCGTACTCAACCTGCCGTTCGTGCAGGAGCACCATCTCTTTCCCAACGGCGGCCTCACCTACGCCTCGCCCGGCGGCGTCGGAGGAGGTCTTCTCGAAACGATGACGGCCGCGAAATCGTTTGCGTTCGCCGGCCAAACGTTCCAAAACGTTCCGATCGCGATTCCGCAGGTGAAGTCCGGCTTCTTCGCAACGCGCGGCGTCGCGGGAAACCTTGGCTCCGCGTTCCTCCAGCGCTTCACGGTCGTCTTCGACTACAAGGCGCAAACGGTGATGTTCGTTCCGGATCGCAACCTGCACGCGCCGTTTCGCAGCGACCGCATCGGCCTCAGCCTCAATCAAACCGACGCCGCCGCTTTCGAGGTGCGCCGGGTCGTGCCGGGCAGCCCGGCGGCCGAGGCCGGCATCGCAGCCGGCGACCGCATCACCGCCTTTGCCGGCAACCGGGTCGCGGCGGGCTTCGGCTCTGGCGACCTCTTTCCGTACAGCCAGGGCAGCAAACCGTTTACCGTAACCGTCGCCCGCGGCGGTGCGAGCAGAACGGTGACGCTCAAACCGCGCAACCTTTTACCGCCCGCGCAGTAGCTTGCGCCGAAGCGACCCTTGGCCAAAGGCGTAAAAGGAGTCTGCCGGGAGAAATCCAAGTGCGGGTGAGCTACCTTGGCGGAGGTTCTCCTAAGAGAATCTCCTGGCACCAATTTGCATCGTACGGATCGGAGTAATTCTTCGCATGAAGGGCCTGCATCTCACCGCTTATGTAATAGGCACGAGCTTGGCATTGGGCGCCCTCGCCGGCTGCGGCGGCGGTTCGCAATCCTATGCACCGGGCGGCGCGCCCAGGATCTCCTCGAACGGAACGCCCTTCGCGCGCGCTAGCGCCGCCGTGCTTACGAACCGAGCTGCTTCATGGATGTTGCCGGAGGCCGCAAAATCGAAGGCGCTGCTGTATGTCTCCGACTACTCGGGCGACAAGAACGAGGTCGACGTCTTTTCATATCCCGCGGATAAGTTCGTCGGCGCGCTGACGACCGATATGCTCAATCCCGACGGCCTCTGCACCGACAAGAAGAATGATGTATGGGTCGTCAACAACACGCCCAACGCTGATGACCTCGTGGAATTCAAGCACGGCGGCACTACGCCGATCGCGACGTTCGTCGATCCCGGTGAGTCCGCGATTTCGTGCGCCATCGACCCGACGACTGGCAATCTCGCGGTAACGAGCGGCGGCAATATCAGCGGCGGCACGGGCGCGGTCGCGATCTACGCGCACGCGAAAGGCACTCCGCAGATCATCACCGATCCGCAGATGTTCGCGGTCTATTGGTGCGGGTACGACGATAAGGGGAATCTCTTCGTCGACGGCCAGCCCACCAGCGACGGCTTCGGATTCCAACTTGCCGAGCTTCCAAAAGGCAAGAAAACGCTGGTGAATATCAAGCTCACCGGCGGCACGATCAACTTTCCCGGCCAGGTTCAGTGGGACGGCAAGTACCTGCTAATCGGCGATCAGGAAGCACAAGCGTCAGGCATGCCGGAGAGCTCGGCCATTTACGAAACCACCGGCGCGGGCGGCAAGATCGTCAAGAAAATAATGCTTAAGGGTTCCAGCGACTTTTCGCAATTTCTCGTCACGGGCGCAACGATCGTCGGCCCCAACTCATTGGGCGGTTCGTTAGCCGGCGGAGACGTTTTGTTCTACAAATATCCAGCCGGGGGCACCCCCGCGAAAAAACTCAGCTACAGTTTTGATTACCCGATTGGCTTAACGATCAGCCAATAGCCTAAAAGGAGCCATTTTCCATGCGAAACTCGTTCGCCGCGTATTCCATCTCGGTGCTCGCCGCAGTCGCGCTGCTCTCCGCCTGTTCGAACAGCGGATTGCGAGGCTCCAACGCCGCGCTTCCGAGCACCGGCCTGAGCCAGAACCGGGCGCTCGCGCGACCCGAACCCTTCCCCGACGCCGGCGCCGAGTTTGCGTATGAGGCTAACGAAGGTTCGACCAATGTCTCCGCCTATAAAATTGCCAGCGACGGCGCGCTGACGCCGGTGAAAGGCTCGCCGTTTAATGCCGGCGCCAATCCTTCGGGCGTGGTTGTCGATCCGAGCGGCAAGTTTGCGTACGCCTCCAACGCCGGCTCCGCGAACGTCTCCGCCTTCACCATCGACGCGTCTACGGGCGCATTGAAACAACTCAAAGGCTCGCCGTTTGCGGGCGGGACGTCGCCGTCGGGTGTGGCCGTCGATTCCACCGGGAAGTTCGCGTTCGTCTCCAACGCCGGCCAAAGCAGCAACAGCAACGTTTCCGCGTTTTCCATCGGGAGCAGCGGGGCGCTGACGGCGGTGAAAGGATCACCCTTCGGGGCCGGGACCAGCGCGCAGTACATCGCGGCCGATCCGTCGGGTAAGTTCGTCTACGTCCCCAACGCCGGTTCGGATAACGTCTCGGCATATAAGATCGGAAGCAACGGCGCGCTCGCGCCGGTGAAGGGGTCACCGTTTGCCGCCGGGAGCGCGGCGTTTGGCGTCGGCATCGATCCGAAAGGGAAGTTCGCCTACGTCAGCAACAACGGCGCCGGCAACGTCTCGGCCTACGCGATCGACGCGAGCAGCGGCGCGCTCGCGGCGGTTAAAGGCTCGCCGTTCGCCTCGGGCGCCGGCCCCTGTAGCATCGTCGTCGATCCCAACGGCAAGTTCGTATTCGTCCCAAATCTCAGTTCCGGCAACGTCTACGCCTATAAGATTGCCGGCAACGGCGCGCTGACGCTGATAAAAGGCTCGCCATTTGCGGCGGGCTCCGGTGCCTGCTACGGTTCGGTCGACCCGTCGGACAAGTTTCTCTATGTCGGCAACAGCAACGTTGGTTCGATTTCGGCGTATCAGATCGGCAGCAGCGGCGCGCTGACCCCGATTAAGGGGTCGCCGTTTACCGCCGGCTCGACGCCGGCCGTCATCGCGACCTGCCGGGTCGCCGGCGGGAAATGCATTCCGTCAACGTAAACGCTTGAAACCGATTGAGCCGGTCTTGCTCGAGGGGTACGGCGTACACCTCGAGCCGTTGAACGAAGACCACGCCGAGGGTTTGCGTGCCGCCGTCGCCGACGGTAATCTCTGGGAGCTGTGGTTTACGGCCGTTCCTCGCCCGGAAGAGGTCGACGCCTATATTGCGGTCGCGCTCGCCGGTGAGCGCGCGCGGCACATGCTGCCGTGGGTCGTTCGCGATCTGCAGACCGGACGGATCGTCGGCAGCACGCGCTACCACGACATCATCGCCGACGCCGACCGCGTCGAGATCGGATACACGTGGTACGCGCGCTCGCTGCAGGGCACGCTGCTCAATCCGGCCTGCAAGCTGCTGATGATGCAGCACGCCTTCGACACGCTGAGCGCCGGCGTGGTCGGCTTCCGGACCGATCCATTTAACTTCCGCTCGCAGCGCGCGATCGAGCGACTCGGAGCGAAGAAGGACGGCGTCATTCGTCACCACTCGCGGCGCCGCAACGGAACGGCGCGCGACACCGTGATGTACAGCATCCTGAGCCACGAATGGCCCGACGTGAAGCGTAATCTACTCTATCGCCTCGGCGTGCGAGGGAGCGTCTAGGCGCACCCCCTCGCTTTACATCCTTCATGTGCTCCTAAGCGTTTCACGTTAACCCCCATGATCAGCAGCCACAGCGTCAGCGCAATCTCTCCAAACTGCAGGGGCGCCGCGACGCTGGCGACCGTCTGCGCGTACTGCGGCAGAAGAATCCCGGCAACGCTCTGCGCCAGATACGCAAAGCAGTTCAAAATCAGCCAGACCCCGAGAAAGCGCGGAAGAAAGCCCGATTTGTAGACGAGCATGCCGAACGGCAGCAGCCAGAGTCCCCAGAATACCTCGTTGACTATCTCACCGTCGTGGTGCAGCTTGAGGAACAGCATGGCCATCGCTTGCCGCTGCGGCTCCGAGAATGCCGAGAGGAAATCGGCCCCGCCGGCGAAGAGCAGCGCGCCAAAACTATTGAGCGCGTTGACGAAGAAAATCGGCACGTCCATCAAACCGAGGATAACCATGAGGATCGCCAAGCTGCGGTCGACGCCGCCGAGCAACCCGTAGAGCGCGAGCACGAGGAAGATCTCCAGCGTCGCGCCGCAGAGCTCGAGGAAGATGCCGGCGCGAAAAAGGTTCTCGTGCGCGACGAGGCTGTGCGCGGTGGCCGCGGCGTTTCCCGAAACGTACACGACGCTCGGCACGTACAGCAACCCGGTGACGCCGATCGCGATGATCGCGAGATAGAGAACCCCGGCGACCCTCGCGCTGCGGCTCCTAGAACCCATCGGCCTCTTCTTCGACGCAACAACCGCGTAACACCGCCTGCTCTGTTCCCGCACGTCCGGATGACTGAGGCGACCGATGGTTTGGCTGCACCCCGAGATCTCTCACGCAGAGCGGCCGCGCCGGCGCGCGTGGGTAAGAGCCTTGCATGAGCAAAGCGGCCCCGTCCTCGGGAGCATTGGCACCGGCACCGAGGGCTTCATTGTATAGTACGGACGGAGCGCGTGATGCGCCGGCCGAGCGTCCGCCGCATGAGTAGGTCGCCCGCAGAGAGGGGAATCAATGCCCAGACTTTTCGCTTTTTTAGGCTTATTCGTACTACTGGTGATGCCGATGCAAACGCGTGCCGCATCTGACGGCAGCCAGTCGCAGCTGCGTACGCTCGAGCAAACATTCGCGACCGCAATGAATGCGGAAAACGTCGACGCCGTGATGAGCGTCTACGCGCCCGGCGACGCCCTATTCGTCTTCGACGTCGTGGGGCCGCCCAGCGTGCACTTTGGCTGGGACGCGTATCGCAAGGCGTTTGAGCAGATGTTCGCGGCGATCCGCGGACCGCTGCACTTGACGATGAGCGATCTCGACGTTGAAGTGAGCGGGGATATCGGTTACGGCCGCAGCCTGCAGCGCGTCTCCGGAATACACGCCAAAGGCGGGGCGCCGTTCGATTATACGGTGCGGGTGACCGACGTCTACCGCAAGATCGGCGATAGATGGCTGATCGTGCAGGAGCATCTCTCGCTCCCGATCGACCGCGGCACCTTCACGCCGCTGCTTCACGTCTCGTTTCCATTGAGTCGCGGCTAACGGCGGCGCACGGGCTATTCGTACGCCTGCAGCTCCAGCAGATTGCCGTCGGGATCGAGGACGTGGAAAGAATGCGCGGTATCGCCCTGCGCTCCGAAGTTGCCGGTCATCTCGCGTACGATCGGTACGCCGCGCTGCTTGAGAAACTCGGCGATCTCCGCCGGCGCATTTCCGAGTGCGAGCGCGATGTGATTGAGGTTTCGATTCGGAGGCGTAATCTCGCGGTGTGCGGGATCTAAAAAGTCCAGGATCGTACGGGCGTCGAACCTGACCGATGGAAAGGGTACGCGCCCGGACCGGAACTCGTCCGTTCGCTCGGTGCGAAGGCCGAGAATACCGGCGTAAAACGCGAGGCTGCGCTCGGCGTCGGTAACGTTGAGCACCACGTGATCCAAAGCATGAACCCTTAGTTTAATCATCTTAACGTAAAGATATCAGACAGGAACGCGGTCGTCAAGTGTCTTAACATCGAGACATGCAGGACCGGATCGACCAAATACTGGCGCAGTGGAAACGCGAGCGGCCAGATCTCGACACGAAAGCGATGGGGTTGATCGGCCGAATCCAGCGAACCGCGGCGGCGCTGCGTCCACGCCTCGACGAGACTCACGCCCGCTCCGGGCTCCAGGCGGAATCGTTCGACGTCCTTGCCTCCCTGCGCCGGTCGGGCCCGCCGTACCAACTCTCTCCCACGGAGCTGTTTCGCGAGATGATGCTCACCTCGGGCGCGATGACCAATCGCATCGATCGCTTGGAAGAAGCCGGCCTGGTGTCGCGACGACCCGATCCGAACGATCGTCGCGGTATGCTGGTCCGGCTGACGCAAAAAGGGAAGGCGCAGATCGACACCGCTACCCCCAAACACGTTGCCAACGAGGAAAGGCTGCTCTCCAGCCTGAGCGCGCGCGAGCAGTTACAACTGGGCGAACTGTTGCGAAAACTCTTGCTTTCTTTAGGAGACGCCGGGGAAGAGTAGGGCGAGATCCGGTCTCGTTTTGGCCTTCGGGCCGCGCGGGGATAAGCTTTCGCATGGAAGCGTCGCAGATTTTTCCGAACAAGCCCTTCGGCCTCGGGGGCGTGCCCTTCGGCAATGAGTTTGCTTACCTCACCGACGGGGTCGCGCACGCGACGATCGAGGCCGCCTGGAACGCCGGCGTGCGCTACTACGACACGTCACCATGGTACGGTCTGGGGCTCGCCGAGCGCCGCCTGGGCGCGTTTTTGCACCAGCAGCCGCGCGCTGAGTACACGCTTTCCTCGAAGGTCGGTAAGCTGCTGACGGCGTCGCGCGACAACCATGCCAAACTGTATTTTCCGTTTACTCCTTCCCCGAACGATCTTCGCTACGATTACAGCGCCGACGGCGTCAAGCGCTCGATCGAGGACAGCCTGCAGCGCTTGGGCGTCGACGCCCTCGACGTCGTCTTCGTTCACGACCTCTCGCCCGATAATCCGTGGCTGCCCGGGCCGTGGGAAGAGCAATTCGAAATCGCGCGCACGGGCGCGTTCCCGGCGCTCAGCCGGATGCGCGACGAAGGAGTGATCAAAGGCTGGGGGCTTGGCGTCAACTCACCCGAACCGATTCTCGAGCTGATGGACGTGGCCGATGCGAACGTGTGCCTGCTGGCGCGTCAGTATTCGTTAATCGATCACGAAAGAGCGCTGCACGAAGTCTTTCCCAAGGCTCGCGCGCGCGGGATGGCCTTTGTCGTAGGTTCGTCGCTCAACGCCGGCTTCCTCAGCGGCAGCGCCCGCTTCAACTACGGCAAGGAGAACTACAAGATCCCGCCCGAGGCGATCGAGAAGCGCGCCCGGCTGCGGGCGGTTGCCGCGCGCTACGGGGTCGACCTGCGCACGGCCGCCTTGCAGTTCTCGCTTGCGCCCGATGTCGCGGTTGCAATCGTCGTCGGCTGCTCGAGTCCTCAACAGGTGCTCGCCGGCTACACCTCGCTCCAGACGAGCATTCCGCGAGCCTTCTGGGCGGATCTTCGCTCGGAGAACCTGATCGAAAGCGACGCCCCCATACCATCGGAAGATTAAAGGCTGTCGTGAGGCTGGCGCCGCCGGCGGATGTGGAGTAGCGCGCGCTGCACGCCGAGCAACGCCATCATCCCGGCCCCGACGGCGCTGCTCCCAAACGGTCCGAGCAGCTCCTCGACCGGCATGCCCGAGATGTGCGCGAGCAGAATCGTCACGACGTTTTCGCGTTCTCGACGACCGCGCTCCATTCGGGATCCGGCGAAGCCTCGGCCGCGTAGTTGTCGTGCCAGTTCCACCAGGTGTACGGCTCGCTCTGCGGGTAGCCTGCGGGTGAGTCTTCCCATGCTTCCTGGCGCCCCAGCGGCGTCACGTCGAGGTAGTTCCAGGTGCCCCCCATCTGCTCGTCGCCGCGGCTATTGATAAAGTACGTGCGGAACACGCGCTCGCCGTCGCGGAAGAAGACGTTTGTACCGTGCCACTCGTCGACGCCGAAGTCGGCGTCGAAGTTATCGGTTATCGTGTACCACGGCATCTTCCAGCCCATCCGCGTCTTCACGCGCTCGATATCGCCCTGCGGTGCGCGCGAGACGAACGCGAGCGTGGTGTCGCGGGCGTTGAGGTGCGCGACGTGCGCGACTTGATCGGCCACCATCGAGCAGCCGCGGCACGCGTGCTCGGGCCAGCCGAAGACTCCGTGCTCGTGGAACGCGCGGTAAACGATCAGCTGACGGCGCCCTTCGAATACGTCGACCAAGCTCGCTTTGCCCTTGGGCCCGTCAAACGTGTAGGCTTTCTCTACGGCAAGCCACGGCATCCGGCGCCGCTGTGCGGCCATGGCGTCGCGTGCCCGCGTCAAAGCCTTTTCCTTTACGAGCAGCTCTTCGAGCGCGGCCTGCCACTCCGCAGCCGGCACGATCGGCCGGTACGGTACTTGCTGGTTGGTCATGTTGCTCTTCCTCTTTCCAGAACGTGCGTACTATTAACCATACTGTTATATAACAGTATCATTATATATTGAGTCCGTCAACGCCCGGCTCCGAAAACATCTGGAAGCAGCCGTGGCCTTTTTGTCCCCGGGCCTACCGGCTTAAAACGCTGTGCGACGGCCGAGCGGTTAGGTGGGCCGCCCGAACGCTTTTAGGCTCCGCTCGGATGATTGACGAAGGCTGGATTCAGGCACTGCGTCCCGCCTTTATCGCGGGTAACCAAACCGCTCAGCTGCGCGGCGACGGCCGCGGGCGCCGCCTGGGGAAGCGCGTAACCGCTAAAGCGCCATCTGCCGCAGTCCCGCACGAAGTACTCGGTGAGACGCCCTTTCGACTGGATATCGACGCGGGCGTAGCTCTGCACCACGACGATGTCCATGATCCGCGAAGCATCGGCCGCCCCGTGTAAAAGCGCCAAATTCTCCACCGCGTTCGTGTCGGCATCGGAGCCGCAGTACGCCGCGCTCGCGGGCGCGGGCAGGATTACGAACGCAAACGAGGCCGAGAGTGCGATTGAAAAAAGTCGCGGCAACCTCATGCTAAACTCCCTCCGTGATCGAACCTATCCGCCTTCGCTGCCGGCACCGGCCGTCCTACCACAAAGAGTTCGTGCCGCCGATGCAAAACTAGCCGAGCGACGATGGCCCCTTTCCGGTATGCAGGGATGCTCGGCCTGATCGCGTTCGCCGTATGCGCGGGCGCGTCGCCGATTGCATACGCGACAACCGCATCGGGCGAGTCGGCGGCTTCCGGCGAAACGGCGACGATGCAGCGAATCGTCGATACGTTCGAACGAATCGTTACGCGCGTCTATCAGACCTCGGGGCACGGCGTGCGCGGCGCGCATGCCAAGGGCCAGGGCTGCGTGCACGCGACCGTTCGCGTCGCCGCAAACGTCGCGCCTCCGTTGCGTCACGGTGTATTCGCCGCGCCGAAGACGTATCGCGCATGGATCCGGTTTTCGAACGGAGCGGGCGAGATTCGCGCCGACGGCGTACCCGACGGGCGAGGCATGGCGATCAAACTTACCGGCGTCCCCGGACCGAAGCTGATCGACGATGAGCGCCAGACGCAAGACTTCGTCATGATAAACTTCCCCGCGTTCTTTATCTCCGATGTCGCGCAATACGAGGTGCTGGCGAACGCCATCGAGCGCAACCAGCTCCCGGCATTTCTGGCCGCGCACCCGAAAAGCGCGAAGCTAGCCGCGCAGATCGGCGGCGTTCCCACGCACGATCTTCTGCGCAATAACTACTTCTCGATGACTCCGTATCTGCTCGGCAGCACCTACCTGAAGTTCGGGGCCTTTCCCGCCTCGTGCACCACTGGCGCGGAGCTGACCCC